>JAYUUN010000112.1:0-8879 GCA_043754535.1 Chloroflexota bacterium | reverse complement strand
TATGTAGACTGGTTCTTTTTTTTAGCGACGAAGCTGAACAACTCGTCCACCTCGACAATCTCGGTCGGCGCGAGGTCATTAACCTGGGCTGGCACGGTATTGCATCCACTGCCCCGCATTTGAGGGGATTGAAACCTGTGTGCGGAGGTCTGTAGGTTGGACTGTTGATCGGTGAATATTGCATCCACTGCCCCGCATTTGAGGGGATTGAAACCAAGGGACCGTTTCCGCGGACAAGGGTGGCCATCTGGCCCCCATTGCATCCACTGCCCCGCATTTGAGGGGATTGAAACATCTGGGAAATCTTGCAGTTGCCAGGCGTTACCGGATACCATTGCATCCACTGCCCCGCATTTGAGGGGATTGAAACAAGTGTCGATGGATTTGGTCGGATAGTGCTCCCGCGTTAGCAGATTGCATCCACTGCCCCGCATTTGAGGGGATGAGCCAGCCGCTCGCAGGCACAACAAGAAGCCACCTCAGGTTGGGGGTGGCTTTTGTCGTTTCTGTGGGCGGTTGCTGGCTAGCTCACGCTGACTATCCGGTAGCTGCCGTTGCCTTGCACTGCTGCCTTGCCGATGTGCAGCCATTGCCCGAACGTCAGCCAGGGCAAGAGGGGGCCGAGTGCGCCGCGATAGGTCACCAGCCCCACCAGCCCGCTGATGCTGTGCTTGCCTGCGTGCGTCGAACTGTAGCGGCTCAGTTCCAACCACTGAGTGTCCGCTGCCATTGTTGCTCCCTTTGCGGCAGCAGCCAGTTCCGCAAAAGGTAGCCCCACCCGTGTCCTGGTCAGCACCTCGACCAGCCCACCAATCCACTCCACCAGCCGTAGATGTCGCTGGTGTCGCCGCCGCACTCCCACTTGTACGGCTTGCGGTGCTTGTTCCAATACTGCGTTCCGGCGGCGATAGCCGCTTCTACTTCCGCCCATACCTCGAACCGCTTACCTGCGATACTCAGCCGCTTCAACACCTTCCATCAAGCCTCGATCAGGTTTAGCCAACTTGAGAGTGTCGGTAGGAACACGAACCCCCAGCGGATGCTGTGCCGCAAACAGAGGCTGGCGATCAGCTCGTAACCGCTAGGTGGCTGCCCCTTTGTACCGCTCTGGGCAAAAGGTACTATGCCCGACCACTGACTGACACCCCTCTCTACAGGCGGGGATGGTAGGGAGGGGAGAGCTGATCGTCACGTTTTTTACGGGTGGGCTAAGTAGAACTATCGGTTGGTCGCTCGGAGCTGCGTTAGGCCTGGGTAGGCAGGGGGCTGCATCCCAGGGGCCGAGTTGACTGCTGGAAGCTAGTTTCTTCATGGCTGCCTCGGTTTTCAACTTCCCCTTGAAGCTGGGGAAGGCGATGCCTTGCTCCTTTCCTTTCTCTTTCATGCTAGCGGCACGGTAGCAGCAATGCCTACAGCCAGCACGATGACCGGACCGTAGCCCATGCTGTTGCCGAGCCGCGTAGCGTAGAGGGGCGGCATAGGTAGGTCATTGGCCGCCTTCAACCTTTCCCTTTCCTCTCCGTCAGTCAGTTCAAGATAGCGGGCAATGAAGGCGGGGACGAAGACCTGAGCCAGCCAGTTCAGTTGCTCGTCTACCAGCCGCGGTAAGCCCCTTTGTCCCCTTGCTTGATCATCGCTTGGCTGGGCGGGGGCGGGTAGCGGAAGGTGGTGAGTTCGCTAGCCGCTTGCTGGCAGGCGATGTTTACTAGGTCAACCGGGCATTGTGGCTTTATGCATGGATAGGGTGGTGTAATCCCCTGCCGCCGCTGCTCTGCCTGCCAAGTCAAGCGGTCGTGTAGCCGCTCGGACTCGCGGCGGGCCTGCTGGGTCAGGTGCGCTTCATCGGGGAAGGCGGAGCAAGGCAGCCCAAGCGATCATCCGCGGGCTGGCTGTAGACCTACTACCACTCACCTTTCCGCTGTCGGTCGCCGAGGTTGCGGAGAACAAGGTCAAGAGCTTTACCTACGAAGGCTTCGACATGATCAACCGCGAGAAGGTGCTGTTCCGCGAGTATAGCGTGCCACAGCAGCAGAGTGCTGAACAAGTGCTAACCTACTACAGCCAGATCACGCTTGAGCAGATTGGTTTGGAGAAGCTGCCCCTATTCAACGACCTTGCGCCGAAGATACAGGATTTCGTCAAGCGGCGTTTGTTCGGCGGCGAGGTTGACCTTGACGACGTGCAGACGGTGGCCGCGCTCAAGACCAAGCTGGCAATGGAAGTAACGGTAGGCACCTTCCTGACCGCGCTCAAGCCGCTCTTGGTTGAGGAGACGGACAGTCAGCTTGTGCAGGTGGCTAGCCGCCGCAAGCTGTCGGCAGTCGCGCCCTACGCTTGGGGACGGCAGCACCGCTGCGCCGAACTCGGCCAGCAGCAGGGCGGCGACGGTAGCGCGCTGGTCGCAGCGGCGGTAGCCGTCGGGCATGGTAGCATAGCCGAGGGCGTGCATCTCGTCCGCCGCCTGGCCGCGCTTAGCCTCGAACGCGCTATGTTCTGCACTAAGCGGCAGCAACTCCAGCAGGCGGGTGTAGACCTGGTGGGTAGCCTGGCTGCTAGCTGCGGGCTAGTGGCTGACGGCTGGCGGGCTGCTAGGCTGGGCTAGCGGTTGGCGCAGGGGTGAGGTGGGAGCATGGGCTGGGTCGCGCTGGCGGCGCAGCCACTCGCGGGTGCTAGTCTCGCTCTGGCGCAGCCAACCCGCGAACATGGAGACCTGCGAAGCCTTCTGGCCGCACTTGACGCAGTAGCCCACGCCGCTGTTGGGGAAGACGACGAAGCCGCCGGGCTTGGCGTGGTCGCGCAGGGGGCAAGGTAGCTGGTACTTGCCGCCCTGCTTCTTCTTGGCGGGCTGGCCGCTGGCTTGCTCGGCCAGGCGCAGGAAATCCCAACCACTGAGGTTGGCATGGTGCAAGGTGTTCATCAGAAAATGGCCCTCTCTGATGGGCAACAGGTAGCACAATGCAGCAAGATGCGGCACAATGTGGCCCAAAGTCGTCCTAGACCCTTGCCAAACGCGCATCGCTATGCTATAGTGCAATCATCTGAAAGCAAAATAACGGAGCAGCGCAGACCCGCAAGGGCGCAGCGTGTGTTCGGGAGTAGAACCCACTGGCAGGCTTGGCGGCGTAGACAGTGGGTTTTGCGATTCCTGGGCCGACGGTTAGCCGCGTCGGGGCGGGCGAGGCGAGCGAATTGGTCGCCGTGGTTGGTTAGCTGTGGCTGCTCCTTCTGCTGGCCTCTTTGACCAGTGCGCTGACCGCCAACTAGATGCTCAGGCTTGCTAATTTGCTACTGCTCTATCATAGCACAGATGTGTTGGTGCTGTCAAGAGGATTGGCAAGCATTTGCGTTCTCGCAAGCCGAAGCGGGGCGGTGGTATGCTGAATGAGACAATTATACTCGGACTCGCTGCTGATTTGCAATAGCATAGCGTCCCATTACCGTCCCTTTTATCCACCAATATTGTGCAAAACTTACAATGGCTTTGGGACGCAAAATAGGGGGAGGGCCGCCGCTCAGGCACAACGTCTGCGCGGGGTGGGACGCAAGCCACTATGTTGCAGAAGCGCGGGACGCAGATTCGCAAGTCCTTGCAGTGGGACGCAAATGGGATGCAAACTGGATGCTGGATGCTTCGGCAGGCCACTGGGACGCAGACTGGGACGCAAATAGGACGCTGGTGGCGGGCAGGCGAGTAGCAGTTGGTAGCGGAGCAGCAACTGTGTAGCTGGCAGGGGGGAGCAATCCGAAGCCTTCGGATCGCTGCCTAGCCCGCGTCGTCGGCTGGGGCCAGTTCGTAGTAGCTAGAACGGCTCTTGCCACCCTGCACCAGCAGACCGAGTTCGATTAGCTCTAGCAAGTCGCGGTGGGCCTGGCTGCGCTTAACCTCGTACTCGTCGGTGTATTGCTGGAGGGTAATCCGCTTGCGCCGCAACAGGTCGTCCAGCAGCCTGCGCTGGCGGGGGTTGAGGCGGTTGAGGCTGGCAGCAGGGATGCCGAGCAGGTTTGGCACGTTATCCTGCTCCTCAAGGAACGAGTCCTCTGGCCCAAAGAAGATGACCCTGAACCAGTCGCGGTCGGCCTGGATCAGCGGGGGTGGCAGCCCTGCCTCCTCCATACTCTCGCGCATCCGCCGAATGCCGCTGCCCCAGCGTTCAATCAGCCCCGCCTCGTACATCAGTTGGCCGAGGGCTGCGTTACGCAAGCGGTGCTGGCCCTCCAATGTCTCGGCCTTCAGGCCGGGTAGGAGGCCGCCGGGGTTGAGTCTCGATTCGATTGCTGAAGATGCTGAGGTTGACTGCCGTTCCTTTTGCTGAAGATGCTGAGGTTGACTGCTGTTCCTTCGGCATAGTAGTCGCGGTGGCAGAGCGCGTTAATCAGGGCTTCGCGGATGGCGGTCAGCGGGTACTCGTCTACGTTGACGTGGCGCACCTGCTCGATGTAGGTGCCGTGGCGAATGTTGCGCTGTACAAAGGCCACCGCTTTGTCCACCTGCTCGTCAATCGTGGTGCTAAGTTCAATGCGGTCAAGGAAGCGGTTTACGCCCCGGCCCCGGAAGCGGACGCATTGCAGGATGGCTTGTGGCAAGTGCTGCTGTGGCGCACGGCCAAACATCAGCAGCCCAGCCACGGTCGGGTGGCTACCCTCTACGTCGGCCAGCACGTGCAGATTGCGGAGGCCAGCCCGAACGTTGAGCGCGCCGAGGTCGGGTCGGTTCTGGCCGCTGCGTTCGCGCAAGAAGGTGGTTAGCTTCTCCTCACTGAGGCTGGCGAAGGTGGTAGCGGGCAAGGGCTGGCGGTCGAAGGGGATGGCGGCCCGCAGGCGCACGTGTTCGGCGACAGCTTGCGCGGTCATCAGCACGTTCTTCGCGCCCTGCCGCTGGCGGTAGCCGCTCCCCGCCAGGTAGGTGTCGGCGCAGTCGTCTGGCACAATCACGACGACCACGCGCCGCCCATCCACCTCTACATCCTCAACCTTGACCTGCTCATCCAGGCGCGGGGTGATAGTGTGGGCGGCAGCGTAGGCCATGTAGACCACATCCTTCAACTGGCGCACGCCGAGGATAGTCTGGTCGTCGCGCACGCCAATCAACAACACCCCGCCGCTGCCGTTGGCGAAGGAGGCGACTGCCTCGGCCACCTCGGTTTGGGTGACGCTCTCTAGCTTGAACTCGACGGTCTGGCCCTCGTTCTGGGCCACCCATGCCTGCACCTGCTCTGCACTAATGCTCATCTTGTGTCTAGCCCTCGCCGCCTAGTTGCTCAATGGTACGGTCAATCGCCTCACGCAGTTGCAGCAGGCGGGTGCGGGCTACCATGCGCTCGGCCCCGCTCATGCGGCTCACGATGGAGGGCATCCGCTCCAACCGCCGCTCGGTCGCCTGCGCCCACCGCCAGCCGTCGGGTGGGCGGCGTGGGCCAGCTACAGAATCCGAAGCCTTCGGATCGCTAGCCAGTTGAGCGGCAGCTTGCGGCTCGCGCAAAGACTTGATTGTGCTGCGGATTTCGTTCTGCTCAATCTCGTGGTTGATGTACATCGCCAGCACGGTGGGGTTCTCGGCGGCGGCGATGCGTAGCTCCACGTAGTCGGTACTCTTGCCGATGCGCCTACCCAACACCTCGTTGCTCAACCGCTGGTGCCGCTTGAGTTGCAGCAGGGCGTTGGCCTCGTCATCAAAGCGCAGATTGCTACGTTGCAGGTTTTCGATTAGCGCAACTTGCTCGGCTTCCGCGTCGCTGTAGTCGCGCACTACTACCGGCACGTTGGTTAGCCCGACTGCCTGCGCTGCTGCCAGCCGCCTGCTGCCTGCCACCAGTTGGTAGCTACCGTCCTGCAACTGGCGCACGATTAGCGGCTCGTGGATGCCACCCTCGCGCACGCTGGCGACCAGTTCGCCCATCGCTTGCTCGTCAACAAACCGACGCGGCTGTTGTGGGTTGGCAGCAATCTGGCCAGGGGCGAGTACGCTGCTGGGCGACTGTTCGCCAGCGTCGCCAGAGACCAACATATCCAGCGGGTTGTAGGCCAGCTTCTTAGCCAAGACGCACCTCCAATTCTTGAGCAACCTGGTAGTACGGCTCGTTCGCCACCGCCGCCGCCTTGTACGCGGGGAAGACGCTACGCCGCCCGCCCGCTGCTTCCTTGTAGCGCACCAGCGAGGGGATGTGGGTGGCGAACACCTGCTCACCGAAGGTCTGGCGCAACAGGTCGTCAAGCTCGCGGTGGACGCTGATCGGGCTGCGCTTGGTCAGCAGATAGCCCAGCACCTTGAGGCTGCGGTTAAGCCGCTGCTGTACCTTCTGGATCGAGCGGTGCAGCATGGTGATGCCCTCTGCCGACCAACTCTCTGGCTCAACCACCACCAGCACGTGGCTGGCAGCCACCAGCGCGTTAATCGTGGCGGTCGTCAGGCTGGGCGGGCAATCCACCACCACAAAGTCGTATCGGTCGGCGACCTCGGCCAGCGCGAGCCGCAACAGCATCTCCCTGCCAGGCTCATCGCGCAAGCCCTCATCCAGGGCCGCCATGCGGAAGCTAGAAGGGAGGATGTCCACCCCCTCGGCAGTCTGTTGGATAGCATCGCCAATCGTTGCCTCGCCAGTCAGCACCTCGGCCACCCCAGTGCGGGCGTTGCTGATGCCAAAGCTAGAGGAGCAGTTAGCCTGATAGTCCATGTCAACTACCAGCACCCGCCTGCCCAGCAGGTGTAGACCCACGCTGAGGTTGACCGCAGTAGTAGTCTTGCCTACCCCGCCCTTCTGGTTAGCAACCGCAATCACCCGCGCCTGCCCTGCCGCTCCATCGTCTGCCACGTGCTTGCTCCTTAGTTACTTCGTTGCTTCATTACCTCGTCTTCAGCAGCATAGCAGCGCACTAGCGTCAAGCTGGCAGCCAGAATCCGAAGCCTTCGGATCGCAGGATGCATAAACCAGGCAGCCGCGCCACCGCCTCGGCACTGTTCGACAGGCAGGTGTTCGATTACTGAGCATTCTGAGATGCTGGCTGCTGCTAGCACTTGGGGGCTGGTTAGCTGCTGTCAGAGCAGCACAGTGGCGACCTCTGACGGGCTGAGGCTGTATAGCTGATAGACCAGGGCGTTAGCTTGCTGGTCGAGCGCGTCTATCTCGTCCAGCACGCGCTGCACCTCGGCTATCTGCGCCTGGGCCAGCCTCAACCCGGTGTGCGCCGTCGCCTCGTCACGGGGGTACGGCACAAGGGAGGCAATCTGCGCCCAGGTCTTGCCTGCTAGCTGCTCCTCTTGCTCGTTCAGCGCGATCTGGATGTAGTCAATTATCGCCGCCGCGCCGCTGATGCTAACTTCGTTGCCTCGTTGCCGCCGCAGGTGCAGCACGCTCTGGCCGCTGGCCGGGTCGTCGCTGCGGGTAAGTGGGTAGCTAATCCCTTTGCTGCCGGGCTGCACCGTGACCGCACTGGTGGCCGCCGCCAAACGCAGGTCGGTGACGTTTGCGCCCAGCGGTTTGAGTAGCTGGCTGATTGGCGGGATAATCCGCCTACGGGCCACGTCGATGCGGTAGCCAGCGGCGCGGTAAGTGGCGATTTGGTTGTTGAGGGCTAGCAGCCGCTCAGCCAGGTCAACGAACGGCTGCTGCCCCGCTGCATCCAGCGGCTTAATCGGCAACTCGTTGAGATGGTACACCTTCACGTCCTTGTCGGTGTAGCGGCTGGCGAAGTACCAGTTGAACAGCCGTGAGTTGAGCAGCAGCAGCAGGTACTTGAGGTCGTAGGCAGGGTCGCGCTGGATGACAGCGTAGAGCGTGACTGGGAGCAAGTAGTTGTGGTCGTCATAGGCGGCGCGGATGCGCTCCCTCATGCCGCCGCTGATCTTCTGCACGACCAGCTTCGGATTACTCCAATAGCGGGTGTCACGCGAGGCGGCCAGATGCGGCCCCCATTTCAGCCACACTTTGTTGGCCGAGTGAAAGTAATAGCGATCCACTTCATTTGTCTGTACTTCCAGCCGGTAACTTGCATCCTTCTGTATGTTGCTGTGGTAGATGCGCTTCTTGAGGTCATCTACTGTCTGTTTTGGTTTCCCCACACCAACTTCATAGGATTTAATTCCAAGCGTTGTATCCGCGATGGTGCCAAAAGGTATCGTGCCTTGCTGCACCTTATCAAGGATCGGCTGCACAGTTGGATCACCGCTCAAGTTGAACCTGAAGCCGTCGCTGCTCCACCACTCTGCCTGTTGAGCATCATGGTTGGCGGCGAAGGTGCGGGCGGCCAGCAACTCGCGGCGGCGCGCGATAGCCGAGGGCTGGCGGGTGCCAGGGGTGCGGGTGAACTTCTCTGGCAGGTCGTGGATCGCCACCGTCGCGGCTTGGGCGGGCGGCGGGTTGTTGTGGTTGAGCATATCCTTGCTGATGCCGTGTGGGAACAGGGTGGCCTTGTCCTGCTCCTTTGCCAGCACGAATATCAGCGAGTTGACGGTCGCCTGGTCGAACATCTCCCATCCCTGCACCATATCCCTGATGCTGGTGCTGCTCAGGGTTAGCAGGCGCAACTTGCGGTAAAACTTGTTGGTAGTCCAGGTGTTCGGCGTGATGTAACCGAGCTTGCCGCCGGGCTTGAGCATATCCAGCCCGCGCTCGATGAAGGCAGCGAAGGTGTCATACTCGCCCTCGGCGGTGATGTAGTTGGCGGTCAGGTAGGTGGTCATCTCCGCATCCAGTTCTGCGCCATAGGGTGGGTTGCCCACCACGAAGTCGAAGCCGCCGCCGGGGATGATCGCCGCGTTCAGGCTCATGATTTGGTTGATTGCGGCGCGCTCCTCTGCGATGCTGACTTCCAGTTCGAGGTCGTCAAGGAAGCGGCTCTGGCCGTTGCCGTTGCCGTTGCCGTTGCGCGGCAGGCGCAGGCTG
>JAYUUN010000111.1:0-86575 GCA_043754535.1 Chloroflexota bacterium | reverse complement strand
TGGGGTGGGCGGAGCCGCTGGGCTACGTAGCTCTCCACTGGGCGGCGCAATGGCCGTCGGCTTCGCGCCAACCAACGACTGCCCACAGAACTGGCAACGCTTGCTGTCAGGTGGGTTGAGACCGTCGCAGTTGGGGCAACGGATTGGTACGATGATGTCCATTTCGTCAGCCATTATACTCTCCGCCTAGCCGAGGTACTGCCGATCAATGCCGAGCAGCACGCGCAAACTGGTGGCGATTACCCCCAGCGACGCACCGATTGCGATCCCGCGCACGCCTGCTTGCGCTGGATAGTTGAGAACCCAGTTGCCCAGGTCAGCCACGCTCTTTAGTTCTGGCAACTGGCTAATCGGGGCCAGTCCTGCCACCACGATCAGGGCAACCACTGCCATGATGCCAACCTCTACGGTGTGGGCGCGCAAGGCCCGGAAGGCAGCGGTAGCGATGAAGAAGGCCAGCAGGCTGTAGAAGGTGCTACCCAAAGGTTGGTAGATGTTCTGGAAAATCCAGCTGGCCGTGTCACCGCTGAGGCCACTCTTGTTGCTGCTTACACTGCCCACTACCCCGGCAATGATGGTAGCCAGTGCGCTGCCGAGCAGCACGAGGCTGTAGGGCCAGCCACTCTCTCGCTTGCCGACGCGCCGCAGGTGGACGCGCAGCAGATTGGCGAGGCCGACGAACAGGGCGAAGGCGAGTAGCAGGCTAACCAGCCCGATCAGCAGGTCGCCTAGCCCGCCGACGTTGACCGTCACGCTGCCGACGTTGAAGCTGCCACGCACGAAGTAGCTGACCAGGGCGATTATGCCGCTAACCACCACCACCAGGGTAGCAAAGGGGGCTGGCAGGCGCGCTCCAGGCGGAGCCGCTGTTGGCCTGGGGGAGGTCGCCCCTCCGCCGCGCACCCTGGCTACTCGCGCTACTTTGGCTGGGGTAGTCTCTGGCCCAGTAGCAAGGGGGGTAGCTGCTGGTGTGTCTGGCTTGGGGCTGTCTTTGCGACCGGCATTGCGTCTCAGCATGGCTCTCCCTCACGCGTCACTTCAACAAGTCCTGGAGCAGTTGCGGGCTGACCGTTGCCAACACCGCCCCGCCGATGATCAGCAGGATCAGCAGGATGCGGATTGCGTCCTGCGCGACCAGGCTGGCGCGGTGGCTGGTGCGCCCTTGCAGGTAGGCACCAGCAGCAAAAATCTCCTCACCGATCAACACCTGGCCGAGCGGGTTCGCCAGCACCATCGTGGTCAGGGCTTGGGGGTTGGTTGCCCCCACCACCTGCTCCACCCCCTGGCGGTGGCCTGCCTCGCCCACTAGCAGGTAGTCGGGGCCGAACGCGCCAATGGTCACGCTGGCCTCCACTCCCTCATGCTCGATCACGTCTGCGGCCCCGACGCTGTAGGGTAGCGTGTTGCTCTGGCTCTGGCTGACGAAGCGGGTAGTAGTCGGCTGGTAATCTGCCGAGCGACCAACCGCCGCATAGCCGCGCGCCACCACGTTGTCGGCCAGGGTGTAGGTAGCCCCTTCGCCAGCAGTGGCGATCAGGTTGGCCCCGCTAAGGGCGGTTTGGCGGGCGACGTGTTCCATCGCGGTCAGGCCTGCCAGCGTCTCTGCCGGGTGGCTACCACTCTCGATGCCACCTGCGCCAGGGCTGATGTGGATGCCTTTGCCCAGCTCTGCTGCCCTTGCCACCGCATTGTCCAGCCGGGTGTAGGCAGCAATCGCGCGCAGGGGTGGTAGGGCAGAGCGGCGGCGGCTAGCGGCCAGCAGGTAGAGGTAGATGAGAAGGTAGACGACTAGCAGGGCAAGGGCGGCAACTACCATCTTCTCGCTGAAGGCTGGGTTCATCGTGGCTCTCCTTCTGGCTCGCTAAGGCGGTCACCGAGGTAGGCGGTAGCGGCGGGGTTCTCCAACAGGCGGGCGACCGCCTCCGCTTGCGGCGCAACCTTGCGCCCACTCACCCTGTCGAACAGGTGTAGGAGAGGGCTGGCAATGTAGAGCATCTGCGCGCCGAGGAAGGCCACTGGCTTGCCCACTTCCAGGCTGATCAGGGCAGGGTCGCGCAGGCCCCAGCGGCGGATCGTCTCCACCGCCTGGTCAGCAACCTGGATGTCGTCAATCGGCTTGTCCATTTATAGCCACCATAGCCAGTTTGGGGGCAGCATACCGCTAGCCCTTGCTATAGTATATTACCGTTCCCACGTTACGTCAAGTACCCCGCTGCTGCAATTTGCCAAAATGGGCGCAAAGTGCGGCTAAACTGCGTTTTCGCGCTCTGTGGTTGCGCTTTCGAGTGGCAGGTGGCGGCTGACTATCGCTTCCAGGTGGGCGGGATCACTCTCGCCGAAGGGCAGGAAGACGGCGCGGTACTGGTTGAGGCGTGGCGGCGGTGTGCCAGCCGTGCGGGGAAAAGCACTCAGTTCCAGGCCTTCAGCGTAGCGGCGGTAGAGGCGGAAGGCGACCCAGGGGCGGCTGCCTTTTTGCAGACCCTTGCGCCAGCCCACGCCAGTGCTGTCTACCGCGAAACTAAGCGCGATGAAGTAGGGGGGTAGCAGGTAGAGGGCGTAGGTGGCTGTCACTACCACAGCCAGGAACAGCTTGAAGGTGAGCAGCAGGATGACGAAGATGAGGCCGCAGCTAGCGAGCAGCAGGGCAGTGCGGGTGGCAGTCTTTGGCACGGGGGCGCGCCAGGTAATCTTGGCTGGGGTCTCGTCCATCTAATCCTTACCTGCGAAGTCGGCGGAATCCAGCACGATTGTCACCGGGCCGTCATTCCAGATTTCGACCAACATCTCGGTCTGAAACTGCCCAGTGGCGACCCGTAGGCCGCTGGCGGCGACGGCAGCGGCGAACGCCTGGTAGAGTGAGGCGGCAAGGGTTGGTGGGGCAGCATCCACGAAGCTGGGCCGCCGCCCCTTGCGCGCATCGGCGTAGAGCGTGAACTGAGAGATGACCAGCACCTCGGCGGCCACATTGAGGGCCGAGCGGTTCATCTTGCCTGCCGCATCGTTGAAGATACGCAGGTTGACTAGCTTGTTCGCCAGCAGGTCGGCAGTGGCAGGCGTGTCGCCATGGGTTATGCCGATCAGGACGACGAGGCCACCCCCGATCTGGCCGACGACCACGCCCGCCACCGCCGCCGAACCGCTGCGTACCCGCTGGATCACTAGGCGCATGGCTGGCTAATCCCGCATCAGTTGGGCGAAGATCATCCGACCCTGGGCTGTCTGCAACACACGTGTAACTAGCACGGTGACGGTGTGGTTCATGTGCTGCCTGCCGTTCTCCACCACCACCATCGTGCCGTCGTCAAGGTAAGCCACCCCCTGGTTGATCTCCTTACCCTCCTGGATCACGTGGGCCTCCATCGTCTCACCAGGGAGCAGCATCGGCTTGAGCGCGTTCGCCAGCGAGTTGATGTTCAGCACGCGCACGCCTTGCAATTCGGCGACGCGGTTCATGTTGTAATCGTTGGTCAGGATCGCATAGCGGTGCTGGCGGGCCAGCTTGATCAGCTTGCCGTCCACCTCTGGCGTGTTCTCCACATCCAGGTCGGAGATTTGGATCGTCACGCTACTGTCCTTCTGCATTCGATTGAGGATTTCCAGCCCGCGCCTGCCTCTTGCGCGGCGTAGTGCGTCGGCGTTGTCTGCGATGTGCTGTAGTTCGTTCAGCACGAAGCGGGGGACGAGCAGTGTACCCTCGACGAAGCCTGTCTGGGCAATGTCAGCGATGCGCCCGTCAATGATCGCGCTGGTGTCTACCAGTATGCCGCGCTCGACGGCTATGGCGACGGCTGCTTCAGCCGCAAGGATCGGATTGGCGGCAGTGACAGGGCGGCGGTTGAAGGCACCGAAGTAGTTGGCGATGTCCTTCTTCCGCAGCATCATGATCCACGCTCCAACGTAGGCGAAGAAGAAGCTGACGAGGGCGGGAGCAAAGTTGCCAACGGCTGGTAGTTCGCGCAGTGGTACGGTGAGCAGAGCCGCTGCGATTAGGCCAAGCAGCAAGCCGATCGCCCCCGCTACTACGTCGGCGGTAGATAGTTGTTGGAGGCGGTGTAGTACGGCGCGGAAGGGGACGGTGGTAAAGAGCGGGGTGCCGAGTAGGAAGGCAACGCCGCTGAGGAGCGCAAGGGCCAGAACGTAGAACTGCTTGAGGTCGGCTGGCGCAGCAAAAAAGAGGTAGAGCGCGCCAATGTAACCCAGTGCCAGTCCAACACCGGCCCCCACGATGCGGAGGACAGTCTCGATATTCACAGCAAACCTCCAGGCTAATCAATGCCGGAACAATGATGCAGCCGCAGCGACTGGGGCTATAAGGTTTGCACCCGGTCGCTGCGGTTAGTTGAACGCTCCGCGAAGGGAGCATGGGCGGGAGAAGGTGGTAGTGCGCGGGGCGTAGTACACGCTCGCGCTTGCGGTTGGTGGGGATGAGCAGCAGCCGCAGCTACTGGCTTGGGCCAAAGCAGAGCAGCCCAAAGCTGCCCTGCTTGTCGCTATGAGTTGCTGGGGGGTTGCCATTACCAGCTGCCCCACTGCATTGCATGGCGAATGCGGTTAGCCGAGCTTGATGTTAAAACCCTCGCCGCCACTGCCACTGTTGTGCGGCAGGTAGTGGCCGATGCGCGCAGCCAGCACCATCATCGGCATGGTCTGCAACCAGACGCGACCGGGGCCGGTTAGCGTGCTGAGGAAGATACCTTCGCCGCCAAACAGCATATTAGTGACCCCCTTGACCCGCTGGATATCGAAGCTGACGGTTGGCTCGAACATCCCAACGTGGCCGGGGTGGACGAGCATCCGCTGGCCGGGCTGCAAGGTGTACTCCATGATCTCACCGTCGAACTGGGCGAAGCAGAGGCCGGGGCCGGTGAACTTCTGCAAGATGAAGCCTTCGCCGCCGAAGAAGCCCGCCCCCAGCTTCTGGTTGAGGAAGATGTCTAGTTCCACGCTCTTTTCGGCGGCGAGGAAAGCATCCTTCTGCATGATGATGTTCTGGCCCTGGGCAAGCAGGATCGGGATGATCTTGCCGGGCGCGTCGGAGGTGAAGCAGATCGTGCCTGGCTCACCAGGCGAGTGAAAATCTACCACGAAGGCGGTGCTACCGCTCATCATGCGGCCAAACATCTTGCCGATGCCGCCACCGGTATTGGTGTTCATCTGTACACCGCTGCTCATCCACGACATTCCGCCGGAGTGCGAGTAGACGATCTGGCTGGGGTGGGTAAACTCCATCGTTACCGCCTGTAGTACGGTGCCAATGATCTGGTACTTGATGCCGCTGAGACCCTGGCCCTGCCACTCAACCGGTGGCTTGGACACGTCGGGCGCGCCGTAGCCGTTGGCGGCATAGCTGAACTTTTGATCGCCACTGCTGATCGTCTGGCCGCCACTGGTTGCACCGGGCTGGTCGTCTTGCCTGAAGTTGTCAACTGTCACAGAATGCTCCTTTCTATGATGTGAGCGTAGTGCGGTACTTAGCCGCCTGCGCTTGCAGACGGGTGATCGTCTCCAGTGGCACGAACACGCCGCCGATAGGGGTATCGTTCATCGTTGGTTGGCCGTGAAAGTCGCTGCCGCCGGTGGGGATCAGCCCCTTCTTGAGGGTCAGGCGCAAGATGTTGTCGTGCGCGTCGCTGGTGTACTTGCCGTAGTAGGCTTCAACCGCATCAAGGCCGACTGCTGCCAGTTCGTCGATCATCTGGTCGAAGGCTGGGGTGTAGATGGGGTGGGCGAAGCTAGCGACCCCGCCAGCCTGGTGGATCAGGGCGACCGAGGCTTCGGGGCTGAGTTTGGCGCGCTCCACGTGGGCCGGGCCGTTGTCGCCGAGGAAGCGGTCGAAGGCTTCGTTGTTGCTCTGCACGTAGCCACGCTCAAGCATGGCACGGGCAATGTGTGGCCTGCCGACGGAGCCGCTGCCTGCGATCTCCAAGACGCGCTCGTAGCTAAGGGGCATCCCCAATTCGCCCAACTTCTCAACCATCGCCTGCGCCCGACCATCGCGGCCTCGGCGTAGGCGAGCGAGTTCGGTCTGCAAGGTCTGGTTGGTCACGTCCAGGTAGAGGCCAAGGATGTGAACTTCGCGGCCCCCACTGCCGTCGGCACTGAGTTCGATACCGGGGATGATCTCGATACCGTACTGGGCTGCCGCTGCCTGTGCCTCGGCTACACCATCCAGGTTGTCGTGATCGGTAAGGGCGAGGTGCAGCACTCCCGCCTGGGCCGCCATTGCCACTACTTGGCTGGGACTATAGGCACCGTCGGAGACGACGCTGTGGCAGTGCAGGTCAACCTGGCTGCGCCCCGCGCTGGGTACGCCGCCCACGTGCCGTTCGTTGCTTGTCAAACTTTGGTTGTCCATACTTTATTCTACGCACGCAGCCTTCCACTTGTTACAACTGAATATGGCCTGTTTGTCGGTTCCTGTTGTGCGCTAATCCTGAGGCTGTTCGGCGGTGACAGGCTTGCTCTCTAGCAGGGTGCGAGTGACGATGAAGCGGATGGCAGTGCGCTCGTGTTCGCCAATGTTCACATCGGTGAACATCGGCACGCAGGCGATGTCGATCCCCTCTGGCAGCAGGTAGTTGCGGGCAGTAGCGACCGCCTTGATCGCCTGGTAGCAGGCTGCCGCGCCAATGGCCTGCACTTCTGCCTTATCCTGTTGGCGGAGGACGCGGGCGATGGCCCCGGCTACTGCGCTGTGGCGCGACTGCGAGGAGACCTTCAGCACTCCCTCCTCATTGCCCGCGACGCTGGCCCCCGGCTCTGCCGTACTACGCTCTGGGCGAGGGGTATCGTTGCGTTCGGGGCGGGGGGGCGGACTATATTTGCTGCGCTCTGCATTGCTGCGCTCTGGGCGAGGGGCATAGCTGCTGGGCTGGCTGCGCTCTGGCTGCTCGGCGTAGCTACTAGGCTGGCTGCGCTCTGGGCGGGGGGCATAGCTGTTGGGCTGGCTGCGCTCTGGCTGGGGGGTGTAGCTAGCTGGCTCGTCGCTATCCTGCTCCTCCCTGCCTGCAGTCTCCGTGTCGGGCATGGTGGCGGCTGCGGTGCCTTCGTCAACATCAGTGGTAGGCTGCTCGGCAGCAGCGGCGTTCGCGCCACCCTCGGCGGGGAAGCGGGAACCGGCCCCCACTTTGATTTGGCTGAGGTCGAGGTCTTGAAACATCTTGTCCATGACGTGGCTTCTCCTGTACTGAAAGATGGTTATTCGGTTGAGCGGTCTACGCGCCGGATGGCGGTGGCGCGATGGCTCTGCGGGTCGGTCTCAATCAGCACTGCGTTGAAGATCGCTGGCCCCTCAATCACTATGCCGCGCCCGCCAGGGGTCTGGAAGCGCATCTGGCGGATGCTGTTTTCGATGTTGGCCCCGATGATCGAGTCTCGCGGGCCGCTCATGCCCAGGTCGCTGACGAAGGCGCAGCCGGGTGGGAGCAGGCGAGGGTCGGCGGTCGCTACGTGCGTATGGGTGCCGACTACTGCGCTGACTCGTCCAGCCAGGTACCAGGCAAGGGCGGCCTTCTCTGCCGTCGCCTCGGCATGAAAGTCTACAAAGACAGGTATTGTCAGCGGCCCCGCCCCTGCGCGCGGGCCAAGCACCTCGTCGGCGGCCTCGAAGGGGCTACGCAGGTTCTGGGGCATGAACACCTGCCCTTGCAGGTTCAGCACTGCCACCGGCTGGCTGCTACCATCGGCCAGTGTGATCGGGTGGACGATATAGCCACGCCCAGGCAGCCCTGCACTGTAGTTGTGGGGGCGCAAGACTGGCACATCCTCGGCCACATAGGTGAAGGCCTCCTTCTGATCCCAGATGTGGTTGCCACTGGTGATCACGTCCACGCCCGCCGCGAACAGGTCTTCTGCGGTCTGGCGGGAGAGGCCGAAGCCACCGGCGGCGTTCTCGCCATTGGCGATCACCATATCCAGGCTCAACTCGGCCCGCAGGCCAGGCAGCAGCTGGCCGACCGTCTGCCGCCCCAACCTACCCACCACGTCGCCAATCATTAGTACGCGCACACGCCCCGTTCCCTCAGCTTTTCTACGATTTCTGCCATTATAACACATAACAAAAAGAGGAGTCGTGCGTTATACACAACTCCTCTACTTGTGCCTACCTTGCCCCTCACAAGGAGAGAGCTTAGCGAGCGTAGTCGGTGGCGCGAGTTTCGCGGATCACCGTTACTTTGATTTGGCCGGGGTACTCAAGGCTCTCCTCGATCTTCTTTACTACGTCGCGGGCTAGCTTTGCCATGCCCAGGTCGTCTAGTGCCTCAGGCCTGACCAGGATGCGGACTTCGCGGCCCGCCTGGATGGCGAAGCTGCGTTCGACGGCCTCGAACGAGTTAGCGACTTCCTCCAGCCGCTCTAGACGTTTGATGTAGTTCTCGACACTCTCGCGGCGTGCGCCAGGGCGTGCGCCAGAGATCGCATCGGCGGCCATGACGATCCAGGCTTCGACGGTGGTCGGCTCCTCGTCCATATGGTGAGCAGCGATGGCGTGGACGATTTTGGGCGAGCGACCGAGCCGTTTGGCGATGTCTGCACCGATCAGGGCGTGTGGGCCTTCCACTTCGTGGTCAACTGCCTTGCCAATGTCGTGCAAGAGGCCAGCAGTCTTGGAGATGTTAACGTCGGCACCGAGTTCGGCGGCAACTGCGCCTGCGACGATGGACGTTTCTATCGCGTGTTGTAGCTGGTTCTGGCCGTAGCTGTAGCGGTAGCGCAGGCGACCGAGCAGCTTGATCAGGTCGGGATGCAGACCTTGCACGCCGACTTCGAGGGCGGCCCGTTCGCCTTCCTCGCGCAGGTTGGCTTCCACTTCCGTCCACGATTTAGCAACGAGGTCTTCGATGCGGGCGGGGTGAATGCGACCATCCTGGATCAGCTTGGTCAGGGCGCGGCGGGCCACTTCGCGGCGCACGGGGTCAAAGCAGGAGAGGGTGACAGCCTCCGGGGTATCATCAATGATCAGGTCAACGCCGGTGGCTTGTTCGAGCGAGCGGATGTTGCGGCCCTCGCGCCCGATGATGCGGCCCTTCATCTCGTCGTTGGGGAGGGGAACGGTAGTGACGGTGATCTCTGGTACGTACTCGCTAGCGACGCGGGCGGCGGCGATAGCCAGGATACCACGCACGCGGGTATCAGCATCTTCGCGGGTATCGGCCTCGATCTCCCGGATTTTGCGAGCAGCGTCGGCGCGGTAGTCTTGCTCGATCTGCCCGATCAACTCGGCCTTCGCCTGGTCTGCGGTCAGGCCCGCCACCCGTTCAAGCTCGTGCAGCTTGATCGTATAAGCCTGGTCGATCTCCGCACGAATGCGCTCGGCTTCGCGCTCCTTGCCCTGCAACGAACGGTCGCGGCGTTCTAGCGTCTCGATCTTGGCATCAAACTGCTCCTCTTTCTGCTGCATTCGCCGCTCGATGCGCTGTGCTTCGTTGCGCCGCTCGCGCGCTTCCTGCTCGACCTGCTCGCGCATCTTCAGCACCTCATCTTTGGCATCAAGGATGATTTGCTTCTGTTGGGTGCGCGCATTGTCCAGGATGCGGACGGCTTCCTCCTCAGCCTGCTTGTGAGCAACTACCTGACTCTCCTTCAGGCGGCGCATTTCCTCCTCCACTCGGCGCACATCATCGCCATGTCGCTGTTGCTGGGCGGCGGCTGCCGTCTTCGCGTTGTTGCTAGCGACGTAGTAGAGTGCGCCACCGATCACCAGACCGACGACCAGGCCCACGACACCGAGCAAAAGGCTGCCCAGGTCGAAGCCAGTATCAGCGAGGAGGATGTAAGGCAGACTGCTCCCCTGGCCGCCAGCAAAGGCCGACAGCCATGTTAGCATAAACATAGGGAACCTCCTATTGGGTTGTTAAGGTTCACGCCGACACAGGCGGTGGCAGCGCAGTTCACCCTAGAGGGTGAATTGTGAAAGTTGGGCTGATAGGATCGCGTTCAAAGAGCTAGCGACCCTTCGATTCGATAGGTGAAGCTGGCCTGCCGGGTTGCTGCATTGCAGCGCGCCCACGCAAGCGATCCCGCTCCGCTGGCTAGAACTAAAGCAGGGGGGAGCGGAGGTCTGTGGCTCTGCTATGCCTGCCACAAGTAGCGGCCAGTAAAGCAGAACAGAGGACAGCGATTCTGTCCCTTGTTTAAGGATACGACTTTTGGCTGATTCTGTCAAGCAGCAAGCTACAAACCCAGCCTGCAAATCTGCCACTCGCCGAAGGGGGCGAAGCCGAGTCTACGGTAGAGGGCTGCGGCTGGTTCATTGCTGCTGAGGTAGAACAGGCAAACGCGCTGTACCCCCTTGCTGAGCAGGTGGGCGCAGAGCGCAGCCACACAGGCAGCAGCATAGCCCCGCCCCCGCTGCTGATTGAGGGTCGCTACTCCACCGATCATCGCATGGTCTTCTGTCTCTGCGCTGCATTGAGCCGCAGCCACTACCTGCCCTTTGACCACAATGATCATTGTGTCACGTTTGAGCAGTTGGTTGAGCAACCGCTGCCGCCAGAGCAGGCGGTTGGGTAGCTGGGTCAGCGTGTAGAAGTTGTGCTGATAGAAATCCACCAGCATCTCGATGTCAGAGAGGACAGCAAGGCGTGGGGTAGGTAGGTTAGGGTTGGGCAGGCTGAAGCGCAGTTCGCTGTCTGGCCCAACCGCGCAGAGGGTACAGCGGTCGCGGCCCAGCACTGCTGTGGAGCCAAGAGCTGTGACTAGCGGCTCCACCTGCTCACGGATGCCGCTCACTACGCTGGGGCGTAGGGAGAGTACCTGCTCGACAAGGGCTGGCAAGTCGGTAGGGTCGGGGCAGTAGAGGGCCAGGCTGTTGTTGTAGGTGGTCACTTCAGCGACCAGCCCCCGGCTGCGATATGCTCCCCAAGAGCGCAGCGTATCGGGGGCATCCGTGCTGCTAAGGCCATGTTCGCGCAGGCGGGCTAGCTGAAAGAGGTTGGCAGCGGGCGCAGGGGTAAGCAGGCGGCGGAGGTCAGCTTCGTCGGTGGGGTCCAGTGGACGGAGGGTGGTGGCCGTTGGCTGCATCGTATTTGCCTAATGAGGAGGTTGGTCGCCGTTGACCGCTGCACGTAGCTGGCTAATCGCCTCGGCCACACTCTGCTGCTGGTTGTAGACAGCCGAGCCAGCCACCAGCACGTTCGCCCCGGCCTCGGCGCAGGCAAGGATGTTGCTCAGCTTGACCCCACCATCTACCTCCAGGTCGGCACGCTGGCCGCTGGGGGTCTGCGGTTCGCAACTGTCGATCATCTGGCGCAGGTGGGCGATCTTCCGCAAGCTGGTGGGGATGAAGCTCTGGCCGCCGAAGCCTGGGTTGACGCTCATCACCAACACCAAGTCAACGTAGGGGATGATCTCCTCCAGTGTGGCAACGGGCGTAGCCGGGTTGATCGTCACGCCCGCTCGCTTGCCGAGGTCGTGGATTTGCTGCACGGCACGGTGCAGATGGTTGGTGGCCTCGGCGTGGATATTGAGGATGTCGCCGCCAGCCTCAGCGAAGTCGCGCAGGTAGCGTTCGGGGCGGACGATCATCAGGTGGATATCGAGCGGCAGGTGGGTGTGGGCGCGGATGGCGGCTACCATCTGAGGGCCGAAGGTGATGTTTGGCACGAACTCACCATCCATGATGTCCACGTGCAGATAGTCTGCGCCGCCAGCCTCGGCCCGCGCCACTTCAGCTCCGATCTCTGCGAAGTCAGCAGCGAGGATCGAAGGGGCGATCTTTATCTGGTAGCCGTTGCTCATGCCACTATTATAGGATGCAGGCAGCGGCCTTGTCAACAAAACAAATGTTCTGCAATCTGGCAAAGGAGAAGGGCTGCACTACAAGGCCAGCCCTCAAGTCCAAGTGTGATTTGTAGCCTAGAGGCGGGCATTACCCCCGTTGCTGCCGGCGTTGCCGCCCCCACCACGCAGGAAAAAGGCGACTCCACCAACCAGGGCAACTGCCGCGACCACCACGAGGATGATCAGCACAAGGCCGTTGTTGCCGCTGTCGGCGTTACCGCTAGCTGGGGCCGCTGTGCTGGTGGCAGTGGCCCCAGCTACAATACTGGGTATGGCAGCGGCAGGGCTGGTTGGTGAGGAAGCAGCAGGTGGTGCATTCGTCACCGTCGGTTCGAGGATGCCGCCACCACTACCAGAGGTGCTGGTTGGTAGGGGCGCACCGGTTGGGGTGGGGGCAAAGGTGGCTGGCACCGGTGTAGCTGGCGCGGCTGCATTGGCCTTGAACTGCTCTGCCGCCCGCTTCACCGCACCGTACACCGGGTTGATGCTGAAGTCAGGGTTGACGAGGGCGAAGTAAAACTGTGCGTCGTTGTCTGCAATGCGTTGCCCATCCTGCCGCAGATACCAGATGAAGAACACGCCTGCCCAGGGCCAGTTCTGGCGGGCATACTTGATGCCGTCCACTGTGTATTGAGCCTGCTGCTCTGGCGTGACCTGGCGGTAGTAGTCGGTCTGCTCCTGGCTCAACTTTGGCGGGCCGGGGTTGGCATTCCAGCCGTACTCGTTGAACCAGATTTGCTTGTTGCCATCGCCGTTGTTCTCCATCACCTGATGGAGCAACTCTACGCGGCGAAAGTTGAGCTTGCCTGCGTCGGGGGCGACATCGGGCGCGTCAGCAAGGCCGTAGGCGTTGGCCGAGGCCACGTCGAACGCATCCTTCGCGCCCGCCTTGTACATCCCCTGCCAGTAGGTAAGCTCGTTCATCCCCCGTACGCTACCCTCTGGCTCAGTGGTGGCGGCCATCGGCGCAGAGAGGACGATAATGCTGGGGTCTAGCTGCTTGATGCGTTGGTAGGCACCACGCAGGTAGCTGGTGTAGGCAGCGGGGTCTGGCACCTGCCCATTCAACCACTCGGCACTGAGGTTCGGCTCGTTCCAGACCTGGATGTACTTGATCCGCCCCTTGTAGTGCTTGATGAAGGCTTCGATGAAGTCATAGTAAGCAGCAGCATTGCCTGGCACCCCGCCTGCCCACTGAGGAGCCTTGTCCAGCCGGGCGACGACGTTCAGTTTGTACTGCTCGGCGTAGCCCACGATGCGGTCATACTTGTCCCACGCACTTTTGCTGCCGCCCCCGCGAGTGTCGTTGAAGTCGCCCTTTGCGTTAATCTCAATATCCTGCCAGGGAAACTCCTGCTTGATCCAGCCCATGTTCGCGTCAGCGGCCAGGAAGATGGTTCGCTCCACCTTGACCGCCTCCACCTCGGTGTCGAGCAGCAGGTTGACCCCGAAAGGGTTGAGCGTATTGGCAGGCGGCACTCCGCCACCGTTGCTAGTTTGGGCAAAGCTGCGGCCCGCCAGCGGCCCACTGAGCAGCAGTAGCAGCAGGGTGAGCAGTAGCGTGCGTGCCTTGATCGTTGTTCGCAAGATAGCACTTCCTCCTTTGGTTTCTGTAAGTAGTAGGTAGCCAGGGCGCAAACCCTTCAGCCAACCACTAGGATACCCCTTCTAGCCGAAATGTGCAAGGCCAGAAATGGCCCAAATCTTGCATGATAAAGGGTATTAGGCAAGTAGGGCGAGAGATTGGTGTTCCACGTGGAACATAACCTTCCTTCTGCTCTGCTCGCCACGTTCCACGTGAAACAAAACAGGGGGGTAGCAGTAGATGGATAGTGACGCAGCGGTAATGTACAGCGACACCTGGCTCTACGAGTTGGAGAACAAGGAGTCGCGGGACGATCTTGGCTTCTGGCAGCGGGTTGTTGAGCAGTACCAGGCAAAGCGAGTGCTAGAACTGGCGGTTGGCACTGGGCGCATCCTCCTGCACCTTGCCCGCCACTTCAGCGGCAACGAGTACCAGTTCACTGGTCTCGACGCTTCGGCCCCAATGATCGCTAAGGCGCAGGAGAAGCTAGCGGGCGAGTGGGTGGAGGTGCAGCAGCGTGTGCGCCTGCTAGTTGGCGACATGACCAGCTTCTGTACCGACGATGCGGGCGGCTCATACGACCTGATCTACGTTCCCTACAACTCAATGGCCCACATCCACGATATCAGAAACCAAATCTCTACCTTTCGCAACGCGGCTGCCTGCCTCGCGCCGGGTGGTCATTTCGTGGTGGATGTGTTCCACCCCAACATCGTGCAGTTGGCCGAGAGCAAGCCACCCACTATCATGCGTCTCGACCTCGACCTGAGCAGCCCCACAGTGGGGGTTAGCCGTCTGCTGCGCTATATTACCCGCCAGTACACGCCCGATAGTCAGCGCGAACGCATCACCTTCGTCTACGAGCAGTACCTGGAGGACGGCCACAGTCACAAGTCAGTTGCCACTTTCGACAGCCATACCTACTTCCCCCGCGAACTAGAACTGCTGCTCACTGCTGCAGGCCTGACGATCAGTGAACGCTGGGGCAGCTACTACGGCGATCCTTTCACCGACACTAGCCCGCTAATGATCTTTGGCACCACAGTTGACTGATGGGAGCTAGCGTAAGGGGAGTGTTCCACGTGGAACACTCCCCTCTTGTCGGCAAGCAGATGTTGCACGTGGAACATAGGGCCGCTAGTTCGTCAACCAATGTTGCACGTGGAACATAGGTAGTGTTGGTTCGCCAAATACTGTTCCACGTGCAACATCTGCTTGCCCCTTCAACCCTCCATGATCGTTTTGAGGGTGTGCAGACCGCGTTCAAGCGTACCCCCGAACATTATGTTTAGTAGGAAGCTCGCAACTTGCGCACTAAGAGCCACCTGTACTGTGCTTTGCTCCTCACCGCTGGGGTCAACTCGCAGTTCGATGTATATACCCTCCCCCTCATTGCTGAGGCGGATGTAGGTCGGTGCGCCTACCTCATAGCGGTCGATAATCAGCGGCAATGACTGCTCCATGCCAGCAATGCTCATGCGGAAGGTGGCACTGCTACCAAGCAATGTCTCGCTGCTGGTGTGCTGGATGTTGCTAACCTCATGCACGTCGGGGATGTAGGTGGTGATGTGGTTCAGGTCGCTAATGTAGGCTGCCACTGCGCCCAGCGGGGCGGTGACTTCGATGCTCTTGCTTACCGTACTCATGTTCGTCTCCTCTCAAGTGTTTGGCTATTATAGCACGTGCCGCCAACTGTGCTTGTGTGCCACGAGTGGGCGTGCTATAATAGGCTGCGCGATGAGATTGCACGTAAGGAGTGACCAAATGAAGATAATCGCCCGTTTCTTGATCGGGGCTGCTGTTGGCCTGCTGGTGGGTTGGCTCTGGGGCCGCCTGAACGAGGAGGAGTTCTACGACGATGAGTTTGATGACGAGGTGGTAGAAATTGAGCTGGACAAGCCAGAGCAGGCCACTGCTGCCTGAGCAGCACGCCGCAGCAATGGGTGGATTAACGATGCCAATCATCCCCAACTTCTTTGGCAGGCGGCAGACAGGTGATGACTCCACCATCGCCCTCGATGAGGAGCTAGCTAGCCTACCAACCGCCGCTGACCTAGCAGGCAACGATGTTGCACGTGAAACACTGCTAGCCGCCTTGCACAGCCCCCATTGGCAAGTACGGGCGAGTGCGGTGGCGATGCTGGCAGAGACCATGACGGATACCGTAGTAGCTGCTGCCCTTGTTGAACTGGAGGATGATCCCAGCCTGGCTGTGCGCTGGCAGGTCGCCAGCCTGCTCCAGGACGGGGAGTGGCAGGAGAGGCTGCTGGTCGAACTGCTAGCCGCCCTGCAAGCAGGCGACGCAGAACGCTGGCAAGCGACAGAGTTGGCCGCCAGCCTCTCCCCTGCCAGCCTAGTCAACAACCACGCTACCAGCCTCCGCCTTGCCCTTCTTGCCCTAATCAGTGACCCCCACGCAGCAGTACGCTATGCGGCCAGCACCGCCCTCATTGCCCTGGCCGACCAAACCACCGCCGCCCACCTACGCCTGCTCTTGCGCGCCAGCAACCCGCTTGGGCGGCGCACTGCCGCTGCCACTCTCGCTGGGCTGCGTGATACTACCGCTGCCAGCGACCTCCGCCGCCTGCTGCGCGACCCTGACAGCGGCGTGCGCCAAAGTGCCGCTGAAGCCCTCGGCCAGATCGCTGACCCTCAAGCGGGGTTGCCGCTCCTGGTTGCCCTGGCCGACGACCACGCCTGGGTGCGGGCTGCGGCTGCTACCAGCCTCGGCCAGATCGCCGACCCAGCTACCCTCTCCGCTCTACTCAAGGTAGCCGCCCACGACGAGAGCCTGACCGTGCGCCGGGCCAGCCTCGTGGCCCTCACTCACTTCCTTGACAACCCCACAATAGTCGCTGCGATGATTGGCACACTGCAAGTAGATGACCCAGCCAGCCGTGTTTACGCCACCCAGTACCTTGTGGCTAGCAACAGCACAGAGGCGACCAATCCCCTGCGCGCCCTGCTGCACGACCGGCGCACTGTCTTTGGCCGCAGCGTTGCTAGCGTTGCAGCCACTGCGTTGGAGCGGCTCGGCAAGCGGTTGTGATAAACATCACAAGTAGCAGGGTAACTTGGCAGCACCCTGCAACAGCAAGGCGCACTAACTTCTCATCAAAACTGACCCCTTCGTTCGCTTGACTCTGCTGGGAGCGGGGTTTATAATGGTTCAATCAGCGAGAGAAATCAGCCAGAGTTTTACGTTGGAGCGGAGGGGCCATGCTATGGTCAGCAAGCATCCACCCACAATCGTATACCTGTCAGCCCGACCGACCACACCAGGCAGCCGCCTGCTGGTCGGTCGCTTTGTTTCTGCTGAGGAGGAGGATTGTTCTTCGAGCATACTCTGACCGCCACCGCTGGGCAGCGGCTAGGCGGCCCTCACCCCAGGCGCGCAGCCTGGCACACCATGAGGAGGTACCGACCCTATGTATTCCAGCTTGATTAGCAAGATCGAGAAGGCCAAGCTCTATGCGGAAGAACCCGACCGCGCTCGCATGACCGACATCAGCGTAGACTTTCGCGGCGAAAATGACAGCCACAAGGTGACACTCACCACTGGCACCTGGCACTGCACCTGCTCCTTCTTTGAGCGGGAGGGCTACAACACCTGCTGTCACGTAATGGCGATGCAACGTCTGCTCGAACCAATGCTCTCCGAGGAGGTACGCTCACACGGCCTACCTAGCGGCGTGTGGGAACATGGCATGACCGTCGCTCGTTGACAAGCTGCCAACTTCAGTTATAATGGGCTGTCGGAGCGATCCGGCGGCCCATTCCCTTGCCTATCCCCTTCAGGAGCAACCTATGATCCTTGGCGGCACCTTGCTCAACGCACTCACCGTCCTCCTCGGCGGCATCTGCGGCACCCTGCTAGGCAACAGGCTGCCAGAACGCTACCAGCGCATCATATTGCAGAGCCTCGGCTTGACCACCATCCTGTTTAGCATCCAAATGATGAGCAGCACCAAAAACGCCTTGATCCCCCTCGGTGCGTTGATGTTCGGCGCACTAAGCGGCGAGTGGTTGCGCCTCGAACAGCGGCTTGAGCAACTGGGCAACTGGCTACAGGCGACCACTGCTCGCAGGCTGGGCCAGCAGGTTGAGGCTGACCCCAACACCCCACCCCGGCGCGGTCTGGCTACCATATCGCAAGCCTTCATCACCACCAGTCTCGTCTTCTGCGTTGGCCCGCTAACCATCCTCGGCTCGATCCAGAACGGCATCAACCCCAACGACATCCAGTTGCTCGCCCTCAAGTCCACCCTCGACGGCTTTGCTGCCATCGCATTCGCCGCTAGTCTTGGCTACGGGGTGCTGTTCACCGTCGTCACTATCCTTATGGTGCAAGGTGGCATCAGCCTGCTAGCAGCGGTAGTTGGCAGCGGCCTGCTCACCACCTTGCAGATCAACGAGATGACGGCGGTTGGCGGCCTGACCGTGCTGGCGGTTGCCCTCAAGTTGTTGGAGATCAAGCAGCTACCAATCGCCAACTTCTTGCCCGCCCTGCTCTACGCCCCGCTCCTGGTTGCCATCCTACAGGCGGTAGGGGTGAAAATCGGCTAGCAGCCCGCCCTAAGCTCGCGCCACCGCCCCTGCCGCGTCCATCTGCGGCATGACGAAAGCAAGGTCGTCCTCGCAGATCAGCAGCAGTTCGCCCGCTTGCAGAGCAGCCAGCGTCTCCTTGTACGCCTGGTCGAGGTCGGTGTACATCAGCACCTCGCGCTCCGGGTGGATGCGTAGTGCGCCCTCGCGGATCAGCCCCGACACCTCAGCTCGCCTGCGCCCGCGTCGGTTGTTCACATCTTTGGCGATCACCTGGTCGAACCAGCGGGCCGCTTCTTCGCCCAGCAGCCGAATGTCCTCGTCGCGGCGGTCGCCAGCGGTCGCCACCATCACGATCCGCCGCGTGGCGGGCAGGTTAGCCGCCGCCTGACCGAGGGCGCGCAGTGCCGCTGCGTTGTGGCCGTAGTCGAGGATCACGGTTGCGCCACGCAGGTCGAAGAAGTTGAAGCGACCATGACTCATCGCCATGTCGCCCTTGAAAGTAGCCAGCCCATTAACGATCTTGTCCAGTGGCATATCGCCCGCCCAGGCTGCTGCTACCGCCGCCAGCGCATTCTGCACCTGGAAGCCAAGTGCGCCGCCGAGGGTCACTGGTACTGCACTCAGGTTAGTGAGCTGCTCCTCGTGCTGGCCCCAGCCGAGCATGATCGCGTTGCCAGCCCGATAGACCGCCCGCCCACCCCGCTTCAGGTGGTCGGTGACTGCCGCTTTGTCGAGCGCGAAGTAGATCGTCTCCGCCTTCGTGCGCCGAGCCATCGCTGCCACCAGCCCATCCTCCGCATTCAGTACCGCTGCGCCATCGGGAGCGAGCGCATCAACCAGCACCCCCTTGACCTCGGCCAACTCCTCCACTGTGTTGATCCCGCGCAGACCCAAGTGGTCAGCAGCGACGTTGGTCACCACCGCCACATCCGCCTGGTCGAAGGCCAGACCCTCGCGCAAGATACCGCCCCGTGCCGTCTCCAACACGGCGATCTCCACTTCAGGGTTGAGCAGCACATCCCGCGCACTCTTTGGCCCCGCATTGTCGCCATCCTCGAACAGCTTGCCGTTGATGTAAGTACCCTCGGTGCTGGTGAAACCAACCACCTCGCCCCCTGTTGCGTAGAGGTGGGCGATCAGGCGGGAGGTAGTGGTTTTGCCATTGGTGCCAGTGACCGCAACGATGAACTTGCCGCTCTGCCGCGCCCGCACCTCATCAGTCGGCTCAGTCGGCTGGGGGATCGCCTTCAGTTCGGCGATCTCGTTTGCGCCCAGGGACTCACCGTTCGCCTCCCGCGTTGCCAACTCCACCGCTGCTCGCGCTCGCGCCTCGTTGTCGTAGGCGATTGCCAGGCGGTAGGTGCCAGCCAGCGGGCGGCTCATTACCTTGCTGCTGTCTGGCAGCGGGCCAGCTTCGCGCTGCAAGGCCATAATGCGTTCGCTGAACGCCTGCACCGCCCAGTAGCTCTCATCGCCCTCTGCCTCTGCGTCCACTACCAACTCGATCATCGGCCACGTAGCGTAACGGTTGGGGCCACGCAACACCTGCACCTGAGTAACGATCATCGCGCTCTCCCTGTTTCGTAGTCTTCAGCTTTTCTTCGTATCCGGGTTTGGGCCTCCGACCTAGCTTGCTCCATTCTCCTGCTCGTCGTCGGCCAGTTTCCGCACATCCTCCAGGGTGTTGATCTCGCTTACTGGTTTGTCCTCGCGGAGGCGGATGATGCGGGGGAAGCGCAGCGCAAAGCCGCTCTTGTGTCGGGGGCTGCGCTGCACCCGGTCGAAGGCAATCTCGATCACGATCTTTGGCTCTACCAGCCGCACCTTGCCATGCGCGAACTCTTGCAAGGTGTGGGCCTTGAACCACTCGGTTAGCTCGGCTATCTCTGCATCGGTCAGGCCAGAGTAGGCTTTGCCCACGTTCAGCAACGCACCATCTGCCCCCTGCACGGCAAAGGTGTAGTCGCTGAGGACGGTATGCCGCCGCCCGTAACCCCACTCCACTGCCGTGACCACCACATCCAGGGTCGCCAACGCCTTCTTCACCTTCAGCCAGGTCTTGCCGCGCTTGCCAGGGGCGTAGAGAGAAGAAGGTAGCTTGATCATCAGCCCCTCATTGCCCCGCGCCCGTGCCGCCACGAAGTAGCGGTCAAGCTCCTCGGCTTGGGGGCCAAGCTGCGCGCGAGTCGGCTCGTCGTGTTCGGCCAGGCGCAGCCCCGCTGCTGCCCCGCTGAACAGGCGCACCAGCCCCGCCCAGCGTTCGCGCAAAGGCTGATCGAGCAGCACTGCGCCATCATTGTACAATAGATCGAAGGCGACGAAGATCACTGGAATACTAGCCAACATCTCGTCTGTCACCTGCTTGCGGCCTAGCCTCTGCTGCAAGAGGCTGAAGGGCAAGAACACTCCGCCCTCGTAGGCGACCACCTCGCCGTCCAGGATAAAGTCGCCGGGGAGGGCAGCCAGGGCAGCGACTACTTCGGGGAAGCGGTGCGTAACCAGGTCCAGGGTGCGCGAGTAGAGTTCGACCCGCCCGCCCACCTTGTGCGCCTGCGCCCGCACGCCGTCGTACTTGTCCTCGACGATCACCGTCGGCTCCGCTTCCTTCAGCACGTCACCCGGCTTCTCCACTGGGCTGGCTAGCATGGACTTGAGGGGTTGGAAAAGGACCATCTGGGCCTCCCCTAGCGTGCCATGCCGCGCCCGTAGAGCGACCGCGCCAATGTCGCCCAGCAGCATATTGACGCGCCGCAACTCGGCCACCTTCAGCCCGCTCACCCGCGCCAGTGCGTCTTCTACCATGCTCTCGCGCAGGCCAGTGCGTAGCTCATTGGTTACGATCTTGAGCAGATACTTTGCCACCAGCGGGTCGGCACGACGCAGCAACCCCTCCAGGATCGCCGCCTTGCGCCCCGGCCCACCCTTGCCGCTGGTTGCTGCGATCTCGGCATAGGCAGCCATCGTCTCGGTCAGGCTGAGCGGCGCGCCCTCTGGCTGGTGCTTGGCGGCGGTGAAGGCTTGCTCTGCCACTTCGCCGTAGTCGCCCAGCCGCACCAGCGTGTTGTTCACCTCGTCGAGTGACAGGCCGCTGACAGTAGCGATCAGCCCGCTGATCGCGCTGCCACCCACCTGCAAGACGCGCTGATCGGCGGTGGGGAAGGGGTTGCCGCTGAGGAAGCGGCAGGCGATAGGCAGGCTTTCGTCGTCCAGGGCTGCCAGGTAGTCCCCCAGGATCGCCCCCTTCGCCAGCCGCTTGCTGGTCGCCCCCGCCTGCTCGCTAGCTTCGGCGAAGGCGGCCATGCTATTTGCTGCGCTCACGTTGTTCCTCCTCGGCCAGGGCGATCACCCGCTCGTAGTCGGCAGAACTGTTGATCGCCATGAAGGTTCGCAGGTCAGGGTCGTTCGCCAACAACTCCTCGCGGCTGACGTACAGTATCTTCAGTCGGTCGCGCAGGTCGGCCAGCCGCTTGCTGCCCTTCGCTAGCACCGCCTCGGCCACCGCTGCCACCCGCTGGTGGTAGACAGCACAGAGCGGCTGCGCGTAGCCCGGCTGCGGCACGGGAACGACCGCATCGTAGTCGCGGTAGGCAAGATTACGCAGGTGGATGAGGACGGCAGCCCGCACCAGGGGGAACTCGCAGCCGATCACCAGGTTCCACTCTTGTTCGCTCTGGCGCAAGCCGCTGTAGAGACCGACTAGCGGCCCCTGCCCCGGCAGGATGTCTGGCACCACGGCTAGCCCCAGCCCCTCGTACAGGCCAGGCTTACCGACCACCACCACATCGAGTGGGTCGGCAACGCGGCAGGCTGCCAGCACGATTCGCTGGATCGCCGGTCGCCCGCCGATTGGGATCGGCAGCAACGCCTTGTCCAGTCCCATCCGACGGCTCACCCCACCTGCCAGGATCAACGCCCCACAACTTGTTGCCATTCAGTTCCTTGCTCTGTTCAAAGCTAGAGGTAGTGCGATACTTGCGCTTTGGCTATCAACATCCTGCCATGCGCCCCTCAATCCCGGTGCCTCGGTACTGGCTGCTTGCGGGCAAGATAGCGGTAGATTTGCTCGCCGTTCATCTCACTGGCCCGCCCGCGGATGCGGCGCAACTCGGCCAGGAAGTTCTCCTGCAAGTCCACCCCAGTTGCCGCCTTGTGGTAGTCCAGGGCGCGGGCAGCGTAGGCGATAGCATTACTCGGCTCGATGCGGGCGAACTCCTCGAAGAAGAAGGCGCAACTGGTGTACATAAGCAGGCGGTAGTATTGCGCTTCCAAGAAGGCCGCCGCCCGTGCCTGCTCCGCGTCGTCCAGTTGGTGCGAGGCGTGGCGGTCTAGCAACTGGGCTACTGGCTCATAGCCTTGCCGCACCTGGATGTAATCGTTGCGCGCCGCCCAGGGGTCGCGCAGTAGTTCGCCACCCGCTACCTCGAAGTAGTCGTCGATGGCCGCCGCCAGGTTGTCCAGGGCGCGGCGGAATGGCGCCTTCCACTCGCCCAGGCCAGGGTAGCAGCCACACTCCTTCTGCCAGCGGTCGATGCCGTGGTAGCAACTCCAGGCCGTGCGCTCCGTCAGCCGTACGGTATTGACCGCCGGGTGGTCGCGCAGGTAGCTGCTCAGGCTGGTCACCTGCCAGCCGTTGGCCGGGGCAACCGTGTGTAGGAGGTTGCTCATGAACAGGTCGCGCCCCTTGTAGTGGTGGCCGAAGTATTCGCCGTCGGTGGCGACCAGCACCAGTTGATCCTCGTCGCGCTTGAACTTGTCCCACTTGGTCGAAATCTGCATTGCAACCTCGGCGTACTCCTGCACATCCTCGCTGATGCGTGGCACGTGGTTGGTGCTGCGTGATAGCCCCTCGTCAAAGAAGAAAACCGTCATCTGCTTGCCGTTGGGCAGGGCAATCAGTTGTGGCTCGCTGCTGTCCACCGCGCTATGCTCGGCCTGCCAGGGCGCAAGGATGGTGAAGCGCACCCCCTGCTCCTGCATTACGGTCAGGGTCTCCAAGTCTACCGCGCACTCGGCCAGCCACATCCCCTCGGCCACCCGCCCATAGCGATGGCGGAAGTCGGCCAACCCCCAGGCCACCTGCGTCTCCTTGTCGCGCCGGGTCGCCAGCGGCATCAACATATGATTGTAGACCTGGGCGATGGCGTTGCCCACCCCCTGCCGCTGGGCGTGGTTGCGGTCAGCCTGCAAGATGCGCTGGTACACATCAGGTGCGTTGACCTCCATCCAGGCTGCCAGAGTGGGGCCAAGATTGAAGCTGATCAGGTCGAACACGCCAAGCTCGGCCAGCGGGCGATAGCACTCGGCGGTGATCCGCTCGTTCCAGTCGTGGTAGGGGTCGGCTCCAAACTCCTTTGGCAGTACTCCCGTGAAGGGGTCTTCACGTGGCGGCTGGTAGAAGTGGCCGTGATAGCAGAAGTAGCGCATCAGTCTATTCTCCACAGTAGTCCCTGGTCGGGCCAAGCTGAGGGCGACTTGCACCCCCGCCGCCGCTCTGTTATAGTCTAGCAGCCTTTAGCACCTTTTACACCCTCATTATAGCATAGAGGATCGCAGCTTATTGCCACACTCACTTCCCTCTCCCGCTCCCCTTGACCCAGCGCAGCGCAAATGGTGGCTGCCAGGGGTGTTTGCCCTCGGCCTGCTGCTACGCCTGCTGCTCACCTGGGGCGATGGCACGTTGGATGTGAACTCCTGGAAGGCCTGGGCCTGGGCAGCAGCGACCGACGGCGCACAACGCATCTACGGCAGCAACGAGCCGATCCCACCCACGCTAGCGGGAGCAGCGGCTGCTCTCAGCGGCGAGACGGTCAACCGCAAGGTGGTCTATCGCGGGGTCAAGTATTACGTAGACTATCCGCCACTGACCATGTACTATCTGGCTATCGCGGGTAAGCTCTACCTCGCCAGCGACCCTGCCTTCGCCCATGCCGACCGCCCTGGCTACCTGGAGCGACCGCTGCTCAACTTCCTGGTGCGCCTGCCTAGCCTGCTCAGCGATATCGCCGTCTTTGCGCTGCTCTGGCTGGTCAGCGGGCGGTGGCGGCGTGGCGAAGCAGGTACAGAGGTTGACCGCTCACGCCGACCTACAATCAAGCTGCTGACCGCCTACTGGCTCAACCCCGCCCTGATCCTCGCCCTCAGTCTTGGCTACCTGGATGCAACCTTCACCCTACCACTGTTGGGGGCGGTTGTACTGCTAATGGAGTCGCGCTACGCACTTGCCTGGCTGCTCTTTGCCGCCTCCGTGCTGACGAAGCTACAGGGGGTGTTTCTGCTGCCGCTGCTGCTCGTCGTCAGCCTGGCCCGCTGGCGGCGGTTGCCTGGCTACCTCCTGACCGCCAGCGCAACAGTCGCTGCCCTGCTCACTCCCTACTTCTTCAGCGGTCGGCTGCTCGATCTGCTAGCTGGGCTATCCTACAACGGGCGGGAGAACTTCGTTTCTGGCAACAACGCGAATGGCTGGTGGCTGCTCAGTTACCTCCACGCGGCCCAGAAGGGTGGCTTTGGCGTGCGAACTGACTTGCTGCCGCTCGATTTGCTGAGCAGCGAGTGGGCTGGCCTCTCACCCCGGCTGCTAGGCCTGCTACTCTACGCCGCCTACGCTCTGCTACTCCTCACCTGGTACTGGCGCAAGCGCGGGTCAGCCGTCAACATACCGCTGGCCGGGGCATTGCTCTACTATGGCTATACTATCTTCCTCACTCAGGTACATGAGAACCACCTTTACCCCGTCTTCGCCCTGCTCAGCCTGGCGATGCTGTTCCCTACTCTAGAGCGGCGCGGGCTGGGGGCGGCATACGTTGCCTTGAGCGTGGTCTACTTCCTCAATATGTTTCTGTTCTATGGCTTGGGGCGTGGGAGTTGGCTGGATGGCGAGGGTGGCGGCCTGCGGATGCTGCCCGGCTTCGATCTCAGTGTGCCGCTGGCGGTCACCAACCTGCTGCTCTTTGGCTGGCTCAACTGGCTGCTGTTGCAAGAGGGCGACGCAGGTTATTACAGGCAGTTGCCACGGCGGTCGATCAAGTAGCGGCTGCTGTGCTGCGTCTTGAGGTAGCGTTTGATGTTACTGGCAATAGCCGAGGCCTGGGCGAAGCTGCTCAGGCTGCCTTTACAGTTCGTTACTCCTGCAATGCTGATCGTCATGATCGGGAAGCGGGTGATCGCGTCAGCGCGGTCGTGGGCGATAATGTAGCCCCGATCACGGTCGGCGTGGGCGTAGTAGGGGGGGATACGCTCGTCGAAGCGGCTGATGATCGCCTGGCAGATCGCTTCCACTCGCGTCAATCCTATGATGAAGATAAAGTCGTCGCCCCCCACATGGCCCACAAAGTCACTCTCCGCCCCCATCTCGTCCACTGCCCCGGCCACCACCTGGCCGGTGAGTTGCAGCACGCGGTTGCCGTGCGCGATGCCGTAGGTGTCGTTGAAGGCCTTGAAGTTGGCAAGGTCAGAGTAGCAGACAGCGAACTCCTGGCTCTCATGCAGTCTGCGCTCGACCTCATACTCGATCTCCACATTGCCGGGTAGCCCCGTCAGCGGGCTGGCCTGGCGCGCCCGTTCCAAGCGGGTCAGTACCATCTCGATGCGGGCGTGTAGCTGGGTGAGGTCGTAGGGTTTGATCAGGTAGTCATCAGCCCCGGCGCGGATGCACTCGATCAGCAGGCTGGTGTCGCTGCTAGGGGTGATGAAGATCAGTGGCACGGCGGCGGTGGTGCGCGTCTGCTTGAGGTTGCGACAAATCTCGGCTGGTTCGTCGTCTGCCCCAGCATGGTTGATCAGCACCACATCGGGCTGCTGCTTACGCACCTGCGTCACGATCTGCTGGCTATCAGTGACGGTGGCGACCTGGTAGCCCATTGCTTGCAGGTAGACGCTGAAGGCAGAGGCCACATCCAGCCGCCGATCCAGGATCAGCACCCTGCGTGGGCGGCTGATCGTCTCTACCTGGGAGAAGCTGTCAAGCTGGCTGGCCGAAAGCGGGCGAGTGGCGCGGGCAATGCGCGGGTCGGCGCGGCCCTTCGTCTCGTAGTCGCTATCTGGCAACGGGTATGCGGGGTTGGCAGCCGTGCCATCAAGGCTGCCAACCCTCACCTCTCGCTCACGTCCAAGCAGCTTGTCTAGCCGTTGCTTGCCATAACTTGCAGCCCGGCCATCCGCCTCATTCGTGCTACGCTCCAACATAAACATTTGCCTTGAGACCCAGGCTGCTCTGGCAACCGAGGGCCAAAATACCCTATCCGTTCCCCCACGCTGTCCAAATCCCGCCCTGCCGCTTCCAGACGAGCAGCGCACCATGCCACTTAGCTGCTTGGCAGGCGGCTGAGGGCAAAAGCAAAGAGGGCGATCAGCAGCAGCGCGAAGCTGGCAAGCGTCGCCAGTTGTAGCCCCGGTTGGCTGCGAACTACCGCCTCTCTCTCTCCCCTACCCTCCGCCTCAACCTCCTGCCGCACTACATACGCGGGGGCTAGCAGTAGCCCCAACAAAAGGCCGCCGATCAGTCCACCTGTGTGCGCCCAGTTGTCGATCCTGGCTACGCTGGTGCTGAGGGCCATGTTCAGCACGATTACCAGGATGATGTTGAAGAAACGGCTGCGCCCTGCCGCCCCCAGGTCGTTGCGATGCCGCCAGTAGTAGCCTGCTAGCAGGCCGATAGCCCCGAAGATCGCCCCACTCGCCCCCACCGATAGTTCGGGCCTGTTGATCAGCAGGCTGGCGATGCTGCCACCCAGCCCGGAGAGCAGGTAGTAGAGTAGAAACTTCCAACGACCAAAGAGCGACTCGGCCTCGCCACCCAGCACGATCAAGGCCCACGAGTTGAAGCCCAGGTGGATGATGCCCGCGTGTAGGAACATGACGGTGAAGATGCGCCACCACTGCCCCTCGGCGATCAGGCTGCTATCCATCCCCCCGAAGCGGCGCAGGGCTACTTCCAGGCCCAAGCCATCACCCATCGCCGCAGTACCAAGCGGCGTTTTGTAGTTGAACACCGCATAGAAGGTGGTCAGCAGCCAAACCAGCACATTGATCGCTGTCAGTACGTAGACGACGAGGGGGCGCGCCAACGGGATTGCCAGCGGTGCTGTGCGTGGGCCGAGGTCTCTGGCCGCTGGTGAGCCAACTACGATTTGGGTTTCAACCCAGCCCATGCCCTGATCCTGATTAGCCTGCATAAATTACCTACCTGTAACATTTGCAGCAAATGATCGCAATGTGCGATCAGCCATGTTTGGTTTACGGAGTTAAGCCAGTATAACACTAGCCCTTCCCCTTTGTCAAAGTGCGCTATAATAGCCTTGAATATGCAAAGGAGGCCGCAAAGATGTTGACGGTAGATGAAGCTCTGGGCCTAATCCTGGCCGACCTCACGCCGCTGGCTGCTGAAGAAGTGGACCTGCAAGCGGCCCTGGGCCGGGTGCTACGCGAGGATGTGTACGCCAGCGCGAACGTGCCGCCCTTCGCCAACTCGTCTATGGACGGCTATGCGGTGCGGGCGGTTGATACTACTGCTGCTCAGCAGGGTACACCAGTCAGCCTACGCGTGGTTGGCAACCTGGCGGCGGGCTATCGCTCGGCCCGCAGCCTCGGTGTGGGCGAGACGATGCGGATCATGACTGGTGCGCCGCTCCCCCCTGGGGCTGATGCCGTGGTGCGCTTTGAGGATAGTAGCGACGCACCGACTCTTGATCACCGCCACTATCGCGGGCTGGATGGGGTAGGCAGCGCACCGGGGAGCGACAGTCCACCTGCCACTGTGCAGGTGATGGTGGCGGTCGGGCCGGGCAACTACACACGGGTGGCTGGCGAAGACATTCGGCTGGGCGAACTAGTGTTGATCGCTGGCACCCGCCTACGGCCAGCAGAGCTAGGCGTATTGGCCTCGCTCGGTCGCGCCCATGTGCAGGTGGCCCGCCGCCCTCGCGTAGCGATCCTGGCGACCGGCGACGAACTGGTAGCCGCCGACGGCGTATTGGACGCGACGCGGGGACAGATATACGACAGCAACGGCTACAGTTTGGTGGCGGCGGTGCAGCAGCTTGGCGGCGAGCCGCTCTCGCTCGGCATTGCCCGCGACAACGTAGCCGACCTCGCCGCTAAGTTTGATCTAGGCATAGCAGCCGGGACTGACCTCTTTATCACCGCAGGCGGGGTTAGCTATGGCGACTACGACATCGTAAAGAATATGCTGATCGAGCGCGGCAAGATGAACTTCTGGCAGGTTAGCTTGCGCCCCGGCAAGCCTTTGGTCTTCGGACGGCTGCAAGGGGTGCCGCTGCTGGGGCTGCCCGGCAACCCCGTCTCTGCTCTAGTCAGCTTCGATGTGTTTGCCCGCCCTGCCATCCTCGCGCTGATGGGCGGCCCACCCCGTCCACTTGTCAGTGTCCCCGCTACTCTGCTGGAAGATGTGCAGAACGGAGGCGGTCGTCGCTTCTACTGCCGCATGGTTGCCAGCTACGACCCGGCTAGCGGCTACACCGCCCGCAGCAGCGGCGCGCAAGGCAGCGGCATTCTCACCAGCATCAGCCGCGCCAACGCCTACCTGGTCGTGCCAGAGGATGTGTCGCTGGTAACAGCCGGTAGCCAGGTTAACCTGCTGCTGTTCGAGCAATGAGCCAGGCCGCTCCTGCGCAGCAGCATTATAGTTGAACAGCGAGAGGAGAAGGGGGATTGCTATGAGTAGTAGCAGAAGGGGTGGTGGAAGAAGTGCGCTTGAACATAGACCCCTCCTTTGTTGGTTGAGATCGCAGACGGTTCACAACAGCAACCCCATTGCAGCACATGATCTGACGCATTGCAACAGGTTTGTTGGCACCTTCTTGAAGTGATTTATTACGGCAGATTAACTTTAGTGATGCTGCTTGATAGCTAGCCTCCGCCTACCTGTCCTCCGGCCAGATCGCCTGCAAGACCACCCACTGCTCTGGCGTGCGAGCAATAAACTGCTCCATCGTCGTGGCGACCTTGCGGAGGTTGATGGCAGTATCACGCTCCAGATCGCCAGTATGCTCAAGCTGCATCGGCGGGTAGATGATCGCGTGCGAACTATTGTCGGGGCGGCGGTAGATGTGGGCTGGGATCAGCGGCACGTTGAGGCGAGCGGCTAGCTGCACGGTGCCGACGGGCAACACCGCCTCTGCATCGAACATCATCACCGCCTGCCCGCTGTTGGTCACGTCGCGGTCAGCGGCAATGCCGAGGATTTCGTTGCGCTTGAGGGCGCGGATCGCCTGCATGATTGCGGGGCCACCGACGGGGATTAGCTTTGCCCCGTGCGACTCGCGCATTTCGGTGAGGAAGGCGTACAACTCTGGCGGCTCGACCGGCTCGGCCAGCAGGTTGAACTTGTAGCCCAGAGCGGTCGGCAACTGGATGATCAGGTTGAAGTTGCCCAGGTGCGCCGTATACATGATCACCCCGCGCCCCAGCTTCAGCCCCTCGTCAATGTACTCTGCCCCTTCGACCGTCACCACCTCGATGATCTGCTCGTTGGTCAGCGACTCCAGGCGTAGCATATCAAAGTAGTTCTTGAAGTTGTTGACGAACACGCCCCGCGCCAGCCGATTGATTAGCCCCTTACTAGCCGCCTTGCCGACGACGTGGCGCATATTGCTCTGCACCGCCTGGCGGGCAGAGCGATTAAAGAGATAGCTAGCGATGCCGACGGCGCGGCAGAGGGCGTAGCCAACCACGAGCGGCAGGCGGGGAGCGACACGCAGCCCCAGCTTGTAGTAGCCGACAGCATTCACCGGCTACTGTACCTGGCTACCGTCTACCGCCAACTGCGGCTGGCTCTCCATCTCCTCAGCATCCTCCTCAGCATCAGCCCCGCTACCGCTATCCTGCGGCCACATTTCGCGGAACATATACCATTGGTCAGGGTACTGCGCGATTGCCCCCTCCATGCGGCTTGCCAGCAGTTGGGTTAGTGCCTTAACATCCTGATCCTTGTCGCCAATCGGGGTGTACTCGATGTGCGGCTCGGCTACGGCGCGATAGTGAGTGTCGCCGCGCTTGCGGACAGCATAGCCGGTGATGATCGGCGCGCCAGTGCGCAGCGAAATCGCGGCGGGGCCAGAGGGCAGCCAGGCACGCCCACCAAACAGGTTGACTGGCACGCCATCGCCAGGGGTCGGCTTGTCCATCGCAATGAAAACCACCTGCTGGCGGCGCAGAGCCTCAAATATCTGGCGCATGGCCCCACTGTTGAGGCGGATGATCTTGATCCCCTTGCGCGCGCGTGCGCCGTTCACCAGGTCGTCCAGGCGTGGCGGCTCCAGGGTGTCAGCCAGGGCGTAGAAGTCGAGGTCGGGCAGTTGGCGCATCACCTCCACCGCCGCGAAATCCCAACTGCCGAAATGGTAGGTGACGACGATCAGCCCCTTACCCTTCGCCAGAGCGCGGCGCAGGTGGTCGGTACCCTCTGGGGCGCACAGTTCGTTGACCTGGGCGATGCTCAACTTGTCGAAGCGGGCGATGTCCACCAGCGTCTTGGCGTAGTTCCGCAAGCTGCGGCGAGCGAGCAATTCCGCCCGCTTCTTGGTACTGCGGAAGCGCACCATGCGGGCGTAAATGCCCTGCACTGGGGTGTCTACCGAGTTCAGCACGTGCCGCATATTGGCAACCGCGTTGCGGCTGGGCCGCCGCCAGCCGAAGTAGATCACATCGCCGACCAGAGCCGCCGCCCGATAGCAGAACTTGATCGGCAAGGTGCTGCCGAGGAAGCCGAGTAGCCGAAATAGCCAATAGAGCTTCATAAACTGCTAACCCCTCCATGTTGAACACTCATTAACCCAGTGAATTATACCAGTTTGGTTGGCAAAGAGGAAATACAGGCAAAGCGAAGGGGGCGTAGCCAGGCCACGCCCCCTCTGCTACACAAAGTGCTACTTCTCGCTCTCGGTGGCGACTGGCTCGGCAACCCTGCCGTTGGCCTTACCGTTCGCCTTGCCGTTGCCACTGGTCAGGATACGAAGCTCTGCATCGGCTGGTACGTCAAGGGCGTGGTCGTTGATGCCCAGGGCTGGCTGCGCCACTTCCTCTACCACGGTGGCCTGCGGCATGGCGGGCTGGGTGCGGTTGTCGTCGCCACGAATGAAGGCTTCAACCAACTCGCGGGCAATGTCGTCGTGGTACTGTACTGGCGGCGACTTCATGAAGTAGCTGCTCGGCCCTTCCAGGGTTCCGCTGAGGCCACGATCCAGGCCCAGCTTGGCACAGCGGATTGCGTCGATCACTACCCCTGCGCTGTTCGGCGAGTCCCACACTTCGAGCTTCAGTTCCATGTTCAGCGGCACGTTGCCGAAGGTAGTACCTTCCATACGGATGTAGCACCACTTGCGGTCTTCGAGCCACGGCACGTGGTCGCTGGGGCCAACATGGATCGACTCAGGAGCTAGTTCATAGTCAAGCTGGCTGGTAACGGCATTGGTCTTGCTGATTTTCTTGCTCTCCAACCGCTCGCGCTCCAGCATATTGAGGAAGTCGGTGTTGCCGCCAAAGTTAAGCTGATAGGTGCGATCCAGGCGCACGCCGCGATCCTCGAACAGACGGGTAAGGACGCGGTGGGTGATCGTCGCGCCCACCTGCGACTTGATGTCGTCGCCGATGATCGGCAACCCCTTCTGGCGGAAGCGGTTCTGCCAGTACGGTTCGCGCCCAATGAAGACGGGAATGCAGTTGATGAAGGCGCAACCGGCCTCCAGAATCTGCTCCACATACCACTTGGTCGCCATCTCGCTGCCAACCGGCAGGTAGCTGACTACCACCTGGGTGCCAGTGTCCTTGAGCAGCTTCACAATGTCTACTGTGCTACCTGGGGCTTTGGTGATTACCTGCGATAGGTACTTGCCGAGACCGTCGTGGGTCATACCCCGCATCACAGGCACGCCGAGGTTTGGCACGTCGCTAAACTTGATCGTGTTGTTCGGCTTGGTGAAGATCGCCTCGCTCAGGTCTTTGCCGACCTTGTTGGTGTCAATGTCAATTGCCGCGCTGAACTCAATGTCGTTGATGTGGTAGCCACCGAGGCGCACGTGCATCAGGCCCGGTACTTGCGCGTCGTCGGGGGTATTCTGGTAGAACTGGACACCTTGCACCAAAGACGAGGCGCAGTTGCCCACCCCGATGATCGCTACACGAATCTTGTTACTCAACTTGTACTGGCTCCTTACTTTATTGGTTGCTTGCATTACTATCCCCACCCGCCTCCGTTTTGAGGGGCAGGTAAGGGCGCGTTAAAGGGACATCAAGGCGGCAAACTTGCCCTGCCGCTCTTGCAGGCGTTCGCGGTTGAGGCGATACATCACCTGCCGCCCGACCTTGCGGGTCTCAACCAGCCCAGCCCGCTTGAGGATCAGTAGGTGCCAGGAGGTGAGTGGCTGACTCAGGTCTAGGATCGCCGAGATGTCGTGAACAGGCATCTCGCTCACCTTCGCCATTTCCTGCAAGATGCTAAGGCGGGTAGCATCAGCCACCGCTTGCAGGTAGGGCTTGAGGTCACGCACTCGCATATCCATATTCCTTTCGCGGGAGGCAGCCGCCTCCGAACGCTTGCCGTTGGTAGCTGCGCTGACGCGCTCGGCTACCCGCTTGGCTCGCTCAAGATTGCGCTCCAAGCCCTGCTCCAACTCGTCCAAACCGCGCTCGATAGACTCCAGGCGGCTCCGCTGACCTTCAGCAGCAACTGCCAGCGCATCGGTCTGGCTGCGGCCCTGCTCCACCCCTGCTCGATTGTTCATCGGTCACCCTCGTTCAAGATTAGCCACCACCTGGCGGCCACGCATAAATCCTAACTTGAATATTAGCCTATAATGCGCTAAATGTCAAGCCCTGGGTGCAATCTCGTTTGCTAGCAGGCGGGGTTCTTTGCTATAATGCGCCGAGCAAACATGGGGAGAAGGAGATAGGTACTATGATAGATAACAATAGCAGAGGGGTTAGAAGTAGCTTCCTCTCGTTCGTTGGCGCAATAGCCCTGTTGCTAGTAGCGATCCCCTTTAGCTTCTATCTCAGCGTCTATCTGCTGGCTCGCCGTAGTGGTCGTCTGCCGCAGTGGATACAGCGGCGGCTGGACAACTACTACTATCCCACCTACCTCAGCCCTGAACACATCGCTCGTGTGCCGAAGCTCGTCGCCTCACTAGGGCCAGATGCACGTATTCTAAACATTGGTGGCGGGATGAAGAACTACGCTGCCAACGTAGTCAACATTGACGTGGTACCGACTCATACGACGACAGTCACAGCCGACGCACACATCCTCCCTTTTGCTAACGAGTCGTTTGATGCGGTGGTCGCTATCGCCGTTTTTGAACACCTGGAACGGCCCTGGATTGTCACGGCGGAGATTGAGCGGGTGCTGAAGCCGGGCGGCGCATTCTACATGGAAGTCCCCTTCCTCCAGCCGTATCACGCCGACCCTGGTGACTACTACCGCTACACCATCCCTGGGCTGCGCTCGATCTTCCGCAACTTTGAGGAGCGTGAGGTGGGGCTTGCCAACGGCCCTGGCAGTATGCTGACCTGGATTTTGACTGACTTTGCTGGAATAATAGGCGATATAGATGGTGAGTTTGACGACTCCAAGCGGCGGATAGGCCACAACGGTTTCGTCCGCGCCAAAGAAGTTGGTCGCTTGCTGTTCAGCCCGCTCAAGTATCTCGACAAGTGGCTGGAGCGCAAGGAACACAGCTTTGTGGTTGCCAGTGGAGTGTATTACCAGGGGATTAAGCCGAAATGACAGCTAGAGCCAGCGCATCAGTCTGGCTGCGGCCCTGCTCGATTGCTAATCTCTCACCTTGTTCCAGATTAGCCACCTGGCGGCCACGCATGAATCCTAACTTGAATATCAGCCTATATCGAGCCGAATGTCAAGTGAAGATCAGGCTTACCTACAGCAGTTCTACCTTCTGAACTGCCAGGCCGAGGATGCGATTGTCTATCGTGGCATGGTCTAGCTGGGCTGGCACCACAGGATTGTCAATGTCAAACGTAACCAGCAATTCAGCAGGTGCATCGGCAGGCACCGGGAGGATCAGCGTCTGCCAGCTGTTGCGAGGTACGCTAAAAGGGTGGCTCTGTTCGGCTAGATGGTGCTGATCGCCGATCCTGACACAGCCGCTCACCTCTGGCCCCCATTCGGCACTACCGCTGTAGAAGGTAGCGGTAAGCCATTGTTGGTCATCGTGCTTGAGGAATAGGGCTGCCTGTTTGGCTGTCCAGCGCACGCCACCCCCCCACTGTTCCAATCCATGGAAACCCTCTACAAGTTGCGAGGTTTCCTCGTCTGCCATTGCTACGCTGCTGCTGAAGATGCGACGGTAGCCATGCACATCCTGGTAGAGAATGAAGGGGAGGCTATTTGGGTAGAAGTAGTGTGCCTTGCCGGTAGGGGTCGCCAGCAGGTAGATTACATCCAGCCTCTTTTTCAGCAGCCCTGCACGGATCATCAGCTTGACCAGGCGATTAAGTCGTTTTGGGTGGAAGTAAGTCTTGTCGTAGGCAGAGTAGCAGGTGTGTACCTCGTAGCCAGCCTTGTGGGTGAGGTAGATCAGTTCATCAGTGCTGAACAGGCGGTGGTGGCGCGCATAGTGGCTATAACCGCTATATGGCGGGAAGGAGTTTACCCCACGGAGCATCTTGAGCAGATCAACATAGGAGAGGGCGTTCGGTGTGCTGATCAGCAATTTGCCACTATCCTTCTTTAGTACCCGGTGCGCCTCAACCAGCGTGTGGGTGGGGTCATAGACCAGATGCTCGATAACCTCGCAGTAAAGCACTATGTCAAAGCTCTGATCCGGCCAGGGCCAGTGGTCATACTCAATATTCATCGTCTTGTAGCGGATGTCAAAGGTTTCACCCTGATCATTGATCAGAACTTCGTGGTTGCCTTCCTCTCCCCGCTCCCAGGTTGGCTCGTTGACAACCTGCACCTCGTAGCCCAGGAACTTCTTGATCAGCACGGTCATGAAGTAGGGAAGACCGCCAATCTCAAGCACCTTTATGCTCTCTGGATTGGGCAAGCGTGGGATCAGGTTGAGGGTGTGGGCGAAGCGATCTACTGCTGTAGCCAGATAGCCCTGCTTGGCTGGTTCACGGAACCACTCAAAGGTATTAAGGTAATCCTTAATCATGCGGTGCGTGATCTTCTGCATTCACTTCCCCTTGTTATGACTGAGGTATAAGATGTTTTCAGGGCGAAGTATAAAGGCTAAGACTTGTGTTGTCAAGCAAGGTGGGGAGTACGGCTGTGAGGTCTTGGCCCCTTCACTTTGCATTGGCGCAATTGGTGGCTCTTACGCCAAAGGATCGAAGTACATGACGCGAACTAGCCCAAATTGGCTACCCGACAAACTGGACAGTGCTGCCACGATCTGCTACTGTTAGCTTCTAGTGTCTTACTTGTGCAGGGTGATCTGCTTGCTTAGGGTTGCACCTGCCATAGATAGAAGGAAGCGCATGATGAAAAGATCGTTTGCGGCCTGGGTTACGGCTGCCGTCCTCCTCCTCACCTTGAGCAGTTCGCAGCTAGCTGCTGCCCCCCTAGCCGGAACCTTGAGTGGCCGCGTCACCAACGCTGGTGGGAGCGGCATCAACGGGGTGCAGATCGTCGTCAACTTTGGCGCGACCTTTTACTCAGCCAACACCGACAGCAGCGGCAACTACACAGTCGGCAACGTAACGGCAGGTGCCTACAATGTCGTGGCTGCCCCGTCAGCAGGTAGCGGTTATGCCAACGCTCATCGTTACGGGGTGCAGGTTGGTAGCGGCACCACCACGCAGAACTTCACATTGGTTAGCAACCCTGCCACCCTCACTGGCTACGTCTACGATGCTGGCACGGGCGCACGGATAGCAGGGGTTGGCCTGTTGCTGGATAGTGATGTGCATGATGGCTGGTCCAACACCCTTCAGAGTACTGGCTCGAACGGGGTGTACAGCATGGATCGGATCGCCCCTGGCCGTATCTACTACATACACGCCTTTCCACCAGCGGGCAGCAACTATGGCAACCCCTTCTTCCCAGTCACGATCAACGCGGGTAGCAACACCTTCAATGTGCCGCTTGGTCAGAGTGGCAGCCACATTGCAGGGCGGGTTACACTGCCTGGCGGCGCACCAGCGGTCAACGCAAGCATATTCATCAATCCATCTGGTGGCTCTAGCGGCAGTGACACCTGCCCAACTGCTACCAACAGCAACGGTGATTACACCTGTTCTCTCTCAGCCGGTGGCTACGACGTACACCTGGGCGAGTTTCAGAGCGGGGCTACCAGCTACCCTGGTCTGGTCTACTTCAACCGCCAGCTTGGTAGTGGCACGCTGACCGTCAACTTTAGCCTCAACAACGGCCCCCTGACGATCAGTGGCCTGGCCCGTGACTACACATTGACCGCGATCAACGGCGCGAACGTGCAAGCCTTTGAGCAAGCCGACCCTGGTCACTACCGCTCTACCTTCGTTGGCAGCGACGGTCGCTACAACTTCACTGGCATGGGCAGCACAAACAGCTACTACTTCCAGGCTGCGGCGCAGGGCTATGCTACAAACGTAAGCAGTTTTGCTGCCATCCCCAGTAACCCCTGGACGCGCAACTTCAAGCTGGGCGTATTCAATGACGTGTTGGCGCAGGACGCGGACAGCCGCATTGAGTTTCCCTTCTACTACGTCGAGTTCATGCGCGACCGCAACATCATCGCTGGCTTCACCGACCCCAGCCAATGCCCCAGCAACAAAGCTCCTTGCTTCCTGCCCAACAACAACGTGCGGCGTGGCGAGTATAGCAAGATGTTGGTACTGGCGAAGGGTTGGCCGACCAACGCCGCTGGTGGCCCCCACTTTACCGATGTACCTACCAGCAATATCTTCTACAACACAATCGAGACCGCCTACAACAACGGCGCGATCAGCGGCTACACGGCAGCCCAGTGCGGTGGCGATGTCTGCTTCCGCCCCAATGGGACGATCACCCGCGCCGAGGCGACCAAGCTGGCAGTAGCCGCCTCTAGCTGGACGCTGCTCAACCCGGCTACTGCTAGCTATGCTGACGTGCCAGCCAGCTACTGGGCCTACCGCTACATCGAGACGGCGCGGACGAACGGAGCGAATGCCAATGACGACCCTAGCTTCCGCCCTGGCTCCTTCATCACTCGTGGCGAGACCGCCAAGCTGGTCTGCGTAGCCAACGCGAACGGTTGCGGGCAGTAAGCCAAAGCCGCAGCCCGGTTAGACCACAAAGCAGCCACCTTGCTTGCCGCAGGGTGGCTGCTCGCTACTGTTTTGGGTGCGCCTGACAGGGATCGAACCTGCGCTCTCGGTTCCGAAGACCGATGCTCTATCCACTGAGCTACAGGCGCGTGGTTAGATTATACTGATTTAGCTGCACGCCGTCAACCCTTGACACCCTTCCTGCCCTTCGCCTATAATAGCGGCGACAGGTGCATACCGCCAGGTCGCGGCGTTGAAGGGAAGATAGTAGGCAGGCAAGCCAGCCGCCAGAGAGACGGACACCCGCTGCAAGTCCGTTCGGCCAGGCCGCTGCTGAAGGGCATCCCAGAGCAGGCTGACGCTGGCAAAGCGAGGGGGCGCGCCCACGGCGTGTCAACCGGGGTGGAACCGCGAAGCCATGCTATCATGGCCCTTCGTCCCCGGATTGTAACTAATCCGAGGGGCGCAAGGGCATCTTCATGCCTATTTTGCCCTCACCACAAGGAGGCACAACTTTGGATAGCACTGTAGATTACCAGAGCAAGCTGGCTGGCTACCTGGAAACCAACGAGGCCGCCCAGGCTACCACCACGATGGATGTGATCATCTCCCTTGCCAAGCGACGCGGCTTCGTCTTTCAGACTGGTGAGATTTATGGTGGCTTCGCCAGCACCTGGGATTACGGCCCGCTGGGGACGGAGATGAAGCGCAACATCCGCGCCGAGTGGTGGCGTTGGCTGGTGCAAGGGCGCGATGACATGGTGGGCCTCGACTCCGCTATCTTGCAGCACCCGCGCACCTGGGAGGCTAGCGGCCACCTCAGTGCTGGCTTCAGCGACCTGCTGGTGGATTGCCGCACCTGCAAGCTGCGCTTCCGTGCCGACCACATCCCCGACAGCCAGTGTGGGTTGAACAGTAAGGTTCACCCCGGTGAGGACAAGCAGTGTAGCCTGACTGAACCCCGCCAGTTCAATCTTATGTTCAAGACCTTCGTCGGCCCGGTTGAGGAGGATGCTGCCGTTGCCTACCTGCGGCCAGAGACGGCCCAGGGTATCTTCACCAACTTCGTTAATGTGCAGCAGACAATGCGCCGCAAGCTGCCTTTCGGCATCGCCCAACAGGGAACGAGCTTCCGCAACGAGATTACCCCCGGCAACTTCATCTTCCGCACCCGCGAGTTTGAGCAGATGGAGATGGAGTTCTTCGTCAAGCCGGGTGAGGATGTGGCCTGGCTTAACTACTGGGCCGCCACCTGCTTCGAGTGGTTTACCAACCTGGGGGTCAGCCGTGACCGCCTGCGCCTGCGCGAACACGACCAGGAAGAATTGGCCCACTACTCCAACGGTACCTACGACGTGGAGTACCTGTTCCCCATCGGCTGGAGCGAACTAATGGGCATTGCAGACCGCACCGACTTCGACCTGCGTAGTCACCAGACCGCCAGTGGTCGCGACCTCAGCTACTTTGATGAGGAAGCGAAGGAGCGTTACCTGCCTTATGTGGTAGAGCCAGCCCTGGGTCTGAACCGCGCCCTGCTCACCTTCCTGATCGATAGCTACGCCGAGGAGCCAGACAAGGACGAGACCCGCGTGGTCTTGCGCCTCCATCCCCGTATCGCTCCGATCAAGGTAGCAATCCTGCCCCTGAGCAAGAAGGATACGCTCACCCCTCTGGCGAAGCAGGTTCACGCAGCAGTGCGCGCTCAGTACATGACTATGTACGACGAGTCGCAGAGCATCGGCAAGCGTTACCGCCGTCAGGATGAGATCGGCACGCCACTCTGCGTGACGATTGACTTCGACAGCCTGACCGACAACGCGGTAACAATCCGCGAGCGCGATAGTATGAGCCAGATTCGGGTGGCGATCCCCGAACTGCTGCCTGCCCTGCGCGAGAAGCTCGGCTTCTAACCCAGTTCAGCCACCGTAGTTGCTGCTATGCTGCAAAGAGGCACCCTACCATTTGGTAGGGTGCCTCGGCTTCTGCTGCTTACCTCTCGATTAGACTCCCCGGCTGCGGTTGCGGAGCAGCAGGCTGCCTGCAAAGGCCAACAGCGCAATGATGCTCACCCAGAGCAGCCAACCACTGTCGGCTGCACCCGTACGCGGCAAGCCAGGGGCGCGGCCAGCAGTGACAGCAGTGGGTGTAGGCAGCGAGTTGGTCGGCACCGCCACCACAGTGAAGGCTGTCGTAGGGGTAGCCATCATGCCGCCACCCATCGCCGCAGTTGGCGTACTTGGTACCATGCTGCTGTCTATCGCAACTGCTGGAGTAGCTACCGTGCTGGTAGCAGTGCCAGTGACCATCATGCCGCCGCCCATCGTGGCCGTGCCGGTGATCATCATGCTACTGGTAGCCGTACCAGTGATCATCGGGCTGGGCGAGGCCATCATTGCCCCCGTTGCGGTGGCGGGAACGGCGGTTGGCCCAGCAGGAGCTATGTCAACCATGATCGTCTGGCTGGTCACGCCGGTTACTGGGCTGTGGTCGTTGCCGTGCAATTCAACCGCCAGCTTGTGCTTGCCAGGTAGCAGATTGGGGTAAGCATCGTTGGGGATGCTCAGGTAGTCACTGACGCTCAGGCCTGCGTACTTGTCGTCCACATAGAGGTGCCAGTGGCCTACACCCGGCTGGTTCGGCTTGTTGATCTGCACGCCATCCATCTTGAAGCCGCTAACCTTGACCTTGACCTCTACCCTGATGTTGGTACCAGCGTTGTCAGTAGGGCTGACAAAGCTGATCGCCGGGCTACCAGTGCCGGGGTCGTAGCTCATGTCGTTCTCGACATTGATCGTCACTTCCTTGCGGCTACTGCCTGCTACTGCACTGTGGTCGTTGCCGTGCAGTTCGACTGCGATCTTGTGCTGGCCCTTGCTGATCCTGGTTAGTGCGTCGTTCGGCACGCTCACGAGGTCGCTGACGCTCAGGCCTGCATACTTGTCGTCAACGTAGACGTGCCAATGGCCTACGCCCTCCTGGTTCGGCTTGTTGATCTGTACACCATCCAGCTTCAGGCCACTGACCTGCACGCTGACCAGGATGCGATCCCCCGCAATGCTGGCTCCTGTGCCAGGCGACTTGAGCGTAATATCACTGTTGCCCGCGATATTGCCCGTGGCTGAGCCAGGGTCTTGGTACTGGGCGAGGGGGCTAGCCCATACCTGCGCGGCGGCGACGCTGACCAGGGCGAGGGTAAGGGCCATGGCCCCGACCGTTGCGACCAAACTTCGCTTCTGCATATCTGATCCTCCTTGTGTGCTACCTATTTCACTATGTACAGTGTACCATATCGGCGCGTTAGCCTGTTCGTCACCTCAAGAAAGGTGCCACCAACACATAAAAGGGGAGCCAGGCACTGGTGCCTGGCTCCCCCGCTTGTAGCTTTGTTTAGCGAACCTGCTTGCTGGCCCGGCGCAGCATGAAGCTGCCACTGATCACGAGCAGAGCAAGCACAGTCAGCCAGAAGAAGCCGCTTGCATCACTCGCGCCAGTAGTTGGCAGGGTCGAGTTGCCACCACTGTTGCCAGCGGTGTTACCTGCCGTATCGCCACTACCGCTCATCATCGCAGTCGGTGAGGCCATCATCATCATGTCAGCGGTGGGCGAAGCCATCATCATACCGCCGCCCATCGTGGCGGTGCCAGTCATCATCATGCTAGGGGTACCAGTCATCATCATGCTAGGGGTACCAGTCATCATCATGCCAGGGGTACCAGTCATCATCATGCCAGGGGTGCCAGTCATCATCATGCCAGGGGTGCCGGTCATCATCATGCCAGGGGTGCCGGTCATCATCATGCCAGGGGTGCCAGTCATCATCATGCCAGGGGTGCCAGTCATCATCGTGGTGCTAGTTGCAGTGGCGGCCTGCTGTGCTGGTGCAGCCAGGGTGCTGCCAGTGCCAGCCAGCAGGCCGAGCATCAGCATAACGGCAGCCATGCCGAATAGGTAATTGCGCTTGCTCATTCAAAATCCTCCTTAAGGATTGCTCAGGTTAGATTGATCTCAGCCGAAATCCCCTGCACGTTGCATAGGACTCAGCTACCCTTCGCGACTACTCTCAAGTATAGTGCCACCGATAATTCCAGCCGTCCGTCTTTCCCTCGCCAAAAGTGCGCCTTCAGGCTACTCTGCTGTTTACAGCCGAGCCAAATCCTATAGAGGTGGCTAATTTGCTACTCTGCCATAAGCAATTCCTATAGCTCTGCGGCGGGCTGGGTGCAGCCACAATCGCTCTGCGTTTGGCCTAGCGGTTATAAGTTCGAGAGCCTCAAGTAGCCAGCAGACCTAGCAAGCCTGCCAACAACGCTGCCACCCACAAGTAGCTGTCGGCTGGCAGGCGGTGAGCCGCTAGCTGAGCCAGGGGGACAAGGGCGAAGGCTACCGCCAGGTAAAGACCCACTAGCGTTAGCGACCCTCCAACCCCAGGCAGCAGGCTGGTCAGCAACAGCCCTGCCATCGCCAGCCAGCCTGCCCCCGCCGCCAGCCCTCCCCCCACACCCCCACACCCACCAGCCGCCAGCAGCAACGGTAGGCAGGCGACCAGCGCAAGCAGCCGCACTAGCCATCCCTGCTCCCCCCGCGCAATGTTGGCCGCCAGCAAGCCTACTGCTGCGGGCAGGTAGGCCCGCAGCCATTCTACCGCTGACAATCGTGAACGCCACAAACCGAGGCTGGCAAGTGGCAAGAGCAAGATTGCCAGCAGCGGATCGTAAAGCGGCCCCGCCACCACTAGCCCAAGTAGCGGCAACTCAAGCCCGAACGTGGGCAACGGCAAGGTCGCTAGCAACAACGCACTGGCCGTCAGGCCAATCACCGCTTCGCTTTCCCCTCCACTGTCGCTGCTTTCCCCTCCCTGCTCGCTGGTAGTCAGGCGGGGGAGTAGTCGCAGCAGCAAGGCGAACACAAGGCACAGGCCAAGCGCGCAGATACCCCGCAGCAGCAGTGCCCCAACGAGGTTGGCAAATGCGCTCACTGCTGCCTCCCCACGCCCATCACCCGCAGCAGACGATGCAGCAGCCAGGCGACCGCCAGCAGCGCAACAAAACTGACCGCCAGCCCCAGCACGGCCAGGTAGCCTTCGCCAGGGCCAGCGATTTGGCCCGCAGGCGGTAGCAGGCCGAGGCCGCTGGGCCAGCCCCCCTGCCCCTCTGCGCTGCTGATCGGGCGCAGGTCTAGGTTCGCCCAGGCAGGCAACCCCTCCAGGCTGCTGACGAAGGGGCGCAAGAGTGCCTGCACCAACCAGGGACTAACCAGCGTCAGACCCAGTCCAACAGCAGCTAGCAACCGCCCCGCCCACCCTAGTACTCTGCCACTCCGCAGCACAGCCAGGGCAAGTAGCAGCGGCGCGACCAGCAGCAAGGCCGCCGACAGCCACTCGCCCGCGCCCAGTGCGGCCCGCCCTGTCAGCCACACGCCAGGCAGACTGCCGATCACAGCTTGCAGGTAGATCGTAGCTTGTGGGCGGGCCTGATCCGGCTGCTGCACCTTGCTGCTCGCCAGGGTTAGCAGCAGCAGGGTTGTGCTGGCTGATAGCAAGAGACCACCCGCCACCCCCTGCGGTTGTCCGCCCGCGATTGCCAGCCCAGCAGCCCCCCCTGCTATCAGCAGCACTGCGGGCAAGGGATTAGCATCAGTGGGGGAACGGAGAGACAGCCAGCCGCCTGCCACGACCAGCGAGGCCGCCACCGCCGTCACTAGCAGCCGCCCCCAGGCGAGCCAGGGTGCAACAGCATACGTGGTCGCCAGCAGCCAGCAGGCGCAGGGCAGCAGTAGGGCTGCCAGGTAGTAGTAGATACGCTTCATTAGCAATCCTCGCTGGCAAAAAGATGGCCTGACGCAAGGTGCGCCAGGCTGACAGAAGTGGTGGACGTGACAGGGCTCGAACCTGTGACCTCACGGATGTGAACCGTGCGCTCTAACCGACTGAGCTACACATCCGTCCGTAACTTGTGTTGCAAATTATAACAACTTTCGGCGGCTTCTGCAAGCCCCGCAGACGAGTCCATCTGCTAGGTCGTGCAGAGCTACTCTCCATCTACTTGCCCACAACACACGTTAGAAAGCTGTTAGCGTTGAGGGCAGATAGGGGTTTGGCTTGTCAGCCATATTTTGATCTGTTATACTGCGAAGGCACGGTGAGGATCGCTCAACCCACCCAGGTGCTGCCCATGCCCGACAGACTTCCCGCTTTCATCAACGGTCGTCCCACCAGCCTGCCTGGCTCTGATAGCGGCGCGACCTGTGGCGACCAGCCGCCGCCCGGCCTGCTTGCGGGCATCACCCAGTTCAACCAGGGTGAATACTTTGAGTGCCACGAGACGCTGGAGGACATCTGGCGCGAGGAGCGGGCCAACGTCCGCTATCTCTATCAGGGCATCTTGCAGGTAGGGGTCAGTTTCCATCACCTGCGCTTCGGCAACTACGTTGGCGCAACCCGCCTGATGATCAACGCCCTCAACTACTTGCGCCCCTTCGCCCCGCGCTGCATGGGCGTAGAGGTTGCTGTGTTGATTGCCGATGCAGAGGCAGTCCAGGCCCAGATGCTGGCCCTTGGCCCCCAGCGCATTGCCGAGTTCGACTTCAGTACCCTGCCACAGGTTCACCTGACCGCCGCGCAGTAAATGGCTTATTGGCCCACCCAAAGTGTATAGAGGAGGATGTAATGGATAGGTATTACATCAGCAGACAACGCCTCTTTGAGGATTACAGCGACCCCTTCGGCTGGTGGGGCGGGCATTGGTCACCACCAGTACCGCTTTCGGTCGTGCAGATCATGGAGTCGGGTAGCATGAACGCCCGCTTGATCGCCCTGGCCTGGCAGATGATGGCTGCCCATCAAAGTATCCTCTTTAGCAGCGAACCCCCGATGGCAGGCAAGAGTACCACCCTCACCGCCTTCCTCGACTTCATCCCCCAGGCCGAGCGACGCGTCTACCTGCGTGGGATGTACGAGAACTTCCAGTTTGAGCGTGACGGCAAGGGTACACCCCCCAAGTCCTGGTTGCTGGTCAACGAGATGAGCAACCACCTGCCGACCTACTGTTGGGGCAACAAGGCGCAGCGGATGCTCAACCTGCAACTCTCAGGCTACGCTGTCGGCGCGACCATGCACGCCAATACCGCCGAGGAAGCGGTCGCCCAGCTTGGCACAGAGCTTGGTATTGCTGCTGCTGAGATCGCCCAGTTTGGCTTGCTCTTTATCATCCGTGTCTACAACGCTCGCACTGGCCGCATGATCCTCGACGAGTACGATATGCCCTATGGCAACGGGGCAGTCGTGCGCCGGGTCGCCACCGGCCACACCGTTAGCCTCGACGACAAGGGGCGGCTACTGCTCACCCCGCTCGCCGAGTGGCAGCAGGCCACCGACCACCACGAGATCGACCTGACCGCCGCCCTACCGATCCTCGCCCAGAAGACAGGGCAGAGCGCAGAGCAGTTCACCGCTGATCTGGACAAGCGCGAAGCCTACATCACCGAACTGTGTAGCCTCGGTGTGCGGAGCATCGGCGCGGTCAAGGATGCGATCAACAAGTTCAAGCTATAGTAGTGGAGACGGCTGTATACGTTCCAACCAGATCAGCCGTCTCCAGCCGATCACATCATCACTTACTAACACATAACTTTAGCACATAGTAGAGGAGCAGACCACTAGTGGATCAGAAAGCCACCACACTTGGTGAATTGAAAGCCCAGGGTTACAAGCCGCTGACCGTCAAAGAGGAGATGCGGAAGAACCTGATCAAGAAGATTCGGGAGGGGAGCGAAATCTTCCCTGGTATCGTCGGCTATGAGGATTCGGTGATCCCCCAGGTCGAAAACGCGATCATGTCGGGTCAGGACATCGTGTTGCTCGGCGAACGCGGCCAGGCCAAGACGCGCATCGCCCGCAGCCTGATCAACCTGCTGGATGAGGAAGTGCCGGTCATCCGCGGCAGCGAACTGAATGACGACCCCATGCGCCCTGTCTCCCCCAACGCTCATCGCATCCTCGCAGAGTGCGGCGACGACACCCCGATTGACTGGCTGCCCCGCGCCGCCCGTTATGGCGAGAAGCTAGCAACCCCCGACATCACCATCGCTGACCTGATCGGCGAAGTTGACCCGATCAAGGTGGCCGAGGGCCGCTACCTGAGCGACGAACTGACGATCAGCTATGGCCTGGTGCCGCGCACCAATCGTGGGGTGTTCTGCCTCAACGAACTGCCCGACCTCGCCGAGCGCATCCAGGTTGGTCTGCTCAACATTATGGAAGAACGCGACGTGCAGATTCGCGGCTACAAGGTGCGCCTCGACCTGGACATCTTTGTGGTTGCCAGCGCAAATCCAGAGGACTACACTAACCGTGGTCGGATCGTCACCCCGCTGAAGGATCGCTTCGGCAGCGAGATTCGCACTCACTATCCGCGCACTCTCGCCCACGAGATCGACATCATGGAGCGCGAGAGCTACAACTTCGCAGTAGAAGGCTACAGCCTGGCGGTGCCTGCCTTCATGAAGGAGATCATCGCCGAGTTTACCCACCTGGCCCGTAAATCGCCCGATGTGAACCAGCGTTCGGGCGTGAGCGTGCGTATGTCTATCGCCAACTACGAGAACCTGATCAGCCACGCCATGCTGCGGGCTGTGCGCCTCAACGAGAAGCAGGTTGCCCCGCGCGTCAGCGACCTCCCCTCGGTGATTGCCTCTACCAGCGGCAAGGTAGAGCTTGAGAGCAGCGGTGACGGGCGCGAGGAGAAGGTATTGGAGAAGCTGCTGCAAGGCGCGATCCTCAACGTCTTCAACCGCACCTTCAACGCGGGCCAATTTGAGGATATCGTACGCGGCTTCGAGGGTGGCACCCGCATGGAGACCGGCGATCTGATGCCAGTGATGGAGTATGTCAAGCAAGCTAGCAACGTTGAAGGATTGAAGACCGCCGTCGCCAAGCTGCACGCCCAGGGCAACCCCGCCGCCATTGCTGCCGCCGTCGAGTTTGTGCTTGAGGGCTTGCACCTCAACCGCCGCCTCAACAAGGACAAGGCCGAAGGCCGCGCTCGCTACCGTCGCTGATCGCAACTGCTGTTCCCTCTACTGGTGAGCGGCAGCCAGTAAGTGGGGCGGGTGAGCTACCCGCCCTGCTTGACAGCCACCAATTTGGCAAGAGTACCCACCCTATCCACATCTCTCTACCCGCTTTTACACACTGCTGGCAGTAAGTCTACATAGAAAGCGCAACGATCATGGAAAGATACGATTACAACAGAGACTATCGCTATTCAGAGTGGGATGGTAGCCAGCAGGTCAACCCCTTCACCGCCGACGACCTGATGGAACTCATGTCCGATGAGTTGATGAACGACGGCAATCTCCGTTCTGCCCTCAATAAGATGCAGCGCGACGGCCAGATGGGGCCAAACGGTGAGCGGATGGAGGGGCTGAAGCAACTGATGGAGCGTATCCGCCAGCAGCGCAAGGCCCAGCAACGCCAGTACAACATGGACTCGGTGATGAACGATATCCGTCAGAAGCTGGATGAGATCAAGAAGGCGGAGCGCGAGGGCATCCAACGCCGGGTTGACGAGTCGAAGGGCGAACAGAAACCCCAGGGCCAACAGGGCGAACAGAAACCCCAGGGCGAACAGAGTCAGCAGGGTCAGCAGGGTCAGTATGGTGAGCAAGGTGAGCAAGGTGAGCAAGGCCAGCAGGGTGAGCGAGGTCAGCAAGGTGGACAACCGGACTTCAGCAAGCTCCTAGAGCGCATGGCACAGCGCAAGCAGCAGTTCCTCAACGACCTGCCAGAGGATGTGCCAGGGCAGATCAAGCAACTGAGCGACTACGAGTTTATGGACGCTGACGCACGCCAGAAGTTTGAGGAACTGAAGGAGATGCTCAAGAACCAGGTCATGCAGGCCCAGTTCGCGGGCATCAAGCAGCAAATCCAGAACATGACCCCCGAAGAAATGGCCGCCATGCGCGCGATGGTCAAAGACCTCAACCAGATGCTTCAGCAGAAATCGCAAGGTGTTGAGCCAGACTTCCAGGCGTTCAAGGCCAAGCACGGCCACTTCTTCCCCGACGAGATCAATAGCCTGGACGAACTGATTGCATACATGCAGCAGCAGCGGGCGCGTATGGCCGCGATGATGGCTAGTATGTCGCCAGAGCAGCGCGCCGAGCTTCAGCAGATGATGAACGACCTCTTGCAAGATGACCGCCTCGCCTGGGATTTGGCCCAAACAGGTGCCTACCTCGATATGCTATCCCCCATTGACCCCAGTAGCTACCAGTTCAGCGGTAGCGAGTCGTTGTCACTCGACCAGGCGATGGACTTGATGGGCCAGTTGCAGGGGCTGGACGAGGCCGAGGAGCAACTGCGTGAGGCGCAGTACAGCGGTGACCTTAGCCAGGTTGACAGCGAACGCTTCGGCGACCTGTTGGGGCCAGAGGCGCAGAACCGTCTTGATCAGCTTAAGCAGCTAACCAAGATGCTTGAGGAAGCTGGCTACATCCAAAAGAACGGTGAACGCTACGAACTGACCGCGAGAGGCATCCGCCGCATTGGGCAGAAGGCTCTCAAGGACATCTTCGCCCAACTGCGGAAGGATCGCTTTGGCAACCATGCAGCCCAGAAGCGCGGGGTGGGCGGCGAACGCACCGACGACACCAAGCGTTATACCTATGGTGACCCCTTCCTGCTCGACCTGAAGAAGACGGTGATGAACGCGGTGGAGCGGCAGGGGCGTGGCAGCCCGGTGGCTCTGCACCCAGACGACTTTGAGGTATACCGCACCGAATTGATGACCACCTCCTCTACTGTGCTGCTGGTGGACATGAGCCGCTCGATGCTGCTGCGCCAGTGCTTCGCCGCCGCCAAGAAGGTGGCGATTGCCCTACACAGCCTGATCAAGGGTCAGTTCCCCCGCGACGACCTCTACATCATCGGCTTCTCTGCCTATGCCCACGAGATCAAGCCAGACGAGTTGCCCACCCTCTCGATCAACGACTACCAGCAGGGTACTAACCTGCAACACGCCCTGATCCTGGCCCGTCAACTCCTCAGCCGTCGTAAAACGGCCAACAAGCAAATCATTGTGATCACCGACGGCGAACCAACCGCCCACTTTGAGCCGGGCGATTTCACCTATCCCTACTTCAACTACCCGCCCGACCGTCGCACCGAGGAACTGACCCTGCTCGAAGTCAATCGCTGCACGAAGGACGGCATCGTGATCAACACCTTCATGCTAGAGCAATCGCCCTACCTTACCAGCTTCATCAACAAAATGAGCAAGCTGAACAAGGGGCGCGCCTTCTATGCCAGCCCCGAACATCTCGGCGAGTACATCCTACACGACTATGTAAGCGGCAAGAAGAAGAAACTGAAGGGCTGAGCCAGACGAAGCTACCCAGAGGCCGCGACTACTCGCGCCCTTCCGCTTGCCTGCTATAATTAAGGAGGGGCGATGACCAACCATACAGCGAGCGCAACGCTGACCAAACTGTACCTGATCCGCCACGGCCAGGCTTTCGCTAACGTGGAGCCAATCGTCGGTGGCATGAAGGGGGATCGCGGCCTCACCCCCCTCGGCGTACAGCAGGCGGAGGCTCTGCGTGACCGCTTGCGCTTCAGTGCAGAGCTACGACCGGACGTGCTGATCGCCAGTACCCTGCCACGGGCAAAACAGACTGCGGAGATCATCGCCCCCGCTCTCGGCAGCGAGATCATCTTCGACGACGAACTCCACGAACTGCGCCCTGGTGTGGCTGACGGCATGAGTATTGAGGAGGCCCACCGCCTCTACTCGCGGGTGGACTTTGCCACCCACCCCTTCCAGGAGGTTGACCCCGGCGGCGAAAGCTGGGCCAGCTTTGTCTACCGCTGCACTCGCGCGCTCGACCGCATCTTGCGCGAACACCAGGGCAAGACGATAGTTCTAGTCACGCATGGGGGCTTGATCGGTGCATCGTTCATCTACTTCTTCAAGCTGAGCGGAGCCAGCCTGCCACCAGTCGGCTTCTACACCCACAACACGGCGATTACCTGGTGGGAGCAGCACACCCGCTTTGAGCAGGCTCAATGGCGGCTGCGTAAGTACAACGACGACACACATCTCGCCACCCTGGGTTACGGCGAGAACCTGGACTGGGAGCGGCCAAAGGTAATGGCCGAGGCCAGCGAACCAGCCAGCGAAGTACCGACCGAGCCAGAGAAGGAGGAAGCGCAATAAGCAGTCCGCACTGACCGTCAATCTGCTGTCCCTTAGCACAACGGGTGTGGGGCGTGTTCGCCTTAGAGAACCTCCTGCTCTGCCTCATCCGTCACCGCCTTGCCGCCCCGCGCCTTCTTCGCCTTTGCTGCCGCCCTCTTTTGCGACTCGGCCACCCCGGTCTGCATCGCCAGGGCTTGCACCGCTGCCAGCTCGTTAGCCTCGCAGCCAACCAGGGCGCGCAGCACAGCCAGGTTTGCCACATCCTCGCTCATCGTCTCGTCCTTCTCGGTTTCAAGGATCATTGGCACCTGCTTGAAGCGGGGGTCATTGACCAGGGCGTGGAAGAAGCTCAGGCCCAGTTCGCCCTGCCCAATATGCGCGTGGCGATCCACCAGGCTGCCCACCCCCTTGAGCGAGTCGTTGACGTGGAAGGCGCGCAGCTTGTCTAGCCCGATCAGGCGGTCGAACTCGGCCATGGTCGCGGTGTAGCCTGCTGGCGTTCGCATATCGTAGCCGCTGGCGAAGACGTGGCAGGTGTCGAAGCAGATAGCGACCTGCTCTGGCTCGCTCAGCCGCCCAAACACCTCGGCCATCTCTGCGAAGCTGCGGCAGAGGCACGACCCCTGCCCCGCGTTGGTCTCAAGCAGGATCATCGTCGCTGGCGTGCCGTCGGGCCGCAAGGGATTGCGCTGGCTGGTGATCTGGTTGAGGGCCGCCGCCAATCGTTGGTGGCCGACCGCCGCGCCCGCTCCTACGTGCGCCCCACTGTGCGTCACCAGGTAGTCCACCCCCAGGGCATCGGCCCGCTCAAGCTCCTCCAGGAAGGCGTTGATCGACTTCTGCCACATCTCCTCGGCAGCAGTCCCCATGTTGATCAGGTAGGAGTCGTGGATAAGCAGGGGGGTGAGTGGGCTGGCCGCGCGCGCCCTGCGGAAGGTTGCCACCTCCTCCTCCTCCAGCGGCTTCGCCACCCAGCGGCTAGCATTCTTGCTGAAAATCTGCATAGTATCGCAACCAGCCTGCTGTCCACGCTCGAACGCGGTGTGCAACCCCCCCGCTACGCTCATGTGCGCGCCAATCGGCATCGTTTGCTCCTCTCAACCTACCTGTTTACCATCAGTTGCTCAATGGCGATCAGTAGTTCGTCGTAGTCCGGCTGCTGGCTAGCGTCCACTGCCTCTTTGAAGCGCACCACGCCTGCTTTGTCGATCAGGAACACAGCGCGGTCGCTGCTGCCGTTTGCGTGCAGCACACCGTAAGCTGCGCTGACTTCGCCCCGGCGGTCGCTGAGGAGCGGGAAGCTGAGGCCCAGCCGTTTCGCGAAGGCAGCGTGCGAGTAACTGCTATCGCGGCTAATACCCAGAACCTGCGTCTCTGCTGCCACGAAGCTGCCCAAATCCTTCTGGTAGGTGGGCAATTGTAGGCTACAGACCGGTGACCAATCGTAGGGGTAGAAGGCCAGCACCACATTCAGCCTGCCACGAAAGTCGCGCAGGTGGATGGGTTCACCATCCCCGTCTGGCAGGCCGAATCCTGGCGCAAGGTTACCTACTACTATACTCATGCTCCACTCTCCTCATCATCGTACCAAACCACCTCTGGTGGGCGGGTAGCGCGGGGGGCGCGGGGTGGCTCCGGGATGCGCCTGGCAATCAAGTAGCTAACCTGCGCCGCTAGCACCCCACCAACCAGCAGCGCAACCCAGAAGACCAACGCGCCGCCCCAGCCAGTTAGCCCGCTGATCGCCCACCAGCAAGCCCAGACGAACAGCGTAGCAAACAGCAAAGTGAGACCGATTTGTGCAAAGAAACGCATAGCTCAGCTATCCCCTCCCCACGAGTATAGCAAACCGTTGCCGCCCGCGTCAAACAGCATTGCATTTGTTTGTTCGGTGTACCAATTGACAAGGATCAGGGTCGGGTGTATACTTATCAGCACAAAAGAGCGTTCATTTAGCAAGGGATAACTTATGACAAGTAACCTGCAAACAGATAATCCGCTGGCGCAAGAACCACTAGCGGCCAGCCCCCATCCAGCCTTGCAAGCCAGCCAGCCGAGGCCAGCCACAGCCATTGTGGACGAAGGCGGCCCGCTGATCATCGGCGTAGACCTCGGTGGCACCAAGATTTTCGGCGCGTTGAGCGACCTGAAGGGCCACATCCTCAAGGAGATGATCCTGCCGACGGAGGCGCACGAAGGCCGTGACCCGGTGCTAAACCGCATCGAGCGAGTGATCCGCGAGGTGATGGTGGGCGTGGACAAGAGCCGCATCCTCGGTATTGGCATCGGCGCACCGGGGCCGATTGACCCCTTCGGCGGTATTCTCTACTCACCGCCTAACCTGCCCGGCATGGATGCAGTGCCAATCCGCGACATCATCAATGACCGCCTCAAGCTGCCAGTGGTGATTGCCAACGACGCGAACGCCGCTGCGGTTGGCGAGTATGTTTTTGGCACGCCACACACCACCCGCCAGGGCTACGGCCCCCAGCAGCCCGTGCGCCACATGATCTACCTGACGATCAGTACGGGCATCGGCGGCGGTATCATCATTGACGGGCGGCTGTTTGTCGGCTCAAAGGGGATGGGTGCAGAGGTCGGCCACATGACAGTCGAAGCCAATGGCCTCCGCTGTAAGTGCGGCAACTTTGGCTGCGTCGAGGTGATGGCAAGCGGCACCGCGATTGCCCGCCAGGGGGCAGAGTTGGTGCGGGCGGGCCACGCCCCCATCCTTAGCGAACTGGCCGAGATGCAGTCGGAGCGGGTGACCGCGCGCCTGGTGCAGGAAGCGGCCATGCGCGGCGAACCAGAATCGCAGGAGTTGATCGCTCGCGCTGGCTTCTACATCGGCGTGGCAATGACTAATCTGATCCACCTGTTCCAGCCAGAGATGTTCGTGATCGGCGGTGGGGTCAGCCACATTGGTGAGATGCTACTTGGCCCGATCCGCCAGACAATATCCGAGCGGGCGATCCCCCAAATCCGCAGCGGGGTGGAGATCGTCGCGGCTAGCCTGGGCGACCGGGTGGGAGTGATGGGCGCATTGGCGATTGTGCTGCAAGAGTTCCCCACGAAGGTTGGAGGGGGGGCTTGACCAACCTGATCCTGACGAGCCGCAGTCGGTTGTTGGCGCGCTATGGAGAGGTTGGCTTGCACGGCATTGCAGCCCAGGCCGAGACGCTGCGTCAACACTGGCAGCAGCAACAGCCCACCAACCCTGCCCTCTTTCTCTACCTGGACGACGCAGCCAGCCTGCTGCCCTACAAGCTGCGGCCCGCCAACGCCAGCCAGCCGCCCGCTATCCGCAAGCTGCTGGGCGAGATCGAGGTAGCTGTCGGCCAGATCGACCACTTGCTGCTGCTCGGTGGCCCCCAGGTGATCCCCTGGTGGCACCTGGAAAGTCCAGTCCTCGACGTAGACGCAGAGGTGTTGAGCGACAATCCCTATGGTTGCCGCGCCGAAGGTGATTACCTCGTTCCAGAGCGGCGCGTGGGCCGAATGCCAGACGCAGAGGGCGTGAGCGGTGCCGATGCCAGCCCGCTGCTAGCCGCCTTGCAGGTGGCGATCAAAGCCCGCCCCCCCCTACCAGCCACCGCCAAATCGCTGCCGCAGGCGGTGGCAGTTGGCCCCCGTGGGTGCGGCTTCCTATCCCTGCGCCGCAATGAGGAGCAGCCTGCTAGCTCCCAGCCCAGCCCTGCTACTTACCCCAGCCGCCCGGTAGCAGCCGCGATCACTGACCCCAGCTTCGCCTACAGCACTACCGTGTGGGAGCCGGTTTCGCGCCTGATCTACCGCACGGTGCAGGGTGGCGGTGATGGTAGTTTCCTGGTCAGTCCGCCTACCAACGCCAGCAGCTTCAGCCCCACCCTGCTGCAAGGAGCGCGGTTTATCTACTTCAACTTGCATGGGGTGATCGACCGCCCCCAGTGGTTCGGCCAGAGCCGCGAACTAGCGTTTGCCAGCCCCGACAACTACCCCGATGCCCTACACCCAGAGCAGCTAGCTGCAATAGGTGATAGTATCCGCGCCACTGCCCCCTTTGTCTTCAGCGAGGCTTGCTATGGTGCTTACATAGACGGCAAGCGCACAGCAGAGGCGATCTGCCTGCAACTGCTCAGCCTAGGGGTCAGTTGCTTCGTTGGCTCGACCGTCACCTCCTATGGCCGCAGCGACCCGCCGCTCAGCGAAGCCGACCTGCTCACCGACCTGTTCTTCCGCCACCTCTACGCGGGCGAGAGCAGCGGCCAGGCACTAGCCAGCGCAAAGAACGAGTACGCAGCCCAGATGCTGGGCCGCTTTCGCGCTCTTGACGACGATGACCGTAAGACCCTGCTAGAGTTTGTCCTCTACGGCGACCCCCTGCTCAAAGCCTTCTAACCGCGCCCTTATAGCTGCTAGCAGCGCGAAATCTGCGCTAACCTATTGACAATGGCCCATCTTTTGGGTTATGATGTTGATAAGCGAATCGGGTCTTTGCTAGTATTTGAAAGCAGGCAGTACCATGTTTGATGACCGTAACCTCAACCTCCCCGCCGAGATTTTGGAGCGCGTACAGGGTTATGCCACTGACCACTGGCCGGAGATGGCCGACGCAGAGCGGCGCGTCACAGCCTACCAGCCGCAGGCCCCTAGCCCTGCCCTGCTCACCAAGCTAAACGGCCACGCCGAGGATTACAAGGCGGCAGTGCGCGAGCGGGCTAGCAGCTACAGCACGGCAGCCAGTGCAATCAGCGACCACTACACCGTTACCTGGCGCAAGAGCGTGCGAACGGCCAGTGGTGCAGACCTGCACAAGATAGCCCGCGTCGTGATCGACGAGCAGGGGAACGTGCTGAAGGCCAGTTCCTCCAAGTTAGCTAACAAAGAGGGGCGTGGCGCACCTTTTGCTCATGATAGGATGAACCAGCCGCAAGCAATGTGTTTGCGGCTTCTGCATTGTACTGTGAGGAGGAGGGTACCACCATGATCAGGATTGGACGGGAGACGACCGCCGACTTTGAGCAGGCGATCAAGCGCGAGTGGCTGGTGACGAACGGCATCGGCGGCTTTGCCAGCGGCACGATCACCGGAGCCAACACCCGCCGCTATCACGCCCTGCTCTGCGCCGCGCTGCGCCCGCCAGTAGATCGCCTAGTTATGCTGGCGAAGGTGGACGAAGAACTGGTTAGTGACGGTAGTACCTACTATCTTGGCACCAACGAGTACCCTGGTAGGACGCTGCCTACTGGCTTTGTTCATCTGGACGAGTTCACCCTGGATCGCGGGGTGGCTAGCTTCAGCTACAAGATGGCAGGCATCCGCCTGGAGAAGCGCATCTGGATGGCCCGGGGGCAGAATACTACTTACCTGCGCTACACCCTCGCCGCTGCCGACGCGCCGATCACTCTCACCCTGCGCCCACTTGCCAACTTCCGCGACTACCACAAGCTGACTACTGGCGCAAACGAGTGGCACTTCCTCTTTACGCCCCTCGCCAGCCTGCCGCCAGAGCTACGGGCTGGGGCAGTTAGCGGTGGTCAGTTGCGAGCTTACCCAGAGGCAGTCCCCTACTACCTCCTGCTCGACCGCCAGGCCGAGGTGCTACCCGTCGGCGTGTGGTACTGGAACTTCGTCTACCGGGCCGAGCAGGAGCGTGGGTTGGACTACAAGGAAGACCTCTATGCCCCCTGCACCATCCGCCTCAGCCTCAAGCCGGGGGAGAGCGTGACGCTGGTGGTTAGCAGCGAAGCCCCAGCCAACATACCGTTCGACGGGGCGGGCCAATTGGCGGCAGCGCAGAGCCGCCCAATGCAGTTGCTAGTCCAGGCCAGGATGCTGCTACCAGACGACGTAGAGGCGCGGCAGCCGAGCGAGGATGTAGCCGCCGCTCTGGACGAGGCGCACAGCGTGCCAGATGAGAAGCTAGGTGAGGTGGAGTTGGATGTGCGCGGGGCAGAACGCTTCGCCACCGCTGCCGCTCCCCGCCAGCACCGCTTCCCCATCCCCAATCTGGTCGCAGGTTTTGAGCAGTTGCCGCCAATCCAGCAGCCGTTGGACGAGGACGGCGTGGGCCGCCTGCGGACAGAGTTGATCGAAGCCGCCGATCAGTTTATCGTCGCCCGCCGCTCAGCTTCTATCCATCCTACCGTGAGCGTGGAGGGGGCGGAGCAGCAGGATAGCGGTGTGACGGTGATCGCAGGCTACCCCTGGTTTACCGACTGGGGGCGCGACACGATGATCGCCCTGCCAGGCCTCTGCCTGGAGACGGGCAGGCTGGCTGAGGCGGCTAGCATCCTACGCACCTTCGCCCGCCACGTTGACCAGGGGATGTTGCCTAACTTCTTCCCTGACGCAGACCAGACCCCAGAGTATAACACGGTTGACGCGACCCTCTGGTACTTCCACGCTATCGAGCAGCACCGCCAACGCAGCGGTAGCGACGTGTTGGCCCGCGAACTCTATCCTACCCTGGCCGAGATCGTGCGCTGGCACGTGCAAGGGACGCGCTACAAGATCAAGGTTGATGCGCGAGACGGCCTGCTCTACGCGGGCGAAGAAGGGGTGCAGCTAACCTGGATGGATGCAAAGGCGGGCGACTGGGTGGTTACGCCGCGCATTGGCAAGCCGGTGGAGATTAACGCCCTCTGGCACCACGCCCTCAGCATCATGGCCCGCTATCGGGCGGTGGGCATGGGTGTAGGTGGCGACCTTGACTACCAGGCGATGGCAGATCAGGCGGCGGCGAGCTTCCGCGCCCGCTATTGGTACGCCGAGGGTAGCTACCTCTACGACGTGATTGATGGGCCAGCGGGCGACGACGCAAGCCTGCGCCCCAATATGCTGTTTGCCTGCGGTCTCGAACCCGACCTGCTGACTGACGCGCAGGTGGCCGCCGTGCTGAAGGCGACCGACGCGCAGCTACTAACCCCCTACGGCCTGCGAACCCTCGCCCCCAGCGACCCGGCCTACGTTGGTATCTACACTGGTGGACGAGAGCAGCGCGATGGTGCTTACCACCAGGGTACCGTCTGGCCGTGGCCGCTGATCGGCTACGCCCACGCTGCCTATCGCCTGGGGAAGGTGGCGAGCCTGCACGCTGTTCTCACCCCCTTCGCCCACGCTGTGCGCGACTTCGGCCTCGGCTCCGTCGCAGAGATTTACGACGGGGACGCGCCACACGCACCGAAGGGCTGCTTCGCCCAGGCCTGGAGCGTGGCGGCGTTGTTGGAGATCATCGGCCTGCTGCACAGGGGCGTATGGTCAGCACGCTAACAACCCCACCTGCCGCCGTCCAGCGCAGGCGCATTGTCGCGCAGGTCTGCCGCTTGATTGCCGCTGAGCAGCCGCTGATGAGCGAGGCTGAGGTAGTGGGGTGATTGATCATTCCTGAGTTCTTGTCGCTGACGTTGAGCTTGACGAGTCTGGCCGCCAGTTGTTGAACGGCGAGATGCTGGCGTTTATCCACAAACAGCAGGATACGACGTGACTGATCCAGTGAGCAACGCTTTTGATGAAGCCTATGATGCGATGCCAATCATCTACCCCCCTCGTTCAGCACCATTGATTGCTAACCTGACCTGTGAGGAGATGATGATAGAATGGGCATATTGGTATCTGAATGAGCGGGGTAGTGGAAACCAAAAAGTTGAGGCAACAAAAAGAGGAGCTTTTGAGGCTCCTCCTGTCTCGCCCTTATCAGTCTTTCAAGCTTTGAATTGTTCTCTTCATATGTTTGATATGTTTGATTTCCTGCTCTGTAAGCCTCTTAAGCAATATTATTGCCATGTAAATATAAACAACCACTTGAATCCAAGCACAAATTTCACTGATTACCATGATGGAAACTCCTTTATCTAATTACACGTTTATTAGTTACATATAACATCAAATATGTTTGCTGACAGGATTCTTCCTGTCACCTACAGTATAACCGATCTCAGATGCTCTGTCAAGCCGTTACAACAGCCAGCTTTGGGCAACTTTCAGCTTTCGGCGACAAGTCGAAAGGGGCGCACCCAGCATCGGATGCGCCCCTCAACCTACCTGCTGTGTGCTGCTAGATGATACCCAACTCGTGGCCCACCCGCTCGAAGGTGGTCAGGGCCTCGTCCATGTCCTGCTGGGTGTGGGTGGCGGTGATGATTGTGCGGACACGGGCTTTGTCGGCGGCGACGGTGGGGAAGACGATAGCCTGGGCGAACACCCCCTCGGCGAACAGGCGGTCACTCAGTTTCTGGGCCATTGCGCTGGGGCCGACGATCACCGGAGTGATCGGGGTCTCGCTGCGGCCCGTATCGAAGCCCAACGCTTGCAGCTTCCCCTTGAAGTAGTGGGTGTTACTCCACAACTTCTCGTGCAGATCGTTCGACTCCAGCATCAGCTTGATCGCCTCGCGGCAGGCGGCAACAACCGCAGGCGGGTGTGAGGTGCTGAACAGGAAGGGGCGGGCGCGCTGGATCATGATGTCGCGCAACTCTTGCATCCCCGCCACGTAGCCGCCCAGCACGCCGACTGCCTTGCTCAGGGTACCGATTTGCATGGCAACCCGCCCGTAGAGACCAAAGTGGCTGGTTGTCCCCGCTCCGTGGTCGCCGAGGACACCACTGGCGTGAGCATCATCCACGTAGACGAACGCGCCGTAACGCTCGGCCAGTTCGACGATCTCTGGCAGGTGGGCGATATCGCCGTCCATGCTGAACACCCCATCGGTGATGATCATCTTCAGGCGGAAGCTGTCGCACTCCTTGAGAGCCTGTTCCAGCGAGTCCATATCGCTATGCTTGTAGATTTTGCGGCTCGACTTGACCAGGCGCACCCCGTCAATGATACTGGCGTGGTTCAGTTCGTCGGTGATGATCACGTCGCCCTCGGCCATGACCGCGCCAATCGCTGCCTGGTTCGCGGTGAAGCCAGACTGAAAGGTGAGGGCGGCCTCGGTATGCTTGAAGGCGGCAAGCTCCTGCTCAAACTGCTGGTGCATATCCATCGTGCCAATGATAGTGCGAACTGCGCCGCTGCCCACTCCATACTGCTCAATCGCCTGCAACGCCGCAGCCTTGAGCCGCGGGTGGGTGGCGAGGCCAAGATAGTTGTTAGATGAGAGGTTGATCACCGGCTTGCCGTTGATCACGCTGCGCGGCTGCTGCTGGCTGTCCAGCACGAACAGTTCGCGGTAGAGGTGCTTCTGCTTCAAGCCGTCAAGCTGTTCGCGCAAGTGGCCGCGCAACACGTCAGTACCAATCCGCTGCAAAGTGTCCATCACTGTCTCCTTCGTACCTGTTGCTGGCTGCTAAAGGGGTCATCACGATCTTGGCTGCCTTGCCTTCGTTCATCAACTCGAAGGCCTCGGCGAAGCGGGCTAGTGGCAAGTGGTGGGTGATCACTGGGCGCGGGTCAACCAGGCCGTTCTGCAAGAGGGCGCGGCTCTGGAACCAGGTCCCCCATATCTTGCGCCCGGTAATGCCATGCACGTGCGCCCCCTTGAAGATGATCGCCTCAGCAAAGTCTAGCTCGAACGGCCTGGTCGGCGTGCCAAGCATAGAGAGGTTGCCGCCGTAGCGCAACATGGCAAAGGCCTGGCGGGTGGCCGCCGGGTTGCCGCTCATCTCCAATACCACACCTGCACCCACGCCACCGCTCGCCTCCTGTACAGCAGCAACCGGATCGCGCTCTAGCGAGTTGATCACCAGGTCAGCCCCCATCTGGCGGGCGATATTGAGGCGGAAGGGGTTGACATCGATTGCGGCTACGCCCGCCGCACCTGCTGCCTTAGCAATCCCTATCGCCCACAAGCCGAGCGGCCCGCAACCGACGACCGCTACGTACTCGCCACTGACTGGCTGGGCGAAGGTGGTGTGTACGGCATTGCCGAACGGCTCCATGATGCTGGCGAGATCGAGCGGCATGGCCGGGTCATTCTTCCAGGCGACGCTAGCCGGGACGGTGATGTACTCGGCGAAGCAGCCATCACGGTCTACACCGACGATCTGCACGTTCTGGCAGATGTGGGCCAGGCCGGTGCGACACTGGTAGCAGTGGCCGCAGGTGATGTGCGTCTCCACCGAAACGAAGTCGCCCACTTGCAGTTCTTGGACATCCGCGCCCACGGCTACAATGTCGCCACAGAACTCGTGGCCCATGATCTGCGGCGTGTGGCTGATGCGCCCCTGCGCCCAGCCATCCCAGTTGTAGATGTGCAGGTCGGTGCCGCAAATTGAGGTGGCCCGCACCTTGATCAACACCTCGTTCGGCTGCGGCACTGGCACCGGCATCTCGCGCAACTCTGCGCCAGCGGCGGTGGCGATCTTGACCACTGCCAGCATGGTGCGGGTGGGCTGGGGGTGCAGGTGGGTTTGGCGGGGGGTCAGCAGGGTAGCAGTGGGACTGCTGGTTGAGGCTTCAGTAGTAGTCATAGCTGGCAAAAATGCCCTCCTCGTTGAGTGCATCAGGTGCAGGCGAACCTCGGTTGTGGCAGGTTCGCCAACCAGTATAGCACCTGGCGTGGGGCAGAGTCAAGTTGGCAGGCGGCTGAACGGAGCAGTTGGCTCAGGCGCGTGGTTTCTCCTCCACATCCCGAAGGAACTCAAGCACGACGCGGTTGAACTCGTCTGGCTGCTCCAGGTTGGGGAAGTGCGCCGTATCGGGGATGAGATGCTTGCGTGCGCCCCGTACGTTGTTTGCCACATAGTCAGCGGTAGAGGCAACTTCAAGCTGATCGTAGTCGCCATAAATATAGAGGGTGGGAACGGTAACTTCGGTCAGCCGTTCAGCGGCGGGTTCAGGGTCGATCTGCAACTTGCTGCGGGCGGCTTCGTTCTTGAGGGCGATCACATCGGCAGCGCGGATCAGGTTGCGGATAGCGGGGTCAACATCCTGCGGGCTGCGGCCAACCCCATCCACCCAAATCTGTACGTTCAATTCGGCGGCAGCTTCAAGGTCACCCGCTTCGGAGGCAGTAACGAGTGCGTCCCACTGAGGGGGTTGCTCCCAGGCGACATCCGCGCCTTCCACGCCACCTGCTTCGGAGATCAGGCTGGCGACCAGCTGTGGGTAGACGAGGGTGAAGTCGAGCGCAATACTGCCACCGCCCGAACAACCCATCACGTGCGCCCGCTCCACACCAAGGTAGTCAAGCAGGGCCGCAAGGTCGTCGGTATGGCGAAAAGTATGCTCTGGGACGAGCAGCGACTGCCCGAAGCCGCGCAGATCGTAGCGGATCGTGCGGTAATGCTGGCTGAGGGCGGCCCACTGCGGCTGCCACATCGTCATGTCGGCGATCACCGAGTGGATCAGCACCAGTGGAAAGCCATCGCCCGCGACCTCGTAGGCGAGTTGTGCGCCGTTCACCTCGGCGAAAGTAGTTGCTACCATCGAGTTATCCATCATGCCTCTCCTTTGTGTAGAGAAGGCGCAGTCCCAGCCGCGCCCTGGTTGTTTAGTCCAGGCCGATTGTAGCACATCCGTTCAGCAAACACAAGGCTCTACCCTGCTTCCTCCTCGTACTGCCCTGCGATCTTCTCGTCGAAGCAGCTTTCTGGCGGTTCGGCGTGCAGCAGCCGCTCATAAACTTCCTGCTCAATCTTCTTGTACTGACGCACGCTGCCGTCGGCATAGACGACCTCTAGCAGGTGGTTGGGGATATCGTAGGCGATGGTTTTGAAACGATCCGACTTTAGGGGTACGCGATCCATATGGTTGCTCCTCCTCTTATGCTATAATACAGCCGCAGAGTAGCAGGCAAGATGCCTGCCATGCTTACCACAGTTACAGGGGGGCAAATGAACGTATTCAAGCAAGTGTTTAATGACGAATCGCCCGAAGTGCGGGCGAAGGTGATCAGCATTTACACCCTGCTGGTCGGCTTCAACATCGTGATTTGGCTGATCACTCTATTTGCAGCTAGCCAGTTTTCGACCTTGCTGGCGACCGGCTTCCTTGCCTACACCCTCGGCCTGCGCCATGCCGTGGATGCCGACCACATCGCCGCGATTGACAACGTAACGCGCAAGCTGATGCAGGAGGGGAAGCGACCCGTCGCCACCGGCCTGTTCTTCTCGCTGGGCCACAGTTCGGTGGTCATCCTCGCCAGTCTGCTGCTTGCCTTCGCAGCACGGGCCTTCCAGCAGAACGAGGATACCTTCAAGAGCGTTGGCGGGCTGATCGGGCCAGCAGTCTCTGCCTTCTTCCTCTTTGCCATCGGGATCATCAACCTGCTGGTGCTGCTCGACCTGATCAAGATGTTCCGCCGCGTCACGCGGGAGGGGGTCTACAGCGAGGAGAAGCTGGACGAGTTCCTGGCGAACCGTGGGCTGATGAACCGCTTCTTTCGGCCAATGGTGCGGGCGATTGACAAGAGTTGGAAGATGTACCCGCTCGGCTTCCTGTTCGGTCTCGGCTTCGACACCGCCTCCGAAGTTGCCCTGCTCGGCATTTCAGCAACCGCAGCGGGTGCAGGGATGCCGATTGGCTATGTTCTCCTGCTGCCTCTGCTTTTCACTGCTGGCATGACCCTGGTGGACACCACCGACGGCGTGCTGATGTTGGGTGCCTACGGCTGGGCTTTCGTCAAGCCGATCCGCAAGCTGTTCTACAACATCACGATCACCGCAATCAGCGTAGCGGTCGCCCTCGTGGTTGGCAGTATCGAGGTGCTGGGTATCATGGCCGACCGCCTGAACCTCAGTGGCGGTGCCTGGGACTGGTTGGGCGCACTGGACTTCGAGGTGATCGGCTATGCGATTATTGCCATCCTCTTGGCTGGCTGGCTGGTCAGCTACGTCACCTACAAGGTCAAACGTTACGACGAACTGCCGGTCAAGGTAGAGATGTAGGCCAACAGAAAGCCCCTCTCCCTAACTATGGGGGAGGGGCTGGCTCTGCTTTGTACCGCTTAAACGTCCAGAGTGGCGTTCTTAGCGTGGGTCTGGATGAACCGCTTGCGGGGGGCGACGTTGCTGCCCATCAGCATATCGAACGTCTCGTCGGCCACTACCGCATCATCAAGGGTGACTTGCAGCAGGGTGCGGTTCTCTGGGTTCATCGTCGTCTCCCAGAGTTGCTCGGCGTTCATCTCGCCCAGACCCTTGTAGCGTTGGATGCCCACCTTCTCGTAGCCGCCCATCTCTGGCACGACTTGCTCTAGTTCGCTATCGCTATAAATCCACCGCTTGTCCTTGCCCGCCTGCACCTTGTAGAGCGGGGGCTGGGCAATGTAGATGTTACCTTCGGTGATCAACTGTGGCATATGACGGAAGAAGAAGGTCAGTAGCAGGGTGCGGATGTGGCTACCGTCCACGTCCGCGTCGGTCATGATCACCACACGGTGGTAGCGCAGCTTGCCCATGTCGAGGATATCACCGATGCCTGCGCCGAGGGCAGTGATCAGCGTCCTGATCGAGTCGCTACCCAACATCTTGTCCAGCCGCGCCTTCTCCACGTTCAGAATCTTGCCGCGCAAGGGCAGGATCGCCTGGAAGCGACGGTCGCGGCCTTGCTTGGCGGTGCCACCTGCCGAATCGCCCTCAACGATGTAAAGTTCGCACCTGGCAGGGTCGCGCTCCGAGCAGTCGGATAGCTTGCCGGGTAGGGCTGTAATCTCCATGCCGCTCTTGCGGACGACTTCACGGGCCTTGCGGGCTGCTTCCTGCGCCCTGGCAGCGGTGATGCACTTCTCAATGATCTTCTTTGCTTCCTGTGGGTTCTCCTCCAGGAAGGTGTTGAGGCCAGCGGTAACTACCGCCTCGGTCACGGGCCTCACTTCGGCGTTGTTCAGCTTGTTCTTGGTCTGGCTCTCAAACTGCGGGCGGATGCCAATCAGCTTGACGCTAATCACTGCCGTCAGCCCCTCGCGGATCGAGTCGCCACTGAGGGCGTTCTCGTTCTCCTTGAGGATGTTATTCTTACGCGCATACTCGTTGATCACACGGGTCAGGGCCGAGCGAAAGCCGGTGACGTGCGAGCCGCCATCCTGGGTGTTGATGTTGTTGGCGAAGGCAAAGATCGACTCACTGTATCCGTCATTGTACTGCAAGGCTACTTCGACTGCGATCCTGCCGCTACCGCTGGGGGCCGTGCGGCTGATGGAGATCGGGCGGCCAATGGTGATGCGGTGCTTGTTGATGTGGCGCACCATGCTCTCGATCCCGCCCTCAAAGTAGTAGGTGGCATCGCGCTCTTTCTCAGGGCGGCTGTCTACAAAACTAATTTGCAGGTTGCGGTTGAGGAAGCACATCTCGCGGAAGCGTTGGGCGAGCGTCTCAAAGTCATAGTCGTTGGTCTCAAATACGCCTATGCCAGGGCGAAAGGTTGTGGTGGTGCCACTCTCATTGCTCTCACCAATTGGTCTGACCTGGGCGCGGGGTACCCCAAAGTCGTACTCCTGGAGGAAGACCTGCCCATCGTGGCACACCTCTACCCGGCAATACTCGGACATGGCGTTGACCACGCTGGCACCCACGCCATGCAGACCGCCAGAAACCTGGTAGCCACCGCCGCCGAACTTGCCGCCTGCGTGCAGTTCGGTCATTACTACCTCAAGCGCACTCTTGCCTTCCTCTACGTGGATATCGGTGGGGATACCGCGTCCCTCGTCCCGCACCGTCACGCTGTCATCTGCGTTGATCATCACGAAGATGCGTGAACCGTAGCCCTGCATATACTCGTCTACGCTATTATCTACGATCTCGTAGACCATCTGGTGCAGGCCGCGCACGTCTGTACTACCAATGTACATACCAGGGTTCTGGCGCACAGCCTCCAACCCCTTGAGGACACGAATCTTAGTCGAGTCGTACTTGCCCTGTTGTGGGATGATTGCTTCTTGCTCCAACGCTACTGTTTCGGCTGCCACTATCTCTACACCTCCGTCTGTTTGCTGAACTCTTGCGGGCTGCATGGGGCGAAGCCACGAATGCTGTGTTGCTGCGACGCATCCCCCATATGATACCCTATTATACCATATTTAGAACAATCTTTCCACTTTTCCACCGTTTTCGCCCCCTACGTGCCATCCTGAGCCGCTTTCCTGCCTGGGTGCGTAGGCCCCCACGACTCTGGGCGGTGGAAAGCTGGTGGAAAGGCGGTGGAAGGACTGGGTAGGAGATGTGGTATAATCTGCCTATGCTAAAGACGATAGACGAGGCGGCTCTGGCTGCCGTGCGCTACGACGCGGCAGGGCTGGTGGCGGCAGTCTGCCAGGATGTGGCGACGCGGACAGTGCTGATGGTGGCCTGGATGAATGCTGAGGCTCTGCGCCTGACCCTGACCAGTGGTGAGGCCTGGTTCTGGAGCCGTAGCCGCTGCGAGTTGTGGCACAAGGGCGCGAGCAGCGGCAACCGCTTGCAAGTGCGCGAACTGCGCCTGGATTGCGACGGTGATACCATCTTGCTGCTCGTCACCCCTGCTGGGCCAGCCTGCCACACTGGGGCGGTTAGCTGCTTCTACACAAAGGCGGCCCAAGAAAGCAATGAGTGACAAGTTGAACGGCGCAACCGACCTCCAGCCTGAGCCTGCCCCACAAGGGGATGCTGGTAGTGTACAGGCGATAGCTGACCTCTGGGCCACGATCTTGAGCCGCAAACGAGAGATGCCAGAGGGTAGCTATACTCGCTACCTGTTTGAGCATGGGGTGGACAAGATCGGCAAGAAGGTGGGTGAGGAGGCGGCGGAGACGATCATCGCGGCCAAGAATGGCAACCCCGACGAGATCGCCTGGGAGGTGGCCGACCTCTGGTACCACACCCTAGTGTTGCTGGCCGCCTGCGACGTGCCGCTCGAACGGCTGATGCAGGAGCTACGCGGCAGGATGAAGTTAGCGGCTACCAGCCGTACTCCCTCGTTCCTGTTGTTCAGGTCCACAACAGGTGCGGGCGTGAGCAGTGGTTTATTGCATTCCAAACAAAACCCCTCCCGTAAGAGAGGGGTTGCTTCAGTTGCTTAGTTGGTGTGATGGGTTCAGGGAGCGGGCCTGGTTGTTGTTGTGGGTTCAGGACCACCCTTCGTTCCATCTGCGGTCTTCGTTGGCCCTAGTGTAGGCATCATACCACCATAGTGTACGTTCCTCTCCTCTGGGCCAAGCCGCTTCATCTTCACGAACGGCAACTTCCGCTCTGGTATAGATGGATCGTTCAATGCTTTCTTGAACACGGAGCCGTCGGGTGATACTGATACGCTGGTAGCACAGCCACACCACAACTCGAAGATCAAGGCAGCGTAGTGACCTCGGGGGAGCGGCGTACCTGGTGCCGCTGCTCGTAGCATCCTAACTGGCGTAAGATCGCCCTTGAATATGACCATGGCAAGCGGGGGAGTTTCGATGCTACTGAAGTTAGGCGCGTCTATCTCCATGTTGTCCAGGTCTTCCTGGGTGACGAACTGAGCGAACACTATGCTGGGTGTTTCATGGTTGGTACCAAAGTTCTTAAGGAGGAAGTCCATAGCCACCGCTTTGATCTCGTCGAGCGAGGCGTTGGTTAGCGGGCGTGCAACAAAGGTGCCACTCAGTGCGCCAGGGGTGCCGACCAGCACTGGGGTAGCAGCGGTGGGGTCGGTGCCAGTTTCGGCAGGGCTGGGTATAATTATCGCAGGGGAGGAGTTACCACTGCTGGCAACATCCGAACTGCCACAACCGACCAGTACGGTCAGCACAACGATGAGCGCGATCACAGAGAAGATGCGGGGATTGAACGTGTTAGTTAGCATGGTCTTCACCTCATTCTTGACGAAGGGTAGCTCAGGGATCAGGGTACGGTGGGTCATGCCTTTAACGTCATGAAGCTACCGCGTATTGTCACCTATACGCATAAGGACAACACCTATTCCATCGCTTTCCTCCACCTCCTGGGGGTGCAGGCAGTGCCGAATACCATCGAGAGCGATTACATCAACGACATCATTGACAACCCTGCTACTAACCCTCGCCGCAGCGCACTGTCGAGCAGAGAAGGGTAATAGCCACTCTAGCCACTTGCCATGCGCGTTACAGTAAGCTAGTACCTCGCGCTCCTGCTTATCATGGTGGTAGCTGGTTAGTGTCAGTTCGTAATTGTTTTGCTCCCACTCCAGGCTGATGTGGTAGAGGTCGCGTTTGAGGGCAATCTCCTCTAGGATCGTCCTGAAGTGCGCCTGCGACGAGGTTGGAAACTGATTAAGGGTGGAGCTGTGGTAGACGACTAGGGCTACGTCAGTAGGTGCGCCATGCAGCACCCCTGGCAGGGTTGCCAGCGCATCACCCGCGATCAGGGTCGGCTGCATCATCTGTGTCATGCTGATCGCTTGTTGCAGCAGCAGCACACGCTCACGTAGTTCGGGCCAGATCAATGCCCGCAGCCAGAGTACCGTGTCAGGGTCGTTAACATCCAGTGGGTTAAGGTCTAGGCCAATACGATTGTAGACTGATGGGATTTTGACGGGTAGGGATGGTTGCTTACCGCGTAGTTCACAGTTTAGCTGTAGGGGCGAGGTTAGGTCGCCCCAGCGCAAGCCATTACCATAGTCGTAGCCGTACTGATCCCAAAGCAGGTTGAAGCCTGCGCTGGTTCCCACCTCGATCAGCCAAAGCGGTTGCCCTGTGCGCTCCGCTACCAGCCCGAAAGCAGGTAGCGTACAGGCACAGCGGCTCACCTCGTTGGTCTGTACCCGCCGCGTGGCAATCACCTCCTCGATCTCAGCCCGGTGTTCAAGGCAGAAGGCTTGAAAGGCTGGGTAGGGATCGTCCGACGCTGGCGCAGCGTTGAGGTCTGGATAGTAGCGGGCAAGCTCTGCACCAGGCTGCTTGAGCAGCAGGTAATGCACTACAGCGAAGAAGAGGTGCGGCAACGGCTGCTCTGGGCGGGCGTGAGTAGCAATAGCAAGTACCAACGGGTCGCCAGCGATATTGACCGCCAACCGCTCATAGAGGGGGGTAGTACCCTGCGTCTCCTGGGCGGCGAAGTAACGAAAGCGAGCGGCCAGCCCTGCTAGTTGCTCATCCACGCTGCGCCTCCTGGTTCAGTGTGTAGGTGTACTTCTCGCGGTCGTAGCTGAACTGACCCTTGCCTTCGACCGCCAGCACGCTATTGACTAGCGACTTGTCGGCCTGCACCCCTCGCCTCGCCAACTCAGCGGCGATCTCCTTGCTCATGCGCTGCTTGCCGTCAGCCAGCAGTTCGCGGGTGGCAGCTAGCACCCGCTGGCGCAGGGCGGGGTCGGCTGGCTCGCGCTGCGGCTTCGGGCTGGCGGTGGCCGCGCCGTCTGTGGGCGGTGTCGCTGGCGGTTGACCGTCTGCCCCAGCCAGCGTGTAGGCGTAGCTGGTTCGGTCGTAGCTGAACTGGCCCTTGCCCTCGACTGCCAGCACGCTGTTGACCAGCGACTTGTCCACCCCCGCCAGCCCGCGCTTGAGCAGTTCAGCGGCGATCTCTTTCGCCATGCGCGGCTTACCATCCGCCAGCAACTCCCGCGTCCGTGTCAACACCTCTGCGCGCAAGTCCATTACCGCCTCCTCTGCTATGCAGAAGGCGCACCGAAACGATGCGCCTAACTCTGCTCCCTCATCTCTTTCGGCTCGTCACTCCAACATCCCCTCGATAGGGGCGACTACCACGTAGCCTTCCTCCGGGTTCACTTCCTTGACGATCTCATCCACGATGGGGATCAGGTACTCCTTCGTCTTCGCGGCGGGGTCGCTAGGGGTGATCAGGTAGACATCGTTGCCCGACATCTGGAGGACATCCTTGATCTTGCCGATGCTGCTACCATCTTGCAACCGTACATCCAGACCGATTACCTGGAAGACGTAGTGTTCGCCCTCGGCCAGCGGCGGGGCCTCGCTGATTGGTATCTGCACCAGTTGGCCGCGCAGGGTGTCCACCGCTTCAGGGGTCGCAACCCCTTCGAGGCGAATCAGTAGTTGATCCTTGACTGTGCGCTGGCGGACGGTAAGCAGCTTGTAGTGGCGGCGAGACTGGGTGCCATCGAAGCCACCACCGAGGGTGACGCTCTTGAGCGTGCGATAGCGGTCTGGGAAGTCGCCCAGCACCTCCATCTTGATCTCGCCACGCACGCCGAACGGCCCCGCAATGCGGCCAATGATCAGGTACTCCGGTTGTAGGTTGCTCTCTGCCAAAGTTACATCACTTCCAGGTTGACGCGCTTACCCTCACGGGCGGCGATGATGCCGACCAGGGCGCGGATCGCCTTGACGACCCGGCCATCCTTGCCAATGATCTTACCCACATCAGCGGGGTCAACCGTCAGTTCGATGGTGATGTTGAAGTCGCTGCGAATCTCTGTCACCTTGACTGCATCCGGGTGGTTGACGAGGCGGGCGACGATGTACTCGACCAAATCCTTCATCCTGCTACCCTCTCTAGCCGCACTAGCATGGCGGGCTACTTACTCAGCGGCGGCAGCGGCGGCGGCTTCGCCCCGACTGTTGTGGGCATCTATCTTGCTGCGAAGTTCACCCATCAGCTTGGTCAGGGTGCTGTGCTGCACGCCTGCTTTGGTCAGCAGGCGGGCGCAGGTGTCGCTCGCTTGCGCGCCATTATCCAGCCAATAGGTAGCGCGGTCGGCCTTGACTTGCAGGGTGGTCGGCTCGGTCAGCGGGTTGTAGATGCCGATAGTCTCGATGAAGCGACCATCACGGGGGCTGCGGCTGTCCGCAACGACGATACGGTAGGCGGGAGCCTTCTTGGCCCCAGTACGACGCAGGCGAATCTTAACCAAAGTAAACCCTCTCTCCTCTTACGCGGCCAACAGGCACGCGCTTTTTTCTGACACAGGAATGCAATTGCCTGCCAGGTCACAGGCGTTGGGCGAAGTATAACTGAAACCGTGCAAAAATGCAAGAGTTTGCACCGATTTGCTTATACTCTGCCCCGTGCCTGCTGGTTCATAGCTTGCTAACAATCACCTCGCCCGCACAGGCGGCTATTGCCATGATCGTCAGCATTGGATTGACCCCGCTAGCCGATGGGAAGGTGGATGCGTCGGTGACGAACAGGCCGCGCACCTCGTGGCTCTCGTTCTGTGGGTTGACCACCGAGCGGCGGGGACTGTCCCCCATGCGGCAGCTACCCATCTGGTGATAGCTGAGGAAGCCCATCTGCAACGGCCCATAGTCGGCAGCATCCACTCGCCGCAGGAAGCCCTCAAGCGGCTGGCTGGCTGGCAGCCAGTTTACGTAGCGGCTCTGGGTGCTGAACACCTCCTCGGCACCGGCGGCAGCCAGTATCTTCGCTGCTCCCTCGATAGCAGGGCGGATGTGCGCCCAGTCGAAGGGGCTAACCTTGTAGTCTACCACTGGTTGACCAGCGCGATCCAGGCTAACCCGCCCACTGCCAATGTCGCGGGTGAGCAGGCCGATGGGGGTGAGGTGGGGGTACTGGGCCATCAGCGATTTGTGCTGCTCGCCGCTCTCCCAGGCGGTCGCCACCAGCAGCACGCTGGGGTGAACCGGGGCGGTCTCCAACTTCACGCCGTAGCCACGTCCATCCTGGTTGGCGTACTCGTCGGAGTAGACCGCCTGCATTACACCGCCCCAGGGGTTGACTGGCTCGCTGAAGCGGCCCCAAACCCCAGTGCAGGGGTGCAGGTGCAGGTGCCTGCCAATATTGGGGTTGCTCAGGCCAGAGCGCAGCAGCAGGGCCGGGCTGTGGAGGCTGCCCCCCGCCACCACTACTGCCTTCGCCCGCACCCGCAGCTTGTACGTACCACTGGCATTGCGAACCGTCGCCTCCACCCCGGTCGCCCGCCCCTGCTGGATCGTCACCCGCTCCACCTGGCAGTTGACCACGATCTGCGCCCCAGCGTCGTTCGCGTCTTGCAAAAAAGTCTTCATCGTAGACTGCTTGGCCCCGCGCCGACAACCGTAGACGCAGTAGCCACAATCCTCGGCCTGCGAGCAGTCGCGCACGTTGCGGGGCATCAGGCCGCTGTGCAGCTTCAGCTTCTGCAAGCCCTCGGCCAGCTTGCGGTCGCGGCAGCTGGGGGTGTTGTAGGCAGTGCTAACCCCCGACCGTGCGCTGACCTCGGCCAGGGCGCGGCTGTAGGCAGCGGTGGTGAACTGGGGCAGGCCGTGTTCGCCCGCCCACTCCTCGCGCACGCCATCGGGGGTGGCAAAGCTGGTGCTATAGTTGACAAGGGTGCCACCGCCGAGGGCGCGCCCAGCCAGGATCATCATGCCCAGGTCGCGGCTCTGGCACATCCCGCCTTCGAGGTAGAGGTTTGCCAGCCCGTCGCGTTCACGCCAGGTGAAGTCTGCTTCGGCGTAATAGCCGCCCATCTCAAGCACTATCACCTGCTTGCCAGCCGCCGCCAGCTTGGCTGCCACTACGCCACCGCCCGCCCCGCTACCAACGACCACTGCGTCGCAGTCGAGCGTGCTATCCTCCGCGATCTCCGTCAGCTTCAAGGTGCGTTCGCCTACCACCAGGGTACTGAGCGGCCCTGGGTAGCCGATCCCACGCAAGGCAGGGCTGCTGCCCGCCTCGTCAACCTGGGTGTAGTAAGCGAAGGTTGCTAGCCGCTTGAGAGCCTGGAACGCCTTACGCCGCAGGAACAGCTTGCTGACCGCCCAGCGGCGCAGGGTAGCTTCGCGTTTAGCGATGCTCATCTGGTGGAAGGGACGCGCCGTCCCGCTGAGGGCAATGTTGGCAGCGGGGTTCGCCAGCGCAGCCAGCAACTGCCCGATCTCGTTGCGCGTGGCGGCGTTTGGCAAGGCAGCGATCAACTCGGCTACCCGCTCTGGCACGCCCAGATCAAGCGCACCAGTGGCGAAGAAGCGGTGGGGATCATCGTCGCGGCGCAGGCTGGGGATCAGTGCGTCGCAGGCGGCCCGCAAGCTCTGCATCTGGCGGGGGGAGAGGGAATAGGTCATCGCGCTGCACCTCGGTGGAGATGGGGACAGTATACCACGGCGTGGCAAGCTGCCGATACTGTATAATAGGCGCAAAGTTTCTCCCCTGGGAAAGCAAAGATGGACAGCAACGAGATTTGGCGCGACAGCACAGCGATCTACCAGCTTGGCGACCTGCCTGGCCTGCACGCTGTGATACGCAGTTGCCGCCGCTGCGAGGTAGGGGGCTACCTTGAGCGGGCTGCGCCAGTCGCCTTTCGGCCCACATCGCTGCCGCTGATGCTATGTGGTCAGGCACCAGGGATCGGCGGCCTGGTCAACGATGTACCGTTTGGCACACCGGGGAGCAATCGACGGCTGGTCGGCTGGTTCCGCGAGGCTGGCCTCGAACCAGCAGAGCAGTGGCGCGACTTCATGTACATAACCTCGATCACCAAGTGCTACCCCGGTCGGCTACCAGGGGCGGCGGGCGACCGCGTACCCAGCCTGGCAGAGCAGGCCCTCTGCCGCCCTTACCTGGAGGCGCAACTTCGCCTGGTGCAACCGCGTATAGTAATCATGGTTGGCCTACTGGCGATCAACACCTTCCTGCAACCGCTAGGCCTGAAGAAAAGCCAGATCAGCCTGGACAAGGTGGTTGGGCAGGGCTTCACCGACGAGGCGGGCCGCCGCTACCTACCGCTTCCTCACCCCAGCGGAGTGAGTCATTGGCTCAACGGCGCAGCGAACCGAGCGAAAGTGAGCGCGGGCTTGGCCCTCCTGCGCCAGTGGCGGGCGGAACTAAACAATTTAGGAGAGAGCAAGATGGAGCGTGTGAAGGGCGATCAGACCAAAACCCAACCGCCTCAGCCGATACCCGCTAAAGGTGGGATCAGCCGCTACCTCGAACCAGGGGAGCGGGTGCTGTGGCAGGGACAATCACCTGCTACAGGTAGGTCAACCCATGTTGGCTACTGGCTGATAGTTGGCATCTGCTTGCTCCTGGCCGCCTCCTTCATCGCGATTGGCATGATCGACATGCTTAGCACGCCGCCACTTGGTTGGCACACCAACGTGCGTGGTACAGGACTGATTGTGGTGCTGGTCTCCCTACTCCTCATCCTGCTTGCTGGTCATGCTGGCTCCATGACTTTGCTAGCCACTGTCAGCCGCACGCACTACTGCTTGACCAGCAGGCGGATGATTGCGGCGGGCATAGTGGGGAAGAGCAAGTACGAGATCGATCTCATCTCAATCTGGAGGCAGTTGACGAAGTACGTCTGCACGAGCGGCAAGGCGGTAGCGGCTCTATCTCACTGATTAGGCACGCTGTTTCCTACACAGGTGGCAGCTATGTTCCCCAACCTCTGGTCATCAAGGGTGTTAGCAACGTGCGCGAAGTCTACACACTGGTGCAGTGGGTGCAGGCGATCAACAAGCAGGGCTGAACTCTACGCCAAAAGTTGGTGGCACGTCCCCCCGCTTTGTGCTACAATAGCCCTATGATCAGGGCGATTAGCTTCGACTTCCACGACACGCTGGTGCGCTGCGATAGCTGGTTCCAGCACGAGGTCTACACTCTCGCCAGTGATGTTCTCCGCTACTTGGCGAACAGCAGCGATGATAGCTGTGTCCGTGGCTTGCTTGGCAGCCGCGGCGATAGCGTCTTCCCCGAAGCCGATGCGCTCTACGCCGACATCCGCAAGGAGGCGAAGGCCAGCGGGCGTGAAGTCTCGGCCCAGGCCGCCCTGGTGCGCGTGCTGAACGAGCAGCTTGGCGCAGACGTGAGTGCGACCCAGCTTGGCGCGGCTCTGGCGCAGACGCAACGAGCCTACCTATCTGACATCGCGCCGACAGCGGGGGTAGCAGGTGCGCTAGAGCAGATCGCCGCGCTCAACCTACCGCTCGTCGTGGTCAGCAATGCGGTCTACCCGCCCTTTCTCGACTGGTCGCTAGAAGGGCTGGGCCTGCGCCGCTACTTTGGCGCAGTTATTACCTCGGCGGGTGCTGGCTACTACAAGACAGATAAGCGCATCTACCAGGCCGCGCTAGCTGCGTTGGGCAACCCCCCAGCGGAGACGGTCGTCCACGTTGGCGATAGCCTGCCCTACGACGTGGCGGGCGCGCAAGCAGCGGGGATGCGGGCGATCTGGTATAATCCGCAGCGTAAGCCCTCCGACTCGCAGGTAGCCCAGCCAGAGGCGGTGATTGGGGAGATGAGCGAGTTGATGCAAGTGATCAACGGCTTGTTAGAAGATTAGGGAGAGGATGTTGTGACCTACCAACAAGACAACTATCCACCGAACCAGCGGAGCGGCGTAGAGTGGCTGATTGCGGGCTTGCTGGCCCTTCTGAGCCTGGCCGCCGCCGTCTACCTACTGGTCAAGGGCGTGCCAATCCGCCAACTGCTACTCATTGTCGGCGTGTCCGTCGCTGTTGGGCTGGCTCTGGCCCTCCTGTTCTACGGCCTGGCGAAGATCGTACAAGGGGTACTCAACCACAATAGCGCGGTGTTGACGGCGGGAGTCACGATTACAGTGCTGACAGCCCTGACTGGCGTGCTGCTCTACGTTGCCTTCGTCGTCTTCCTGCTGCAAGGCTTCAACCTGAACGGTCTGGATAATATGTGATGGGCAAGTCGCTACAAGTCACCAGCCTCCGCTTCTACTCCTCCAGCCTGCACCTGATCCCTAGCGGGCCGCTAGCCATGCACTGAGCAGCCAGCTTGCTGCCCATGAGCGACGCGGCCTGTCCCTAACCCCCAACCCCGACTGCACTCCGCCGAGGGCGTAGACATGCGCCCCAAACCAGCTTGAAGGAGCAAAAACGATGAGCGACGAACAGAACATCAAGCGCAACGAGGAGATCGCCGACCAGGACGACTTCTCCAAGTGGTACACCGACGTGGTGCTGCGGGCCAAGCTCGCCGACTACTCACCGGTGCGCGGCAGCATGGTGATCCGTCCCTACGGCTACGGCCTCTGGGAGAATATGCAGAGCCACCTGGACGGGCGCATCAAAGAGAGCGGCTGCGAGAACGCCTACTTCCCGCTATTCATCCCACAGAGCTTCCTGATGAAGGAGGCCGAACACGTCGAGGGCTTCGCCCCCCAGGTCGCGCTCGTCACCCAGGCTGGTGGCGAGAAGCTAGAGGAGCCGCTAGTAGTACGCCCAACCAGCGAAGCGATCATCTGCCATATGTACGCGCAGTGGGTACAATCGTGGCGCGACCTGCCGATCCTGATCAACCAGTGGGCCAATGTGGTGCGCTGGGAGAAGGTGACGCGCCTATTCCTGCGTACCTCCGAGTTCCTCTGGCAGGAGGGCCACACCTGCCACGCCACCCCCCAGGAGGCCGAGGAGCGCACCATTCAGATGCTCAAGGTCTATACCGACTTCGCCCAAGACGACTTGGCGATCCCGGTTGTGCCGGGGCGCAAGAGTCCGAGCGAGAAGTTCCCTGGCGCGGTCAACACCTATACCATCGAGGCGATGATGGGCGACGGCAAGGCGTTGCAGTCTGGCACCAGCCACGACCTGGGCGACCACTTCGCCCGCGCCTTCGACATCCAGTTCCTCAACAAGCAGAACGAGCGCGAGTACGCCTACTCCACCAGTTGGGGACTCAGCACCCGAATGCTGGGCGGCCTGATTATGGTGCATGGCGATGACAACGGCCTGCGCCTGCCGCCGAAGGTCGCCCCGATCCAGGTGATCATCATCCCGATCTGGAAGAACGAGGCCGAGATGGACAGCACCATGGCTGCCGCCGACAGTGTGGCCGCCAGCCTCAAGGCTGCTGGGGTGCGCGCCCGCGTGGACAGGGACACAGAACATCGCTCTGGTTGGAAGTACAGCGAGTACGAACTGAAGGGCGTGCCGTTGCGGATGGAGATCGGCCCGCGTGACGTAGCGAGCGGCAATGTGGTGCTGGTGCGCCGCGACACCCGCGCCAAGCAGATCGTGGCCGCCGGCGAAGTGGCCGTGACCGTCAAGGGATTGCTAGACGACATCCAGCAGGCGATGTACCAGGCGGCGCAGGAGAAGCTAGCCGCTGGCACACGTACAGTCAGCGACTTCGCCCAGTTCAGCGAGGTGATCGCCAACCAGCGCGGCTTCATTGACTGCTGGTGGGACGGCACGGCAGAGACCGAGGAGGCGATCAAGACTGCGACGAAGGCCACGATCCGCTGCATCCCCCTCAAGTACCTCGACCACCCGGCTGCCGAGCAAGCGGGCGGCGAGGCAGGCGAGCCGCAGCCGGATATCTACTCCGGCCAGCCCGGTAAGTACCGTGTGATTTACGCCAGGAGCTACTAACCGGACTGATGCCCGACGCTGCCTGGTGAAGGCTGTGGTGCGCGCACAAATCGGGGGCAAGTAGAAGGGGCGACACCTGCCGCCCCTCCTGGTTAGTTGTTGAGTTAGTAGTTGCTCACCTTGTCGATCACGCCCGCCTCTTTCGCAGTGCGCTCCACGAACTTGTAGAACCAGATCGAGAAGCTGAGGCTGGCGACGGCGCAGAAGACCAGGATGCTGAGGAGTTGCAGGTCACCGATCTGAGACATGATCGAGGGGTGGCCCTCAACTACTGGAGCGAGGACGCGACCTGCCGTGGCCCGGCGCATCCCCTCAAGCCAGTAGGTGACTGGTACCGCCAGGCTAATCTTCTGAATCCAGTCGGGCAGCACATCTACTGGGTAGTAGGCTCCGCAGAACAGTAGTAGCAGCCCCGCCACGATCTCGCCGATGCTGCCGCCGTGGCGGGCGACCCGCAGGCTGACTGCCGCCATGATCAGGCCCAGCCCCACCAGCATGATCATGCCGAGGACGAAGTAGACTAGCAGCCAACCCCACTGCACCGCCCCCCAACTGAGGGTCATGGGGAAGAAGATGATGCCGATGCCCATCAGCACCACGAAGGTGAGCATCCCGATCACGATCTTTGCCAACCCGCGCCCCATCAGGAAGGGGATGATCCTTGCGGGCGAGGTGTAGACGTACTTGAGCATCTTGTAGAACTCGCGCTCGTCTATGATCGTCCAGGACAGGCCCACGATGGTGTTAACCACCAGGGTGAACCAGGCGTTGCTGACGTAAAGATAGGTGAACGCTTCGGGTTGGCTGTTGTTGCCGCTGACCGCGCCATAGATGAGGACGAGGATCAGCGAGGCACCGAGCGGACGCATGATGCTGAAGACGAAGAAGGCGAACGGGTCGGCCCAGTTGCTCTCGATCTGCCAGCCCAGCCAACTGGCTACCTTGAAGGTACGCAGCGACTCGGCTACGTCGCCTGTCACCTTCTTCGGACTATCGTGGATGATTGCGCTCAATGATTACTCCTCTCATCTTCTGTTGATCACCGGACTACTGCCAGCGCAGGCTCAAGCTCGCCTTCACCTTCGCCAACCACTCTACGCGCTTGACCAGGATGTAAGCGGCAATGTTGAAGACCACGCCCGCTGCAAAGAGGATACCAACCTCTAGCCAGGGGTTGAGTACCCCACTGAAAGGGCTACCGTCGAACAGGCTGGGCAGCAGCAGTTGGCGGATCGCATCCAGGCCCAGGCTAATCGGCACAATGCCAGCCGCTGCCACCAGCACCGGGTTCTTGAGGGCGTTGAGTGGCGAGTACATCCCGCTGAGGGCGTAGATTGGCTCGGTCAGCGCGAGGCTGATCTGCCAGGCTGCTCGCCCCCAGAGTAGGAAGACGGTAGATAGCATCATGCCCAGACCATAAAGGGCGAACATGGTGATCAGGAAGGCCGCCAACGCAGGCAGGATGCCCTCCAGGCTGAACTGGATGCTGAAAACGACGATGCCGAAAATCATCACTGCCGACGCGCGGATCGTTGCCATCACCAGCCCGCCGATGCTCATGCCCAACAGGATCGCCATCAGTGAGGTGGGCGAGAGGATGAACAACTCTAGCAAGCCCTCCTGCTTGTCCCAGTACAGTTGACTAGCCATCATCCAGAGGATGTTCTGCCAGTAGGTGACAGCCGCGCCGCCGAGAATGACCAGGCCCAGTATGTCGGTCTTGGTGCGGTCGCTCTCCTCCTGGCCGAGGAACTTGTAGATAAAGAGGTAGGCCAGCAGGCCAATAGCCGGGATCACTACCTCGAAGAATAGCCAGCTAGGTTCGCGGCTGAGACCGATGATGCGGGGGTAGGCGCGCCCCCACACCGTCTTGCGGAACAGCCGCCAGCCGGTTGCTTTCTCTACCACTTACTTCTCCTTGTCTTCAGCACTGAGGCTGCGGCCCACCAGCTTGATGAACACGTCCTCCAGGGTCGGCTCGTTCTTCTGCAAGCTGAGGATGCTGCCCCCCTGGGCTGTGATCTCGCTGACTACTGCGCCGATCACCGGCTCTGCTTCGATGATGAACTTGAGGTTGTAGCCGCTGCCCCCCTCCCGCGACTCACTGCTCACTCGCACTACGCCGGGGATGCGCGGCAGAGCCTCCAACTGGCTGCCGTTCAGGCCCGCTACGCCGATCTCAAAAACTGGCTGCTTCTGCAACATCCGCTTCAGGTTGCTCGGCGTGTCGCAGGCAAGCACGGCACCGTGGTCGATGATCGCAATGCGGTCGCACAACGAGTCGGCTTCAGCCATGTAGTGGGTGGTGAGCAGCACCGTGCGGTCGGGGTTCTGCTTCATCCAGGTCTGGGTGAAGTCGCGCACGATACGGGCGGCGTGTACGTCCAGGCCGAGGGTTGGCTCGTCGAGGAACAACACCTTTGGGTCGGTGACGAAGCCGCGACAGAAGTTCATGCGCTGGCGTTGGCCGGTGGAGAGACCGCTGACTAGTGCGCCCGCCTTGTCCTCCAACTCTACGATCTTGAGCAGTTCGTCGATCCGCTGGCGGGCCACCTTGCTATCCAGGCCGTAGAACTGCGACCAGACCCAGAGGTTCTCGCGCACAGTAAGGATGCCGTAGCCGCTGGTTTCACCGCCGCTGACCATGTTGATTCGGCGGCGCACTTCTGTTGCTTCCTTCACCACGTCCAGCCCGTCCACCATGGCGACCCCGCCACTAGGGGCAAGCAGGGTCGTCATGATCTTGATCAGCGTGGTCTTGCCTGCCCCATTAGGGCCAAGCAGACCAAAGAGTTCACCTTCTTCAACCTCAAGCGACACGCCACCCAGGGCGGTGAGCAGCTTGCTCTCCTTGCCCTCTTTCTTGGCCTTCTTGTCAACCTTAATGTTGTAGGTGCGGGAGACATTCTCAACCTTGATCGCCAGCTTGCGGGCTGGCTTTGGGCTGGTAGTCATCGCGGCTTCCTGCGTTTGTGCCTCTCCCTGGGCAAGGGCGACCGTAGTATCTTCAAGCATGGTAGACAACCTGGGTACTCCTTTCGGGCTGTTGAAGAACGAGTGTTCGCCAACAGTATAGCACATCTGTACGCTAATTGCACTGCCACCCCGCAACGTGTCTGCCAACAACGCGCGCCTTGCCAGGCAATGAGCAGCCCCGCCATTGTACCAACTGGCGGGGCGCGGCTGCATCAGTCTAGAGGTGTAAATCAGGTGTAGAGTTCGCTATCGTGTTCGTCAATCTGGATCGTCAGGCCGTCGGGGTCACGCACCTGCATCGAGTAGCCGAAGCCCTCGTCCGTTACTTCACGGACGATCTCCACCCCTGCTGTGCGCAGTTCGCCAATCAGATTGTGTAGCGGCGCGTTGCTGAGGAAGCAGAGCTTGACTGGCTGCTGCCTGACTTGCTCCCCCCACCCTGTTGTACTGGCGTGACCTGCTGCCCAGCGATAAGGCCGCTGCTATGGCTTTTCGCCACGGTGCAGAGCCAGAAGTGCATCGCCGCATTTGAGTTCTGCCCACTGAGCCGAGCGCGACTGTACTTCTAGCTTGAGGCCGAGCGAACGGTAGAAGGCTATCGAGCGATCCATATCGCTGACGTAGACGATGGGCATCAGGCGCAGGCTCATGGTTGACCCTCCCAGCCGTACAGCCCCGGATCGAGTTGGTTGATCTTGACTAGCAGGCCGTCGGGCGACTGCACCTGCAACTGCGCGCCGAAGCCTTCGTCGCCAGTAGGCCGCGCAATCGTCACCCCCGCCTCGCGCAGGCGCGCTTCCAGGGCTTCCAGCGGCTCCTGGCTCTCAAAGTTGAGTTCGACGATCCCCTCGTTCTGCTCAGGGTTTGGTGGGTGGGCCAGTAGGCCGAGTTCGGCCCCACCGAGCCTCATCTGCGCCCAGTCCCCATCGCGGCTGCCGACCGTGAGGCTGAAGCCCAGTGCCTCGTAGAACTTGATCGCCGCTGCCATCTGCTCAACGTGGATCATTGGCTGCAAAGTCAAACCACTGGCCTGCTGTTCGCCGCGGGCGAGGTCGGCAATCGGTGGTTGGGCTAGCTGTGGCACGGCGGGCTGCTCGTCGCGCTTGTCGAGGTAGGCGCGCAACACCTTCTCTACCAGGTCGGAGAGAGAGAGTTGCACATCAACCGAGTGGTGCTTGATCTGGCGGACCAGGTCGGGGGTGAGGTAGACGTTGAACTGCTGCTTGTCATCGGGCATCACAGGAACCTCCTTGCTATGATGCTAGCATTATAGCATACTAGCAATCCGCTGTCAAGTGGGTTCAGCGAGCAATTTCTCAGCAATTAGCCGCAGTGCCTGCTCGATCACCACTCGATGCTCCGGCTGGATCGCTACCGCTAGGAGGCGGACAGTCTCAAGATACAGATGGAGAGCAGCAACAGCCTGTTCATGAGTCGTATTTTGATCGTAGCCTTGCGCGGCTCTGTAGTGGTACGTCCATAGTGCTTCGCGACCGACAGTTACTTGTAGCAAGTTGTAAAAGTTGTTAGGAGCTTCGATCAGCAAACCGCGCTGAACCGCTATCGCTTCAGAAGCACCACTAACCAGCATCCTAGTTGCCCGCATAGTTGCATCCTGGTTGCCCGTTGTTAGCGTACCTAGTAGCTTATGGGCAAGTTCAACATTATCATACAGCAAGTAACTGGCATAGGCATCAGCAGCAGGCTGTAGTGGCTCCCACTTGAAATCAATCGCTGCCTGCTTGAGTGCAGCTATCTGGCCCTCTCTATCCAACACAATCTGCACTGTCCTCATGGTTGGCACCTCCCATATCGCCTCGCTGGGTATACTGAGACGCGCTTGCAAGACTGCAAAGGAGTGCAGTGAGAGACAAACTAGCCTACCACTATCGTAGTGGAAGCGGTGCCGCTCCAGGCCTGGCTCAACTTCGCGCACGATACGGGCAAAGTCAACATCACTATAATGGTTAGCTTCACCTCGTGTGAAGCTGCCACCCAGGATTACGCCAATTACGTTGTGGTCGGCCTCCAAGCCCGCAATAGCCCGCTCTATCAGGCCCGTAGGCAAAGCAGTGGTGTCCATCATCTCTCCTTGCAATCAGCATCCATTCGCTGGCTATGATCCGCCACCCGTCCTCGCATTGTACCATACCCTGCCCTACCTGCACATCAATCGGTAGATGTGGTACAATGGGCCGCTTAGCGTGACTTTGATTGGACGGCCATGTATCTCAAACGATTGCAATTGCAAGGCTTCAAGACCTTTGCCAACAAGACCGAGCTTGCCTTTGCTCCTGGCATCACCGCCGTGGTGGGGCCAAATGGTAGTGGCAAGAGCAACGTGGCCGACGCGTTGCGCTGGGTGCTGGGCGAGCAGAGCTACCTATCCCTGCGCGGGCGCAAGACCGAAGACGTGATCTTCAGCGGTAGCAGCAAGCGTGCGCCGACCGGCTTTGCCGAAGTCAGCCTCACGCTCGACAACACAGGGGGCCTGTTGCCAATTGACTACAGCGAGGTGACGATCACCCGTCGCGCCCACCGCAGCGGCGAAAACGAGTACTACATCAACAAAAGTCGGGTGCGGCTGCGCGACCTGCAAGACCTCACCGCTGGTCTCAACCACCTCTACACTGTTGTCGGCCAGGGGCTGGTAGACATCGCCTTGAGCCAGCGACCGGAGGAGCGGCGCGCCCTCTTTGAGGCGGCGGCAGGCATTAGCCAGTTCTACAGCCAGAAGAACGAGGCAGAGAAGCGGCTAAGGGCGACCGAGGAGAACATGGTGCGCCTGCACGACCTCCTCAGCGACAGCGAACCGCGCCTCAAACTGTTGGAGCGGCAGGCAAAGCACGCCCGCGATGCACAAGCGGTGGCTGCCGACCTGCACTCTCGCCTACGCCTCTGGTATAGCCACCTGCTGACCCTGGCAGCCGCCCACGAGCAAGCCACCGAAGCAGAGCGGACGGCTGCCACCGCTAGCGTTGCCGCAACCCAGGCTAACCTGCTGGTGGGGCAGGCAGCAGAGCGAGCGGCCAGAGCGCAGGTTACAGGCGCAACTACCGCCCTTGAGCAGGCCGCCGTGCAGCAGGGCCAATTGCGCGATGCGGCCCAGCAGCTTGAGCGGGTTGCCGCCGTCACTGCGGCCAATGTTGCTGCCCTCGCTCGCCAGCTTGCCGAGCAGCAGCGGGCTGGCAAGGAGGACGAGGCCGCGACTGCTGCCCGTGCTGCCACCGTCGTCAGCCTTGAGCAGGAGTTGGCCGTCGCCCACGCGGGATTGGCCCTGCTACGTGCCGACCTGATCGCTGCCGAGACACGCAGTGCTGGGGGGCTGCTAGCCGAGCGCGAACTGGCCGCCCAAGTGGAGCAGGCGCAAGGGGCGCACACCTTTGCCGCCTCTGCCCTTGCTGCCAGTCAGCGGGCCGCAGAGGAAGCGGCTCGTTCGGTGCAGCGCGCCCGCAGCGACGCACTGGCGGCCAGCAACGCTCTCACCCCCCTGGAGATGCGCTTGCAGCAGGGCAAGGCTGCCGCGCAGGTAGCGAGCGCGACCGCGCAGGTGGAGAACGAACGCCTGGCCGCTGCGCAAGCCGAGTGCAGCCGCCTTGCGCAGGCCGTTGCCGAGATGAGCAGCCGCCAGCGGGCCGCTGAAGCTGCTAGCCTCCCCCTACGGGCGGCAGAGCAGCAGATCGCAGCCCGCCTCGACGCTCTGCAACGGCTGCACGAGAGCGGAGCCGGGCTGTTCGACGGCGTGCGAGCTGTCCTTGACGTGGCAGGCCAGGGCGGGCGACCGCCGAAGCTGCGTGGCATCATTGGCACCGTCGCTAGCCTCTTGCAGGTGCCAGCCGACCTCGAACTGGCTATCGAAACTGCGCTAGGCGGTCGCTTGCAAGATGTGGTGGTGGTGGACTGGGCGGCAGCCGAGGCCGCGATCAGCCTGCTCAAGCGCACCAATGCAGGCCGTGCCACCTTCCTACCGCTGGATACGATCCGCTACTCGCGGGTTCCAGCTCCCCCTTTGGCAGCTACTTCTTTCTCCACTTCCACCGCCAGTGGGGTTGGAGCGGGTGCTACTGGCATCCTTGGCATAGCCGCCGATCTAGTTGGCTACAACCCGCTCTACACCCCCGTGGCCGTCAACTTGCTGGGCCGCACGCTGGTGGTTGAGGAGCTAGCTGTCGCCCGCCGCCTGGTGCGCGAGGAGGGTGGCTGGACGGTCGTCACCCGCGAAGGGGAGATCGTCAGGCCGAGTGGTAGCGTGACGGGTGGCAGCAGTGGCAAGGGCAAGGACAGCGGCTTGCTGGCCCGCGAACGCGAACTGCGCGACCTGCCTGCCACCCTTGCAGTAGCCCACCGCCGTTGGCAGACAGCTCAAACCGCCGCTGCCAGCATAGAGCAGGATTGGCGCAGGGTCAGTCAGCAGCTTGAGCAGGCGAACCGCCAGCTTGCCGAGGCCACCCGCCTGGCAACCACCGCCGCTGCTGCCACCGCGACTGCTAGCCGCGAGCTTGAGCGGGCGAAGCAGGAGCTTGACTACCGCAAAGCCGCCGCCGCCGAGTTTGGCAAGCGGGCTGAGATCGTTGCCGCCAGCGTCGAGAACCGTGCCACCGAGATCGCCGCCCACCTGCTGGCCGTGACAGCCGCCGCCACCACCCTCGCTGCCGCCAATGACGAACTCAACCGCCTGCGTGGGAGCCGCACAGAGGCAGTGGTGGCCCTCGCCACCCTGCGGGCCACCATAGGCGGCAACGAGGAGGCACTGCACCGTCAGCAAGCGACCCTGCAAGCGGCAGAGCGCGACCTTGCCAGCCTGCGTCGAGCGGTGGCTGAGCGGCAAACCCGCCTCACCCTACTGCTGGCCGAGGTGGATCGCTTGCGGGTCGCCCAGGCTGCCACCGCTAGCGACTTGCAGAGCAGCAACGACGAGCTAGCCGCCGCAGCTGCTGCCACCCTCCCCTTGCGCCAGCAGCTAGCCACCGCTCAAGAGGAAGCTGTCGCTGCCAGCGATGCAATCTCGCGCCAGCAGCACGCCCTGCTGGCTGCCGAGCAGTCGCTTGGTCGTGCTAGCCTCGCCTGCGACCGGGCAACCCACGAACTGGAAGACATCCACACGCGGGCGGTAGCCGAACTGGGCGACGACTCCAGCCCCCAGCCTCCAGCCGTAGCCAAGCTGGACAGGCTGGCGGACGAGATTGCCAGCCTGCGAAACCGTCTGGCCCGCCTTGGGCTAGTCAACCCGCTGGCTGTTGCAGAGTATACCGAGGCTGCCGCGCGGCACGAGTTCATGGCTAGCCAGACCGAGGACTTGCAGGCCGCTGCCGCCAGCCTACAGGTGGTAATTGCCGAGTTGGAGACGACCATGCAGCAACGCTTCAGCATAACCTTTGCCGCCGTCGCGCTCCAGTTTAGTCTGTACTTCACCCGCCTGTTCGGCGGCGGCGCGGCGCGGCTGGAGATGAGCAGCGCAGCGGGCGGGGTGGAGATCGCCGCCCAGCCACCGGGTAAACGCTGGCAGAACCTGCCCTCACTCTCTGGTGGCGAACGCGCCCTCACCGCTGTCGCCCTCCTCTTTAGCCTGCTGAGCGTCAACCCCTCGCCCTTCTGCCTGCTGGATGAGGTGGACGCAGCTTTGGACGAGGCGAACATTGGCCGCATCACCACAGCCCTGACAGAACTGAGCGCGAAGACCCAGTTTATCGTGATCACCCACAACCGCAGCACCATCGCCGCAGCCGGGGCCGTCTACGGCATTGCCCTCGGTGATGACCATACCAGCCGTGCGTTCTCTGCCAGTCTCGCTGAGGTGGCATGAGAATTGCTAGCATGGCGGTGGAACAAAAGCAGACAGCAGTGCCAGTTTTTAGCGCATTTATCTTGATCATAAGCGGCTGCTTCATGATCTCCCTGTTGCCAACTTCAAGGAGGAACCACCAGTGAGCCAAGAGTTTAGAGGTGACCAGTATGGCGAGTACCCCCGCCGTGCCTGGCAGGGCTATGGCGATGATGAGGCCCCCAATGCAGATATGGAAGCCCTGGCTGTCGTTGCCCTGGCGAGTGGGATCGCTGCTGGGGTAGGCCTGCTGGTCACTGGCCTCGGTAGGCTCGGCGAACCGAAGCGCGAGAAGGAACTGCGTCGCCTGATCGAGTCAGCGGGCGGCAAGCGGCTGGATCAGGTACTCGGCAAGGGTACCAGCCGTCGGGTCGCGCATGGTCTCTACAGTGGCAGCCAGACCGCTAGCCACTTGGGCCGACAGCTTGGCAAGCGCGCGGGCGACCTCGGCACGCAGGTAGGCGACACCCTCTCTGGCCTCGAACTGCCTAGTGGCAAGGAGCTTGATGGCTTCCTCGACGACCTGAAGAAGAATGCTGCCGAAGCCATTGCTAGCATCGGCAAGGCCGGTCAGCGCGTGGCTGGTGCGGTGGACGATTTCAACCTTGAAGGCCAGATGAAGAAAGGTCAGCGGGCGATCCGCGACGCTCGCAGCAATATCAGTGATCTCCTTGATCAGCTAGATAGTAGTGACCTATCGAAGGACGCGCAGAAGCGGGCCAAGACGATCCGCAAGCGGGCGGAGGGGTTGCTCAGTGACCTGGGCGCAGATGACCGCCGCAAGGATGCTGCCAAGAAGCTAGCCCAACTGCGGAAGGATTTGGCCCAGGGGGTCGACCACCTCGAACTCGACAGCAAGGCGAAGGGACTGGCTGACAGCCTCGGCAACCTCGACCTCAATCTCGACCTCGGTGCGGCGCGCAAGAACGCGGGCAAGCTGCTCAAGCAGAGTGGTAAGGAGCTTGAGCAGGCTAGCAAGGCGGCAGGCAGGGCGATCAAGAAGGGGACAGCCGACCTCGACCTCGCGGATGCGCGCAAGAACGCAGGCAAGCTGCTGAAGAAGGGCGGCGAACAGCTAGCCGACGCGGGCGACACGGCGGGTGGTTTCTTCGCCAACGTTGGTGATGCGCTAGGCAATATCATGGATAATTTGCGCGAAGACACCCTGCCCGAAGTGGTCAAGGCTGCTGGGCGGGCTGGCGAGATGATCCAGGGTCGGGTAATCCTGCCCGCTGGCGACCTCTACGACGAGAACGCGCCGAAGGCCCGCAAGCTGCTCAGCGAAGCGGCCAGCAACGTCGGCGACCTCTACGACGAAAACGCGCCAAAGGCTCGCAAGGCGATCAGCGAGCTGGCGAGCAACGTCGGCGACCTCTACGACGAGAATGCCCCCAAAGCGCGCAAGGCAGTAAGCGAAGCGGCTAGCAATATCGGCGACTTCTTCCAAGAGACGTTCGCTCCCACCGTTGGTGACGCACTCAATACCGTTGGCGGTAAGGTCGGCGACCTGTTCGACAACCGCGACAGTGCGCTAGAGACAGTTGGCAAGTCGGTTGGTGGGGCGGCAGGCAATGTGGGCGAGATCATCGGCAGCGCAGCAGGCAATGTCGGCGGCGCAGTCGGTGGAGCAGCCTCGGCCACTGGCAAGGCAGTGAAGAAAGGGACGACCACCACAGCATCCACCATCTTCTGGACACTGCTGATGGCTCTGGGCCTGGTCTACCTGTTCGCTCCAGAGGAGCAGCAGCGCAAGGAACTCTACCGCAACATCGGCAAGATGTTCGGCCAGGGCAAGGATATGGTACAAGAGTTTCGCGGCTACGACTCGGAGGTAGAACGCTAGGTCGCAAACTACCTTGCCAGTGAACAAGTAGGGGCGTACCAGTCGGTACGCCCCTACTTCTTTGCGGCAGCGAAGGCGGCAGAAAGCGAAGTGTAGGCTATGCGACTCCCTCCATCGAGGTCGTGCTGTATCCAGGCAAGTACGTCACCGTCCACAGCGGGGTTGGTCTGGCCTCCTGCTGCGCTAGTTAGCTGCACGGCTTCGCCGCCACTCAGCTCGTAACCCCAGATATTTGGCTTCTTGTAGTCGCCTTTAAGCCACACAAGTACATTCCCACGAGCCTGTACCTGCCAACCATCCAGCTTTACCTCTACCTTGAGATGTTTTCCAGTGTCCAGGTCTAGGTAGCCTGCTAGCTCACCATCAGGGATCAGATAGCCCCGCTGCAAGTTAGGGCCAGTGTCCGAACCCTTCATGAGCAGAGTAGTAACGCCAGTTCGCCTATCGTAAACTTTCAGTTTGAAGTCTGCGCCCGAACTGGCGTATGCTTTAACCTCTACCCATGCAACGTAAA
>JAYUUN010000110.1:0-8950 GCA_043754535.1 Chloroflexota bacterium | reverse complement strand
GGTACCCCCTGGCCCAACCAGAGCGCAATTGCCAGTAGCACCCCTGGAGCCACGCCGACGGCCAGTGTAACTGCTACCGCCCTGGCGACCTGCACGCCACTCCCCACTGCCGCTCCCAGCAACACACCGACGGTGACGAGTACCCCTAGCCCCACGCTCAGCCCCACCCTGACCTTGACCCCAACCGCTACCCTTACTTCTAGCGCAACGCTCACTGCTAGTGCGACGCTTACTGCCAGCGCAACCGCCACGCTCACCGCGACCAACCAACCCGCTGCCACCGCCAGCCCTTGCGTGATCAGCTTCAGCGACGTGCCGACCAGCCACATCTTCTACGCCGACATCCAGTACCTGGCTTGCCGGGGGGTGATCAGTGGCTATCCCGGCAACAGCTTCCAGCCCAACAGTGCCACCATGCGCGGCCAGTTTGCTAAGATAGCGGTGCTGGGCTTTGGCCTGGCTAGCTACACCCCGACCAGGCCAACCTTCGGTGACGTGGCGGCTAGCAGCGTGTTCTACCCGTATGTGGAAGCAGCCTACCAGGTGGGGGCAATCACGGGCTTGAGTGCAGCGCAGTGCAGTGCCTTGCACACGGCCAATCCTTGTTACGGTGCCAACGTGCCAGTCAGTCGGATGCAGGTGGCAGTAGTGGTGCAGAGGATCAGCAACTACCCGCCGTTCGTGCCAGCCGGGCCGAGCTTCAGCGATGTGCCAGTCGGAGCGTTCGGCTACGCAGCGGTGGAGACGCTGCTAGAGCGGGGCATCATCGCGGGGGCAGCCTGTGGCAGCAGCCGCTGCTTCCGGCCCAACTTCAACATCACGCGTGGCGAACTAAGCAAGGTGATGCATCGCGCCCTGGTTAGTAGGTAGACAGAGCAGCAATAAGTAGGTTCAATCCGACTATGCGGAACAGCCTTGTGTGGCTGGCCAGGAGCGAGTATAATCTAGTTGTTGCTCTCACCTCTTTGTTGGGGTAGACATTGTATTCGAGGGATGATTGTATGATTAGACGTGCTTTGCTGCTGTTCAGCCTGCTCCTAGTGGCCTGCGATCAACAACCACCTAGTGATCTGTCTGCCGCAACTGCGCCAGCTTCAACGCCAGCAGTGCTACCAAGTGCTATGGCGGGTGGCCCTCCCTACCTCTATCCCCACAATCTGGTAGGGCGTAGCCCCGCAGAAGTCAGCTTGGCAGCGCAGGCTGAAGCCGAACGGTCTTACAATGCGCCAATCAGCAGTACTGAGGTGCTTGTTGCTCGCTCGATAACCCCAGAGGATATGCCTGCGCTGGGTTTCTACTGTCATACCTTCTGGACTATAGAAACTCCTCCGCTAATGCTAATTGTGCTGCGGGGGGATTTCGATGGTAGCAGGTACATGGATAACAGTCAGGGATTTGGTGTTCACCATCGGTACTTGGCTTACATCTACGACATCTGGGCAGGTCTGCCAACCGAAACCTTCGCTACGCAGGGTGGCGCACTGCACAAGGTGCTGAACGATCCCAGCATCACTGGGGACTATGCTGGGCAGTTTGCCGCACAGGACAGCATCCCACCCTGCCCCACCGAGGGGCCAAAGACGCTGCATTATGGGCAGCAAGTTCGGGGCGGACTGCCTGGAACCCCAGGTCCTTCCATACCCACACCAGACGTTCCTACTCCGCTACCATCCGCACCTGCTTCTACCGTTTCGCCAGGGGGGACACCGCCAAACCCTTTGCCGACTAGCGCACCATAGCGGAGGATGAAAACAAAGCTCTTGCCAAAGTGAGAGCTTTGTTCGTTAGAAGCCGACCTCTCGGCTAGCTCGGCGAAACTATAACATAGTTACGGCGGCTACACAGGGGCCAGCCGCGACGTATTTCAGCAGGTTAAGGTAGCTAGCCAGTCAGCACTGGTCGGCTGCCTTAGCAGTGTTATTGGCAGGATGGCTGAGTAAGCAAGTGGCTGCATCCTGTGGCTTGCGGGTGGCAGCCGGCTGAGATTAGTAGTACCCCACCAGGATGAAGGTCAGGAGCTAGCCAGTGATTGACGAACAGAACCCAGCCCCAATCGACGATCTGCTGCGGGAAGCCCTCGGCCAGATCGCGGCTGGTCAGCTTACGGAGGCGACCGCCAAGCTCACCGCTGCTACGCTGGCTCTCGCCCAGTTTGAGGCTGAGTCGCCCGCTGTCAGCCTGCTACGCGCTCGCGCTATCTATGTAGAGGGTCGCATCCTCCAGCGGCGTGACCAGCTTGAGCCTGCCCTGACCCTATACCAGGAGGCTGTTCGCTACCTGGCCGAGAACGTGGCTGGACAGAGCCTGTTGGTGGAGATACTCAACCGCATCGGCCTGGTCTACATGGGGTTGGCGGACTTTAGCCGCTCCTCCCAGGTCTATGAGCAAGCCTACAAGCTAGCACATGACAGTGGCGACGCAGCCCAGGCTTCACTCGCTCTGGAGAATATGGGCAACAATGCGATCAACCTCGATCAGCCAGAGGTGGCTAGTAGTTATCTGGACGCTGCCCTGGACGAAGCCGCCGCCAGTAACGATCCTGTTCGCATTGTGGGTATATACGGCTCCCTAACCTGGTTCTATGGGCAGTATGGACCATACCCCCAGGCCTACATCGCGGCCTCGACAGCCCTGGCCCTGGTCGCCAGCGTCGGCAATCTGGCCCAGCGCGTGTCGGTTCTCAGCCTGATCAGCGAAGTATACCTCTTTGGGCATCATTACCAGCAAGCGCAGTTGGCAATCAAGCAGGCGGAGGGGCTGCTCGACCAGGTTAACCAGGCCAGCCGTGAGGCCGAAGTACACAACGTAGCCGCCAAACTGTTTGCCTACAAGGAAGATGCGGTCAACTGGGAACATCATGCAGTTCTGGCAAGAGAGAAGGCGGCTGGCGTGGGTCTGGGCGTGGAGTACTCGCTCAACCTGCTGCTCTGCTGGCTGTATGAAGGCAAGCTGGGGCAGGCGGCTGAGCTACTAACCGAGATGGTAGCGGCTGCCGCCGAGGAAGCAGGCGGCGAGATCGACGATACTTACCACTGGCTACTAGCCGAGGCGAACGCTGCCTACGCCACTGCTGCTGCCGATTACCAGCAGGCCGACCTGCATTTCAAGCAGTCGCTAGCCAGCGTTGGGCGGGTACACCGCTACGACCGCGCCCGCACCTACCAGGCCTACGCCCTCATGCTTCACCAATGGGCCGTTGCCGAGCAGGATGCCACCCTGTTGCACCGCGCCCTGGACACCCTGGGCCATGCGCTCAAAGCCTTCCAGCGGCTGGAGATACGGCCCGAAGTAGCTGCCATCCAGCAGCAACTTGCGGCGTGGTCAACCCTGCGCTTCTAAGCTGAGCTAGTAGGCAAGCTGCCGATCAGCGAGGTTAGCCACTGCCGCTGCTCGGCTGGCAGGCGCAGGTAGATTGCCTGCATCCCTGCCAGCTCCTGCGCCACTGGCTCTGTCGCTGCATCCCCATTGCCAGCCTGCGTCATCAGGGCCTGTGTGATCGCCGTTCGCAGGTCACCGTTCGCTACCACCACCTCCGCTATCGTCTCCAACGCTCGTACGCACAGAGGGTTGAACAGGCCATAGCGGGCCGCATAGAACGGTACTGGCGCAAGGAGCAGCGGCTGCGGCTCTGTTTCGCCAGTCAGGTAGCCGCTGCTCACCCCGCAAGCGGCGGCAAGCTGGGCCACCACCGCATAGCCAGGTTCACTGATCGCTCCCTGTCGCAGCTTCTGCAAGTAAGTGCGCCCTAGTAGGGCTTGCCGCTCAAGCTCGGCATCCGTTATGCTCGCCCTCTGTTGCAAAGCCATCAGGTTGGCTGCCACCGTCAGACCCAGGTTGGCCTGGGGGGAGGCCGCAGCGACTACCCTTGCGGGCGGCTGACTTTTTGTCAGGCTGCCGACTTCGCCCAGCAGGATGGTCAACTTAGCCCCGTTGCCCGGTGGCTGGCTAGCTTCCGCCCCACTCACCATGCTGCTCGCCAGGGACAGCACTAGCAGCCGCTGTCCCTCAGCCAGCCGTTGGTAGCGGTTACTCAGGTTGGCGAACTCGGCTTGGCGCAGCTTCACCTCAACGCCAGCCTGCTCAAGCTCGGTTAGCAGCAAGTTGACGGTGCAATCTAGCAGGTTGACCAGGCGGATCAGGCTGGGGCTGGGGCGATAGGCTACGAGCGGCGGCAGTGAACTGCCACCCTCCGCCAACCAGAGAGCCAGGTGCTGGGCCATCACCCCCAACCCGCTGACTAGTAGTGGCTGATGTAGACCAAAGCGAGCAGCATAGTAGGCAGCCGGGATCACCACCACAGGCGCAGGGTGATGGCCGCTAACCAAATGATCCAGGCTCACCCCACATACCGCCGCCAGCCTCAACAATAGCGAGTAGGCAGGGTCAGCAATCTTGCCGAGCCGCAGCTTCTGCAAGTAGCGGTCGCCCAACTTCGCCCTGCGTTCGAGTTCGGCATCGTTAAGCCTGGTGCGCCGCTGCACGTGCAGCAGGTTGTCGGCCACGGCCAACCCGACTGTTCTACCACTCTCCACCACGGTGTGTTCCATCTCCCACCTGGTCAATGGCGGGAAAATAATCTAAACGAGCTTGTGCCAACAAGAGGCAGCAAGCGAATATTATCACCTTTTGCTGAAACTGGCAAGCTGCCCTATTGATTTAAGCTGTATCCTGCCCCTATAATAAGCAAGAGACAGACGCAGCGAGGGAGCAAGCGATGTTGACAGGACGACGACGGCAACAGCAAGCGATAGTACAGGTAGTGAACGCGATCATGACCGAGTACAAGTTGACCCAGCTAACCCTGGCTGCGAGGTGTGGGTTGCCTAAGAGTACCCTGTCAGACTACCTGACCGGTAAGCATACAGTTAGCATTGAGTTGGTCGGCAGGTTACTCAATGTCTTCCCGACCTATACAGCCCAAATCGTAGCAGCGTTGGCTGGAACAAGGTACAGTGGTAGGGTTGTGGTTGTCAACGCCTCTCCTTCTAGGCTGACGGGCAGAAAGGAACGCCAACGTGAAGAAGCTCAAGCGGATCAAGAATATGCCTGGTATGCAGTTGGCAATGAGCCGCTTGGTGTTGCGGCGACTAGTTAACAATCGTACTCACTGGCATTGAGTGTATGAGTTCCCAGATCGGTTCTAAGTAAGACAAGAGGAGGTACAAACAACCATGACACGATCCAAACATCGCCTAGTAGCTGTGCTGTTCCTAGTGCTAGTAACCCTAACTGGCTGTAACTACAGCTCCCCGACCGAGCAATCATCTAGTCAGGCATCAGTGAGTGGTACTTCACTACCCTCACCAGTTAGCACATCTTACCGACCGCAGTTCCCCACACCTGTATCGACGGAGAGTCCCATCTATCCTACCTCTGCCCCCAGACCTTCGCAGGTAGCAGTCACGCCTGATATTGAACAGTTCAAGCACAACCCGCCCTCTGTAACCATGCTGGCGAAAGACCCTATTGTGTTCTCTGCTGACAGCGATGCTATGGTATGGACAGTTCAGGGCAAAGATGACCTCACCTTGTGGCTAGGCTACCTAACTAGCCAAGACAACATCACTGTGAAGGCCGCACATCCTGTCGCCAAGTGGAACGGATCATTGAGTGTCGTATCCATAGTGCCATCACCTGACCGTAACTACCTAGCTGTTCTTCTACGCGACTCATCAATGGGCTTTAATGATGCCAACCTGCTATGGACGGTGAACTTGACTACCAACCTGGCTCAGTCACTGCCTAACCTCGCGTTCCAAGAAGCCTACAGGTCATTTTACTCTACTACTAGCCACTACATCATCGGCTGGCTTGATAGCAATAGGATAGTGCTTCAGACGAACCTCGCTCCCGCTATCATTGCTAGAGATGGCTCATCATTTACCAAGGTAACGTGGCTATCCCAGCCTAGCCAAGTTCAGACAGCCCTTTCACCTGACCGCACCACCTTCTTCTCCGAAGTTATCTCTGGGGGTGACAGTGGCTACTGGCTCTACCAGGTTGACGGGAGTAATCCCAGAAAGGTGTCAGGCAGTAACTCTTTCAAGCCTCTGTATGAACCGAAGTGGTCAGCTGACAACAAGCACATTAGCTTCCTCACCTCCCAAGACGGTGGCTCAACCAGTCTGCAGCTCAACCTTCTAGAAACAACTAAAAACAGTCAGCAGGTATTGACCCCCCAGCAGGGCTGGGATGCTTCGCCAGCTTGGTCACCTGATGGTTCTAGGGTTGCGTTCCTGCGAGCGAACAGCAACGTGACTAACGCTGATTACCAGTCCACCGAACAGAACAGCACCAACATATTTATCGCTAAGGCTGATGGTTCTGTACCTACACAACTCACTCACCTGAGCGAGGCAAAGAACCGCGCCCTCTCATGGACAAGCGAGGGCAAGTACCTGGTGCTTTCCTCAACGGACTCCAGTGGCAAGAACAGCATAGTTTCTGTGTCAGCAAGTGACGGGAGTGTAACAACTCTGATACCCATGCCTGATGGTTACATCGCTGTATTCCCACTAGTGCTTAAGTAGCCCACCGACTTACTAAGTTTCCTGATTAGGAGGATGAAGAAATGAGAAGCAAGTGGACCTTCGGTCGCCTGTTCCTGGTCGTCATCGTAGCAGTCTCCAGCCTTAGCTTTAGCTGGGTCACGTCTTTCCCTTCAAAGGCCAGCACGATGGCTCTCGCTGCCAAACCCGATGCTACAATTCAGCACCAACCTGAGTCTGCTAGCACTGAATACCTAGAACTAAGTTTTCCCACAGAACGTAGAGTGGCTTACACATCCCACGTCGACCACAGTGTACCAGGCGGCTTTTACGGTCTGCATGGCAATGACAGCATCTTCACTGCCTTTTACTGCTACCAGTACTGCTTCAGCCAGCAGTACACCCCTCCCCGCTACCGCTACCGCTACCCCCTGCCTGCTCAGTTTCAGCGATCTTGCACCTGGCTACCTGTTCTACCAGGACATTCGTTACCTGGCTTGCACTGGCACCGTCAACGGCTACCCTAACGGGGATGGCACTTATCGCTTCGCCCCAAACCAGAGTAGCAGTCGTGGTGAGTTCGCCAAGATAGTAGTGCGCGGCTTTGGCCTGGCGCACGCCACCCCGGCGGTGCCGAGCTTCAGCGATGTGCCAGCAAGCAATGTGTTCTACAGCTACATCGAGGGGGCGGTGCAAGCGGGGGTAGTCAGCGGCTACGGTGACGGTACGTACCGGCCTGCTCAGTACATCAATCGGGGTGAAGTGGCGAAGCTAGTGCGCCGGGCCGCCAACCTGGTCGTCTACACACCAACGCGTCCAACCTTCGCTGATGTACCCAGCGACTACTTTGCCTATGTGGATGTGGAGACCCTTTACCAGGCGCGCATCATCAGTGGCCTGACCTGTGCCAGCAACCTCTGCTTCCGGCCCAATGCGGCTATCAGCCGCGGCGAACTGAGCAAGCTGGTCCATCGCGCCCTTGAGTTGCTCACCCCCGCAATGCTTGTTCCCACCGAAGGAGGCCGTGATGTACCGTAAGCACTCCCGCTTTATCAGCATCTTGCTACTGTTTGTGGTGGCTGCGCTCAGCAGCAGCCTGGTTGGTTGTGATGTTGCTGGCAACCCTGCTCAGGTTGCTGCTACGCCCACCAGCTTGCCACTGGTTAGTGCTGCCACTACCACTGCCGACGGCTCGGCTGCCAACCTCACCCGCAATCGCCAACTGCTGACTATCGAGACTAGCAAGGGTACCATGCTAGTCGAGGTCTATCCTGACGCGGCTCCGCACCTGGTCGCAGCCTTCGCTCAGCACTACAAGCAAGCAGTTGGCCGGCAGTTGGTATCAGCCAGTGCCGTCACCTGGTTCATGAGCGATGAACAGTACACCCCCGCAGCGAGCGTCCTGGTAGCGGTGGAGCGCAACAACCTGGCCTACAAGCGCGGTAGTCTGGTACTACCCTTCGACCAGCAAGGTCAGGTTAATGCTGGCTCCTTTGCTATCCTCAATCACGATGTAGCTACGGGTAGCAAAGACTACCTAAACTATCAAAACCCGCCCTATGCCGAGTACCCCGGCTATGTGGTAGTCGGCCAGGTAGTCAGTGGCTTCAACTTGTTGGGCGAGCTTAACTTTGGTGGCCAGGTGACAGGGATAGAGTTGAGCGAGACAGCAGCGGCGGTGGCGACGCTGGCGGCAGTGCCAGCCACGCCAACAATGATCAGCGGCTTCCAGGTCACCCACCTGTTCACCATCACGCTCAACGGTGGGCGGGTACTGGGTGGTGAGTTGTACGGCAACGAGGCACCGGAAGGAGTAGGCTTGTTCGTGCAGAACTACCAACGCTATAAAGGGGCAATGATAAACAACCAAGACCTCAGCCTAAGCATTTCGGACGGTGGGGGCAGCGAGTTGCGGGCAGCCGGGCAGAGCAAGCTACCGGTACGCCGAGGTAGTCTGTTGTGGAACAGAGGGGAGACTGCCGACCTTAGTGGCATAAACCTGGCAAAGTACGAGGACGTTGGGCTGAACAAGGGGGTAATAGGACAGGTGACGAGTGGATTGGAGTGGTTGGACAAGCCAGGGCAGGACAGTGCGCCCTTGCTGGGCCACGACGACAAAGTAGAGGATGTGGTGGTACAAGAGCTTGCAGCCATACCCACTGTCACCCCTGCTGCTGTTGATGGCCCTGGAGCAGGCAGTGTTGTCTTGCTGATTTTCACCCACCAGACGTACATCAACATCAGACTGTACGCTGCACCCACACTAAAGATAGAGGGTCAGGACGACTCGTTCATAATTGGCACAAAGTTCAAGACCACCTCTGGGCGGGTGGAGCTGCCCGCCGATCCCTACCAGGAACTGAGGGTGCCAGTAGAGATTAGGAAGAACAGCTTGCCGTACAAACGAGGCAGTGTGCTGATGCGCCCCAGCCCAGATGTACATAGCACAGACAAGATCATCA
>JAYUUN010000109.1:0-8975 GCA_043754535.1 Chloroflexota bacterium | reverse complement strand
CGTAGTTGAGGACGCTGACCAGCAGAGGCAGGTCTACCGCCAGCAGGATGCTGCCCTGCTGCAAGAGTGCGCCACGCCTTCGCGCCTGGGCCGAGCCGATCAGCTTGCGCCCACCCACGCTCACCTCGTAATCCGCTGGTTGCTCGAAGCAGGCCGCGGGGTGATCGCTGCGGCTGGTCGCCAGATAGCTACCCGGCGGCGCGAGTTCGGCCTGCACCCCCAGGCTCGCCAACGCCGCCAGCAGTGCGCCGCTGATCTTGCGGTAGCTTTCGACCACGTTGCCGCTGAGGAGCGGGTCGTGGTCGCTGCCCACCAGAGAGTAGGTTAGCTCGTGCTGGTGCAGCACCGCCTTGCCGCCGGTCGGCCTGCGGATCAGCGGTATGTCACGCTCCTTGCACACATCCAGCCTCACCGCCTCTACCCCCTGCATGATACCGATGCTGAGGGTAGGCCGCTGCCAGCCAAAGAAGCGCAGGGTGGGGAAGCCATCATTGCCCGCGATGCAGGAGAGCAGCAGAGCCTCATCCACCGCCATGTTCATCGCCCCAGCACCGGGGCCGCTGTCGATCACCCGCCAGGTCGTCATCAGCATAAACTCCAGCTAGCCACGCACGAATACCTCTAGAGCATTGCGGTTGCGCTTGTCGAAGGCAGCGGCCATCGCCACGATCTCCTCTTTGTTAACCGTGCCAGGCTCAAGCCGCCCGCGGTGGAAGCGGGTGCAGACACGGCAGGCAATGAACACTTGCTGCGGCATCAGGATCACGGTGAAAGATTGCTTGTCGCAGTGCGGACACTTCATCTCGACGAAGCGCAGTTGCAGCAGCCGCTCTGTCATCTTGAACCACTCGTCCGCCTCGGCCTGCGCCTCCTCGGCTCGCATCGCCTGGTAGGCGGCGGGGTTCATCTCATGCCGCTCCTTGTTGAACTTCTCGGCTAGCTCGTAGTTGTCCACAGTACCCTCCAGCTTGACTACCTGCCAGGAGACAGCAACGCTGCTACGAGCCTGGGCGGTGGAGCCGCTGGATCGTCTCGACCAACACTTCGATGCTGAAGGGCTTGATCAGGAAGGCCTGCGCGCCTGCGGCCAGCGAGCGGTCAATATTGTACTGCTCGCCATAGGCCGACATGATCACCACACAGGTATCGGGGTACTCCTTGAGGATCGCCTGGGCCGCCTGCACGCCATCCATGCGTGGCATACTGAGGTCCATTAGCACAACATCCGGTTGCAGGCCACGACAATGCAAGACCGCTTCTTCGCCATTGGCGGCCTCGCCGACGATCACGATGGTGGGGGTGAAGGATAGCAGGCGGCGCACGTTGCCACGCATATCTGCGGAGTCGTCCACCAACAACACCCGCGTTTTTTTCTCCCAGGGTAGCATCCTCGGCACCCCCCTTTCGATATCCGGTTGTGGCAAGGGGCGGCACTACCCGCTGCCAGCTATGCCCCTAATCCCGCTCCAGTTGTTCCAGTTGGCTGGTCAGGTTGGGGTTGCGGCCAGAGCCGAACTTGCCGCCACTCTGCGGGTCGGTCAGCAGCCAGCGCAACTTCGGCTCGCGGGCAGCGGTCACTTCGTCCAGGCGGCCCAGCTTGGTGTGGTGCGGTGCGCCCTTCACTAGTTCTGGGTTCTCCCGCGCTTCGGCAGCGATAGCTTGCATCGCGGCAATGAAGCCGTCCAGCGTCTCCTTGCTCTCGGTCTCGGTCGGCTCGATCATCAGTGCCTCCTCGACGATCAGCGGGAAGTAGACGGTGGGGGCGTGGTAGCCGTAATCCATCAACCGCTTGGCGACATCCATCGTCTTGACCCCCGTCTCCTGCTTCATCTTCTTCAGGCTGAAGACGGCTTCGTGCATACAAGGGCGGTCGTAGGCAATGGTGTAGGCGTTGCCGAGCTTGACCCGAATGTAGTTGGCATTGAGGACGGCATCGCGGCTGACCTGCTTCAGCCCCTTCGCCCCCTGCTGCCGCATATAGGTGTAGGCCCGAATGTGCATCCCAAAGTTGCCGAGGAAGCCACGTACCTTGCCGATGCTATGCTCTGGGGTAAACAGGGTATAGCGGTCACCATCCTGGGCCACGGTGGGCGCGGGCAAGAAAGGCGCGAGGATTGCTTTGCAGGCGACAGGGCCGCTGCCAGGGCCGCCACCGCCGTGCGGGGTGGTGAAGGTCTTGTGCAGATTGATGTGCATCACATCCACGCCGAGATCGCCAGGGCGGATTTCGCCAACCAGGGCGTTCATGTTCGCACCATCACAGTAGAGCAATGCCCCCGCTGCGTGAACCATCTCCGCAATCTGCAAGATGTTCGCCTCGAACAAGCCGAGGGTGCTGGGCAGAGTCAGCATCACGCCTGCCACCTTGTCGTTGAGCAAGGAGCGTAGCTGCGCCATGTCTACTCCCCCGTTCGCATCGGTCTTGAGCGACTGCACGCTCATGCCCAGGCTCGCGCAGGTGGCAGGGTTGGTGCCGTGCGCCGACTCCGGTACGATAACGACAGTACGGATCAGGTCGTTGCGCGAACGGTGATAGGCGCGCACCAGGGCCATGCCAGTGAACTCCCCATGCGCGCCTGCTGCTGGCTGCAAGGTGACAGCATCCATGCCAGTCAGGTTACGCAGCATCTCCTGCAAGCTGTACATCACTTGCAGTGCACCCTGCACCTGATCCTCTGGCTGCAAGGGGTGGATCGCGGCGAAACCGGGCATCGCAGCGGCATCCTCGTTCACCTTCGGGTTGTACTTCATCGTGCAGCTACCAAGTGGATAGAAGCCGCTGTCAATCGAGTAGTTCAATTGCGAGAGACGCACGAAATGCCGCATCACGTCCAGCTCGCTCAACTCTGGCAGTGGTAGTTCGGCCCGCAAGAAGTGCTGCGGCAACTGAGCCGCATAGTCAGCCACGTCGTTGGCTGGCAGGTCGTGACCGAGCCGACCGGGAACGCTCATCTCAAAAATCAGTGGTTCCATCTTCTTCTCCCCTGTTACTTTCCAAACTGGGCAAGCAGCCCAACCAGTTGATCGAGTTGCTCCTTCGTGTTCTGCTCGGTCGTGCAAAGCAGCATGGCGTTGCCGCCCAACTTCGCGCTCACATCAAAGCCACCAATGATACCAGCCTGCTCCCAGAGCCGCTTGTTCAGGTCAGCCGGGGGGATGGGCGTGTCTATCACAAACTCGTTGAAGAAGGGAGCAGCAAAGTGCAGCTTGTAGCCTTGTAGCTCCATAATGCGCTCGGCCAAGTAGTGGGCGTGATTGTAGCTCATCTCGGCTACCCGCCGCAAGCCCTGCTTACCCATCAAGCAGGTGTAGACCGTTGCGCTGAGGGCGATCAGGGCTTCATTGGTGCAGATGTTGCTAGTCGCCTTCTCGCGGCGGATGTGCTGCTCGCGGGTTTGCAGAGTCAACACGTAGGCCCGCTGACCCTTGCTATCCTTCGTCTGCCCAACGATGCGACCAGGGATGCTCCGCACGTACTGGGTCTTGCAAGCTAGCAGCCCCACATATGGGCCACCGAATTGCAGGCCAACACCAAGAGACTGCCCCTCGCCCACTGCAATGTCTGCGCCATATTCGCCAGGCGGCTTGAGCAGGCCGAGGGCGGTAGGATAGAAGGCGATGATCAACAAGCCACCAGCATCATGTACCTTCGCCGCGTAGTCGCTGAGGTCGGTAATGCGGCCAAAGAAGTCGGGGTGCTGCACGATCACGCAAGCCGCTGCGCCCAGTTCGGCGTGGCTGATCGGGTCGGCGGTGGCGATCACCTCGATCTGGTGGCCGTCAGCGTAGGTGCGCAGGACAGCCTCGCTGTCGGGGTGGATCGCATCGCTGATGATCACCTTCTTGCGCCGCGTTACATTGACCGCCATCAGTGCAGCCTCGGCCAGGCTGGTTGCTCCGTCGTACATACTGGCGTTGGCAACGTCCATGCCCGCAATCTGGCAAACGAGGGTCTGGAACTCGTAGATGCTCTGCAAAGTTCCCTGACTCAACTCTGGCTGGTAGGGAGTATAGGCGGTCTGGAACTCGCCGCGCTGGGTGATGAAGCGGATAGCCGAGGGGGTAAAGTGGTTATACGCGCCCGCACCAAGGAAGATGGGGTGGGTCAGCACGTCGGCATTCTTGCTGCTGATCCCGCGCAGGTGGCGGTGCAGTTCTGGCTCGCTGAGAGCGGGAGGGAAGTCGAACTGGGCGTTCATCATCTCACCAGGGACAGCGGTGTAAAGCTCCTCAATCTGTTCAACGCCAATTGCCTTCAGCATCGCCTCGCGCTCGGCGGTCGTGTGTGGGGAATAGGCCATAGCTTTGGGTTTCTCCCTGTATCTCTAGAATTGATCAGGATCAGTGATGAATGATCAGTAATGAGGGCCAGCCATTCTGCCTTTCCTTCAGTAGAAGGTCAACAGAAGGTCAACAGAAGGTCAACGCCAAGCTAGCCCTCAGCACCCGCCTGCTACTGCGAAGCCTCATAGTCGTCGTACTCGTCGCTGCTCATCAAGCTGGCAAGGTCAGCCTCCAGGTTGTCGGGCCTGACCTTGATCAGCCAGGCGGCGAAGGCATCCTGGTTGAGGGCGGCAGGGTCGTCGATCACTGCGTCATTGCGGGCGATGATCTCGCCGCCGATGGGGGTAAAGAGGTCAGCAGCCGCCTTGACGCTTTCCAACGTGCCAGCCGAGTCGTTCTGCTTGATTGTGCCACCCGCCTCGTTGAGATCAACAAACACCATGTCGCCCAGGTGTTCGACGGCGTAGGTGGTAATCCCGACGGTGGTAGTGCCGTCGTCCTCGATGCGGAGCCACTCATGATCCTTGCTGTACTTGTATTCCTTAGGATTGTTGGGCATCTCAACCTCTCCTTCCAAAGTGTGATGAGCCGTGTGATGAACCAGGGCAACGACCAGCCCTCGGCTACTGCTGGCTGCGCTTGTACATCGGGCGTTGGCGGACGACGGCGGCTACTGGCTTCTCGCGGATGATCACCGCGATCTCAGTGTCGGGTTGGGCATACTCTGGCTTGACCCAGCCCATGCCTATGTTCTTGTTGAGGGTAGGGGCAAAGGTACCACTGGTCACTTCGCCGATCACCTCACCGGCACTGTTGGCGATGGGGTAGTGCGGACGGGCCACACCACGCCCTGTCACCTCGAACATCACCCACTTCTTGGTTGGGTTCTCCTTCAGTGGCAGCAAAGCCTCGCGGCCCACGAAGTCGCCCTTCTGCAACTTGACGGCCCAGCCAAAGCCGCCCTCCAGCGGATTACGGCCATGCTCACCCAGGTCAGAGCCGCGCAAGGGTAGGCCCGCTTCCATGCGCAGGGTATCGCGTGCGCCCAGGCCAGCGGGGACGGCCCCCGCCGCGATCAATGCGTTCCAGAGGTCTTCGGCCCGGTTGGCGGGGACGAACAACTCGAAGCCATCCTCACCCGTGTAGCCGGTGCGCGAGATGATCGCGTTGGGGATACCAGCGAGGGTGCCGGTGGTGAAGCGGTAGAAGGTGACGGGCTTGAGGTCGGCATCAGTGATCGCCTGCACCATGCGGTCAGCATTCGGCCCCTGCACGTCGATCTTAGCGGTCGCGTCGGAGACATTCTCCATCTGCACGTCGTCAAAGCGGCGGGCTAGCTCTTGCAACCAGGCGAAGTCGCTATCAATCGTTGCGCCGTTGACGACCACGTAGTAGTAGTCGGGGAAGCGGAAGATGATCGTATCATCAATGGTATCACCGCTGGGCGAGACAAAGAAGTTGTACTGAGCCTGGTAGGGGACGATTTTGCTGAGGTCGTTGGTGGTAGCATAGTTGAGCAAAGCGAGCGCATCCTTGCCACGCACGATGTACTCACCCATGTGGCTAATGTCGAACAGCCCAGCCCCAGAGCGGGTAGCCTCATGCTCCTTGATGATCCCACCAGGGTACTGCACTGGCATCTCCCAGCCGCCGAAATCCACCATCCGTGCGCCCAACTTGATGTGCGCGTCGTACAGCGGTGTACGCTTGAGGGTCAAAGGGTTATACCTCCTTGCAAATAAAAATGACAGAGTAAGCCAGGCGGCTCACTCTGTCAAGCAAAGGAACGCAGCCTGGGATCGCAGTGTAGTAGGCTCGTTGCGTTGGTCTCTCCAGAGGGGTACAAGCGGCGCAGTCTGTTTGCCTGAGAGTTTCGCCCAGCCCTGCCAGGTTTGCCCCTTCGGCGGCGGTCGGGGATCAGCCCGCCGCGCTCTCCCGCGCTCGTGATGCTGGCATTATAGCACGCTGGGGGCGGGGAGTCAATTTGGTGGGGTAGGGTCAGACTTTGGCCGGGTCGTATGCGCTACCTCTGGCTGAGATGGCCTATGCTGTTACCTTCTAGCCACCTTATATGGCGCGAGAACTCGAAAGGTAGCCGAAGTCTGCCCCGCTGATCGCGAGAGGATGGTATAATGGTACTAGCCAAAACGCAAGATGAGGGAACAAGAAAAGAGGGTCACTGCTGTGGTTTCGATCACCGATACGAGCAACAAGTCCAAGTTTGTGCTGGTGGATGCCTACGCCCTGATCTATCGGGCATATCATGCGCTGCCGCCCGCAATGGTCACATCGCGGGGGGAGGCGACTAACGCCGTGTTCGGCTTCACCCAGATGTTGCTTGAGGTGCTGCGCCGGGATCAGCCAGAGTACGTGGCGATGGCCTTCGATATGGGCCGCACCTTCCGCCACGACGCGTTTGCCGAATACAAGGGGACGCGGGCCGCCATGCCCGACGATCTGCGCGACCAGATCGCCCGCGTAGAGCAGGTGGTGGAGGCTTTTAACATCCCCATCTATCGCGTCCCTGGCTTCGAAGCCGACGACGTGATCGGCACGCTGGCCGAGCAGGCGCGCAAGCTGGGGGTACTAACCCTGATCGTTACTGGCGACACCGACACCCTGCAACTGGTGCGCGACGATGTGTACGTGATCACCCCCGGCGGCTACGGTCGCTTCGGCGACCCTCGCCTCTACGATGTGGCGGCGACGGTTGAACGCTACGGCTTCCAGCCTCCTTTCGTCGCCGACTACAAAGCCCTGACTGGTGATACCTCGGACAACATCCCCAAGCTGCCAGGTATCGGCGAGAAGACTGCGACCACGCTGATCCAGAAGTACGGCACTGTTGCCCAGATTTATGAGCATCTGGACGAGGTGAAGCCGGATCGTATCCAGAAGATACTACGTGATCATGCGGCACAGGCCGAGCAGAACAAGATGCTGACCACTATCGTCTGCGATGTGCCGATCACCCTCAACCTGGACGAGGCACGCACCGCCGACTTCGACCGTGGCAAGGTAGTCAGCCTGTTCCGCGAACTGGAGTTCCGCAGCCTCCTAAGCAAGCTGCCAATCCCTGAGAGCGCAGCCACCGCCGACGCGCAGGAGAGCAGTGAGGAGGGTGAGAGTGCCAGCGTGATCCTGCGTGAGGCGCAGACGCAGGGGGGTGGCCCGCGCCACATGGCCGCTGCCCGCCTTGCTGCCGCCCAGGATGAGCGCGCCCCCTTGCGCGAGGAAGACTACTCCTTCGCTGAAGTCAGCGTGGTTGTACCGCCGCTACGCTATGCTGTGCAGGAGGGCGGTGCCGAGTTCGAGGCTACACCGCTGATTGCCAACGGGGTAGCAGTCCTCAACCTGATCCGCCAGGCCCGCCAGGTGACGCTGGCCGCCATCGCCGAGGCAAACTCTACTTCGCTAGCCGAGGAGAAGTACCAGACGATCAGCACGCGGGCGCAGCTAGAGAAGCTGGTGGGCGAATTGCGCGCCGCCGCCAATGGCTTCGCGCTGGACACCGAGACCGACAGCCAGGAGGCACTGCTGGCACGCCTAGTCGGTATCTCGCTGGCGATCAGCCCGGAGCAGGCGTACTACATCCCGGTTGACCACCGCCAGCGCGAGGATGGGGAGCGGCAGGGGGATCAACTTAGGCCAGAGGAGGTCAAGGAGCTACTCGGCCCGCTGCTGGCCGATGAGAGCGTAGCGAAGGGCTTCCACAATGCCAAGTTTGACCTTGAGGTATTGGAGGGGGCAGACTATGTGGTGCGTAATGCCGCCTATGACACGCAGATCGCCGCCTACCTGCTGGGCGAGAACGACACTACGCTCAAGGGGCTGGCTTTCACCCGCCTGGGCGTAGAGATGACCTACATTGAGCAACTAATCGGCAAGCGTGGCAAGGATCAGATAACCTTCGACTACGTACCGATCCGCACTGCCACCGCCTACTCTGGGGCTGACAGCGACATGACCCAGCGGCTCTACGAAATCTTCCAGCCAGAGATGGAGATTCACGGGGTGTGGGACATCTTCAAGGATATTGAGATGCCACTGGTCCCAGTACTGGTCAGCATGGAGCAGGCCGGGATCGCTATTGACGTACCCGCCCTCAATACGCTCTCTGCCGAGCTAGACAAGGAACTGCATTCGGTCGAGCAGCAGGTCTACAAGATGGTCGGTCACGAGTTCAAGCTGACCTCGCCACAGCAGTTGCAGAAGGTACTATTCGAGGAGTTGAGGCTGCCGCCGATCAAGTCTACCGCCACTGGCTTCTCCACCGACCGTGACGCTTTGGAGAAGTTGAGCGACCTCCACCCCGTCGTCGCCCTGGTCAGCGACCACCGCAGCCTCAGCAAGCTGAAGGGAACATATGTAGACAGCTTGCCCGACCTGATCAACCCGCGTGATGGGCGGGTACATACCAACTTCAACCAGACAGTGGCCCGCACTGGTCGCCTATCGAGCAGCAACCCGAACTTGCAGAACATCCCAGTGCGAACCGACATTGGCCGCCAGGTACGCGAGGCCTTCATTGCCGACAACTTTTCGGCCAACCCACTGGTGCAGCGGCCTAGCGTGCTGATCAGTGTCGACTACTCGCAGATCGAGCTTCGCATCCTCGCGGCCCTCAGCCAGGAACCAACGATGGTCGAAGCCTTCAGTACTGGCCTGGACATCCACCAGGCGACGGCGGC
>JAYUUN010000108.1:0-27457 GCA_043754535.1 Chloroflexota bacterium | reverse complement strand
CACTGAACTCGAACAGCCCAGGGTCGCGGTTGAGGGTAAAGTCTGCACCGGCAGAGACGGCCAGTTGGCTGTCTACCAACGCCTTATACATCCGTGCGCTACGTCCGAAGCCACCGCCAGCCCCACTCAGCACCGACTCTAGTACCGCCAGCGCAGGCATATCCGGGTGGCTAGCCTCAACTGCGTGGTAGGCCATCTCGATATAGGCCGCCTGCCCTGGCCGCTCGATGTATGTGCGCCGCTCACCATCCTGCTCTGGCTCCACTCCGCGCACAGTCGGCGGCTCCTCACCAGGCGGAATGCTACCAAAATACTCCGTGATCTTGCCAACCATCTCATCTGTATCGAAGTCACCTACTGCGACAATGAAGGCGTTGTTCGGCGTGTAGAACGTCTTGTAATGCTTGTAGAGGTCCTCACGGGTAATTACCCGCAAGTCGCTCTTCCAACCAATGGTACCATGATGGTAGGGGTGTACCTTGTAGGCCAGAGCCGTCACCTCCTCATTCAGGATGCGGCCAGGGAAGTTCTCACCACCCTCGCGCTCGCTGATGATCACGCTCCGCTCGCTGGCTACCTCCTCTGCCTCAAACCGCGAGTTCACCATTCGGTCGCTCTCGATCTGCAAGGCCAGTTCGTAGCGGTCACTTGGCAGCGTCTCGAAGTAGTTGGTGTAGTCGACCCACGTAGTAGCATTGTAACTCGCACCATTCTTGCTCAGGAGGCGCATGATATCCCCCTTCTTCAGCTTCTCTGTCCCCTTGAACATCATGTGTTCAGCCCAGTGTGACACACCGGTGATACCTGTCACCTCGTTGCGCCCACCCACCCGGTACCAGACCCAGAAGCTCACCACCGGCGCACTACGTACCTCTTTGGTGATTACCATCATGCCGTTGCCGAGCATTGTCACCTTGACCTTGCTTTGCTCTACCGCTCCATGTTCGCTGGCAGTCATGTTGTCTCCTTGTTCTCTTGATGCTAGATTACTGAAGCATAACATAGAACAGTCCCTTGAGCAAGGTTACAACGCCGATTACTAGTCGGGCCTCAGCCAACAAGCTAACCTATTAGTACAGTAGCTTACTACCAAGCTCCTAGACTCATCCCACCCACCGGCAAATGTGCTATAATGTCAACAATAAATAGATGGAGGCACAATCCAGTGGATGACACATCCCCTAGCCAGCCCTACGCTGGTCGTCGCCTGATGACCGTGCTGGCTCACCCGGACGACGAAACCTTCGGCGCATCCGCCACCCTCGCCAAGTACGTCGCTGGCGGAGCCGAACTGGTCATGGTCTGCGCCACTCGTGGTGAAGTCGGGCAGATTAGCGACCTCAGTGACGCGACTCCCGCTACTCTCGGCCAGGCTCGTGAGCAGGAGCTACGCAACGCCGCTGCCGCTGTTGGGGCCAAAGAAGTCATCTTCCTCGACTACATAGACGGCCAGGTGGCTGCTGCTAACTTCACCGAGCTAGAGGCAAAGGTCGTCGCTCTCTACCGTCGCTATCGGCCCGACGTAGTGATCACCTTCGGTAAAGAGGGTGTCTACGGTCATCCCGACCATGTGACCATCGGCAAGGCCGCCGTTGCCGCCTTCCAAGACGCTGCCGACCCGCTCAAGTTTGGCGACGATGAACCATACCAGCCGCAGAAGCTCTACTTTCTCGCCCTCTCCATGCCCCGTATGCTGCAAATTATGCAGCGTGCAATCGAACTCGGCGTACCAGCCGTCGGCATGGCTGCTGACTTCGCCGCTGGCCGCAATCCCGGTGAAGGTGACGTGCGCGTCGGCGGTGACGCAGCACCCGCTGGCGCACCACTTGGCAGTCCTGAAGAAGACATCACCACTGTGATCGACACCGCTAACTTCACCGACCAAAAGGTACAGGCCATCCAATCCCACCGCAGCCAACTAGCCAAAGACCTTCCCTTCCGCTACGTCACCCCCGAAATTGGTCGTCAAATCTATACCGAGGAAATCTTCAGCCACGCCGACCCTAGCGGCAACATCATTCGCTCCTCCGACAGCCACCCAGAGACTGACCTGTTGGCTGGTATCTAGCAGTTAGGAGCTTATGTTCCTAGACCACCTAGCACAAAAGAGCCGCCCACCTGTCTCCAGGCTGGCGGCTCCCTCACGTCATAAGGGGATCGTCCAGAAGATACCAATCCCCTGCCATCCTACTTGCTGTAGGTGAATACTATCGTTACGTAAGACTGCACGCTCAACTCGCCTTGCGCGATTGGCACATTGCCAGCCGCATCCATTATTGCCACCTTGCTAGCCATTGGTGTTGCGTCGCCATAGCTACCCTCAACCACGCTGCTGACCCCTGTAATCCGTACCCCCAGTTGCTTGGCGATAGCATCTGCCTTCGGGCGGGCATTGGTTACTGCTGTAGTCAAAGCCTGAGCTTGCAGAGCCTTGTCATCCTTCAGGCCGAAAGTGATCCCACCTGCACTGTTCGCCCCTGCGCCCACCAATGCGTCCAGGATTTCGCCCGTGCGATTAATGTCCTGCACCTTCACATCCAGGTTGCTACTAGCCTTGTAACTAGAAGCCACCCCCTCCTTGTCATAGTTCTGGTAAAGACCAAAACCCACCGTCTGCACGCTGCTATCCGCGATCTTCAGTTCCTTCAGCTTCGCCATCACCGCCACAACCTGTGCGCTGTGCGCGTCCAAAGCCGCCTTCGCCGTTGGGCCGTCACCCACTACCCCGACGCTGATCGTCGCCATGTCCGGCTTGGCCGTCGCCTCTCCTACTGCGTTGACCGTGATCGTCTGCATTTGCGCCTGAGCCGCTACCTGCGCCGCCACTGGGTTCGCCCCGAACCCCTGGAACAGCACAGCCAGAGCCACTACCGCTACCGCCAGCATCGCTAGTGGCATCGTCATCTTCTTCACCCGATTACTCGTCTCCATGTGTGTCTCGTCCTTTCGTCTACATCGTTCAGTATAGGTACCACAAAGACATAACGCTGCCCCCACCAAAAAGTTCCACATCGAACATCGAATCCAGAAAGAAGGCTTGGCTAAACTTTATACAACATTCCCTAGTTGGACGAATGTAGCTGGCTCTGCGACACCTTGCCTCCACTCCATCACTTGACGCTAACCCGCTTTAGCTGCTATAATAAGAGCGCACGGGCAGTCTGGCCTGCGCCAAGGGGGTTTGTAGTGGCGGTAGAACAGTTGCGGGTACTGGTGATTGACGACTCCAGCCTGGTCGCCGAGGCGATCCGCGGGCGGCTTCAAGCTGCCCACTTCGAGGTAGTTGTCGTCAACAGCGGTGAGGAGGCTGTCGCTCAAGTCTCCGACCTCAAGCCCGATATTGTGACCGTGGACGCGAATATGCCAGGCATGGACGGCACTAGCGCGATCAAGCTCCTGCGCGAACAGCTACCCACCGCCGTGATCCTCATGCTCACCGGGCGCATCAACCTCAAAGAGAAGATGGATGCGCTTCGAGCTGGAGCCGACGATTACATGGTCAAAGACCCCGGCCTGCCAGAGCTACCCGCCCGCCTGCGCCTGCTCGTCGAAGTGCGGCGCAAGCGGTCACAGCAAAAAGCCGCTTACGGCATCGAGATATAACCCCTCTCCCCTCACGCAAGCTAGAGGGGAGTTCTTTTTTTATTCGGCTAGCGGCACGCTAGTCAGCATTCGACGCGTTAGGGGGCCGGGGCCAGTTGGGCTGGCTGTCAGGTGTACAACCGCTACGCTCATGTCGTCCGCCGGGAAGCCGCGATCCCGCTCCACCGCCAGTTGCAGCAGACGGTCAGCCAGTACTTCAGCCGAGGGCTGCGCGGCAGTATAGCTCGCAACCAGTGGCGGTAGGTTGAGCCGCTGCTCGAACTTTGCGCCCGCGTGCAGCAGCCCATCACTGTAGGCCACCAGGTAGCTGCCAGAGGTCAGCGGCACCTCAGTGAAGGAGGCAGGCGCGCTCTGGCCCACCCCCAGCGTAGCAGCATAGTCGTCCAGCAGGCGGGTAACCCCATCTGCGTTGACCAGCACAGCAGGCGCATCGCCACTACGCGAAATCTGTGCCATCCTACCACTCGCCTCCACCGCAATCAGGATCAGCGTTACGCTAACCTTGCCGCCGCGATAGAGGTAGAGTTGGGCGTGAACCAGGCGGGCGACCACATCCAGCGGCGCACCATCCTTCAGCAACGCAATCGCCTTGCCCACCGCCTGCTGGCTCAAGAGCTTGGCCGGGCCGCCGCTGCCCTGCCCATCCGCCAGCAGCACAACGAAACCACCCAACGGCGACTCGATTATCTCAACTGTGTCACCGCTCTCGCGGGTAGCGTACTTGTTGCACTTGGCAACCGCCAGTTCCAGTAGGGCCATCTTATCCTACTCCTCTCTCCATATCAGGAGAAAGGTGGGGTGGTTAAGGCTTACGTGCAGTAGCAACGGCAAAGATAGGTGGCACCTTGAAGTCAGTTGTGCGGCTCATAGTGTTCATCACCCCAACAATCATCCGCTCGACCTCGGCCAGTGGCGTGCCAGTCGCAGCAGCAATCCCTTGCCGAGCGTTGTACATAGCCCCTACCCCAGCAGCAAAGGCATAGCGCATATCATTCTCGTTGTGGGTGAACAACGGATGGTCGCTCTCGCTCTCGCGTCGCTGGTAGTCAACGAAACCCGCCCCCGCCACCAGGCCAGGCAGTTCCTCCACGATGTTCGGGTGCGACCCTATCCGGCCCAGCGTAGTAAAGAGCAGCCCGTTGATCCGATCATAGTTCTGGTCATCATTAACTGAAGGCAATTGACGCAGCTCAATCACGCAAAGAGTGCCACCGCTGCTCAGCCGCTCGTAGACGCGTTTGAGAGCCATGTCGGGCCGCTGGGTGTGCAGCAACACTAGCGAAGCGAGAGCCAGGTCAAAAGAGCCAGGCGGTAGCTCCACCTGGATGTCGCCACTGCTGAAGCTGGCGTTCAGCTTGTGTTGGCTAGCAGTCATAGCCGCATTCTGGATGGCTACTGGGTTGCGGTCAATGCCTATCAATTGTGCGCCAGGGTAGACCTCCAACATACGGAAGCCCAGTTGCCCACTACCACAGCCGAGGTCGAGGATCGCCCGTACATTATCTCCCGCAAACCCCCTGATGTGGCGAATCAGATAGTTGCTGATCAGCCTGGTCTGTGTCTCCAACCGCAAGCGATCCTGCTCTGGGTCGTCAAAGATGTATGGGTTGCTACTTGTCTGTTCTGCCATAGTTTCTCCTTGCTCTCTAAGGCTTGCGCGCAGTCACCACCCCACAGGGCGAGTCGCTAAAGACAACCGCACCCGTTCCTTTGTTCATCAACCTCACCAACATCTGCTCGATCTGTTCTAGCGGCACCCCGTTCGCTTTTGCCAGACCCACCCGCGCACTGTAGATGCCGCCAATGCTCAGGGCAGTGACATAGGTAGCCTCGGTGCTGTTGTTTGGCAAGAAGGGATGATCGTCCTGCGCCTCGCGTCGGCTTGCCCCCTCAAAGCCGCTATCCTTGAGCAGGCCCGGCAGTTCGTCCATGATATGCGGATGCACCCCCATCCGTTCTAGCGCGACAACGAGCATCGCAAGTAGCTGCTTGAAGGTTGGCTCCTCAGTCGTGCTGGCCGGGTCAGAGGCCATGTCAATCACCCACAGTCCGCCGCCGCTGTTTAGCCTGCTGTACGCCTGGCTCAGCACCCGCTCTGGGTGGATAGTGTGCATCAGCAGGAACGAGCTAAACACCAAGTCGAACGGCCCCGCTGGTAGCTCATCCTGCACATCGCCCAGGATGAACTCAGCCTGGTAGCCGCCCGCTGCCGCCCGCTGCCGCGCCCCCTCAATCGCCCGCTGGTCGCGGTCAATCCCCACCAGGGTAGCATCAGGGTACATATCTAGCAAGGCGAAACCAAGTTGCCCCTCCCCGCAGCCCAGGTCGAGGATCGAGCGCACCGCTGTGCCACAGAACTCGTGCGCGTGCTTCTTCACATAGTTGCTGATCAGCTTGGTCTGCGTCTCCAACCGCAAGCGATCCTGCTCTGGGTCGCCAAAGATGTATGGGTTGCTACTCGCCTGCTCTGCCATCGCTCCCCCTCTGCTAGCTAACCGCCACCGTGCCATACTGCCGCTTGTAATACTCAAGGTACTCACCGCTCTTGAGCGGCTTCCACCACGCCTCGTTTGCCACATACCAATCCACCGTCGCCTTCATGCCTGCCCCCAGGTCATATTGCGGCTGCCAGCCCAGTGCCTTCAGCTTGTCGGCGTTGAGCGAGTAGCGGCGGTCATGGCCTGGGCGATCCTTGACGTAGCTGATCAGGCTTTGCGGCTGATCCAGCAACCGCAGGATCGTATGCGTAATGTCCAGGTTGTATTCTTCGCTCGGCCCACCCACGTTGTAGATCTCACCCGCCTGCCCCTTATGCAGCACGGTGTCAATGCCAGTGCAGTGATCCAGCACATAAATCCAGTTGCGAACCTGCTTGCCATCGCCATAGACCGGCAGCGGCTTACTCTCAATCGCATTAGTGACAAACAAAGGAATCAGCTTCTCTGGATACTGGAACGGGCCATAGTTGTTGCTGCCCCGCGTCACCATCACTGGCACCTTGTAGGTCACGTAGTAGGAGAGAGCCATCAGTTCGCCACCCGTTTTGGCCGCCGAATAGGGGCTACTGGGTTCTAGCACGTCGCTCTCGACCGAGGAGCGAGGCGCGGGGATGCTGCCATACACCTCGTCGGTGCTAATCTGAACGTACCGCTCGATGTTCAGCCTGCGGGCCGCCTCCAGCAGTACGTAGGTGCCATAGACGTTGGTCTTGATAAAGGCATCTGGCTCCAGGATAGAGCGATCCACGTGGGTTTCGGCGGCGAAGTTGATGATCGCGTCGCAACCCTGTGCGCTGGTAGCCTGCTCCACCGCCGCTGCGTCCGCAATATCGCCGCGCACAAAGCGGTAGCGCGGGTCATTCTCCACCTCGCGCAGGTTCTCCATATTACCAGCATAGGTCAACTTATCCAACACGGTAATAGTGTAACCGGGATACTTGCCCAACATATAGCGCACAAAGTTGCTGCCGATAAACCCCGCCCCGCCAGTAACTACAAGATGCTTCACTATCTTACCCTCTCTCGTCCCCAAAGGAGGGACAATCAGCCCCTCAATCTACAACACGCCGACCTTAGAATTGTCGCCGAGGGTCAGCTTGTATGCTTTCGGCTTGATCGGGCTGCGGCCCAGTTCGACATTACGCCCGATCAGGCTATCTTCCAGACGAGCAGGCAGGTCAATAATCCTGCTATTCTCCAGGATGATGCTATGCTCGACCTCGCTATCCTCGATCAGCACGTGGTGGTAGATCGCACTGAAGGGGCCGATGTAGCTATTCACAATGCGCGTATGTTGGCCGATAATCACCGGGCCGCGAATCACACTGTTGATCACCTCCGCCCCCTGCTCGATGATCACCTTACCGTCAAGGCGGCTGTCTGCATCCACATAGCCATTGTTGCTAGCGGGTAGCTTGTCCAGTACCAGGCGGTTGGCCTCCAACATATCCTCCTGCTTGCCAGTGTCGATCCACCAGCCCTGCACCAGGTGGGGGCGCACATTATAGCCGTGTTCAACCAGGTATTGGATAGCATCAGTAATCTCAAGTTCGCCACGCCAGCTTGGTTTGATCGCGTGGACAGCCTCGAAGATGTGACTATCGAACATATAGATGCCGACCAGGGCCAGGTCGCTCAACGGCTCGCTCGGCTTCTCAACCAGGCGGGTGACGCGACCATCCTGCAACTCGGCCACCCCATATGCCTGCGGGTTCGCCACCTGCTTGAGCAGAATCTGGCTGTTGATCGTGCGGTCAGCCCCAAAGCTCTCCACCAGCGGCTTGATGCTAGGCTCGATCATGTTGTCGCCCAGGTACATACAGAACGGCTCGTCGCCCAGATAGTCCTGCGCGATCATCACCGCATGGGCGAGGCCGAGCGGCTGATCCTGCTCGATGTAGGTGACTTCGGCTCCGAACTGGCTACCGTCGCCCACGGCCTTCTTGATCTCCTCCCGCGTGTCCCCGACCACGATGCCGATGCTGGTGATCCCGGCCTCCACCAGGTTCTCGATTGTATAGAACAGCACCGGCTTGTTGGCGACCGGCACAAGCTGCTTTGCGCTGGTGTAAGTGATCGGGCGCAGGCGGGTGCCTTTGCCCCCGCTCAAGATGAGTCCCTTCAAGGATGTTTGCTCCTGTATGTGCTTTGGCTGCTGACTGTGGCGTTGGCTACGCCGCTCGCAGGATACCACAAGCCAGCACGCTTGGCAAGCGGCGTGGTGGGGGGGTGGTAAAGCCATCATGGTGGAAGGGGGCAGGTACCTGTCACAGCCCCGCTCAGGGGGTCGGCGAAGGGACACTGACTGTAAACTCGAAGGTTGGATTGCTGCTACCTGGCTGGCTAAGGTCAATCGCGGTGGCAGTTGGCCCCCCTACGTCGCTGGCCGGCGCAGCGGCTGGCGTATCGGCAGTAGGACTGGCGGCAGCAGGAGTGTCGCTAGCAGCAGTGCTTGCGGCCTGCGTCGGGCTGGGCGCAGCACTGGGGCTGCTGGCCGCCGTCGGGCTGGCTACCACCGTCGGTAGCGTAGTCACAGTTGAGCGTGGGGTGCTGCCAGGAACGGGCGGGCTGAGCCGCTCGGCTTCGGCGTTCGCCTGCTCTGCATTGGCGTTGTCGCCCAGCCCAGCGTAAGCCTGGCCCAGCAGCAGCCAGTATTCGGGCTTACCCGCGTCCAGCCTGGTCGCTTGCCGGGCTGGCTCTACCGCCTCCGCGAAGCGACGCTGGCGCAGGAGAGTGTTAGCCAGCCCCGCATAGCCACCCGCCCAATCTGGCGCAAGGCTGACCACGTTGCGGAAGGCGATCTCGGCCCGCTGATAGGCTGTCGCCGGGTCAAGGCTGACAAGCGGCCCCACCCCAGGGTTCACAGTTGGGCTGCTAGCCTGCACGCTAGCCGTCACCGTCCTGCTGCTAGTTACTGTGCTGCTGGCTGCCACCGTTGGCGCGGCTGGGGCGAGGGTGAGGCTGCCCGTCACCGGTTGCTGAGCGAGGGTCAGGTAGGTGAAGCCAAGATAGTAGTGCGCGAGGGTGAGGCTGCGATCCTGGTTGATCGCCTGTTCCAGCAAGCTAACCGCCTGCTCGTAGTTGCCCTGCTTGTAGCTGGCGATCCCGCTATCCATCGTGATCATCGCGGCTCCCGGCGTGCTGGTGGGGAAGGTCTGCGCCGCAAAGTTAGCATCTGCCGTCGCCTGAGCCTGGGCCTGGGCTGTCGCCGTCCCCTGCGCTGCGGCAGTGGGGATCAGCGCGAGGGTAGTAGCGGTAGTATCTGCCACTCGTGGGGTAGAGGTCGGCACCGTCGCGGTTGGCGGCACTACGGTGGCGGTCGCCCGATTGCTCAAGCCCTGGTCGGCTGGCTTGTTGGCAAAGAGGCTGTACAGCCCCCAGATTAGCAGGCCCACCACAGTGATGCCCACCAGGGCGACCAGCACGCTCCGCACGCTACGGCTGCGCTGCTCCGCTTGTAGGCTGCGCCGTCGCTCCTCGGCCATAGTCACCCGCTGCTCGATGCGGCTGTTGTCACGCAAGGGCCGGGCGGTGATCAGTGGGCTGGCAACCGTCGCCGCTTCGCTGTCAGCCGCGAAGTCGTTGGCCTCGGCTAGCGGCTGGGCGGCAGATGGCATGGCGTATTGCTCGCTAACCGGCAATTCTACTGTAGTCACCGGCGCGTCCCCTTCGCTAGCCAGGGCGGCGGTGGCCGTGCGCTGCCCACCAGCCCGGCTGAGGTCTTGCAGCCAGTCGGGGATCAGGTCGGCATTGTCGTCAGGCAGGCGTGAGCGGCTGGCAGGTATGGCGGCCTCACGGCTGTCCTGCGCCTGCTTGAGGCTGGCAGCCTCCTTCGATTGCAGGGCGTAGGTCTCTGCCTCCTTCGCAAACTCGCTGTCTGGGTTGAGAGCCAGCGCATTGCGGGCGGCATTCAAAGCCTCGTCTGGGTCGTCACTCGTCGCTGACAGCCAAATCCAGGCTTGCTCGTTGTTGAACTCCTGCTCGGTAATTTGGCGAAAGATGCCATAGGCGCGGCTACGATCCCCGCTCTGGGCGGCAGCTACCCCTTCCTGCATCAGGCTGGCCCTGCTCTGTTCTTCCACGCTATACCCTCCGACTGGCAAGTTGTCATAATTATAGCACGCAAGGGTACATAACACAAGAGTTTGGCCCACCAGATTTACATAATCAGAGAGTGAGCGGCTCAGAAGGAGCCTGACCGGGACGGGCGGTAGGCGTGGCCCACTATTTGCTCCTTCAGCCTTGAGGCAGGAAGCTGGAAAGTACGATTGTGGCACGAATCCTGCTTTGTAGTTACAGTAGGAAACGGGGTGTACTGCCCCACATCATAACGCGCATAGCGAATAAGGAGTGATTAACATGGATACCGCTGAGGAAGCCCAGAAGCAGTTTTTCCGCGTCACCGACAACATCCCAGAGGAGGCCTGGTACTGGGGCGCCGTCGGCAGCATCATCCTCTCGGCTGGCCTGCGCCTGACCGGTAAAGATAGCTGGTCGATCTTCGTCGGGCAGTGGCCGCCCACCTTCCTGCTGTTCGGCCTCTACCACCGTTTGCTCCAGCCACACAAGGGCAAGTAAGCGGCCTAGTTGGCGCACCAAACCAGCAAGCTCCTCCTTCAGACCGATGGAGGAGCTTCGCTTTGTCGCTATAATGATAGCAACAAGCCAAAAGGAGCAAACTAGTGCAAGAGCAGGATTACATTGCGGCTAACCGCGAGTTGTGGGCGAACTGGACTGCCAGCCACCTGCGCTCGGCCTTCTACGACCTGGCAGGCTTCAAGGCCGGGCGCAACAGCCTCTTGCCCCTAGAGATTGCCGAGGTCGGTGAGGTGGCTGGCAAGTCCCTCCTGCACTTGCAATGCCACTTTGGGCAGGATACCCTCTCCTGGGCGCGCCTGGGAGCGACCGTCACCGGGGCTGACTTCAGCGAGCAGGCGATTGCTGCGGCCCGCGACCTTGCCACCGAGCTACACATCCCTGCCAGTTTCGTTTGTGCCAACCTCTACGACCTGCCAGACGTGCTGGCGGGCGAGTTCGATCTGGTGTACACCGGCGGCGGTGCGCTCTGGTGGCTGCCCGACCTCACCCGTTGGGCAGCAGTGGTCGCCCACTACCTCAAGGCGGGCGGCAGCTTCTACCTGCACGAAATCCACCCCTTCCCGATGGCCTTCGAGGAGATCGCGGGCGAACTGAAGCCAACCCATCCCTACTTCCACGCAGCTAGCCCCCTGCGCTTCGAGACGCACGGCAGCTATGCTGGCCCCTCCGACTACCAGGGGGTGGAGTACGGCTGGGCGCACGGTCTGGCCGAGATCATCGGCGCACTGCTGGCAGCGGGCTTGCGCTTGCAGTTCTTGCACGAGTCGCCCTACGCCTACTACCAGATGTTCCCCAGCCTGGTGCAAGAAGGGGCGGGCCGCTGGGCAATGCCAAAACACGAGTTGCCCCTCAGCTTCTCCCTCCTTGCCACAAAGTAGCTACTTGTAGTTAGGCGGGCAGCTAGCAGATTGAAGCCACTGGGCTGCCTCTAGCATAATAGGTGGCTCCAGGCTAACCTGTTGTGCCAGGCGGCAGACTCTGCCCCGAAGCAGCAGCATCGGCCTGCTGGCGGCGGTAGATGCCTGCCTTGCGCTCTAGCAGCTTGAAATCTACGAGATAGCGGCGGATCGTTACCGGGTCGTAGGCGTAGATTTCGCGCAGCAGATCAGTCACTTCGCGCTCAGTGTAGTCGCGACCCAGGGTGAAGTGGCTGGCTATCTCCTCGGCTACGTACCGCTGCCGCTTGAGTTGGCTGGGCCAGCTTATCAGCCGCCTGTCTACCAGGTAGCGAACTAGCACCTGTGCGCGCTCATCCACTGGCGCACTACGTTCGCTGGGCTGCAACTGCTCGTTCAACTGGTGCAGAGCGTGGATTACCCCGTTGATCGTCTGCTCGTATGTTCGGTTGAAGGCTACTGTCTGCGGGGTCGGTTCGGCACCAGGGTCGGCTTGCCAGGTAATGCTGACCAGCCCGGCTACCGCCAACTGGCGCACATCGCGTTCGACCAGCCCCTGCTGGCCGCCCACCTGCGCGACGATCTCGGCCAGCGCGACTGGCTGTGGCCGCTGAGCTAGCAGGCCGAGGATCGCCAGGCGGCCTGGGGCGGCAAACGCCTTCGCCAGGTTGAGGGCTTGCCGCAACTGCACTGCCTGTTCGTCGCTGACCGCCAGGGTCTTCTGCTCTAGAGCGGTAGTTGGTGACATATCGTTTTTGCTCCTCCCGACCATTATTGCCTTTAGCATAGCGGATCGTGCGCCACGGCGCATCCGCCTTTAGCCCCATCTTACGGTCTGGTCACAGTCAGGTTGCCGAGGCCAACGGCTAGCAGGCGGCTATCCTTGGGGCCAGGGCTGCGGGCAGCGGCGGCGGTGTAGAACTCCAACTGGCTGAGGCCGGGCTGTAGGGCAAGCGGCAGATCGTACACCTGCGGCTGGTTGACGCTGAGGGTAGCCAGGCGCACCCGACTGCTACCCGCCACCTGATAGACCTCAAGCTCGTGCGGGCCAGCGTAGGCGAAAGCGCGGAAGTGCAAAACATAGCCCTGCGCCCTGTCCAGGTTCAGCATGCTGATCGTGGCGCGGTTGCCGTTGCCGCCGTCCAGCCAACGGTGCCAGCCGTCGGGCTGCTGCTCTGGCGCGTACCAGCCAGGGCCAACCGCCAGCATGGGGCTGAGGTAGGCGGTAACGGTCAGTGGCACGCTATAAACGCGCATCCGCTCATCTTCGTAGCCAGGCTGGGCCTTGCCAAACAGCGCGTCGGCCATCCCCTGTTCGCGGCCCGTCTGCCCATCCACCCTGTCCTTGATCACCACCAGGTAGCGGATGCCCGCCCAGGCCAGCACTGGCAACCCTGCCTCGGCCAGCGGTGGGGGGGCTACCACGTCCTCGTTCGGCTGGCGTTGCAGCCAAAGGGCGCGTAGCACCGGCGTGTACTCGGCGAAGGGGTGGGGCAGCTTGCGGGCCAGGTCACCGCCCAGGATCGCCTTCTCGTGCGCCGCCTGGTAGCTCATCCAGCGATCCTCGTCGCTACTCTTGTAGATCGGCAGTTCGAGGATCGCATAGTGTGCGCTATCCTTGCCGAGCTGCTGGTAGAAGGGTGGCGTATCCACGGCGGTCAGTGGCGGGCGCACACCGACGAACTCTACGGTGAGGATCAGTAGCACCAGGGCAAAAGCGACCCTCTGGCGCAGTGGTTGCGGCGGCAGGCCACTGGCTAGCCTGGTCAGCAGAGCGTAGAAGCCGACCGCCGCCAGCAGTACCCAGAACAGCAGGGCCATCTCGCCGAAGCGTTCGGGGTCGCGGGAGACACGCATGAAGGGCAGCAAGTAGAGGGCAGCATATGGCATTGGCAGGCCGCTGTCCTTGCCAGCCACGATCAGGTGGGGGCCGAGCGAGGTGGCGAGGAACAGCAGCAGGTTGAGCAGCAGTATCCGCAGCAAAGGGCTGCGCCACAGCAGCACCACTCCCGCAACCGCCAGTCCATACAACAAGTAGCTGGGGCTGAACGCGCCCTTGACCAGGTACTTGTCGTAAGGCGGGCTGCTCACCCCGTCCAGCAATCCCCCCCACAGCAGGTTACTGCGATTGGGGGCAACCAGTTCGAGCAGGTCGGCAGAGTGCTGCGTAGTGGCCGCTCCGCTGGGGGCTAGCTGCGAGTTGGCCGCCAGTTCGCGCAGCATCTGGTAGAGCAGAGGGCTGAGCAGCAGGCCGCCCGCCCCCACGCCCACGGCCACGCGCAGGGCTGCGGGCCACCACCGCTGCCAACCACGGGCCACCAACTCGGCGGCCAGCCAGACCAGCAGGAACAAGGCAAGGTAGACCAGCAGTTGCAGTTCGGTCAGCGCATTGGCGAGGAACAGGAGGGCGGTGAGGGCGATGGGCAGCCAGCTTGAGCGGGCGCGCCAGCTACCACCTCCGTAGTAAGCGCGTAGGGCGAAATAGATAAAGAAAGGTACCCACTGGAAGCTCAGGCGGTTGACTTGCCCACCGTAGAGGTACTGGGTGCGCCAGGGGCTGGCAAAAGTGTAGGCGAAGCCCGCCAGGTAGGCAGCCATCGTGGTCAGCTGCTGCCGCTGGGCTGCTTCGGCTGGTTGCTCGCCGAATAGCAGTTCGAGGACGTACCTTGCCAGCAGGTAGACCCCCCAGCCACACAGGGTGTAGCTGAGGATGGTCAGCGTGTTCTCGGCGACGGCCAGGCCAAGCGGTTGCAGCCCAGCACTGAGCAGGCCGTTGAGCGGTTGCAGGGTGTGGAAGCGCAGGCTGACCCCACTGTTGTAGAAGATATAGTTGCTGTCGAAGGGCAACTGACCGAGGTTGAAGACAGCATAGCGTGTCCACCAGTAGTTCCAGTAGTTGTTCCAGCCGTCAATCCCGCCACCGACGATAGCGGTGCCGAAGCTAGTCGCCAGCGGCCAGGTATAGCCAAGAGCGATCAGCGTGTAGCTGAGGGGGACGAGCAGGCGGCGCAGAATGTTCATGGTCGCTATTATACCAACTTTGGGGGGCAGGTGGGCAGCAAAAAGCCTCTCCGCAGAGAGGCTCTCGCCAAAGTGGACTGCTTGCTTAGGACTTCGGCCCTTCTATGGACTCTTTGGCCGGGGCAGTCGGGTCGAAGTTGCGGGCCACCATCGCGGTGCCGCCCGCCTTGACTTTGGTCTGCTCGGCGAAGTGGCAGGCGACGAGGTGAGGATTGCCGCTGCCATTCTCGCTGCCAATATCGCGCCAGGCCGGTTCTTCGTCGGTGCAGATTTGCTGGGCCAGCCAGCAGCGGGTGTGGAAGCGGCAGCCGCTCGGTGGGTTGAGCGGGCTGGGAACGTCGCCCTTGAGGATGATCCGCTCCCGCCGAATGCGGGGGTCTGGCACCGGGATCGCTGAGAGCAGAGCCTGAGTGTAGGGGTGGCGCGGGTTCTCAAACAGTTCGTTGCGGTCGCACAACTCGGCCATCTTGCCCAGGTACATCACCCCCACGCGGTCGCTGATGTGTTCGACCACGCTGAGGTTGTGGGCAATGAACAGGTAGGTGAGGCCAAAGTCGCGCTGCAAATCCTTGAGGATGTTCAGCACCTGCGACTGGATCGACACATCCAGAGCCGACACCGGCTCGTCAGCGACGATCAGCTTGGGCTGCATGGAGAGGGCGCGGGCAATGCCGATGCGCTGGCGTTGGCCGCCGCTGAACTCATGTGGGTAGCGGCGCGAGTGTTCGGGGTGCAGGCCGACGCGCTTGAGCATCTCGGACACGATCTGCTCACGCTCCGACTTGGGTGTACCGTGGATCAGTAGCCCCTCACCGATGCTCTCACCCACTGGTACGCGGGGGTCGAGCGAGGAGTAGGGGTCTTGGAAGATGATCTGCATATCCTTACGGGTGTGCTTCATCTGCCCTGCACTGAGCTTGGCGATGTCCTGCCCCTCAAAGATGATCGCGCCGCGAGTGGGGTCAGTCAGGCGCATGATCGTGCGGCCCGTGGTCGTCTTACCACAACCGCTCTCCCCCACCAGGCCAATCGTTTCGCCCCGGCGCACGTCGAAGCTAACCCCGTCTACCGCCTTGACCTGGGCAGTAACGCGCTGGAGAATACCGCTCCGCACCGGGAAATACTTGACCAAATCCTTGACTTGCAGGATGTAGTCCTGGCTGCCGCTGAGGTTCGCTCGGCCAGCACTGCCATTATCGATTCTGGTTACCATCATTGCTCCTGGTTCTGTCGCCTATGCGTGCCGGTGGCTCTGGCGATAGCTGTTGACCTGTTCGACGGTTTGTTCCTCGGCCACCGCTGGGTCTGGGTTGATCGCTGGGTGGTAGAGCCAGCAGCGGGCTGCGCGGCCATCGAGCTTGAGCAGATCGGGGTCTTCACTGGTGCAGACTGGCATCCGCCGTGGGCAGCGCGGAGCGAAGCGGCAGCCCTGCGGCAGGTTACGCAGGCTAGGCACCGTGCCGGGGATCACTTCCAGCCGCTCCTTGACCTGGCCTAGCACGGGGATCGAGGCTAGCAAACCCTGGGTGTAGGGGTGCTTGGGTGCGTCGAACAGGTCGTTCACATCTGCTTGCTCTACGATTTTGCCTGCGTACATTATGACCATCCGCTCGGCCATCTCAGCCATCACGCCCAGGTCGTGGGTGATCAGGATGATCGCCGTGTTGATGCTGCGCTTCAGTTCCTTCATCAGTTCTAGAATCTGCGCCTGGATCGTTACATCTAGGGCGGTAGTCGGCTCGTCGGCGATCAGCAGTTCTGGCTCGTTCGCCAGCCCCATAGCGATCATCACGCGCTGGCACATCCCGCCCGACATCTCGTGCGGATAGTTGTCGAACCGCTTCTTGGCCGAGGGGATACCGACCATAGTCAGCAGTTCGATGGTTCGGTCGCGGGCCGAACGGTCACTCATCTTCTTGTGAATCTTCAACACTTCCACAATCTGGTCGCCGATCTTGAAGACCGGGTTGAGGCAACTGGTGGGCTGCTGGAAGATCATCGCGATGCGGTTGCCGCGAATCTTGGTCATCTGTTCTTCAGAGAGTTGGGCGAGGTCCTGGCCGTCGAACCAGATTTTGCCCTCCACGATCTTGCCCGGCTTGCTGATCAGTCGCATGATCGAGAGCGAGGTGACACTCTTGCCGCAACCCGACTCGCCCGCGATGCCAAGCACCTCGCCGCGCTTGAGGCTGAAGTCGATACCGTCTACCGACTTGACGATGCCATCCTCTGTGTAGAAGTAGGTCTTCAGCCCCTCTACACGCAGCAGTTCGTCACCGGGACGACCGCTACTCTGGGCCTTCATTGCTCCTTCAGGCGGTGGGCTGTAGGTGATGGTGGCGGTGCTGCCGCCTCTAGTTTGATTACCGTCCAGGGGGATGCTCCTTTCGGTCGAAACAGGTTTAGCTAGCTACGACGGTGCTTGCCTACTTGCAAGCACCGCAACGTTCCTTCCCTTCCTCTCTGCGTAGAGAGGTCTGCCACGGGCTGGTTAGCTCACTTCAAGCGAGGATCGAGCGCGTCGCGCAGGGCATCACCGATGAAGTTGATCGACAGCACGGTGAGGAAGATGAGCAGGCCCGGCCAGATGATTTGCAAAGGGGCGTTGGTGAAGTAGCCCTCTGCGTCGGAGAGCATATTGCCCCAACTGGGTATGGGTGGCACGATGCCCAGTCCGAGGAAGCTAACCGCCGACTCGATGAGGATGAAGCCGCCCACATTGAGGGTCGCGTCCACAATGATCGGGGCAAGCGAGTTAGGTAGCAGGTGACGGGTGATGATGCGCGTGTTGCTTGCGCCCAGGGCTTTGGTCGCCTCCACGTATTCAAGGTTGCGGAGCGAGATGATCGTGCCGCGTACCAGGCGGCTGGTTGTAGTCCAGCCGAGCGCAGTCAGCACCAACACTATCGTCCAGTAGCCCTGACCGAGCAGCGCACTGACCGCCAGGATCAGCGGCAAGAAGGGCAGCGAGAGGAGGACATCCACGATCCGCATCAGGATGCTATCTACTATGCCACCGAAGTAGCCAGAGATTGCCCCGACTGCTGTGCCGATCAGGCCAACCAGGATGGTGACCAGGATGCCGATGGAGAGCGAAATCTGCCCGCCGTAGGCCAGGCGGCTGAGGAAGTCGCGGCCAATATCGTCGGTGCCAGCGATGAATATGTCATTGTTGGCTGCCTTGTACATCGGGCTAGAGAAGGGCCGTACTGCGGGGGGTGGGGCAGCGTAGGGATCGTAGGGGGTCCACAAGCGGGCTGTCAGGGCCGCCAGGATGAGGAACGAGAGGATGAACAGGCCGAGGAAGGCCAACTTGTGGCGGCGAAACCGCCTCCAGGTGACGCTTAGCTGGCTCTCAATCTTGCTTGTGCTGACTACTTCGCGGTCAAGGGTGTTCTGGGCAACGGCCATGGTGGCTCTCCTTCTTGTATAGCTAGCGCACTACCAGCGACAGGTTAGTAGCGGATGCGCGGGTCAACCAGGGCGTAGGCTACGTCAGCAAACATGTTGCCGAGGATCACCAGGAAGGAACTGATCAGCAGGAAGGCCATCGCCACCGGCCAGTCAATGCGCCCAATGGCATGGAAGTAGAGCGTACCCATGCCTGGGTAATTAAAGATGCGCTCGGTGATGATCGCCCCACCGAACAGGCCAGGAACCGCCAGAGCCATCAGGGTAACGAGCGGGATCAAGGCGTTGCGGAGGGCGTGCTTCATGATCACGGCGCGTTGGCGCAGCCCCTTCGCCCAGGCGGTTCGCACATAGTCTTGGCGCAGCACTTCGAGCATCGAGGCGCGCAGGAAGCGGCTCCAACCGGCGATGCTGGTAATCGTCAGTACGGCAAGGGGCATGATCAGGTGCCTGAGGCGCACACCAATGTCGCCATACTCTGCCTTGTTCTCCAGGTGGTCTACGATATCGCCGCTAGGCAACCACCCGAGCCAGAGCGAAAAGATCAGGATTAGCATCAGGCCGAACCAGAACGAGGGCATGGAGAGGCCAAAGAAGCTGAGGGTGGTCACCGTATAGTCGGTGATCGAATACTGCTTGACCGCCGAGTAGATGCCGATGGGTAGGGCGATCAGCAGTGAGAGTAGCAGGGAAAGGGTAAGCAGCACGAGGGTGTTTGCGAGGCTGCTTCGTAGGTGTTCACCCGGCTTGCCGAAGATCAGTTGCAGCACTGGCTCGTTGTTGGCGACGGTCAGCGAGGTACCCCAGTTGCCGCTGAGGATGCCACCGACGCGCTGTACCGACATACACTTGCCGAAGTTGTCGCCGCTGAACAGGTTCTTGCAGGCACCCAGGTTCTCCGCCGCCTTGCCGATTTTCGACTGAGCATCTTGCAAGGCAAGCTGCTGCTGGGTGTAGGAGATGCTGCCGGGTTTGGTGCTGGCAATGACGCGGTTAGCAGCATCAATCTTGTTTTGCAGGAAGTAGGGATCAGAGTCGCCTTCTGGGTCTACGTTAAAAAGCCAGGCAGCATACCGCTCGAGCACGTTGCGCTCGCTATTATCTAGATTGACCAGATGGTACTTCTTCTTCAACTCCTTGAGTTTGGCCTGCTTCTCGCCCGCATTCCTAAAGCTCTGGCCGTTAAGCTGGGATAGCGGGCCACCACTCGCATCGAGCAGCAGATAGATGAGGGACGACGCGAAGAACAGAACCATGATGCCCTGCAAAGTGCGACGGATCAGATACGTCGTCATGATACTACCTCCTGGATGTGAAAAGGCGGGGGTTTGTTTGTTAGGCGCAAGTGTATCAGATGAGTGGTTGCTTGTCAACAAGCAACCTGCACCTCAACCTGCTACTTCCCCGCCGCTTAGCCATGCCGGTTGTGCTGCATCTTCGTGCAGCGTGTGCTTGTGCCATATATACTGCCCTACGCTGTCAAACAGTTCAGAAATAGGCCAAAAGATGTAGAGAATGAAAGAGCGGTGGCATACAAATGTGTGCCACCGCCTCTCTTGCCGCTTGCTAACCTTAGCGCAAGGCGTTGTAGACCACACGGCTCAGTTCGTCGCGGCGGATGCTGTCGTTGGGGCGGAAGCAACGGTTGCTGCCACAGGCGGCCCCGCTGATGATCCCCCTGCTGTTCAAGGTCTCAATCGCACCGTAGGCAAAGCTGCTGGCTGGCACGTCCACGAAGGTCGGGGTAGTAGGGGTGACAACCGGGTAGTTCTTCGCCCGCTGGGTGATCAGTGCCACCTGCGCCCTCGTGATGTTGAGGTTGGGGCCGAAGCACGGGCCGCTAACCCCTAGGGCAGCGCACTGTGCGGTGGTGAGGCCGGTGATTACCCCAGCGTGGGCGGCAGCCTCGATGTACTGGTAGAAGATGCTGCTGGCAGCTACGTCACGGAAGCTGGGCGCGGTCGGGGTGAAGGCAGGGATGGCGAAGGCTAGCGCGGCGATCTTGGCGAACTGGCCGCGAGTGGCGTTGGCAGCGGGGCTAAAGAGGCCGCCACCAGTGCCGTTGACGATGCCCCGACAGGCAAGGAACTGGATGTCGTTGTAGAAGATGCTGGTGGTCGGCACGTCGCTGAAGCGGATTCCACAGGCGGTCGCAGTGGCAGTTGGCGTGCCAGTGGTGCCAGTCACGGTCGCGCTGGCGGTTGGGCTGACTACGGCGGTGGCAGTGCTAGTGCCAGTCACGATTGGGCTGACTGTCACGCTAACTACGGCGGTGGTGGTGACAGTGACCACTGGGCTGACTGTCACGCTGACTATGGCAGTGGCGGTGGCGGTGTTAGTCACCACGGCGGTGGCAGTGCCAGTGCTAGTCACCACGGCGGTGGCAGTGCCAGTGCTAGTCACCACTGGGCTGGCGGTCGCTACCGGGGTGGCAACTGTGCCAGTGAAGGGAACACGGGCAGCGTAGATATCCTCCGCGCTGTTGCGGGTGTCCGTCCAGGCCATCCAGGCTCCATCGTTGTGCGAAGCGATGCCGTTATAGTCGCCCCCTGAGCCATTCGAGTTGGCAGGGATGCCGATGCTGAGGTTAGAGGCTGCGGTGCTGACCTGCTGGCTGCTAGCGAAGGTTGCGCCTCGGTCGGTCGAGTTGGTGTAGTAGATGTGGGCTACGGTATTGGCTGGGTCGTCGCGCATATCGCTCCACTGCACGTCCACCCGTCCGTTAGGGGCGACGCTGATTGCAGGCTCAAACTGGTCGCGCACCAGGCCGGTCGGGTCGTCGTTCAGGCGCGTAGGCACAGACCAGGTGGTGCCACCATCTGTGCTGCGCGTGTAGTAGATGTCCCAGCCATTGGTGGCGTTGTTGCGGGTGTCGAGCCAGACCAGGTAGAGGTTGCCCTCTGGCCCTGCGGCAGCAGCCTGCATACTATTGACCCGCCAGGCCCGCCCAGCGCGGTTGCTGCCAATCGTGCTGGCCCCGCTCACGGCATTAGTGGCCGCCCCCCAGGTCACGCCACCGTCAGTGGACTTGATCACCCTGTAGGCACTGCCACTCTTGAAGAAGATGTAGACGAAGCCGTTAGGGTTGACGACCGGGTAGAGGAAACCCTGCGACCAGGAGCCGACTAGCACCCGCGCTGACCAGGTGGCTCCCCGATTGCTAGAATAGCTGCAATAGTTATTGCTGCCAGTCGTATCCCACCAGCATACATAGAGGCGGCCAAAGAATGGGCTGGTGGGGTTGTTGTCCACTGCCATCCAGTTCTTGTCGTCGTCACCACTATCTACCTGCACCGCAGTACTCCAGGTCAGGCCGCCATTGGTGCTGCTGACCACGTAGTTCCCTGGCGCAGTGGCGTTGTAGACGAGGGAGTTGACGTAGACGTTGCCGAGCGCGTCGAACTGCACAATGGTGTCGCTGGAGTTAACCACCCCGGCGGCGGCGGTGTAGGTGATCGGCTGGTTGATCCAGGTTGCGCCACCATCAAAGGTGGTGTAAATCCAGATCAGCTTCTCGTTGGTGGGGGGCCGCCAGTCTTTGGCAGCAGCAACCACGTTGTTCGAGTTGGTGGGGTTGACTGCCAGGTGCGGCTCCTGCTGCGAGCAACTGGTGAAGGCACCGCCAGGGCCATTGTTGCAACTACTATTATCGTCGAGGGTGGCCCGATAGTTCGGTACAGTGCTGGTTAGCGGCTGCGAACTGGGCCTGATCGTCAAGTCAGGTTGACCAATCGGCTGGTAGGGCTGCGCGCCCTTCCCTTCGAGGATCAGGCGGCTCTGCTGTTCGTCGCCATTGCCAGTCACGGGCTGGGCCGCAGCGGGCGGCTGGTTGAGGCTGCCAAGCAGCATCCCCAGTACCATGATCGCCGAGAAGAATGTTAGTACCTTGCGCATTACTTACTCTTGCTCCTTCTATCTTCATCCTGATGCCGTCCTCTGCCAGAGGGCGGTACTTCAACGGTTAGATGCTTATCTTACCACAGCCGCCACCAACCTGGCAAAGAGTGCGCAGATTAACTACTCACCTTATTTCACGGCTCAGAACCGCTTCCTGAAGCTGTACCCTGTCTTGCTGTAGCCCATCCCCTGCTCGTAGAAGCGATGCGCCCGCGTACGCTGGAAGCCAGAACTAAGGGTGACACCAGTGCAGCCGTTCTCGCGCGCAAAATCCTCTACGTAGCCCAACATCTGCTTGCCGAAGCCTGCACCTTGCCGCGCCTCGTCGGTCACCAGGTCGTAGAGAAAGAGGTGGTCGAGGTCGTACAGGCTGGTGGTCAGGGTCAGGCCCGCCAGCGCAACGATCCCGCCCTCTGCCTCGCGCAGGGCGAACAGGCGATAGCCGCTCGGCTTCATCGCAGCTAGCAGCGACAGGTACTGCGCCTCATCCAGGTGGGGGCGCAACTGCTGCATGAGGGGGAACGCTTCGCGCCACTCACCTTCGCTGCTCAGTTCAACGATCTTCATCCAATGTGGCCTCCTTCAGGAGGTAATTATAGCCTAAAGTGAATAGCTATGAAACCGTCCACGCACTTTGTGGCGTATCTTCGATGGGTGTATAATAAAAAGGTGCCTGCTACATCTGATCCTCAGCTACGAACCTGAAGCTCACTGCTTGCTGCCCTGGAAGGAGCATCGCCCATGCCCCGTGTTCGCCGCCTGCCTGCCCTGCTGCTCACCTTCGCCCTGCTCGGCGGGCTGCTGCCAGTGGTGCTGGCGCAGTCCGCCCCGGCTGGCCCTAACCGCCCGCAACCACCCACCGCCAGCGACCAGAGCAGCAAGGCTGCTGCGCTGCCAACGGCCTACGCGGGCCGGGTAGAGGCCGCCAGCGACGCTTACAAGGGGAAGGTCAGCCCCAGCCTGCGCGATATTGCCACCGCCAGCCAGCCAGGAGCGCGCCTGCCCGTGCTGGTAGTCAGCATGGGGGCGTTGCCGGGCAACTACCCTTTGCAGAACCGCGTCTCGCGTCGCCCCGATGCCAATGGCCTGATCTTCTCTTTTGGTGAGGCGGCAGCGGCGGATGTGTTGAAGCTGGGTGCGCCCAGCAATGTCGTGCAGGTGCTAGACAATCGGGCGACCAAGCCTTTCCCCCAACCGCTCGACCGCCCCGACCGCCGCCCCCAGCTTGACCGCAACGCCCGCATTGCCCTCGGTGCTGACTACCAGCCCGACTACAGTCGCTACGCCCCCACGCCCAGCCAGTCGGGGGTGGCTAAGCAGCCCGCAGCCGTCCCTGATAGCTGGCACAGCCCCGACGTGATGAACGTGCGCGCGGCCTGGCAGCGTGGCTACAAAGGGGCAGGGGTGAAGGTGGCCGTGCTGGACACTGGCGTGGACTTCGGCCACCCCGACTTGCAAGGGACGATGGCCCGCGACGACAACCCGGCTTCGCCCTACTACGGCTGGCCGCTGGCCTACGATCCCTGGTCTATGGAGATTTACAACTATGGCATCAGCCACAATGCCGATAACGGGGCGATTGGCTGGCAGTCGTGGTACGCCGATACCAGCGCGACGCTGCGTGGCACTAGCGGCCCGATCCTCAATGCTACCTTTACCAACGAGGGCTGGATCACCCGCACTGTCAGCTATACCATGCCGGGCGGCAGCCTGAGCGGGGTCTACCATGTGGGGCTGCACCCCGACGAGTACGCTGTGTTCGACCTCTACCACGAATACATGGCAGTGGCTGTGGTAGACGCACATACGCCAGGGGTCTACGATACGGTGTATACCGACCTGAACGGCAACCATGACTTCCGCGATGATGCTCCCACCTACAAGGGCCATGAGGTCGCCACCCTCGACCGCAACGGCGACGGCGTGGCCGACTTGAGCGCAGGGATGATCTACTACATCGCCGACGGTAGTACGCCGATCCCCGGTGGCGGCTGGCTCTACAGCCTGCTTGCCCCGCAGAACGGCAACCTGGTAGCCTTCATGGGTAGCTTCAACTACGGTGCCGACCACGGTACCTTCTGCGCCTCCGCGGTGGTGGCCCAGGGGCGGATCAACGGCCAGCACATCGGCTACCCCCCCTACAAGCCCGCCGATGCTGGTGGCATGGTGCAGGGTATGGCCCCCGAAGCGAAGATCATCGCGGTGGGCGACATCTACCATGCTGGTGTTACCTTCTATGACGCATACGAACTGATCATGTTCGGCTACGACGCGCAGCCCGATAGCCTCAACCAGCCGCAGGTCGCCAGCCTCAGCTATGGCTTCAGCGGCGGCTCCGATAACGGCTGGGACTTCCATAGCCGCTACCTCTCCTACCTCAATCGTACCTACGCCCCGCGCCTTACCATGCTGGTGGCGGCGGGCAACGGCGGCCCCGGCTACGGCTCGATTACCCCACCAGGCAGCAGCCCCTACGTGATTACCGTCGGTGCCTCCACCCAGTATGGCGAGACCAGCAGCTTTGAGCCGATCAGCAGCACCGCCGAGATACTCTCTGGCGACGTGCAGCCCTGGTCGAATCGGGGGCCGAGTATCGCGGGCCTACCCAAGCCTGATGTGGTGGCGGTCGGGGCGTGGGGGGCGGGCGATGTGGTTCTCAACCAGGTTAAGGATGGGGCCAACGCCTGGGACTCGTGGGGCGGCACCAGCCTGTCTACCCCCATCGCCGCAGGCATCGTCGCCATCACAGCCCAGGCCTACTACCAGGCGCACAGCGTCTACCCAGACAGCCTGGTAATGCGCGATATGATCAAGGCTTCGGCAGACAACCTGAACTATGATGTGTTCACCCAGGGGGCCGGGCAGATTAACGGCAATCGGGCGGTAGATATCGCTTTGGAGCAGGGCGGCAGCTACGTCGGCCCCTCGGCGATCAACGTCGGTGCGCCAGTTGCTGGGGCAGTTGGCAGCATTGCCCCCGGCGAGTCGCTGACTACCACCCTCTACGTCACCAACAGCAGCAATGCGCCCCAGAGCTTTAGCTTCGCCAGCGATCAACTGGTGCAGACTGGCAGCATTACCCGCACTGTGCTAACCCATAATGCCCAGGAGAGTGGGCGCGACATTGCCCGCCCCGACTACCTGTGGAACTTTAGCAACGACATCCCAGCGGATAGCGACCTGGTGCAGATCACTGCCTATTACCCCTACGGCCAGATGACCGACAGCAACCCGCGTTCCCCCTACCTGCTGGGTGACAACGCCTGGGCGGTGGTCGCCTACAATTGGCGCGACCGCAACCACGATGGGCGTGCCTGGGTGGATAGCAACCAGAATGGCACGGTCAACGCAGGCGAGTTGCAGTATGGCGAACTAAGCCGCTTCGACTACGGCTACAACGCCAACACTGTTGTGCAAGCCTGGGTGCAGCGACCTCGGCAGCGTGTGACTGACGGCTTCTTTGTTGGCCTGCAACACCGCTACGGCACACCCTTCCAGCCGAATACCAACGTCACCTTGATGCTCACCTTCTACAAACATCAGCCCTGGGGCATGGTAAGTGTCAGCCCCGCTAGCCTGAGCGTGCCAGCCCACAGCAGCCTCCCGGTCGTCGCCCGCTTCCAGCCCCCCGCCAGTAGTGGGGTGGGTGCCTACGGTGGGGCGATCACCGTCAGTGGCAGTGACGGCCACGTGCAGTACGTGCCAGTGCTGGCTAACTTGCGCGCCTCCTCGCTCAACGCCCGCTGGGGCAACGAGCCAGCCCGCAACACCAGCTACGACAGCAGCCGCATCACCGGCTCCTCCGACTGGGACTGGCGGCCCGACAGTGGCGAGTGGCGCATCGCCTTCGCTCGCAATGTAGATCGTATTGACGACTACACTTGGCTCTGGGCCAACACCCAGTGGCCCGCCTTCCCCACCGACCTGGATACTACCCTGCTCAACGCCTCGCCCTTCGACTTCTTTAGCGTCTACTACCCGGCTCTGTTCGGTAGCTACAGCCAGTGGTTGGCGGCGGCTAGCGCAGATGCCTGGGCGGGCGGCGGCAGCTACAGCTTCAAGACGATCACCGACGGCCCAGAGGAGTGGGTTGCCAGCCGCCCCTACAATATCGAGCAGCAGCTTGACCACGAGATCGTCCACCACGCAGTTGGCTACGACGGGGCGGCACCCAGCGCGGGCTACACCAACACCCTCAGCCTGGTCAAGATTGGGCCGAGCAACTTCGACTTCGACGCGCCCAACTTCTATGGCACCCAAACGCTCACCTTTACCACCGGCTACACGATCAGTGGCGGCCTCAGGGCCAGCGCATTCGGCCTGGGCCAAGAGCAACGGCAAAACAACCTGTTCGTGCAGCAATACGGCACCTACTTCGCCTATCTGGATGTACACTCTGCCGCCGCCCTCGAAGTCCGCACCCACGCCGACAGCGATGCAGATGTTGACCTATTCGTTGACCATTGGAGCAATGGCCGCTGGAACCAGGTGGCGATCTCCGCCGCCCCTAACGGCGAGGAGTACGTGCGCTTCGCCCCGGTGGAAGACGGCGGCTGGCGGTTCCGCATAGATGGCACCCGCGTCCCCGCCGCAGGTACCTCCTTCGACTTGATTACTACCGTGATCGGTGGCCGCAACATGGCGATCAGCCCCAGCGTGATCAGCACTACGATAGTACCAGGCCGCCTCTACACCTTCACCGTCAGCTACAACAAGCCAGACATTACCACAGGGGTCTACAAGGGGCAAATCTTCCTCGGCCCCGCCAACGCGGGCGAACTGGCTAGTATCCCCTTCACTATGCGCTACGGCAATCCAACCCCGCAGCCAACCGACACCCCCCGCCCCTGCCGCGCCAGCTTCACCGACATTGGTGAGAGCTATTGGGCCTACCCCTACATCAAAGACCTCTACTGCCGGGGCATCATCGAAGGCTATCTGGACAATAGCTACCGACCCAACACGCCTGGCTCACGCGGTCAGTTTGCCAAGATGCTGACTGTGGCAATGGGCTGGCCGACCCTCACCCCCACCAGCCCCTCATTCAGCGACGTGCCAGCCGTCCACTGGGCCTACCCCTACGTAGAGACGCTGCGGGCGCGGGGAGTAGCCAGTGGGCAGAACGGCCTGTTCTACCCCAACCGCGCCCTCAGCCGAGCCGAGGTGGTGAAGATGGAGGTGCTGGCCCTGGAGCTACCCTTCGTCACCCCGGCCCAGGCTCACTTCGTAGATGTGCCAGCCGACCACCCCTTCTACCGCTACGTCGAGGCGGCCCGCTATGCCGGGCTGGTCAGCGGTTACGGCGGCAGCAGCAACCGCTTTGCCCCCAACCAGCCGCTCACCCGCGCCGAGCTAGCGCGCACCCTCTACCAGGTTGTGCATCGTTGGTAGTAGTTTAGCGTATGGTTAGCAGATTTTAAGTCTGGATTGACAGCGTTGACTCGTGCCAAGATGGTCTGCTAGAATAAAGGCAAGGCGTGGGGCTTACCCGCCCCTCTTGCAGGCTGCCAGTTCGCTGCTGCGAGGATGGTT
>JAYUUN010000107.1:0-27462 GCA_043754535.1 Chloroflexota bacterium | reverse complement strand
CCGGCCCGGTCGTCGGCACCGAGGATGGTGGTACCGTCGGAGCGGATCACGCCGTCGGCGATCTGGGGCTTGATACCGAGGCAGGGTTGCACGCCGTCCATGTGCGAGTTGAGCATGATCACCTCACCGCCAGCGTTCACCCCCATGCCCACCACGCGCGCCACCACGTTGCCGATGCTGTCCAGTTCAGCCGCAAAGCCGAGAGCTTGCAGGCGGCTGAGGCAGTATTGGGCAACCGCGGCCTCCTCGCCCGAAGGGCTGTCTAGACTGACCAGCGCAACAAACGTCTCCACCAGACGTTCCTGATTGATTGGCAAAGATGTATCCTCCTCAAGTAGCTGAGTGTTTAGATTCTATGAGGCGCATTATAGCACAAACGGCTCCCTGGGGTGGGAGAAAGAGGGCAAGCAAAAAGGGTGAGCCAGTGGCCCACCCTAATCACAAGCTAGCTGTGTTACCTGGAGGCGACGGGCGGATTCGGACCGCCGGTCGGGATTTTGCAGACCCCTGCCTTACCACTTGGCTACGTCGCCGTTACTACTGAATGTTGGGAGATGATGGGCAGAGTCGAACCGCCTTAGACTCTTTTGCAGAGAGTTACCTGGCCGTTTGGCTACATCACCACGCGTTGTGTATAATAACACAAACAGCTAAGAGTGTCAAGCTCATCAGAGAGGACAGAGGATTGAGTGCAATCAAGAACAAGCAGGCGCAAGTGGGTAGCAACGGTCACTTGCCGCCCGACCAGCCTGCTGCTGACCACTGGCAGCCGTCGCCGCCTGTGACTGGAGCGGCACTGCTGCGCGTACTGTTGCGGGCGATGCGGCCCAAGCAGTGGTTGAAGAACGGCCTGCTGTTCGTCGCCCCCGCCGCTGCTCTCAAGCTGACCGATGACGGCCTGCTGCTCAAGGTTGTCATTGCCTTCATCATCTTCTGCCTGGTCAGCAGCGCAATCTACCTGATCAACGACCTGGTGGATATTGAGAGCGACCGCAGGCACCCAACCAAGCGCAACCGCCCCCTCGCCAGCGGCAAGCTGCGCCCGCTGATCGCGCAGGTATTGGCGGCAGTGCTGCTGCTGCTGCTAGTACCAGCCGCCTTCCTCCTCAGCCTCTACTTCGGAGCGATCATCCTCGCCTACATCACCAACGCTATCCTCTACGACTTCTTCTTCAAGAAGATCGTGCTGATCGACCTGTTCTCCCTCTCAGCGGGCTTCGTGCTGCGGGTGATTGGCGGCGCACTGGTGATTGCCGTCCCGATCTCGCCGTGGCTCTACCTCTGCACCCTGTTCGCCGCCCTGTTCATCGGCATCAACAAGCGGCGGCACGAACTGGTGTTGCTCGAAGGCGGCGCAGGCAAGCACCGCAAGATTCTAGACGAATACTCGCCGCAACTGCTCGACCAGATGAGTTCGATGGTCACGTCAGCCCTGATCATCTCCTACTCGCTCTACACCTGGCAGGGCGACAAGGTATCGAAGGCCAACAACCTGATGATGGCAACCATCCCCTTCGCCCTGTTCGTCATCTTCCGCTACCTCTACCTGATCTATCAGCGCGACGAGGGTGGTGCGCCCGAAGACCTGCTCACCCGTGACCGCTGGCTGATCGCGGGTGGCATCGCCTGGCTGGTGGTGGCTGGCATCATCCTCTACTTCTTCCGAGACACAGTGATCGTCCTGCGCTAACTGCCTTCGCGGGGGAGGTAAGCCAAACTGGCGCAGAGGGAGGTGGCCTGCTTCAATCCTGTTCAGGATCGTACCGCCAACCCTCTTTGATCCAGCCGTCTGGCCCCAGGAGCGGCACCTTGTGGTAGCGACTGACCTGGGCAGAGTGGCGCACGTCGTCGCCGTAACCCTGAGCAGCAAGCTCCTGACCGCTCTCGCACTGCCACAAATGGTCTACAACCTGCGCCCGACTAGCGTCGAAGGCGGCAGCGCACACCTGAGCATCCGCCGACTGCCCCGTAGCAAGGTGGCCGAGGATCGCACCTGCCCCCAAGAAGTCCTCAAGTGCAAAGCGCAATTCGCCATCGGCGGTCGGCTGGCGGTAACGTTCGCCAGCGGCCACCACGGTGATCGCGGATTTAGCCCAAAATCGGTTTAGATAAGCACTAACTGCCTGTGCGTTTAGCAGGCAACCGATGATCACCACTTGCGCCCCAATGGCTAGCCGACAGAGGGTAGCCCCGTTTGGCGAGGACAGCACCACCTTTGTGCCAGCGGCCATGCCGACATAGGTGAGGGGCGACAGGCTATAGCGGCCACGCTCTGGCAAGGCACGGCGGCTGACGGCTAGCACGGCACAGTGCTGCTGGGCGATAGCGGCTGCGTCATCTTCTGGCGTGCAGGGATAGATTGCGCCGCCATGCTCGATAGCGGTGGCGACGGCGGAGGAGAAGCTGAGGGTATCCACAATCACGATCACATCACCACGGGCCGCCGCCTGCTGCACGCCGTGCCGCCCCCAGGCCAGGTTGACGTAGGAGAGACCCTCCGCAACGCTACGACCCAGCAATAGTCAAATCCTCCAGGCGGATGTAGGCGGGGCCACTGTAGCTGCCGTTGAAGGTGGTCTCGCGGCTGTAGGTTGCGCTAGCGAAGTTGGCGAAGATGTTGCCGCTGACGGCACCGCCTCGAATGGGCCGCTTGCTACCGTCGGGCCGCCATTCGTAGCCGAGTCGAATCTCAGCCACGAAGTCGCCGCTGATAGGGTCGGGCGCGAAGGCAGAGAAGGAGATCACCTGGTAGGCAAGGCCGCTGCTGGGTCGAAGCAGATCGCTGGCAGCGGTGTCGCCTGCTGGCAATACGGTGTTACCACGAGGGCCGCTGGCAGCCAGGTTCAGGTAGCTGGCATAACGCTGCCCCGCGCTGAACTGGCGCAACACGTCGCCCTCGATCAGCACAAGCCGCTGGGAGGGGATGCCGAGGTCGTCGAACGGCTGGCTGAGTAGACCATAGGGCAGGGTCGCGTCGCTCACCAGGGTGAGTGGCGTGCCATGCTGCTGGCCGACTATGATCCGCTCGCCAACCGACAGGGGGCTGAGGCTACGGTACTTCGCCGCTGCGCTACTGCGGTAGAGGAAGGGGTCGAACAGGTCTTCCAGTGCTACTTCGCTGAAGATCACCGGCCAGCGGCCTGTCTGCGGCAGACCAGCCCGCAGGCTGTCGGCGGAGTACTGGGCCTGCGCCCGCACCAGTTCGGCTACGGGTAGGTCGGCCAGACGGCGGCGGCTGGTCAGTAGTTGGCTCTCCGCGTCCTCGCCCTGCGGCCCCGTGAGCAGGGTCAAGTCGAGGGTCACGGTAGTGGCTGCATAGCTACCTTGCGCGCCAGTGCTGGTCAGCAGGCTGTGTTCGTTGTAGTTGAGGAAGATTTCGATGGCACTGAGGCGCGTCCCCTCACTGGCGGCCACCGCTGCGGCTACCTCGTTGACGATCTGCCCAGCGAGACCAGCAGGATTGGCGGCGATTTGCTCGTCTACCAATTCTAGTTGGGGGTAAGTAGTGGCGGCAGGCAAGCGGTATGGCGCATTGCCAGCCAGCCCAGCCCCAAAGATAGCCTGCTCAGCCGCCTCGCGCAAGGCAGCAAGGTCGCCCGTATTGACTACAAACGCACTTTCGCCGCGTCGCCCGTCGTGATCCACAAAGAGGTCAATATTGAGGCGGTCAGTCAGGTTGTGGCGCATGGCCTCTGGCTCGGTGCCGACGGTAAATAGCTGGGTGCTGCGGCTGCGGGTGCGGCGGATCGCCCACTCGTCGGCCCCACCCTGCTGCCGCAAGGTGGCGGCAGCCTGCTCTAGAATGTCGTCCAATCCTTCGCTCCTTAAACTCAAGCGCGCCCGGAAGCGCATGGTGGGGCCACCGCTGGCAACCGGCACCCACTCTTTGTGACCCTTGCCGCAACTACCGCCCTCGGCCAGGGATACGTCGTCACCGACCATGCTGATGCTCGCTAGCACGTCTGGCACGTAGCCGGTCATGCCAATCGGTGAGTAGTAGGTGTTGGTCAGCTTGCCATCCCTGATCTCACGGCCAAAGCTGGGGATGATCTGGATGCCCCAGTTCTTGGGGTCTTCCATGCCGCTCTCCATCTGCGGCAAGTACACCCCACGCTCGACCGCGCCAATGATCGCCTGCGCTGGCTGGTCGCCAGCAGCAAAGTAGGTGTTGGACATTCGGGCATAAGCCTTCCGCATGAAGCTCTCACGCCGCCCGTTCGCCGAGCGTGCGAGGCCGAGGCGCATGGCCGAGTATGCGTCGGTGATCCCACGCTCGAAGATGCCGTTGCGTATCACGTAAGTTGGTTCGGCCAGCAGACCCTCGTCGTCGAAGAAGTAGCTGCCGTTGCCAGTTGGATAGGTGGGGTCGTCCAGCAGGTTGACGTTCGCTGCCGCCAGTTGCTTACCGATGTAGTGAGCAGAGCGGGCGCGTTCCTTCATGAACATATCTGTCTCTACCCCATGCCCGAAGCTCTCATGGGCCAGTACGCCAGTCACCTCTGGGCCGCCGATAATGTCGTACTCGCCAGGGGGGATTGGCTGGGCGGCTAGCAGGGCAAAAGCCTCCTCGCGCAAGGCGGCCAAATCCCAGTCGCTATCCTCGACCAGTTCGTAGCCAACCGTTTTGGCGGTGATGTAGTAGGCACTGCGTACCTGCTCACCATCGGTAGCATAGATGTTGACGTAGTAGCGGCTGCGCGGCACCAGCTGGGTTAGCAGGCGGCCAGGGGCGGCAAAGATGCGCTGGCTAATCTCCTCGGAGTAGACGATCTGCACATTGGCGATACGCGCTTCACCACGCACCCGCTCTCGTTCGCTGCCGCTAACCAGGCGGTGGATCGCCTGCATCTGAGCCAGCGAGTCGCGCAGGTCTACGCTACCCACGGGCAGGCGGGCAGGCATTACGAAGTCACACACCAGCGGCGGGAGTGCAGTAAAGGGAGCGGCCCCAGGGTGGGGCTGCTGGTGCAGGTGGAGGGTCGCCAGCCACTCGCGCCCCTCGCGCAGCACTGCGTCAGCGGTGAGGCTGGTGGTTGAATACTCCTCGAAGTAGAGGCCGTTAAAGGCCCGCAGCACCAGCCCGGTTGATGAGTCGCGCGCTGTTACGCTTTGCTCGCGGTCATTGACCGTCACGTTGCTACCCTGGGTGGCAGTGACCAGGGCTGTAATGTAGGGCTGCTGCCCGTCACGGCTGGCCGCCTGGCTCAGACTCTTCAGCAGGTCGGGCAACCAACCCTTGACTGCGGCAATGTCCACTAACTTGTTCCTCGCATATCCGATGATCTGGGACTGGATCGCATCCACCAGCCGGGTTGGGGCCATTCGCAGCAGGCGCAGCAGCGGGCTGTAGCGCACGGGGGCAACGTAGCGGGGATGAGGTGTACGGCGGGTGGCAGCATAGTATACCACGTCTGCCACTTCTTCGGGGGCAGCAGCCGTCCGCTCCATCCGCTCGGTGAGACGCTCATCCTCCATCCGGTCATAGACGCCAAAGTAGGAGGCATAGCGCGACTGATCATCAAAGCAGGACTCCATCGTGCGCTGAGCAGTGCTGAAGTTGGTTCGCACTGGCCCTGGTTGGATCAGCACGACGTGGATGCCAAAGGGCTTGAGTTCCACCCGCATACTGTCGCTCACCCCCTCCAGGGCGAACTTGCTGGCGGCGTAAGCACCGGAGAACGGGGGGGCGATCTTGCCCGCTATCGAACTGATGTTGATGATCTTGCCCTTGCCCTGCTGGTGCATAGCGTCTAGCACGGCCTTCGCGCAGGCAATTGCACCAAACACATTGGTCTCAAAAAGCTGGCGGAACTCGTCCAACGAAGTCTGCTCGACTGCGCCGAAGATGCCATAGCCAGCATTGTTGATCAGCACGTCGATCCGCCCCACTCTGCTACGCACCTCGTCTACTGCCGCACTGATCGACGGCTCGCTGGTCACGTCCAGTGGCAGGGCGGTGATGTCGCTGCCTGCATAGTCGATCTTGCGGGGGTCACGAGCGGTGGCGAACACCTGCCAACCCCGACTGGCGAACTGCAAGGCGGTGGCCCGCCCGATCCCACTAGCCGCCCCAGTAACAATCACCGTCTTCTTTGCCATGCTCTCCCCCTTCTCCTTCAGCTTTGTGTTGGGACACCAATTGTACAAACCACATTTCGTCCTGGCCCACCGCTACGCTTTGCTGCCAGCTACCAGCGGAGGTCGCCGGGGCCACGCTTACGGTCACTCTTGGAGGCACGGCGGCTGGGGCCACGCTTGCGCGTGCCACGCTGGGCAGGAGCTTCATCCGGCTCGTCCTTGTCCTTCACCCCCCCCTTACCCTGGCTGCGGAGGTTGGCGGCAACGCTGTGGCGGTGGCTAGATCGCTGCTGCTCCTGCGGTGCGAGGTTACTCAGGCGCGCATCAAGGTCGTAGTAGCTGGCAGCTTCAGCCACCGCCTGGCGAATCTCGTTGTCGGCGGTGACAACAACCAGGCCAAGCTGGCGATTGCCGTCGGCCAGCAGGTCGGCAGCGATCCGCTTGATCACCTCGTCAGCGATCTGGCCGCTGGCCGAGTAGACAACACGTAGGCGAGGGCTGCGCCGCTCGATGCTGTCGCTGCTACGTCCTGGCACGTTGGCCGCATCAAAGACCACCGTCAACTCGTCGCGCTGTAGGCGGGCTGAGCCAGCCAGTCGAATCAGCAGCCCCTCGCGGGCGCGCTCCAGACCACCGGTGCCAGCCAGCAAGCGGCTGAGCGCAGGATCGCGGCGGATCACATTATAACCGTCAACAACGATGTGGCGCATGGTTTTTCACACTGCTAAGTGATAGGTGACCTGTGGCTAGCGGCAGACTGCCTGCGCAGTCATGCTGTCCATAATGTATACCAACTTGTGGGCCACCGTCAAGGGGTGGTAGGCAAGGCGGCGGCTGCTTGTGCATTGTGCTATAATATGGTAGCAAGCAGCAAGGTGGAGGAGAGCAAGTGTTCCCCAATCAGAAGCGCAAGGGCCGCGAGACCGCTGAGAAGCCAGTCATCTTCGGGCGTGAGCAGGAGGTGGCGACGATCACTGATTACCTCAACCGCCTGGGCAGCAAGCGTAATGGCTGCCTCGTCCTCGTCGGCGCAGAGGGGAGTGGCAAGGGTGTTATCCTCCGTCAGGCGGTCGCCGAGGCACGAGAGCGCGGCTTCCTGGTCTACGATGGGCGAGCCGATGAGGACGCAGATAGCAACCCCTACCAGCCGGTCTTCAACGCCCTCAATCTTGCCTTCGGCGAAGGGGGCGAACTGGTGCAGGGGGCTGACCAGAGCGAGAACATCACCGTCAGCATGGAGTCTATGAGTTCAGCCTTCCAGACGCTTTCGCTGCTCAGCAGCGCGATCCCCAACCCAATTGGCTTTGCCCTCGGTGTAGGCGCACTGGTTTCGCGCCTCAACCAGTACACCAAGAAGCAGCGCAAGGAGAAGGAGCAGAGCGGTGAACCGAGCGGCGGCAACAAGACCTTCCAGGCGGTACACGAGAAGCTGTTGGAAATCCACGGGAAGCACAAGCAGGCCCCGCTGCTGGTGGTGATCGAGGAGATGCAGTACGCGAAGGAGACGACCTTCAAGCTGCTGGACGCACTGGTGACACCCAGCTTCCCGATCCTGCTGCTGTTGGGTTGGAGCGGTGAGCAGGGTCAGATACCAGCCACCCTGCGGCGGGTGATCGCCCGCGTGCAGGGCGAGATCGTAGATGTGCGACCCCTGGATCAGGCAGCCAGCTTGCAGGTGATCGCCCAGATCGCTGGACTAGAACGCAACCGCCCCTTCAGCGCGGCGATCCTGGCGGTCGGCCAGCAGATCGCCCACTTTAGCGGCGGTTCGCCCGGGCTGATCAGCGACAGCATCGAGTACATCGTGCAGGGCGGTGATGCCCAGGTCTTCAACGACGTGGAGAGTGAGAGCGGCGACCTGCCGCGCAGTTCTGCCCTCGTTGGCGCGCTAACCAGCCGCTACCTGGCCGCTCTCAGCCCCGAAGTCTACAACTTGCTGGAGTACGCCGCCGTGATCGGTCGCCGCTTCCCCATCGATCTGCTAGTCAACCCCAGCCTCAACGACTACCATAGCGTGGCCGGAGGTCGCCGCCTGCTGCTCAAGCAACTGGTGGAACTGGCTAGCCGCAAACAGGTGGTTGCCACCGACGAGAAGCAGCCTGAGATGTTCAGCTTCACTTCACCCTACATCTACAACCGCCTGCGGCAGAGCGTTGCCAGCCCGCTAGCCCGCAGCGACCACCGCGAGATCGCCCAGAGTTGGGAGAAGCTGGCCGAGGAGCAGGGCAAGCTGCAAGAGGTAGCCCTCGACCTGGCTGAACACTTTGCAGCGGCGGGGCTGCCAGAGCGAGCCTTGCGCTACTACCTGGCTGCGGGCGGCGATCTGTTCAACGATGCGGCCTACAGTGAGGCGGTAGAGGTCTACGCCGCTGCCCTTACCAGCCTGGATCGCCTGCCTGCCAGTCGCGAGAACCTGCTGGTGCGCCGCGAAGTGTTGACCACCCGCAGCCTCGCCCACGAGTCGCTGGGCAACACGCGGGCTGCTATCGACGACCTCGCAGCCGCCCTGCCGCTGGCGACTCTCGGCCTCGAAGGAGAGGAGAGTGGGGGCCAAAAGGAGCAGGCAAAGCTGGCCCTCGCGGAGATGCTCGGCCACCTTGGTTGGCTCTACTTCAAGCTGGGCGACTACGCCAGTGCAGAGGCCAACTATGGCGAGTGCGAGACGATCTATACCCTGGCGGGCGACCTGGACGGCATGGTGCGAGTGGGGGTCTACCGCGGCACGCTCCTCAGCCAGCAGCGCAACTACGGGGCGGCAATCGCGGCCTTGCAACACTGCCTTGACCTCTACGCCGGGGCGGGTATTACCGCCGAGCAGATCAGTGAGGTGCAAGCGAACCACGCGCAGCAAGTAGCCCAGGCGACTGACATTGACCGCGTTTACCTCGAACTAGGGCTGGTGCATAACAGGATGCGTAAACTGGGCGAAGCAGAGGGCTACCTGCGGAAGGCACTGGCGATCAGCGAAGCGCAGCACGACACCGCCAGCAACGTGCAGGGCAAGCACTATCTCGGCCAATGCCTCAGCTTCCAGGGCAAGGAGGAGGCGATCACCTACCTCAAGCAGGCCCAGGCCGCCGCTCGCGACCAACTGAAGGATCGCTACCTGCAAGCGAACATCAGCAACACGCTGGCCTATGCCTACCTCAATCTCGGCCACGAGCAGGAGGCGGCCCTGACCTTCCAGCAGTCGATCCCCGTCCTGGAAGGCTTGGGCGACAGCTACGGCCTGGGGGCAGCTTACGGTGGCCTGGGCGGACTGTACGCACGGATGTGGAAGGTGGAGGAGGCGATCCACTACCTGCAACAAGACCTTGACCTGGTCAATGCCGACCCGCAACCTTCGTTGGGCCTGGTGAGCAAGCTGACCAACCAGATCGCTGACCTGGAGCGGCTGCGCGAGAACTACACCGCCGCCCGCGGCAATCTCGCTGCCAGCCGCGAAGCCGCCATCCACCTGAGTGACCCGCAGGCGCAGAGCCACAGCGAGGGCTTTGTCGCCCTGACAGAGGCGCGCCTCAACCTTGACGAGGGACGCTTGGACGAGGCATTGGCGAGCCTGGCTGAAGCGAACAGCAAGCTGGCTGACATCCCAGATACCCGTGCTGCGATCCAGACGCTGGGCGGTACGCTGGCTCGCAAGCGGGGCGACTGGCGGGCGGCTAGCCAGTTCCTCACCGACAATCTAACCCGCCTGGGCAGCGATGGGGATAGCTACGAACTGGCAATGACTTACCTCGAACTGACCCGCCTGGCCCGCGACGCTGACGACCCCACCCGCGCCCGCCACTTCGCTGCCGAGACCGAGAAGTACGCCTCCAGATTGCACAACGAGCCGCTAGCGAAGCTGGTTCAAGCCGAAATAGCGTAGTCAACTATCGTACAAACCGCAAGCTACAGACTTACACGGGAGAGCCGGATGCCACCCAGACCAGATGCGATCATCCTAGACGAGTACCCCTACCCTCTTGCCCGCTCCTACCAGCGCGCCGCTCGTTCGACCCGCGACGATAGCCTGATCCATGACTACCTGATGGACTTGTACGAGATGACCGTCAAGTACCTGGCGATTGTGGTCATGGCCCAATATACCAACGACCCAGACGCGGTGGACGAGCGGATCAGCCAGAGTTTGCAGGGGCTGGTGCGCCCCAGCCTCGGTATGTGGGTCGGCTGGCTGCGCGATATCATCCGTTATTACGACAAGCAGCAGAAGCCACTGCTGGTCAGCGAACTGACTGCCTTCTACTCAATGAAGCTGCGTTTTGACAACAAGAAAGGCAAGGAGGAGCAGGAGCCACTGGTCGTCTGCTTCACCAAGATCAAAGAGGTGCTGAACGAACAGATGGGCAAGGGGGATGGCACCGTGCCAACGGTCTTCACCATCGCCGACTTCTTCGACGCGATGCTGCAATACCGCAATGGCCTAGCGCACGGCACCAACCTGGGAGCGAACCAGAAGAAGGAGCGGGTCAACTTCATGCTGCCTGGCTTCGAGGCTTTGTTGCTGAAGATGAACTTCCTGGTGCGCTACCGCCTGATCTACGTCAACAGCGTCAACCGGGCGGCCAGTCGTGAGAAGAAGTACGAACACTACTACACCGAGCTTTATGGCGACAGCATTGCGCCCGCCCGTGACCCCAAGATCATGACCAATGACGATGCGCTGCCAGAGACGCTCTACGTCTGCAACGCCGACCGTGAGTACGACCCAATCCTCAGCCTGCGCCCCTTCATTATCTTTCGGCTGTGCAACCGTGATGGCACGGAGCAGACCTTCGTTCTCAACGAGGGCAAGGAGAAGGAGCTAACCTATCTCAGCTACCAGTGCGGCCACGCCTTCAAACTGACCGAGTACGTGGACGACCTGAACGCGCTGATCAGTGGGGTGAGTGGCGGCGGCTTGATCGGCGAAGTCCACGAGTCGTCACCGGCTGTTCCCCGCAGCCAGCCAGTGCAGGAGAGCCAGCCCGCCAGCAGCCCAGCCGCGCCCACCGAGCGCGAGCCTACGCCAACCGCTCAGCCGCCACAACCGCAGCAACCCAGCCAGCCGCAGCAAGGTGGCTACCCACAACCACAACCGCAACAGCAGCCGCTGCCGCAGCAAGGTGGCTACCCGTCGCAGCCGCAGCAACCCAGCCAGCCGCAGCAAGGTGGCTACCCCCCGCAGCAACCCAGCCAGCCACAACCACAACAGCAACAGCAGCCGCAGGTGATCTGTCCAAACTGCCGCACGGTGAACCCAGCCAACCGCAAGTTCTGCGCCAACTGCGGCTACCCGCTGGCTGGGCAGCCTGGCCCGCAACCGCAACCGCAGCAGCCTAACCGCCCAGCACAGGGCTACTCACAGCCGCAGCCAGCAGCAGTGATCTGTCCGGTATGCCGCACGGCTAACACGCCTGGTCGCAAGTTCTGCGCCAATTGTGGCACGCGGCTGGGTTGAGGTCTAAGCAAGGTTGGCCTGTGACAAAGTTGGCTGTGAAGGCGGCTCAATGCCAGCATCGGGGGCAACGCGACAGTAGCCTAATTCCCTGCCTCAAAGTAGGGGCAAAAGGAAACGACCGTTCCACTGCTGGAAGGTCGTCTGTATGGGTGAGCCGCATAGGACTTGAACCTATAACCCGCTGATTAAGAGTCAGCTGCTCTGCCATTGAGCTAGCGGCCCGGATGCCAGAGCATTATAGCAAATTGCTGCCCCGCTGTCAAGGTGCAACCGTGATGTTGACCAGCCTGGACTGCTGTTGGTTGCCAGCCTTGTCTAGCACAGTCACCCGCAGGCTGTGACTGCCGACACCGAGGTGGGCGAGGCTGACTGGCAGGCTGTACGGCCCATCGCCCTCAACTACGCCAAGCAAGCTGCCATCGGCGTAGAACTGCACCTGGGCCACGGCGTAGTTATCGGCTGCGTCGGCAGTAAACGGCTCGGCCAAGCCCTCATTCGCCTTGATGCTAAACTCTGCGGCATCGCTGGGGTAGATGATGCCCGCTCGTGGGGGCAAGCTGTCCACGGCCACGCTGATTGTTTCGCTGAAGCTCTCCCCCTTCAGGCGATAGCGTAGGCGCAGGGCTAGCTGTCCCCCCTGCCCTGTCGTCTCCCAGCGGGCGAGGGTGCCAGCCTGCTGCTCGGCAGTGCTGGCTAGGGGGAGGGGGTCGCTGACTTCCTCCGCCCCTGCTCGCCCAACGTAGAGGCCAGCGTCGGTCGCCCCCGCTGGTAGTAGCCCCTTGACCACCACCAGCCCACCAACATACTGGCCCTCCTGCGGGCTGGTGATCACTGCCGTGTTGTCGGCCTTGCCTGCGCCAGCAACAGTGCCGAGCGGTGAGGAGGCGGTTGGCGGTCGCGCCCAACCCTGCTCCTGCGCCCAATCGTTGTACTCTGGCGGCAACTGGATGAATATTTTCTCCACCACTTCGGTGGGTGGGGTCTGGCTGGTGGCCCGCAAGCCGTTGCGCCGATCGATCTTCAACCCCTGGTAGAAGTTGTCGGTCAGGTGCGGTTCACTACCCGCGATGAACCACTCGCTGACCCGCTCGGTGCAGTAGCGGGTGGGCAGCAGGCCAGAGAGGGTGCAGAGTTCGATGCGGCGCAGGCCGGGTGGCGGCACAAACTGGCTGATCGGCTGGTTCTTGCTGGCGGCCACGATTACCTCGTGCCAGATCGGGGCAGCCCCAGTCACGCCGCTGCTGTCACGCATCGCGCTGTTATCACTGTTGCCCGCCCATACCCCGACCACGTAATCAGTGGTGTAGCCCAGCGTCCAATTGTCGTGATAGTCGGTAGTAGTACCAGTTTTGACGGCAGCCGGGCGGCGACCGAGGCTGAGGATGCTGTCGCGGCCAAAGGCTGGGATGCGAGCCGCGTCGTCGCTGAGGATGCTGGTTAGCTGGTAGCTAGCCTGTGGGCCGTTCGGCCCTAGCACAGGGCGGGGGGTCGCCCCCTTGAACTCGGCCAGCAGCTTGCCGTCCGCCCCCTCCACGCGCAGGATGGCGACCGGGGCCAAGTAGTTGCCGCCGTTACGCAGAACAGCGTAGGCGGCCACCATGTCGAGCAGCCGCACTTCGCCGCCGCCGAGGGTGAGGCTGAGGCCCAGCTTGTCCGCGTCGAGAGTGGTCAAGCCGAGCTCGCGGGCGACGCTGGCGGCCTCCTTCACCCCCACCTTGTCGAGCAAGGCGACCGAAGCAACGTTGTAGGAGTTCGCCAGAGCCTTGCGCAGGATCACCGGCCCATGCCACTGACCATCGTAGTTGCGCGGCATATAGAGCGAACCATCCTTGTCGGCGTAAGTCGTCTTGATATCGGGCAGCAAGGTAGCGGGGGTGAGGCCGTTAATCAGGGCGGCGGCGTAGATCAGCGGCTTGATACTACTCCCTGGCTGGCGTGGGGCAAGGGCGACGTTCACCTCGCCGTCAATCGCCTTGTCGAAGTAGTCGGCACTGCCAAGCATAGCCAGTATCTGGCCGCTGGCTGGCTCGGTCACCACCACCGCCGCGTTGGTCACGTGCTTATCGCGCAGAGTAGCAAGGTGGGCCTGCACTATTGCCTGGGTCTGCTCTTGTAGCGGCAGGCTGAGGGTAGTATAGACCTTGAGGCCACCCTGCTCTACCATCTCCCGGCCATACTGGGCTACCAACAGGTCGCGCACGTACATGACGAAGTGCGGAGCCTGGATTGGATAGCGGTTGCTGACGTAGCCAATACCCTCGGTGGCGGCAGTGTCAGCCTGCGCCTGGTTGAGGTAGCCGCGCTTGACCATCAGATTGAGGACGATCTTCTGGCGCGCCCGTGCCGCCGAGGGGTTGGTCAGCGGGTTGTAGGTAGTAGGCGACTGCGGTAGACCGGCCAGCAGGGCGGCTTCAGCAAGGTCGAGATCGCCCACACTCTTGCCAAAGTAGGCCCGTGCTGCCGCCTCCACTCCGTAGGCAAGATTGCCATAGTAGACGTGGTTTAGATAGAGGGCGAGGATTTCGTCTTTGCTGTAGCGGCTGGTGATGCGGGCAGCGAGTACCACTTCGCGGGCTTTGCGATAGTAGCTGCGCTCAACCCGCTCCTGGTCGGTCAGCAGAGCGGTGCGAGCTAGCTGCTGGGTAATAGTCGAGCCGCCAGAGACCACTTCGCCACTGCTGAGGTTCTGCCAGAGGGCGCGGACTAGTGCGCCTGCATCGTAGCCGGGGTTGTTGTAGAAGTCGGCATCCTCGGCAGCAATAGTGGCGTGGCGCAGGTTGGCGGGCATCTGGGCGAAGGGGATGACCACGCGCTGGCGGCCCTCGGCCCCGATCTGGTAGAGCAGGCGGCCATCACGGTCGTAGATGCGTGTACTTTGCGCGGGCGGCTGGTCGAGCGTCTCCACCGAAGGAAGGTCGCGGGCAACGTACCAGTAAGCAGCGAGGCCAAAAACTAGCAGCAGCAGCAGCGAACCACCCCCAGCAACCAACAACCGCCGCAGCCACTTGCGCCTGCGCGTGAGCCGGGATACAGCGTTGGTTGGGGTCACAGCGGCCATACGCTCTCCATCTTGCCACACCAGGGGGCGCAAGCTGCCCGCCCCACAGCTATCGCTCCGAAGCGTCTGCTCTACTAATGAGACGAGCGAGGGAGCTACTGGTTACGGTTAGAAGTCGTTGCCACCACCGCTACTACCGCTGCTGCTGCCACCGCTGCTGCTGCCACCGCTGCTGCTACCACCGCCAGAAGGTGCGTCGAAGCTGCTGCCACCGCTAAAGCCGCCGCTGCCGCTGTCACCGCTGCCGCCGAAGATACTACCAAGGTCAACGCCGCCACCACCGCGGTTGCCGCCACCTCGGTTGCCAAAGATGTCGCCGGTGATGTCGTCGGGGCCACGCTGGTTGGACTGACCGCCCTGGTTGCTACCGCCCTGGTTGCTACCGCCCTGGTTGTTACCACCGTAGTTGTTGCCGCTGTTGTTGATAATAATTGGGGGGCCGCCGCCGAAGAAGCCGCCACCGCCGCCACCGCCGAAGAAGCCACCGCCACCGCCGCCATAACCGCCCCAGTTGCTCGACCGCTGCTGTACACGCCGGTTGTTGCGGAACACACTGCTGAAGATAGCGATGCCAACGATCAGGATCAGGATACCACAGAGGCAGAAGGTGAAGTCGAAGCCGCCGCCGCCTGAGGTAGTAGTCACGGGGCCGCTACTGCTACCGCTGCCGCCAGTGCTGCCGATGCTGCCGCCGCTACCGCTGCCACCGGGGTTCTCGTAGACTCCACCAGGGATGCTGGGGCCAGGGCCAGCGTTGAGGCTGCGAGCCGCCTGCCCACCGAGCGACTCGTCGAGCGAGTAGAGCATCTTGTAGACCGCCCCAGCGTACTGGTTGACGCGCAGGAAGTCGTCGCCTGCCGAGGTCGCATTGGAGAGATCGTTGCTGCTCAAGTTGCTGCTGCGCTGCACAACAACCCGATAGCGCGGGCCGGGGCTGGTAGTGATTGCAATCGCCACCCCAGTGCGGTTCTGGAGCAGGTTGTTGGCGAAGTCGGTGAACGCCTGCTTCGACCCCTGCCAGTCGGTTTGGGTGTAGATCGTGACCGGCACACTCATCGCATTGGCAAAGCGTTGCAGGCTGCTGCTCTGCGCGCTCTCGAACAGCTTGCCAGTATCCTGCAAGTTGGCGTTGCTGGCGAGGGCAGGGGCGACCAGCACGGCAAGGAACAAGACCACACTGAGCAGGCTGGCGGCCAAGCGCATTCGTCTAAACTTCTGCATTGTTGCTCTCCTCTTTGCTCGCTAATTGCGGCTGTCACTGTCGCGGTCGGTGGCTGGGTTCTCCGCCGCCTGCTGTTGCGGCCCAAGCTAAGGAAGACCAGGATGGCGAGTATGATCACCATTGCGCCCAACGCACTGTAGATGAAGAACTGGCCGAAGTCCAACCCACTGCGGGCTGAGGTGGCAAGGTTCGGGAGCGGGGAAGGTGAGACTGCATTTGCTACCTCCGTGCGTCTAGAAGTCCGGGCCGCTGCCGCTGCTGCCGCTAGAGAAGATCGCACCGACGATGCCGCCCAGGATGTTGATCGCAACCTCGGCGATTGCGCCCGCTGCCTGACCTGCGGCTGCGCCACCTACGCTACTGGCTGCACCCCCAGCGACGCTGGCCGCGTCAAAGCTGCTGCCGCCGCTGGCTGCACTGGCCCCAGCGATGCCAGCGAAGGTACCTGCGCTGCTGATGTTGCCCGACAGCGCATTGCCGCCACTGCCAGAGGGTGCGTCGAAGCTGCTGCCGCCCCTGCTGTCGCTACCACCATCACTGCGCCCCCCCTGGAGAACTCCAGCCATCACATCGCCGCCATTGCCGCCGGGTGCGTCGAAGCTGCTACCACCAACGTTGGCAGGCGGAGTTATGGTCGTGCCACCGCTGTAGTTGCCGCCACCATCGCCACCATAGTTGCCGCCACCATAGCTGGGACCGCCTAGCCAGATGAAGGGGCCGACCCCACCGCCGCCGTAGGAGGGATCGTAGCCGTCGCCTCTGCGCCGCCGCTGCTCCTCGTCTACATCCTTGCCCTGAGCAGAATAGCCCGCACCCTGCTCTGCCTGTACCCTGGTCTGCCGCCGAGCGATTAGCCAGCGAACAAGGAAGAACAAGAGAGCCGCCACCAGCAGTACTGTTATAATCAAGCCCCAGTTGAGGCCGCCACCACTGGGCGCGGGTGCTGTAGTGTTGTCCACCGTATCGGGGTTGGTCACGCCACCGCTGCCGCTGAGTGAACCGCCAACAGAGGTGAGGATGGCTAGCACCGCGTCGCTTGCCTGGGGGCCACCGCTAGCCCGCAGGTAGCGATCCCCTGCGTCCTGGGCTGCGTTAATCTCGGTCGTACTGAGGCCGCTCTTTGGCCCAGCCCCTACTAGCCGATAGCGGTAGTTCTCGCTGTCGCTGCGCTTGAGCAGGTTGATGCCGACCACCACGTTGTTCTGGGTCACATACTTGGCGATGATGCGACTGAAGTCTACCTTCGCCCCGCTGAAGTCGTTGCTGACATAGACGATCACCGGGATTGGCAATCGCTGGGCGGCGGCGGTGATGCGGCTCACCTCGTCGCTGCTCAAGGGGTTGCCCTTGTTGATCACCTGCACGTCGCTGGTTGCCGCCGCCGGTTGCCCAGCGAGCAGCATCACAGCTAGCAGCAGCAGGGCTAGCAGGCGCAGGGTGGCTGACTGGCTAGAGGTTACGCGCACGCGCCGTCTCCCCTTTGCTAGTGTCGCTCGACCAGTTCGCGTCCAGGATGCGCTGGGCATTGCCGATGTTGCTGTTCGCGTCCTCCAACAGGTTCTCCACATCACTAAGTTGGTGATCAAGGTTGCCGTACTGGAAGGCAAGGGGCAGGAAGCCAGGCGACTTGAGGGTACTGAGTTGCTGGTTGGCGGTAGAGAGCGACTGGTTGCCCGCGTTGAGCGACTGTTGGGCCTGTTCACCAAGGCTGGCACTCTGTACCCGCAGGAAACTGATCTTGTCGCTGATGTCCAGCACCTGGGTGGTTAGCTGCTGGCTGAGGCTACGCGCCTTTGCTTGGCGGTCAGCCCACTTGCGGTTGAGGTTGCCAATGGTCAGGAAGGCAGCGAGCAAGATCGCGGCGATCACCACGATGATGATCACAACCGTGGTGTTGCGGCTGCTGCTGTCCTTGTCGTTGAGCTTCTGCACCGTGTCATTGGCGATCTTCCGCACTCCAGCCATGTAGCCCTGTGCGCTGATCGTGGCGCGGGCTGCATCAGTGATCTGCTGGGCTTCATCGATACTAAGCTTGTTGGAGCGCACGGCTACGCGGCTCACCCGCGTGTCGAGGACGATCACTGGCTCTTTGCCCAGCCCCATGTAGCTCTGCAAATAGTCAGCGTAGGTAGTAGCGTCTTTGTATTTACCGCCACTGATGTTACTGGCACTGTCCAGGATGGCGATCTTGACGGTGTAACCCTTGCCCTTGAGGTCGCTGCTGATCTTTTGCAGATCGCCCAGAGGGTTGCTGCTATCCTTGATCAGGGCGGCACTACCGGGCGAGACGTAGGCGTTGCCGTTGGTCAAGCCACGCACTACGTCGGCGTTGACCTCGGTGTTGGTCTGGGCATAGCTAGAGCTAGCGAAGCTGAGAAGGTAGGCAGCAACGACCAGCAGGAGGGCGAGGTGGCTAAGGATGGGGCGCAGGCGCAGGGGCATCGGTTGTTCTCCTCCAAACGAGCGGCTAAAGCTGGGGGCAGGCCATGCCGCCTGCGGGCCTATTATAGCATAACTCCCTTTATAATACGCAGCCGCGGCTGATTCGTTGCGCCCAATCTGCTTTTGCCAGCGGAGTGGCAGGAGCTAACAGCTTCTCCATGCCCGCCAGCCGCTTGACGGCACGGGTTGGTGCGCCAGCCTCGTCGCCCACCGCCTCCTCGCGGAAGCGGTAGTCGTACTTGCGGATTAGTTCGTCCAATTGGCCGACGGTGAACTCCAAGCGCGCCTTCTCAATCGCTACCAGGCGGCTGAACTGCGGCTCGTGGCTGTGGCTGAGGACGGCGCGCAGGTGGCTGAGGCAGAGACCAGCCCGACTTTTCTGGTACTCCTCGACGAACTCGCTGTCACCCAGCAGGCTAGTGAAGGTGTCCAGGCTACGCTCAAAAGACTCGTCGCGCACCTCACAGGCGGGGCAAGGGCCACTGGGCGAGAGACCAATGTCCGGCTCGTTCTTGCGGCCCCGTGCGGCGAAGAAGCCGCCGACCTTTGGCGGGCTGAGGCTGTCCAAGCGGCGGATCAGTTCGGTCAACACGTCCTTGTAGATGATCGCAGTGCCGAGAGCGTTGTGCAGGTTAAGCCAGTGCCAGGCGTGGGTGGGGCAGAAGCCCAGAGCAGCGCGCAGCTTGTCGCGGGTCTGAATGTCATTGACCGCCTCGTAGGAGATCGTGTCTAGATAGCGGGCAACGTGGCGGCTGGCTAGGCGACAGACTGGGCAGGTCTCCCCCTTGAACAACTCTAGCAGATCGAAATGCACTGACCCCTTCTTTGCCATCAGCCTACCCCCCTTGCTTTCCCTGAATAGTTGGCTTATAATAACACAACTATCCCCACTGGAACAAAGAGCGGTAAGCCAGTCGCTGAAAGTGGGCTGACTGGTAGCTAGCATAGCATTAGGAAGTAACATCATGCTTGCCGAACAGAAGCTGGCTGAATTGATCAGCGATGCGCTAGAGGGGTTGGCCCAGGATATCGCGGTGGAGGCCCACGCCAGCATTGGGGGGCTGTACGACGGCGACGAGGTAGCGGCGATCCGCGAACGCACGATCCACTACCTGGGCGGCCTGGCCGAGAGTCTGCGCCAGAACGATCCAGACATCTTCCTTGCGCCAGTGGAGCAAGGGGTGCGCGGGCGGCTGGCGAACGGCTTCACTGCCCTCAGCATCCTCAGCTATGCCGATACTGCCGAGGCCGCCCTCCTGCGCCTGGCTGCCAATGCCAGCGGCGATCCCTACGAGCGCAACCGCTACATCATGAGCATTCGAGCCATGATCGGCAGGTCGCGCAGCCTGATCACCAACACCAGCAAGCAGTGGCTAGCCGAGCAGAAGACTGAGGCAGAGCAGGAAGCCGAGGGTAAGCAGCCAACTGCTTGACAAGCAGGGCGGTTTATGGTTATAATATCGCCACAGACATGGGCTGTTAGCTCAGCTGGTTAGAGCGCCACGTTGACATCGTGGAGGTCACTGGTTCGAGTCCAGTACAACCCACCCCATAGTAGTACCAGGCACTGATCGGTTCAACCGGCCAGTGCTTTTTGTCGTCTGTGCCTAAACCCCACCAAGCACCTTCTCTCCTAAAACCTCCCTTGCTAACCACATTCGGTCCAATCTTCAAAATTGCCATTGATTTTCTTAAGCTAGGTATTGACAAAGTTAAGGTGGTGTGCTATGATAGGCACATCGAGATAATCAAATGACACCTGAGAGGAGTTAAGGCATTGGCGAAAAGCAAGCAGAACCCGCTACCAGCAAGCTGCCCAGTCTGCGGTGGCGACTACGAGATTGCACGCATCAACTGCAACGACTGTGAGACCACGATTGAGAGCCACTTCACACGGGGTAGCTTCACCAACCTCAATCCCCAGCAGTGGAGCTTCATCGAGACCTTTGTCCGCTGCAAGGGCAAGATTAAGGATGTGGAAGTGGCCCTGGATATCTCCTACCCCACCGTCGTGGCCCGCCTCAACGAGGTGGTGGCGGCTCTCGGTGGCGACCCTGGTAGCGATGACAGCAGCCGCATCCCTGTCAGCAACGACGAGCGGCGACGGGAAGTACTGACGCGGCTCAACAAGGGCGAACTGAGCGCAAAGGATGCTCTCCGCCTCTTGGAGGGCAATGAGTGACGAGCGAATAGCGGCAAATAACCCACACCGAACCTACAAGCCAACCACAGAAAGGAACAGCCCAGTGGAAAACCAGAACAACGAGCAGAATCAGGACGAGCAACCCCAGGAGAAGGCCAAGTTCGACCCGTCCAACATGACCCAGCCAATGCCGCCAATGCCCCCGCTGCCGCCAATGCCCCCAATGGGCGCGATACCGCCGATGCCGCCCATCCCACCAGTGTCGCCCATCCCACCGGTCTCACCAATCAGGCCCGTGCCACCGCTGCCACCGATGAGCGAGTCGCTGAAGGACAGGCACCAGGAGCAGGTCGGCGAACCTGGCCCACGCGGTAGCCGCCAGTTCCAAACTGGCAGCCTCACGCGCACCCCGCGCCTGAGCATCAGCAACTTCAGTGGCAACATCAAGGTGCGCGGGGCCGACCAGGACTTCATCAGCGTGCGAGCAGTAGATGACGACCGCAACGCAGACCTGACCGATGTGGCCGAGGTTAGTTACAACCCCGACGGTGATTTCACGGTCAAGGTCGAGCCGCTCCAGCGCATGAAGAAGCAGGTGCGCCGCGCCCGCGAAGCCTTCGAGATGACGCGGGGCAACTTCTTTGACAACATCGCCAACCTCGTCGAGTCGGTGACGCAGATAGGGGGCAACTGGTTTCATGCCGACTTTGAGGCGACGGTGCCGCGCAACTGCGATCTCTATCTCAGCACCCAGAGCGGCGAGATTTCGGTAGAGGGGGTCGAGGGTGCAATCTATCTCGGCACTGCTAGCGGCGAGATCGAAGCCGAACGGATCAGCGGCAACGTCGTGGTGCAGACGATCACTGGTGATGTCGAGATCGAGGGGATCAGTGGACAGCTTGGCCTCAAGAGTACCAGCGGCGACCTGCAACTGCGGCGCGGCAATCTGACTGGCCTCTACATCGGCACTACCAGCGGTGATGCAGAGATTGAAGCCTTCCTCCACCCTGGCAAGTACGAGATGCGTAGCGTGAGCGGTGACATTGAACTGAAGGTGCAGCGCGAGTTTGCAGCCGCCATGTCTGGTCGCACGATCAGCGGTGACTTCGAGTGCGACCTGCCCTACCAGCAGGTTGACCCACGCGGGCGCAAGGAGGATGACGATGATGACGAGGCTAGCGATGACTTCACTCTCAAAGTAGATGTCCCTGGGTTCCGCTGGGAGTACCCAGGCGGGCGACGTGGGCCAGGCACAGAGGGTGGCAAGCGTCGCCGTCGCAACCGCTGGGAGTTCCTGATCGGCGACCCGACCACTGCCAGCCAGGGCGCAACCCGCCTGCGCGTCCGCACGATCAGTGGCGACCTCAACATCGAGCGGGGCGACAGCAAGCCACAGCCTACCCCCACCACCAGCGGCCAGCAGATCAGCGAACAGGACTTCACCCGCCCGCTGCGTGCGGACGAGGCAGACACTGTGGTACGTGCTGACGAGCGGCAGGCCCGCCAGCAAGAACGTGAGGCTCGCCAGCAGGAACATGAGTTGCGCCGCCAGACCCACGAGCAGGAGCGCGCCACCCGTGAGCAGGAGCGGGCTAGCCGTGAGCAGGAACGCCGTCACCGTGAGCAGCAGCGCAGTAGTGAGCCAGGCAGTCAGAGCCGCGAACAGAGTAGGGCCAGCATCCTCCAGGCGGTCGAGAACAAGCAGATCAGCGTAGACGAAGCCCTGCGCCTGCTCAGCCAGTTGGAGCGTTGACCCCTAGCCACGCAGAGTGGGGCAGGTGGGCTGGGAAACTCCCGGCTCCCCTCCCCACTAGCGGGGCGAACAAGGTGAGGTTAGTGAAAGGAGACAACAAGATGGTCAAGCAGATCAGCATCCCCTTCAGCCGCCGCTTGCGGCTTGAGTTCCAGTTGGGCTTGCGCCTTTGGCACGCAGGCGACGACCCGCAACCGACCGTAGCAGAGAAGCGGGCCAGTCATCTTGCCCGCGTTGCCCACGAGCAGCGCATTGACCAGCAGCTTGCTGCCTACCACCAGAAGTCGCCACGCCTGACCAATCTTGGTTGAGGAACAGCAGCCACCTGACTATGGTCTGGAAATGCCATATAATATATATATGACAGACCATATCAACAACCCCGAACGTTCCACACTAACGGACTACGAACGGGATGAGCTGCTTCCGCTCCGCAGCCCAGAGCAGTTCAAAGCCATTGGTGATGCAACCCGCCAGCGGATTATTGGCCTGGTCAGGGAGCAAGCGGCGACAACCAGCCAGATCGCCGAAGTTCTCGGCCAGCCAAAGGGGACGATCAACCACCATCTCAAGGTGTTGCTAGCAGCAGGGCTGATCAAGGTCGTCTGGACGCGACAGGTGAGGGCAATCACCGAGAAGTATTATGGTGCAACCGCCCGGATGTTTGAGCTAGATTCGTCAGAAGTGCAGCCCAAGACTGGCAATGCGATCATCTTGCAACAGGCTCTCAATGAGATTGACCCTGATGAGGGCAACCCCAGCAAGCAGGACGGTACGATGGGCATCCACCACGCTCGCATCCCGCTGGAGGAAGCGGTGGAGTTCGTCGCACGACTTCAGGCACTGATGCAAGAGTTCGAGCAACGCAACAAGCCGGGCCAGGGTCACAGGGAGTACGGTTTCGTCGCGGGCATCTACCGCACCAACCGCCCCAGCCTGCTTGAGCCAGGGCTGGCAGAGGGGGAGCAAGTGGAGTAAAGATCGGTCTGGAGGATGAGGCGGACAAGCGGCTGGCGGTATATAATGTGTTAGACATTGCTCTAAGCAGAGGAGGCTTGCTGTGGCTGAGTTGAAGAAGCAACCAAGCAGCATCGGGGTCGCGGATTTGGAGGACGAGCTACAGGCTGGCCCCTTGCCAAGCCCAGTCGAGGTCGGCAACGCGGCCAGGCTGGGCGATGCAATCGAACTGGCGAAGGAGGAGAGTGGGCCGCCGCTGCGCTCGCTGTTCTTCAACCGCGACTATATGCTGCTCTGGTCGGGCCAGGTGATCTCGACGTTGGGCAGCGGCATGAGCGGCTTCGTCCTGCCGCTGCTGATCCTGGCGATCACCAACTCACCAGCGGCAGCAGGCTTTGCAGGCGCACTGTTCTTTGTCCCTTACGTGATCTTCAGCCTCCCTGTTGGTGCGCTAATGGATCGCTGGGATCGCAAGCGGGTGATGATCATCTGCGACACGGTGCGGGCCATTAACATCGCCACGATCCCGCTTGCGCTGTACTTCAATGGGCTGACCGTCTGGCAGCTATATGTCAATAGCTTCATCGAAGGCTCGTGCTTCGTCTTCTTCAACATCGCTGAAACTGCCGCCCTCCCGCGTGTGGTGGACAAGCGGCAACTCCCGGCAGCCACGGCCCAGAACGAGGCGGCGTTCGGCATAGTAGGGTTGATCAGCCCCGCAGTTGGCGGCTTCTTCTACCAATCGGTCAGCCGCGTCTTCCCCTTCATCTTCGACGCTATCAGTTACTCGGCCTCGGTCATCGGCCTGTCGCTGATCCGCACCCGCTTTCAGGAGGAGCGCAAGGCGGGGGAGCAGCGCAACCTCAGCACAGAGATTAAGGAGGGGCTGGCGTGGCTTTGGTCACACGCACTAATCCGTACGATAGCGTTCCTGACTGGCGGCAGCAACTTTGTCAATGCTAGCAACGGGCTGATCATCATCCTCCTTGCGAAGCGACTGGGAGCAAACGAGGGTGGCATTGGCCTAATCTTCAGTGTGGCTTCGGTCGGTGGCATCGTAGGAGCTGTCCTCGGCGGATTCATCCAAAAACGGTTCCGCTTTGGGCAAGTGATCGGCGGCACCATCTGGGTCCAGGCGATCATGTTCCCGTTGCTGCTGCTTGCACCGCACCCAATCCTGATTGGGGTGGTGGCCGCACTGATGTTCATGGTCTCACCAATCTACAATATCACCCAGTTCAGCTACCGCATGGCCCTGATCCCGGATCGGTTGCAGGGGCGGGTCAACAGTTCAATCCGGCTGATCGCCTGGGGCAGCCAGCCGTTCGGCGCGGCCATCGGCGGGGTAATGCTTGAGCAGGCTGGGGTAGAGGTGACAGTCGCCATCCTCAGCGCGTGCTTGTTCCTCGCTGCCATCGTCGCTGTGACCAACCACGAAATCCGCCATGCGAAGCCGATTGAGCAGGTGCAGGCACTCGCTTGATCACCCTCCCCTAACCCCTCCCCCCAAGGAGGGGGAGTAACAAAGACATCCTTCCTCAAACAACCGCAGCCTGCGCTACCATCGCGGGCTGCGGTTGTTCTCTGCCTGGCGTTTCTACAGCCAAAGAGGTGAACCGCTACCCGCAATTGTATGGTACAATCAAGCCAAAGGAGGGACAAGCAATGGGCAAGTACTGGCAGGGTGAAATGGTGCGCCTGCGGGCGGTCGAGCCGGAGGACTTGGGGTGGTTGTTTGAGCGTGAGCAAGACAACGAAGCAGCACGGACACTGTCTCAAATACCCTTTCCCCGCTCAAAGGCGGCCATCCGCAAGTGGGTTGAGAAGCAGGCGGTCAAAGAGCCAAAGAACGACGAATACTTCCTGATGATCACCGATCTGCGTGGGCAGCAGGTTGGTTCGATTGATAGCCACCTCTGCAATCGGCGGGTGGGCTGCTTCGAGCTTGGCCTGAGCATCCACGAACCACATCGGCGCAAGGGCTACGCCCGCGATGCGCTCAAGATACTGCTGCGCTACTTCTTCGAGGAGTTGCACTACCAGAAGGTGACGGTTGGCGTGTACAGCTTCAACCAGCCCGCCATCGCCCTGTTCGCTGCGCTTGGCTTCGTGCAAGAGGGGCGCATCCGCCGCGTAGCCCTGACCAACAGTGAGTACCACGACGAACTGCGCTATGGGCTGACAGTTGAGGAATGGCGGACACAGCGCGGGTTAGTGGTGAGCTAGCCCGCAGCCACTACTATGCTGCGTCGTCGGCCTTGCTCAATCGCTGGCCTGCCTCGCGTACTGCCCCCAGTACATCCTGACGCACGGCTTCAGCGGCGGTGCGGATTGCGCTGACCACAGCCTTCGCCCTGCTGCGCCCATGCCCAACGAAGGCCAGACCGTTGATGCCCAGCAGTGGGGCGGCCCCCGACTCGGAGTAGTCGAGGCGGGCTAGCGACTTCCGCAGGGTGTCCTTGACCAGTAGCGCGCCGATCTTGGCGATGAAGCTGCTGGTCAGGGCTTCGCGCAGGGTGGTCTGGATCAAGTCCTGCACCCCCTCCGCCGTCTTGAGCAGCACGTTGCCAGTGAAGCCGTCGGTTACGGCTACGTCGCACACGCCCGCCGTGATGTCTTTACCCTCCACATTGCCGATGAAGTTGAGGCCACTAGCTTTGAGCAGGGGGTAGGTTTGGCGTACCAGTTCGCTGCCCTTACCCTCCTCCTCACCGTTGCTGAGGATGCCAACGCGGGGGTTCTGCACACCAAAGACGCGCTCCATGTAGATAGCACCCATGGTGGCGAACTGCACTAGCCAGAAGGGTTGCACCTCTACATTCGCGCCAATGTCGGTGACGAACACGCCCTTGCTGGTCGCCACTTTGGTGGGAAAGACCGCACCGAGCGGCGAACGCTTGATGCCTGGCACCCGACCGAGAACAAACTGCGCGGTTGCCAGTGCGCCGCCGGTGCTGCCCATGGTGATAAAAGCATCGGCCTCACCGTCCTTGACCAGCTTCATGCCCACCCCCATCGAGGAGGTCTTCTGCATGGCGCGGGCGGTGGCGGCGGGGTCGTGTTCATCCATCGGGATCGCGTCGGCGGCGTTGACGACGGGCAGATCGAGGCCTGCCGTGTTGTGCTTCGCCAACTCTGCCTTGATCACAGCCTCTTTGCCGACGAGGATCACCGTCAGGTTGAGTTGCCGTGCTGCTTGCACCGCGCCCGCCACGATCTCGCTGGGGGCGTTGTCGCCACCCATCGCGTCCAGTACAATCTTCATGCGCTCTCCTCTACCGGCTCTCGGTTGCATTGTGCCAGCATTGTACCACATTGAGTGAGGGCGGAGGAGTGAACATCCAGCGAACAATACGTGGCATTATTGGTGGTTGGGCCAGTCTGAACTAAAGTGAACAGCGGCTGATCGGGAAGGACTGCGATCAGCCGACTGCCGCCGCATCAACCAGCGTCTGCAACTGCCACAGCCCTTCACCTAGCTCCTCCTCGTCGTCCGCGCGCAAGGTGATGTGGCCCAGCTTGCGCCCGCGTCGGGCCTCTTTGCCGTAGAGGTGCAGGTGCGCGCCTTCTACCGCTAGTACAGCCGCTACGTCTGGCACGCCGCCGATCAGGTTGAGCATCGCGCTGTGGCCGCGTGCGTAGGTATAGCCAAGCGGCAGGCCACAGATTGCCCGCAGGTGGTTCTCGAACTGGCTGGTCTCTGCTCCCTCTATCGTCCAATGGCCGCTGTTGTGGACGCGGGGAGCGATCTCGTTGGCCCATAGTTCGCCACCCACCTCGAACATCTCCAAAGCAAGCACGCCGACATAGTTAAGCTGTAGCATAAGCAACCTGATGAAGTGCAAGGCTATCTGGTCCATTGCTGCCGTAGTCAAGGCAGCATCTGGGACAGAGAGGCGTAGTATGCCGCCTTTATGGCTGTTCTCAATCAGGCCGTAGCTGTGGAAGTTGCCTACAAGGTCGCGCACAGCAATGACCGACAGCTCGCGCTCGAAGGCGACAAACTGCTCCAAAATCAGCGGCTCACCGCCAAGTTGTTGCCAGGCCATGTCAACGTCGGCGGGGGTACGTAGCACCGCCTGCCCCTTACCATCGTAGCCGCCGCGCCGCGTCTTGAGGACGGCGGGCAAGCCGACCTCATGGAGCGCAGCGTCAAGCCCAGCACGGTCGTTCACCGCTGCGAAGTTGGGGGTAGGGATACCTAGTTTGCGGAACAGCGACTTCTCTGCCAAGCGATCCTGGGCCACCTCCAGGGCGGCGGGCGGCGGGTAGACAGGGGCGAACTGCGCCAGGTGGCGGACGGCAGCGACCGGCACGTTCTCGAACTCGTAGGTGACCACGTCCAGCCCAGTGGCGAACTTAGCCA
>JAYUUN010000106.1:0-28257 GCA_043754535.1 Chloroflexota bacterium | reverse complement strand
AACGGTCGCTGTCGCAGGGTTGGGGATGACCAGTCCACCTGCTGCTTTGCTCCCGCCTGCCCCCGCTGTCCAGGATCAAGCCGCCCTCCCTTCGGCTGGTTGGGTGCTGGCCGCGCCAGTGATCGAGAACGACCTGTTCCGGGTGGAGGCCGATCCCCGCACTGGCTGGCTGACTGTGCGCGATGGGGCTGGCAATGTGTTGGTCGAAGATATTTGCCTGCTGGACAGTGGCGATGCTGGCGACGAGTACAACTATTCGCCGCCAGCCGACGACCAGGTGATCGCCCAGCCGCTGCCTGGCAGCGTGCAGATCGCAGTTAGCACAGTGGGGGGCAGCCAACGCCTGCGCGTCAGTCAGGTGCTTGAGCTACCCGCCTGCCTCAGCGACGACCGCCAGAGCCGCAGCAGCGAGATGGTCGCCTGTGCCGCCAGTGTCACCGTCAGTCTCTACCCAGGCGTGCCACGCATTGACTTCGAGACGACCGTGGACAATGTGGCCCAGGATCACCGCCTGCGCATGCTGTTCGGTCTACCCTTTGCCGCGCAAGCGTCACAAGCCGAGAGCGCGTTCGATATTGTGACACGCCCACTGGGGGTGCCAGCCTTCGACGACAGTTGGATCGAGGAGCCACAACCAACGCACCCCCAGCAGAGCTTCTGCGCAGCAAGCGATGGGCGGCGCGGCGTTGTGCTAGCTAATCGCGGCCTGCCAGAGTACGAGGTGTCGAGCGACGGGCAGTACAGCGTGATCCTGCTCACCTTGCTGCGGAGCGTCGGCTGGCTATCGCGGGCTGACCTGACCACGCGACGCGGCCACGCTGGCCCAGGACTGCCCACCCCTGGCGCACAACTACCGGGATCCCACACCTTCCACTACGCCCTCATCCCCCACGACGGCGATCTGGTTAGCAGCCGCGCCTTCGAGCAGGCCCACAACTTCGTCAGCCCGCCCGTGGCCGCTGCCACCAGCATCCACCCCGGCCCGCTACCCGCCACCGCCAGCCTGCTAGAGCTTGAGCCAGCCACCCTGGTAGTTAGCGCAGTGAAGCGGTCTGCAATGCCGGTTGGCGTAACCCCACAGGCTGGCGACCGTCCATCGCTCGTCGTGCGCCTCTGGAACATCAGCGACGCGCCGCTTGACGGTCGCCTGCGCTGCCACTTCCCCTTCGCCAGCGTGGGCCGCAGCAACCTGGAGGAGACCGAGTTTGCGCCACTGTCGCTAGATGGCGATGGCTGGCTGCCGCTCACGGTGGGGGCGAAGGAGATCGTGACCCTGCTGTTCAGGGTTTAAACTCTGGCATACTTTGTGCAATTTTTGACAAAGTATGCTGGATTTGGTAGGATTAAGCTGCCTCCAGCAAAACACCCCTCTCTTTGGGGCCAGCAGCTGAGGCTAAGGAGAGACGCTCATGCCTACGCTCAAGAACATCCTGGTGAACCCCGATCTTGCCCCGATCAGCGACGAGGCGATCAGCCCCGAACTGCATCGGGCGGAACTGCGTACCATCGGCCTGATGTGCTACACCTTCTGCGAAGCGCGTACCCACAAAGCTATTGCCAACCTGCCTGGGGTGAGCAAAATCGACTTCCAGACTGACCCAGACCGCTTCATCGTTGAGTATGACCCGCGCAAGGTGGGTTTCACTGACTTCCGCCGCGCTTATGTTGGCGAAGTGGTGGGTCGCCCTTTGCGCGCTGCCCTCGGCAAGATTGGCAAGCGCAAGCTATCTACATAGGAGACCTGGCAAAGTGGACACCCTTACCCAAAACGAAAACAGCCAGCAGACAGGCAGCAGCTCTGCCTTCCCCAGCGTGATTGCCTATGTCACCGACTGGTGTAGCGACAGCATCCGCACTATGCGCTTCTTTGCACTGCATGACATCCCCTATACCAAGATCAATATTGACGAGGACGAAGAAGGCGAGGAGTTGGTACTACGCGTAAACAGTGGGATGCGCTCCGTACCTACCCTGCTGATCAACGACCAGTACGTGACCGAGCCAAGCAACCGCCAGCTACGCGAAATCTTCGACATCAGCTAGTCTCGGCCACACAGTATACAGCTCACCTCTCAGGGAGTGGGCTGTGTCTTTTGCAGGCTAGTTTGCGGTCAACCTCCCGCTGCGGCTGGCTGGCACTGGGGGCAGAAGTGCGTGCTGCGCCCTCCCACTACCACCTTCTCCACGGGGGTGCCACAGACGTGGCACGGCTGGCCGGTGCGGTGGTAGACGTGTAGGAAGTCCTGGTTGCTACCCTTATTGCCGAGACCATCGCGGTAGTCGCTGAAGCTGGTGCCATTGTTGGTGAGGCTGTCATTGAGTACCTGGCGGATCGCAACGTACAGCCGCCCGCTCTCCTGCTCGTCGAGGCTACGCAGGGTACGCAGGGGGTGCAAGCCGCTGAGGTGGAGAGCCTCATCTGCGTAGATGTTGCCCAGCCCGCTAAGGAAGCTCTGATCCAGCAGGATCGCCTTCAGCACCGGGTTGGCGCGGCGAGCCAGCTTTGCACTGACCAGTTGGCTGAAGTCGGCGGCGGTGAAGTTCTCCGCCAGCGGCTCTGGGCCGAGGTCGGGCAGGGCATCCTCCAGCCGCTCATCCGCCGCCACATAGCGCAGGCGACCAAACTTCCGCATATCGTCGAAGTGCAACTGCCCCCCGTCGTCGAGATCGAGTACCAGGCGGGTGAAGCGACCGGGCGTGGTTGGCGTGGCGTGGTAGACCAGTTGCCCGGTCATCCGCAGATGACCAACCAGGCTGCCGCCCCCTTGCAAGCCGATCAGGATGTACTTGGCACGGCGGCTGACCGCAGCTACGGTCGCCCCCCGCACTGCCTCACGGAAAAGATCGGGTGGCATTGGCTGCACCGTTGAGGGCCAATCCAGGTGGCTGACGGCCACGATCTGCTTGCCAACCAAGTGGGGGCGCAGGGTGCGGACTACTGTCTCTACTTCGGGCAACTCAGGCATCAGCAATCCTCTAAAGCCTACTCTGGTCCGGCTACGGCTGGCCGTTGGTCACGTCGAGGGTTATCTCTGATCCCAGGGGGACGACTTCACCAGGGCCGGGTTTCTGGTTGACGACCACGCCCGCTGGCTGACCGGGAACGAGATTGGATGTTACCTTCAGCCCCGCCTTCTGCAAGCGATCTACAGCTGCGTTCGCGTCGGTGTTCTTGTAGTCTTGCAGCTTGATCGTGCTGGGGCCAATGCTGACGACCAGGGTTACGATGGTGCCACGCGGCAAGTTGGCGGTGAAGCCGCTGGGGTTCTGGCTAATCACCTGACCGAAGGGGACATTGCCACTCGGTACCTGCTTGACATCAATCTTGTAGCCAACATTACTCAATAGGCGGATCGCCGCATTATAGTCGAGGGTTACAACGTTCGGCACCGGCGGCAGCGTGCTGGGCGTAGCGGTGGCAGGGACTGGGGTGATGGTTGGCTCTGCCACTGGCTGCGGGGTGGGGGTCGCGGTGTTATTGGTGAGCGTGGGCAGCACAGTGAGGGCAAAGATCAGGCCGCCACCTAGTAGCGCAAGTACAATGAAGCCGATTAGCCAGCTAGCCCAGCCGGGGCCGCTTCTCTCCACATCGTACATCGCGCTAGAGCGGGGGGTCAGCCGCGAGTCGTTCCTGACCGCTGGGGCGCGCTGCTCGTAGGCCACCCGCTGGCCGACGGTGGCGGGGCGTTGCTGGCCGCCAGTGTTGCGGCGGGGAGCGTAGTTGCGGTAGTTGCGGAGAGACTGCTCCATCTCCTCGGCGGTGGCAAAGCGGTTAGCTGGGTTCTTCTCCAAAGCGCGCATCACGATTGCCTCTAGGCCACGTGGCACGCTGGCTTCAACCTGGCGCAGGGGAACGGGTAGTTCCTCGATGTGCTTGATGGCGATACCCATCATGCTATCAGCTTCAAAAGGCAGGCGACCTGCTAGCATCTCATACAGCATCACGCCCACCGAGTAGATGTCAGAGGGCGCGGAGACCCGCTCACCCCGCGCCTGCTCTGGCGAAAAGTATTGCACCGTCCCCAGGGTTGCCCCAGCCTCGGTCATCGACATATCGCTGAGACCTTTGGCAATGCCGAAGTCAGTAACTTTGACTACCCCCTCGGTGGAGATCAGCACATTCTGCGGCTTCACGTCGCGGTGGATGATCCCCGCGCGGTGGGCAGCGGCTAGAGCAGCACAAACCTGCGCCCCAATCTCGGCAGTGGTGTCCGCATCCAGCTTGCCGCTATTGCGGTCAACATACTGGCGCAGAGTTTCGCCAATAATCAGTTCCATCACGATATAATGAACTTCGCCATCCTGGCCCACATCATAGACGTTGACGATGTTGGGGTGGCCGAGGTTGGCAGCAGACTGAGCTTCGCGCACGAAGCGGCTGAGGAACTTGGGGTCGGAGCCGTACTGTTCGCGCAGCACCTTGATCGCCACTATGCGGCCCAGAGCCATATCGCGGGCGCGGTAAACCACCGCCATCCCCCCGCCGCCAACACGCCCCTCAAGCTGGTAGCGTCCGTTCAGTATGCGGTTGGTTAGCGGCCCATCGGCACGGCTGGTACTTTGTGACATCAATTCCTCGGAGGCTGACGATCTGGTTTGGTTTTCTCTACGCTATATCTATACGTCGGCGCGGCCAAATCGTCACGCCTTGCTAGCGCAATTTTAACCTAACCTTCATCTAATTGTCAATCATACCTTAGCAGGAACCAGGGTCTTCTCGTAGAACATGGATGCCGAGAGGCTCCAACGCACGATTGGGGTTGCAGCACAGCACTGTGGGCATGGTGCCTTAGCTCGATTGTTGCGGTGGTCAGGGACGGCTTGCAGGGCAGCTAGCAAGCTGGTTAGGGGCAGGACAAAGTTTTGTTCATGCCCTTTCTACCATTCTCTAGCTTTTACGAAAAGGCTCTAGCATATTGGGCAGAGAAGGCTAGCGCACTGGCGGCCACCTCGTCCGGTTGCAGGCGCGCCCCTACTTGCCAGGCAGCCGCGAACTCTAGGGGAGTGATCTGCATCCGCAGGGCGGCCAACTCCGTCGTTACCTGCTGCTGCTCTTGGGCCTGTCGCTGCAAGCCGACCAGCAGGCGCACAGCATCGGCTGCTGCATAAAGAAGGGTGGCATCGCGGTAGCTGCCACCCTTCACTGCTAGGCGCGCCAACCCCAGCACCGCCTCCGACAGGCTCAGGTGGTCGCCCAGGGTGTTGAACAGGCTGACACTCTCGCGCAGCAGGGTGACGGCAGCTGCATAGCCACCCTCATGAACCTCGATCAGCCCCAGGTTGGTCAAGGCAGCGGTGGCAGTCCAGTTGTCGCCTAGTTCGCGGGCAATCGCCAAACTCTGGCTGAACAGGCTGTGGGCCGCTGCGTAGTCTCCCTCTCGGCGGGTCAGCGTACCTAGATTGTTGAGCAGGGCGGCCTCGTCGCGGCGGTTGCCGAGGGCGCGTAGGATCGCTATTCCCTGCTTGTAGAAGGCAGCAGCAGCAGCGTAGTCACCCTGTGCGGCGGCGATAGTGCCAAGATTGTTGAGGCTGGCCGCAATGCGCCGCTGGTCGCCTAGCTGCTGGTAAATCGCCAGGCTCTGCTGGTAACAGTGGCTGGCAGTAGCGAGTTCGCCCTGCCGATTAGTAATCATGCCGAGGCCAGTGAGGGCGTTGGCCTGCACATCCTGGTCTTCGCCATTGCTAGCCGCCAGTGTCTGCTCCAGCCACGCGCGCCCCTCACGCAAGTAGCCGCGCATTAGCCAGAATAGGCGTAGGGAGGCGGCCAGGTCAAGAGCGCGCTCGCCGTCGGCTCCACCCTGGGCTAGCAGCCAGCCAAGTGCTGCCCGAATGTTGTTGTGTTCGGTTTCCAACTGGCTGAGGTGGGCCGCCTGGTCGGGGTCGCGCAGGCGGATGCTGGCTGCCTTCGCCAGGACGAAGTAGTAGGCAGAATGTTGGCGGCTCAAGCCCTCCGCCTCACCGCTCTCGACCAGCTTCTCCAACGCGTACTCGCGCAGCGTCTCCATCATCACGAAGCGCGATTGCTCGGCCTGCTCCTCGCGGCTGAGTAGGCTCTCGCTGACCAGTTCCTCCAAACCATCCATGATGCTGATAGGAGTGCCAGCCACCAGGTCGCAGACTGCCTCGGCTGCCTCGAAGGTGCAGCTACCAACAAAGACAGCCAGGCGGCGGAAGGTAGCCTGCCCATCCTCGTCCAGCAGGTTGTAGCTCCAATCAATCGTCGCCCGCAAGGTCTGCTGGCGGGCGGGCAGGTCGCGGCCACCACTGGTCAGCAGCTTGAGCCGATTGCCCAGTCGGGCCTCGATAGCCTGTGGGGTTAGCAGCTTGATACGGGCAGCGGCCAACTCTATCGCCAGTGGCAGGCCATCTAGTCGCGAGCAAATGGCGGTCACACTCGCCGCGTTCTCCTCGGTCAGTGCGAAGTCAAAGCGGCTAGCTTTCGCCCGGCTGACAAAGAGAGCGACCGCCTCGTACCCAATCAGGCGAGCGAGCGGCGGCAGGTGGCGCAGGTCGGGCAGGCGCAGTGGCGGCACTGGCACCTCCCACTCGCCGTAGAGCCGCAGGGCAGCCCGACTGGTGATCAACACCTTCAACCCACTTGCGCCGCGCAACAGGTCGGTGATCAGGGCGGCAGCCTCAACCACCTGCTCGAAGTTGTCGATCACCAACAACAGTTTCTTCTCTTGCAGGTGAGCAATCAGGGCAGTGTTGAGGTTGATCCCAGCCTGCTCCTGCACCGCCAACCCTTGGGCGATCACCGAGGCTACGTGGGCAGTATCGCTGACCTGGGCGAGCGAGACGAAGCAAACCCCGCCGCTGTACTCATCCAGCAGGTGACTGGCGACTTGCAGGGCCAGGCGTGTCTTGCCGCTACCGCCCGCCCCCGTGAGGGTGAGCAGGCGCACATCAGGGCGGCTGAGGAGGGCGCAGGCTGCCTGTAGCTCCTCGGTACGCCCGATAAAGGGATTGGTGGGTGCAGGCAGGTTGTTGGGTGGATGTGAGAAGGTCTTGAGCGGAGGGAAGAAGGCAGGCAGCCCTGGGCTGCCTGCCTGGTAGACCCGCAGTAGCCATTCGCCCACCTGCCGTTCGCCGAAGTCGCGCAGTTGCAGGTTGGCGGCTGGTTCGTCGCTCAACAGACCCACCGTTGCTCCAGAGAGCAGCAACTGACCGGGGTTGGCGAGAGCCAGCAGAGCAGTAGCTTGAGCAAAGGTCAGGGTGCTGTTCTGCACCACTCCGCCCTGGGCCAGCCCACTGTGCAGGGCCAGCAGCGGCAGCCCTTCTCCTAGCTCGCTAGTTGCCTGTAGGATAACCTGGGCGGCTAGCAAGCCAGCAACAGCCCCTCCGAAGGTAGCATAGGCATAGCCATCGTCCAGCCGCAGTTTGCCACCCTGGGCTGCCACTGCCTGCTGCGCCGTCGCTATCAAGTTCGTGGTTAGCCCGCTACCTGCTTCGCCCCCGGCCCTACCAACCACCAGACAAGTAAGCGTCTTGTCCCCCTGCTCCGCCATAGCTACCTCGCTCGTCTACCACGTGACACCCTGCATTCGTCAGCATCACGCACATTATATACCCTGCTCTCTAGTTTGTAAAGCATCTTTATGCAACGTAATTGCGTAGCGGCAAAGGGCGATCTGCCACTGGGTTGGGCGCAGCCAAGCGAATTGCCCTACATAGTTGACAAACCACCGCCCCGTGGGGAACTAAGCGTGCGCAAATAGCGTATAATAAGGTGACTATTGTGCTGTTCCTACGTTATAGTCTATGAAACAAACGTGCAATCCAGGAGGTAAATGTGAAGCATAGGAAGTCGAACACCTACAAGGTTGGAGCGGGGTTGGCAGTGGTGGCCTTGTTGCTGGCTGTGCTTACGCTTGGCGCACCAGCCAGCCAGGCCCAAGTGGCTGGTTTTGCGGTCGGCCAGCTTGTCAGCCCGCTTGTGGACATGAACTTGCGCTCTGGCCCAGCCCGGAGCAACCCATCGCTTGGCATCCTCAAGCAGGGTGAAGTTGCCGCCGTCACCGGGGCAGCTAGCTTTGGCTGGTATCCCCTTAGCAGCGGCAGCCTGAGCGGCTGGGCTAGCGGCGAGTTTCTGCGTGTTGCTAGCCAGCAGCCTTCGGCCAGCGCAACTGCCCGCCCCGCCCTGCCGACCGCGACGGAGAACCAGGAGGAGAACCAGCCTGGGCAGCGACAACCATTGCCGACCAGCACCGCCGTGACCCTAGCGACCCCGACCGCAGTGGCCGCGCAACCAGTGCCGACCACAACCAGGCCAATCACGCCGACCAGGCCCGGCCCCACCTTCACCTTCACCAACTCGGTCGGCATCTCGCTTGGCGTGGCTCCCACCGGCGGCAATGTGCGCTCTGCCCCCAGCGTCACTGGCACCCTGCTTACTACTTGGCGGCCTGGGCGGGTGGTGATGATCTACGGCACGGTGGTTGGCGATAATATCAACGGCAACAACATCTGGTACAAGGTTGGCATCCAGCCAGAGCGGGAGCGCGACTACTATATGCACTCTAGCCTGGTCAAGTTGGGCGGGCCGATCAAGATACCAGTCCCCCAGCAACGGCTAGTGGGCCGCTGGATTGATGTCAACCTCACGCAGCAGACGCTCACCGCCTTCGAGGGCCAGAACCCTGTGTTGCAAACCCTGATTAGCAGTGGCACAATCTCGCACACCACCAATGTCGGTCGCTGGAAGATTTACTATCGCCTGGAGAAGCAGACGATGGAGAACCGCGAGGTGGACAAGTTCTCGCCCGAATATTATAAGCTGGCCGATGTACCGTACCCCCAGTACTTCAACCTGACTGGTGAAGCGATCCACGGCACCTTCTGGCATGACGATTTTGGCAGGCCACACAGCCATGGTTGCATCAATGCCACCACCCCGGCCTCAACCTGGCTCTACAAGAACTTTGCCAATGTTGGCACCCCGGTGATTGTCCACTACTAACCAGCCAGCTTGCCAGTCCTTCTTCTGAGGACGGGGGCTTTTGGTTTGGTTGCAGGGCAGCAAAACAGCAGCATTGACAGGGTGTGCTATCATATAGGTGTAGCCAGCGGTGAGTAGAGCAACTGGCTGCCTGGTTACGCCCTCACCTGGACAAGCCGAGGCTACCTTGCAAACCCGCACTGCTACCCGCCACCTAACCTCCTCCCTCCTTTTCAGGCTGATTCTCCTGTTGCTGCTGGTTATTGTGCCGATTTCCATTGCGGTCGGTCAATTCAGCTACGGCAGGGTGGCCGAACTGATCCGCAAGCAGGCGGCCTCGGTGCAGGCGACCTGGGCTGCTGGTCGTAGCGACAGCATGAGTGGCTTCATCACCCGCGAGCTACGCAGTATGCGGATTCTGACCCGCGATTCGTCGATCCAGACTGAAGTAACCCGCACTGTGACCCCCGCTGCTTTCGCTGACTTGCGCGAACGCTGGCGGCAAGACGCAGTTGGCAAGGATAAGTTCCGCCCACTCTACGTCAACAACGGGGCAGGCACAATCCTCAGTCTATACACCAACAGTAACACCCAGGCCTTCGCCTTGCTCGCCAACAACCAGGGCGCACTACTAGCCGTCAATACAACCTACTGGCCGCAGGCCGACCTGCAAGGCTTCGGCTGGTGGCCGCGTCCGCTTACTGGCGCAGTGGAGATCGTCTCCCACCAGAACATCGAGGGCATCGGCAACAACATAGCGGTGCTGATCGTGCCAGTGGCTAGCATCAACGCCAACTCCTCACGTGGCTTGCTGGCGGTGGGCATCAACATGGATCGCCTCAGCCAGCGCATCTTGCGGCTAGACCCGACCGATGGCGATAGCTCGTGGTTGGTAGATGGTGAAGGGCTGGTTGTAAGTAGGGGGGGAGCGTCCACCGTTACTACCAGCCAGTTGAGTGCAGCGTGGATGCAGCAGATCGGCCAGCCTACTATCGAGGGCCAGAGCTTCGTCAGCCCGCTGGATGCCGAAGGGCAGGCCGTCCCCACGCTCGTCTCCTACTCCTCGCTTTCGCTCTCTGATGAGGATGTGGGAGAGCTTGATCCGCTGATCATCAATGCCCTGACCGAACTGCGCTGGTCGGTCGTGCGAGCCACCCCCACTGCCGCCGCTTACAGGGGGTTGGAGAGCCAGCTTAGCAACTCAGTCCTCGGCACGGTAGTGCTGGCCGCCGTGCTAATCTTTGTGGTAATCGGTATCTTCCGTCTGCTGTTCCTACGCCCCCTGCGCCGCCTCAACCAGGCGATGAGCAGGGTGGCAGTGGGCGACTTCGCTGCCCGCGTGCCGACTGACGCAAGCGAGATTGGCGAACTGGGCCAGGGCTTCAACCAGATGGTGGGCGACGTGGACAGCTTGCAGCGGGAGCGGGAGCGGCGGCAGAGCCAGCAGCAGCAGGTCAGCCGTCAGTTGCAGGGTTCGGCGGGCGACCTGAACCAGAGTGCGCAGCAGCAGCGTGCCTTCGCCAGCGAGCAAGCCGCTAGCCTGCGCGAAATCGCTGCCACCTTCGGCCAACTAAATCGTTCTGCCGAGCGGATTGCACGCTATGGCGAACAGGTAGCCCATGTCTCAACCGACTTGCTGCGCGAGCAGGAGGCAGGGCGGATGGCAGTCGAGCAGAGCCAGAGCGTCCTCAAGCGGCTACGAACCGAGAGCGAAAGCCTGGTCAGCATCGCCCAGCGGCAGGTACGCAACAGCTGGGCGATCAGTGCAGTGATTGCCGAGGTGAACCGCATCGCCGAGGAGACCCACCTGCTAGCCCTCAACGCGACCATCGAGGCTAGTGGGGCGGGGGCGGCAGGCAAGCGGTTCGCAGCTATCGCCCGCCAGGTGCAGCAGTTGGCGACAGCCGCAGCGGTGGCAGCCGAGAACGCGCAGGCCAGCCTCAGCGAGGTGCAGGGCGGCATCCAAAGGGCTGTTGAGGCTACAGGACGCGAACAGGCAGCGATTAGCGAGGGAGTGCAGCAGGGCAGAACTCTGGAGTCGGTGATGCTCATCCTCGGCCAGCGGATTGAGCAGTTGAACGACTCGACGCAGACTATTGAGTTGGAGACCCGCCAGCAGAAGGAGGGTAGCATCACCGCCAACAATGCGGTTGAGGCTCTCGCTGCTGCCAGCCAACAACTGGTCAGCTATAGCCAGGCGGTTGGCAGCGCGGCCAACGAACTGCAACACCTTGCCGAGCGGCTGGAGACACGAATGTAGGAGTACCATCAGGCATAGTCCGTCTCAAGCCGCTTGCCGCCTGCCACTGCCCCCTGTATAATAGGCAGGAATATTGCGAAGGAGAGAGACAGGATGATTGATGGCGTTGAAGTTAAGGAGCTGACCACTTACCCCGACGAGCGCGGCTTCTTCCGCGAAGTGATTCGGGTCAACGACCCGTTCTTCGCCGAGGGGTTCGGCCAGTTCAGCCACTCGTTGATGCACCAGGGAGTGATCAAGGCCTGGCACATCCACCCCCAGCAGATAGATTGGTGGTACGTGCCGCTGGGGGTACTGAAGGTTGGCCTCTACGACACCCGCCCCCACTCGCCGACTTACAAGCAGAGTGACACCCTCTACCTGGGCGACGGGCATGGCTACAAGGTGCTGAAGATACCGGCGGGCGTAGCGCATGGCTGCAAAGCCCTGACTGGCCCCACCCACCTGATGTACGTTACCTCCAACACCTACGACCTTGCCGAGGAGGGGCGCATCCCCTACGATGACGCTGAGATTGGCTACGACTGGCTGGCTGGCCCGCCAATCAAGTAGAGCGGTAGGGAGGAAGGAGAGAGAACACTTGTGAGAGGTAACAGTGGCAGGCAACGGGTCTTTGCTTCTCTGCTGTTCAGGTTCATCCTGCTGCTGCTGCTGGTGATTGTGCCTGCCTCCTTTGCCCTCGGCTACTTTGGCTACCAGCGCGCGGCTGACGACCTGCGAGCGCGGGTGCAGGGCGAACAGCGCGTCTGGGCCGCTGCCCGCGCCAACGAACTGGCGACTATCCTGGTCGAGGAGGGTGAGCGGCTGGCTACCCTGGCCGAGGCACCCGCCTTGAGCAACGCCCTCGCCCTTGCCCCGCTCAATGCCAGTGCCATGCAGGAGGCTGCCACTACCTGGGAGCAGGAGGGTTCAGGCGGCCCGCTGCACACCAGCTACCTCAATGGCAGGGTGAGCGGCCTGCTCAGACAGTACGTTGACCGCCTGCCCAACCGCGTATTTGCCGTCTACGCCCGGCGTGGTGGGCCACTGATTGGCCTGACTACCGCAGCCTGGCCGCACTTCGACCTGCGAGCCTTCGAGTGGTACTACACGCTAGGTACCCGCATTGCCCCAGTGACGATTATCCCCCCAGAGGACAACATCGCGGCTGGTCTACCCCCCAATCTGGTGTTGATTGTTGCTACAGTGCAGCCACCCCGCGCCGACCAGCCTGGTGATGGTGGGCTGCTCATCGTCGGCTTTAACCTTGAGCAAGTTACTGTTGCTACTATGGGGGGCGCACAGAGCCTCACCCCACCCGAACAGGCCTTCCTTGTTAGTAGCAGTGGCAACGTAATCCTCAGCAGCCGCCCTGACATCCGCGACAACCTGACCGCCAGTTGGAGCAGCTACCTGACCAGCAGCCAGATGTTGACCGCAGAGTTGGCGCAGGACGCAAATGGCTTGCCCAGCCAGACCGTCCTTTCGTTCGTGCCATTGCAACGCGACTTTGCTCATGCTAACAACGATGTGGCGGCGATAGCGGCGGTCAACCGGCTGCACTGGGGGGTAGTTCGGGCTGCGCCAACCAGCTTCGCCTATGCCAGCACCCGCCAACTGCTGTTCAACAGTGCGCTTAGTTCGATCAGCCTGGGGGCAGTGATTGTCTTCCTGGTGGTCGGCATCTTCCGCCTGCTGTTCCTGCGTCCGCTGCGCCGCCTCAACCAGGCGATGAGCAGGGTGGCAGTGGGCGACTTCACTGCCCGCGTGCCGACTGACGCAAGCGAGATTGGCGAACTGGGTCAGGGCTTCAACCAGATGGTAGGTCGGGTGGACAGCTTGCAGCAGGAGCGAGAGCGGCGGCAGAGCCAGCAGCAGCAGGTTAGCCTTCGGTTGCAGGGTTCGGCGGGTGGCCTCAGCCTCAGTGCCGAGCAGCAGGAGGCACTGGCCGCTGAACAGGCTGCCAGCCTGCGTGAGATAGCGGCCACCTTCAGCCAGCTTAGCCAGTCGGCGGCCCGCATCGCCCGCTACGGCGAGCAGGTGGCAGCAGTGGCCGCGACCTTGTTGCGCGAGCAGGCGCAGGGGCAGTTGGCGGTTGAGCAGAGCCAGAGCGTCCTCAAGCGGCTGCGAGCCGAGAGCGAAAGCCTGGTTAGCATTACCCAGCGGCAGGTACGCAACAGCGGGGCAATCAGCGCGATTATTGCTGAGGTGAACCGCATCGCCGAGGAGACTCATCTGCTAGCCCTCAACGCGACCATCGAGGCTAGCGGGGCGGGGGCGGCAGGCAAGCGGTTCGCAGCTATCGCCCGCCAGGTGCAGCAGTTGGCGGCTGCTGCTGCGGTGGCAGCCGAGAACGCGCAGGCTAGCCTTAGCGAGGTGCAGGGTGGCATCCGTAGGGCGGCAGAGGCGACCGAGCGCGGCCAGTTGGCGATTAGCGAGGGGGTGCAGCAGGGTAACATCTTGCAATCTATCATGCAGGTGGTTAGCGATACTATCGGCCAGTTGGACGACAGCGCGAGCATCATTGCGCAGGAGACCAGCCAGCAGCGCGATGGTAGCCTGGTGGCGGTCAAGACAGTAGACTCGCTGGCGGCGGCTGGGCAGCAACTGGTTAGCTACAGCCACGTGGTTAGCAGTGCCGCCGATCAGTTGCAGGAGCTTGCTAGCCTGCTCACTGCCAGCCACCAGCCCCCGTCTCCGCCCCCAGCCAGCCTGTGGCTAGAACTAGAGGCTTCCGCCAGCGATGACTACGCCGAGCGCAGCCACGAGCAGGCCAAGCCCAATGTTGGCTAGTACAACCCATGCCAACAGCCAGTCTCTCGGTGGCAGAGACTGGTGATAATAGTGGCTAGCTGTAGAGGTTGGGGTTGGGTGCTATCACTATCACTTCGCGGCAAGGGTATGGGTTGCGCGGAGTGACAGTGGTAGCGGGCTGCTTGCGCCCAATTGGGCTTAGCTCCAGGTCAGCTAGCCAGCACCAGGGCCGCTACGATAGCACTGACTGATAGGAGGTAGGCGAACATCACCAGGGCGACGGAGACGTTGCCGTTGCGGAGTTCGGCCAGTTCGTCAATGCCGGGGGTGAGTGCGCTAAAGAGGCGCATGGCGATAGAGATTACTACCGAGAAGATAATCATGCCCAGGATTGTCCAGGCGAAGGCGTAGAGCGCGTTGCGAAGCGCGCTGTTGAAGCGGTCATCCTGGTTGATGCTGAGTTGAGCGAGAGTGTTGAACAGGTTGTACATTCCTAACCGCCTCCTTTCTACTTGATCACCACTGCGATGACCACAATGGCAATCGTCAGCAGGAAGCCCATCATCACGATACCGACTGCGATGTTGCCGCGCTTGAGTTCGGCCATCTCGTCAATGCCAGGGGTGAGGATGTTGAAGATACGCATCGCCAGGGCCGCGACCAGGGCGAAGGCAACCGCCCCCACGATTGACCAGAAAAACAGATAGAGGGCATCGCTGAGGAACTTGCCGAAGTCAAAGAGGCTGCGGCCAGTGCCTCCGGGGGTAATGGGCGTGAAGCCGCCGATGGGGGCCGTGCCGACTGTGGAGGTCGTTGTGTCGGTCTGCTGCAAGGGGCTGCTGAGTTGCACCATCACCCGCTGGCTGAGGTAGACACCCTGCTGCAAGGTGCTGCTGAGAAGTTCGTGCATCACTCGCGTCGTCCTTCCTTCCTGGGTTGCTGCGAAGCTGCTAGCGGGCGCGGGTGTGCTGTCGGTGCGCCTGCTTCGTTCCCGCCGCATTATACCACAGTGTTGATCGTTGTCAACTACCCCTTAGGGGGCAGCATTACGGCAGTCAGGGGGTTGAACGTGGCCGCTACCACGCCAGGGGGGGATGGATGCTGGAGTTTAGTTTCTGGTTTCGGTTTCACCTTACCCCTGGGCATGGTGGAAACTAGCCCGCTGCTAACCCTGCCTACTCCCGCTGACGAGCAGGCCCGGCGGCCCGCCACTACGGCAAGCTGCTAAACACAACATCCAGGCGTAGGCCAACGACCCGGTCGCTGGCGGTGAGGCTGTCCAGCACCGCCAGGCCGCTCGTCACCTGCCCAACGGCCATGTAGCGGTTGGCTAGCTGCTCCGCTGGCGGCCTGGTGAGCATCGTCAGGCTGGTCGCTTCCACGAACCCGCTGCTAGCCCTCGGCAGTAGCAGCGTGCCGCGCTGGAAGGTTGCACTGCCCACCGCGCCCGTCACTAGCGGCGGATTAGGCGGGCGTAGCTGCACCATACCCGCTGCCAGGGTGAAGCCTTGCCCCTGCCACACCACCGCCCGCTCAACCAGCCAGCCCACCGCCTGCGGTGCCACGTTCTGGTAGAGATCGGCGGTAATTACCCCTTGCGTGGTGGTCAGGGTCAGGCGGTGGCTGGCGGTCGGTGTGAGGGCAGGGGGCTGCGTTGTGGGCGTTGTTGGCGGCAGCAGCGGCGTGGCCGTCTCCGCCATCGCTGCCACTTGGGTGGAGAAGTAAGCTGAGTTGGCATCTGCTGTCGCCACGTAGTTGCTGAAGGCGGTCGCAGTGGCTACCATGCTGGCTGGTGAAGATGGGCCGCTGCGTTGGTTGCTGAGGCCAATCAAGGCGAAGCTACCAATCATCAGCACGATCAGGCCTGCGCTGAGCAGCAGCAAGCGGTCTGGTGGGCGCATCTGCACTCGTGGCAGGCGCAAACGGGGGCGCGGCGGGATCGGCGCACTGAGTGGTGCAGGCGGCGAGGTCGTCCACTGCGCAGCTGGTTGGGTGGGGGCTGCCGCCCAGCCGCCATAGGGTGAGTAGCCGGTGGGTGACAAAGCTCCCCCGCACTGGGCGCAGGCAACCGTTGGTCGGCTGTTTGCTGCGCCACAACGGGGGCAGGCTGGGGTTGTGGCGGGCAGGACAGTCAAGGGTTAGCGTTGGCCTTCTGGCGGTAGCGGCTGGCCGGTGAGTGGGTCGAAGCGGCTGACAGGGTGCTCCTGCTGCGGCAACTGCTGGGTCGCGGCAAGCTGTGGGGTCGCCAGCGGCTGTAGCGGCCTCGCCAATGGCTGCGCAGTCGGTGGCTGCAAGGCAGTGCCAGGAGCGGTCGGCTGCTGCATCGGCAGCGGCATCATCTGCGCGCCATTACTGTTGCTATTGTTGCTACCGCCAGCCCCATTCAGCATACTGAGGAACTCAATCGGGATGGGGAAGATAATCGTGCTGTTGCGCTCACTGGCAATCTCGGTTAGGGTTTGCAGGTAGCGCAGTTGCAGAGTGGCAGGTTGCTGGGCCAACACCTGAGCTGCGTTCGCCAGTTGTGCGCTGGCCTGGAACTCGCCTTCCGCACTGATAATCTTCGCCCGCTTCTCGCGCTCGGCCTCGGCCTGCTTCGCCATTGCCCGCTGCATAGTCTGCGGCAGTTCAATGTCCTTCACCTCGACGATGCTCACCTTAATGCCCCAGGGTTCGGTCTGCTGGTCAATAATCACTTGCAGCTTCTCGTTGATCTGCTCGCGGTTAGCCAGCAACTCGTCCAACTCCGACTCGCCGAGGACGCTCCGCAAGGTGGTTTGGGCAATCTGCATGGTCGCCTGCACATAGTTGACTACCTTGATTACCGCCAGTTTAGGGTCAAGCACCTGGAAGTAGAGAACCGCGTTAACCCGAATCGTCACATTGTCGCGGGTAATTACCTCCTGCCCCGGCACGTCGGTGGTCACGGTGCGCAGGTCGACCGTCTTCAGGCGGTCAATACCAAAGGGGATAATCAGCACCAGCCCCGGCCCAGTCACGCCCCCGTAGCGGCCCAGGCGGAAGATTACCCCGCGCTCGTACTCCTGCAAGACGCGGACGGCGGCGAGCAGCACGTATAGCACCAGTACCACCGCCACAACCCCGATGATCAACTGCCAGGGGATAGTGCTAAAGTCGAAATCCCTCATCTTCATCTCCTTGAGCGCACAGTGCGCCCGCGTTTACTCTCACAGTCTATCTTGCTCTACGTACTGGCCGCTAAGCTGCCCAGGCAAAGGAGGGCCGCCAGCAGGCAGGCTAGCCAGGGGGGTGACGCTCAAGGTCAGGCCGCTGATCGCAGTGACCCGCACCTGCGCCCCCACTGGCAGCGAACCAACCGCGCAGACAGCCCGCCAAAGCGCGCCCTCTGCATAGACGAAGCCCTGAGGGTCGAGGGCAACCCGCACCTCAGCCAACTGGCCGATTAGCGTCTCGCGGCCACTGCTAGCGGGCAGCCGCTGCACCTCTACCGCCTTGACTACCAGCCAGGCACAAAAGAGGCTGAAGACGAGCGACAGGCCAAGTAGCAGCGGCCCTATCGCCGCCAGCCAGCCACCGCCCGTGCTGAACAGCAGCCCCCCACCCAGCAGCAGCGCAACCACCCCGACGCTGGCAGGCAGACCGTGACCAGCCACAAACAAGTCGCTGGTTAGCAGAGCCAGGCCGAAAGTTAGCATCGCCACGCCCACCAGGTAGTCGGGCAGCCAACCGAAAGCCAGCCAGCCGAGCAGCAACCCAGCACTAACCAATACCGCCAGCCCCAGCAGCACAGCCACCCCAACCAGCACCCCGTTCGCTGCCCGACCCGCCTTCTGCTTGTGGTTCAACATCGCTTCCCCCCTCCTTCACCCGCCTGGGGCAGGGTATCGGCAAGCCGCTTGCCCTTTCCATTATAATATACGCAAAGACCATAGGCGGCGTTACAAACCTTGCATAACCTGACCCAAGAGGAGAAACTGTTTGCGTAAGCTCATCACTCTGGCAATCCTCACCCTGCTGCTGGCTGGCTGCGGCGGCGACAGCAGCACAGCCAGCCCCAGCCCAGCCACCCCGCTCGCCAGCACCGCCTCCGCTGGCAGCCAACCGACCGTTGCCGACCCCAACGCGCTGCTCAAGGCGATGCAGACGCGCATGGACAGCCTCACCACTTACTATGTCGACGCTCAGGCTAGCCACAAGAAGCCAGCCAACATGACCGCCAGCGATGTTAAGGCCATCCACGGCTGGATTGTGCCGCCCGGCAGTGGCAACCTGAACATCACCTACGTTAGCGGCGAGCAGCGCGAGTACCTGACCGTCGGCTCGCGCACCTACCAGAAGATTGCCGCCGACCGCTGGCAGCCCAGCGAAGCGCAGACTGGGGCCAACCCCGCCATGTCCAACATCTGGCGGTCGTTCTCCGACAAGGCGAAGGTAGAGTCGCTACCGGGCGAGACGCTCAACGGCAAACCCAGCCGCCGCCTACGCCTCAGCACTGGCGAGGGTAGCTTCAGCCTGTGGATTGATAGCGACAACAACCTGCTCAAGGTGGAGGGGACGACCAGTGACCTGCAAGCCAGCTTTAACTACTCGCGCTTCAACGAGCCTTTCAAGCTGACCGAACCGAGCGGCAATCAGGTGGTCGCGCCTACTATCACCGACCCCAGTGAAGGCACCACCCCGCCTCCCGCCTCCGTCATCACCGACGGCGCAGCCGTCGCAGTGACCCCAGTGCTAGCAGGCCGCACCCCCATCCCTGCAGCTACCCTTGCCGCCGAACTGGGCGTGGATGGGGTAGCAGACGCGCTGCTTGACGCGCGTCAGCTTCGCAAGAACGGTATCACGAAGGGTAACCCCCAGGCCAGCGTGGTAATCGTAGAGTTCAGCGACTTCCAGTGTCCCGCCTGCAAAGCCGCCTTTGACGATGCGCTGCCGCAGGTAATTAAGAGCTACGTGGACAGTGGTCAGGCTCTACTTGTCTACCACCCCTATCCCCTGGAGAGCGTCCACCCCAAAGCCCGCTCCGCCGCCAACGCCGCCCTCTGCGCCAACGAGCAGGGCCAGTTTTGGCCCTACCACGACCGCCTGTTCCAGAACCGCCAGGAGTGGGTTGAGGGCCAGGAGGACAGCTTCTACGCCCTCTACGCCACCAACCTCGGCCTCGATCTCGCCAAGTTCAAGCAGTGCTACAGCAGCAAGCGGTTCGACAGCACGATAGAGCAGTCGCTCAAGCTGGGCAACGCGGCAGGGCTACAAGGCACCCCCTTCTTCGTAATCAACAGCTACACTCTCACCGGAGCCTACCCCTTCCCCGGCTTCCAACGCCTGATTGAGGCAGCGCAGCAGGCAGTGCAGTAGGAGCGGAGTCACTTCTAATCACCCTTTAACCGGGCTAATTGGGGCTGACGGCTTGACAAGCCACCGCCTACTTAGCTAGAATAGCAACGCTTGTAGCATCCTGCACAAGTTGTGTGCTGACCGTCTGGTGTGCGGCAAGGGGCATAGCACCCACCCTGGCCTACCGCAGGGTGGGGGAGAGAGGTTGTGATGATCAAGGTTCAGCAGCTTACCAAGTATTACGGCCCCTATCGGGCAATCAACGACATCAGCTTCAACGTCAACGACGGCGAGATTGTCGGCTTCCTCGGCCCAAACGGGGCGGGCAAGACCACGACGATGAAGGTGATCACCGGCTACATCCCGCCCACGCTCGGCTCGGTCAGCGTGGGTGGCTTCGATGTGGTGCGCCAATCTCTGGCCGTGCGCCAGCGGATTGGCTACCTGCCAGAGACCGTGCCGCTCTACACCGACATGACCCCCCGCGAGTACCTGCACTACATGGGCAAGCTGCGGGGCATGAACGACAGTGGCAAGCGCAAGCAGCGGGTAGAGGACGTAATGGCGGTCACTGGCATCAGCGAGATGAGCAATCGGCTAATAGCCAAGCTCTCACGCGGCTACCGCCAGCGGGTGGGCATCGCCCAGGCGATGGTACATAACCCTGAAGTGCTGATCCTCGACGAACCAACAGTTGGCCTCGACCCGCGCCAAATCATCGAAGTGCGCGAGCTAATCCGCGAACTGGGTAAGACGCACACGATCATCCTCAGCACCCACATCCTACCAGAAGTGAGTATGCTTTGCCAGCGGGTAATCATCATCAACCGGGGCGAAATTGCAGTAGATGACACCCTGGCGCACCTGGAGAGCAGCCTGACCAGCACCGACCGCCTGGAAGTGCTGGCTCAGGGTAGTCTTGCCCCGCTCAAGTCTACCATCGCGCAGGTAGAGGGCGTACAATCGCTGGAACTGCTGACCCCGCTAACCGGCGACCGCCCCAACCAATACCGCTTCCTGGTGGAGGCAGCCGCTGGCAGCGACCTGCGGGCCAACCTGGCGGCGGCGTTGGTCGCTGGGGGGACAGCATTGTTGGAGTTGAAGACCCGCCGCCTGACGTTGGAGGACATCTTCATCAACGCCACCGCCCGCGATGAGGACGACGCGCAGGACGACGCGTACTACGACCCCGCCACCGCTCCCGACCACAATCCAACCATCGCCGAGGTCACTGCTGAGACCGCCGACGAGGAGGTGGCTTCTTGAACACCCTGACTGTGCTGAACAAGGAGCTACGCAGCTACTTTGGCTCACCCTTCGCCTACATCATCATGGCTGCCTTTTTGGTGCTGGGCGGCATCCTCTTTGCAGGGGCTGCCACTGACCCCAATGGCCCGCAGGCCGCTAGCATGGACGGTTTCTTCAGCCCGCTGCCAGTGCTATTGCTGCTGATCGCCCCGATCCTCTCGATGCGCTTGCTAGCTGACGAGCAGCGCAGCGGTACGCTTGAGTTGCTGCTGACCGCCCCAGTCGGCGACGGCGCGGTGGTGGTCGGCAAGTATCTTGCCAGCTTCCTGCTCTACCTGGCGATGCTAGCCCTCAGCCTGGTGTTCGGGCTGCTGCTCTCCTTCTTTGGCAATCCAGCCTGGGGTGTAATCCTCAGCAGCTACCTGGGGGCGGCCCTGGTGGGGGCGGCCTGCCTGGCAATCGGCTTGTTCGCCTCCTCGCTCAGCGCAAACCAGGCAGTGGCCGCCTTCATCGCCCTGACGATCACCCTTGTGCTGTGGCTGGCCGAGCGGGTCGCACTCTTTGTTGACAACCCCAACATCCGCTCCTTCATCAGCCAGATGGCTCTATTCACCCACTACGGCAGCTTCACTCAGGGGGTGATCAACACCAAAGATGTATTCTACTACCTCAGCATCACGGTCGTCTTCGTCTTCATGGCTATCCAGTCGTTGCAGAGCAGGAGGTGGCGTTGATGAGCCAGAAACCGCGAATCCCCCGCAACTCGCCCGCCCCGCCTCGCCCTGCCGCGCGTGGTACGCGCAACCCCAACCAGGAACTGGACACCGGGGGCTTTAGCTTGCTGCACATCATCGGCATCTTTGGCCTGGCCCTGGTCTTCTTTGCCCTCGGCTACTGGCTGATCAGCCGCCAGTTTGATACCGTGCCGCGCTACCTGGCGGCGGCTGGCATCCTGTTGATCGGCGTATTCTTCTGGTTCAACCCCACTACGCTAGGGGGCCTGTTCAGCAGTCGGGGAGCGCGCAACAGCGGCAATGCCTTCGTGACCATCGCGGCGGTGATTGGCATCGTGATCGTCCTCAACCTGCTGGCTGGCCGCTACCTGACCGCCCGCGCCGACCTGACCACCAACCGCCAGTTCAGCCTCTCCGACCAGAGCCGCACCATCCTCGGCCAGTTCCAGGACGAGTTGCGGGCGACCGCCTACTACAGCCAGAACAGTATCAACCACGATAAGGCTCGCGACCTCCTGGAGTCCTACCGCGCTGCCAGCCCCAACTTTGTCTACGAAGTGGTAGACAGCGACCAGGACCCGGTGCGCCGCCGCCAGAGTGGGTTGCCAGGGGACGGCATCGTGTTGGAAACCAAGCGCGGTGGCTCCAATGCGAAGCAGCAGGTGACGGAGCAGCCCGATGAGGGGACGGTGACAGGCGCGCTGATCAGGCTGCTCGATCCCACCCCTTCGACCGTCTACTTCCTTAGCGGCCACCTCGAACACGAACTGGGCGACAGTGGGGTGGGCGGCTACAGCACCCTGGCGGCGGCCCTCAAGCTCAATAACTACCTGGTCAGCACGATCAACCTCGACAGCTTGCAAGTGATCACCAACACGGGCATCAGCGTGCTGGTAATCCCCGGCCCAGAGATCGCCTTCAGCGCAGGCGACCGCCAAAAGATTGAGAGCTTCAACCGGGCTGGCGGTCGCCTGCTGGTGATGCTGGATGCACCTCTGATCTTGCGCGACGGCTCAGCGGCCTTGAGCAGCACCAATCAGCTACTCGCCCCCTTTGGGGTTAGCTTTGCTGACGGCTTGCTGGTGGACGACGGCCCGCAGTCGGCGATCCAAGGCTTCCCCTACAACGTCTTTCGCGCTACAGACTACTCGTTCGCCTCAATCACCCGCGCCTTCAAGACCAACGGCACTACCCTGCCCAATGTCCTCAACGCGGCCACCGCTGTCCTTACCAATCAGCCGGTCGTTACTGGCACGGGGGTAGTGAAGTCGGTTCTCTTGCAGACGAACGAAACCGCCTACCTGAAATCTACCACCACGCTGCTGACCCAGGCCAGCGTAGCCAGCACCACAACCGAGCTAGGCAACCGTGGGGAGCAGCGCGGCAAGTACATCCTGGGGGTGGCTATCGAACAACCGGCCAGTGCTACCTTCTCCGCAACCCGACTGGTTGCCCTGGGCAACTCACGGTTGGTCAGCAACGCGACGATTGACGTGCAGAACTTTGGCAACCGTAGCTACAACCTCGACCTGGTGCTGAACTCGATCAACTGGCTGGCCCAGAACGAGACCTTGAGCGGCATCCAGGCGAAGACGGAGGACTTCCGCGCCCTTAGCATCAACCAGGCACAGGCCTCACTGATCTTCTACGTCAGCACCCTGTTCTTGCCCGCTCTGGTCTTGTTGTTCGGCGGCGTAATCTGGTGGCGGAGGCGATAGCGATGAGCAACAGTCGGACTACATACATCCTGCTGGGGGTGCTGCTGCTGTTGATCGCGGCCACCTTCTTGTTGGTCAAGGGCGACGACCCCCAGCAAGTGCAGTTGCGTCAGCAAGCCTACCTCTGGGACTACAGCGGTGAAGACGTGGAGTTGATTACCATCCGCCAGTACAACGGCAAGACCCTGGAACTGCGCCACCGCAGCACCGTCTGGGAGGCGGTCACCGGCACCACCGGGCTGCTGGACAGCAACGCGGTTGGCGCAACAAGCAAGAAGCTGCTGAAGCTGACCACCGCCAGCAAGTTTGTCAGCGGTGACCTGAGCAAGTATGGGCTGGCGGGTATCTCCGCCCCCCGTGCTGTGATCTCACTTACCCTGTTCAGCGGTCAGGTGGCAGCAGTGCTGGTGGGTGACAACCTGGCTAGCAGCAAGGGCGACGACACTGGTGCGTATATTGCCGACGCAGCCAGCCCGAACACGGTTGCTACCAATCTCGATAACGCGGTGCGCTCGGCCACCTACTGGCTGATCGAACCACCGCTAGCCGCCACCCCTGTTCCTACCCTCATGCCCAGTGCCGCCCACTGAAGCTAGTCGTAGCTCCTCGCTAGCCTAATCAACCAACCGCATTGCCGAAGTCTGGCTGCTCGTCTCCAGCGTAATAGACTGACTGCTGTCGGCGACCTGCTCGGCAGGCGAGTACAGATTGAGCCTGTCAGTATCGAGTGCGAGGCTGCGCCCTTGCAGGTTGCGTAGCTGGCTGGCGAGTTCGCTGACGCGGGCAGCAGCAGCGGCGGCCCGTTGGCTGCTGGCGGTGGCGGCCACGCTGATCTCGGCGATCTGGTGCATCGTGGTTGCCACCTGCGCGCTGGCGGTGCGCTGCTGCTGGGTAGCCAGTCTGATCGCTGCCGCAAGCTGGCTGGTACGGTCAACCACCTGCATGATATCCTCGTTCGCGTCGCCAGAGAGGTGGGCGAGTTGTACACCCTTCTCTGTCTCCTTCATGCCGTCCTCGGTTGCCATCACTGCGGTATTGCTAGCCGCCTGCAACTCGGTAACTAGGCCACGCACCTCGCGCACGGCGGTGCTGGCTCGCTGCGCCAGCTTCTTCACCTCGGCGGCCACCACCGCGAATCGTTTGCCCTCTGCCCCTGCTTCTGCCGACTCGATAGCCGCATTGAGCGAGAGCAAGTGGGTCTGGGCCGCAATGTCGTTGATCACATCGATCACCTCACCGATCCGTTGCGCCCGGTTAGAAAGGGCCAGGATGCGGGTGGCAATGTCGTTCACCTTGCCGCGGATCACTGCTATACCGATGATGCTGTCGCGCACTGCCTCCTGCCCACTACGCGCCCTGTTCATTGCTTGCTCGGCAGCCTGCGACACGGCGCGGGCAGCGTCAGCAATCTGCTGGGCAGTCTGGCTCAACTGCTCAATCGTCACGCTCACCTCCATCACCGAAGTCGCCTGCTCGTTGGAACTACCCACCTGTTCGCCCGCGTCATCTGCAAGTACGCCCGCCGCCACGTTCAGTTGGCTGGCGATCTGGCTCTGGGTCGCCACGCTGCGGGTCAGGGCGGCGTTGGCCTCGCTCAGGGCGGCACTCTGTTCGGCAACAGTGCGGATCAGGTGGTTTGAGCGCAAGTTGGCAGCAGCAATCACCGTGATGATGAAAGCGAAACTCAGCAAGTAGAAGATGCTGTAGAGCCACTCGGTGTCTATGCCGATGCCAACTCCGTTGACCAGCAACGCGCCCTCAAACAGGGCAGGTACGTGTTCAACCACTGCAAAGAAGAAATAGAGGCTGATGGCAAATAGGCCGACTGCGATCAGTGAGAGGGGATGGCGGCGCATGTTGGCCCCGGCACCGACCAGCGTGGTCGCCAGCAGTAGGGGATAGGGTGTGTTCATCCCCCCGGCGGCGTGAGCGGTGATCAGCACTGCCACCGTGTCGTAGATGATCGAAGCGGTCACGGCGAAGCCACCGTAGCCACGCACGGTCAGTAGCACTGTGATCGGGGCGATAATGAACTGCAAGCCCATTAGCCAGAGTGCGGCGGATACCCACGCCTGGCCGTTGCTACCCGGTTGCACCCGAAAGGTAAAGAAGGATAGGATGGCAACGACACTCAGCAGCAAACGACCCACGATGCCAATGATGGCTTGTGCGTTAAGGTTGCTCCACCTGAATGTTGCTCTTGTACTCACTGCTCTATTATACTCCTCTTGCCGTACAGGAGCAACGCTAAAAAGGGCGCAAGATTTCGGTCTGATCGTCCAACATCTCGTAATCACCCTGCTCTTTGTCGATGAAGGCCAGCACCTTATCCAACACTGCGTTGGCGACAGCGGATGAGTTGCTGACCACCGCGAAGCCGATGGTAGAGTGCGTGGGGTCGTCGCTGTCTTCTACCTCGGCGGCGGTGACGGCGAAGCGGCTCCGTATCTTGGTTAGCAGCCCCTTGACCACCCCGCGTTTCTCTTTCACGCTATCGCTGGCCGACATGACCAGGTACACACGGCAGGCTGCAATGATCATTATCCTCTCCTCTGCCGAATAAAATCCCCATCTCACTGTCCTCTGGCGAACAATTTACGGAAAAAGGGGCAATTCGCAGCAAAACTGTTGGCAAGCGGGCTAAATTGTGCTAGAATAGCATTGGTGCTGGCTCACCTGCCACGAGGCACTATACCATGCGCCTGCCGCCACCGTCAACCTTGTTTATGCAACGGAAGGAGTAGTACCCTGCGATGGACGAAGTAAAGGAACTGGCTTTGATGAGCGACGATGATGACGCTGCCACTGAGATTGGCGGTCACGGCCCACACCAAGGCGCGGGTTTTGCTGGCAACGGCCAGCCGAATGGCAACGGCCACGCCGACCACGATCAACCCGCCACTCGCCCTGGCCCGAAGGCCCGCGCCACTATTGATCGTGACGACAAGGTGATCTCCTCATCCTATACCCGCAGCTACGACTTCGTGATGGATCACGGCAAGGGCTGCGAGGTCTGGGATGTAGACGGCCACCGCTACCTTGACTTTAACGCTGGGGTGGCCGTCCTCTCCACCGGCCACACACACCCGGCGGTGGTCAAGGCGATCCAGGAGCAGGCCGAGAAGTTCATCCACATGGCGGGTACCGACTTCTACATGGAGCAGCCAGTCGAATTGGCTGAGAAGCTGATCGCCCACGCCCCTGGCAGCTTTGGCAAGCGGGTTTTCTACACCAACTCTGGCACCGAGAGTATCGAGGCCGCGATGAAGTTGGCCCGCTACCACACCCGCCGCCCCGTGCTGATCAGCTTCTTTGGCGCATTTCATGGCCGCACCTATGGCAGCATGAGCCTGAGCCAGAGCAAGGCTCTGCACAAAACCGGCTTTGCCCCCCTGGTGGCAGGCATCCAGCAAGTACCCTATGGCTACTGCTATCGCTGCCCGCTCAACCTGACCTATCCTAGCTGCAACGTTGCCTGCGTGGACTACATTGAGAAGACTACCTTCAAGTACCATGTTGAGCCGAAGGAAGTAGCCGCCCTGGTAGTCGAGCCAGTGCAGGGTGAGGGTGGCTATATTGTGCCGCCGCCCGCCTACTTCCCCAAGCTGCGCGACCTGGCCGACCGCTACGATATCCCGATTGTGGTGGATGAAGTGCAGAGCGGCATGGGGCGCACCGGCAAGATGTTCGCTATCGAACACACTGGCGTAACCCCCGACGTGATCTGCCTGGCTAAGGGCATTGCTAGCGGCGTACCGCTCGGTGCGGTGATCGCCCGCGAAGACCTGATGACCTGGCCCAGCGGCGCACACGCCAACACCTTCGGCGGCAACGCCCTGGCGGTGGCAGCGGCCCTTGCTACTCTCAAGTTGCTTGAAGAAGACCTGATGGCGAACGCCACTTACCAGGGCGACTACCTGCTGGCCCGCTGCAAGGAGTGGGAGCAGCGTTATTCGTTCGTCGGCGACGTGCGCGGGGTAGGCCTGATGGTTGGCATCGAACTGGTCGAGGACAAGCAGACAAAGGAGTACGCTTCGCAACTGCGCGACGACATTGTAGAGGAGGCGTTTCGGCGTGGCCTCTTGCTGCTGGGTGCAGGCAAGAGTGTGCTTCGCCTCTGCCCACCGCTAGTGATCAGCCGCAGCGAGCTTAACGAGGGTCTGACGATCATTGAGCAGATCATGGATCTGTTCGAGGCTCGGCGCAACAATCGGGCCGAAGTGGGCAACCCGCAGTATGCAGTGGCGGCTAAGTAAGCGTACGCAAGCGACGGGGGAGCGTGGCTGTGGCTACGCTCCTCTTTTGCTTTGTGGCAGAAACAAGACAATGGCCGCCCTTTGACTATGCTGTATAATGGCAGAAAACAAGTACAGGGGAGGCAAGCATGGCAGACGAACAACGCTGGGAATACTGCTACCTGCGTATCCGCATCATCTACAACTTGATGAGCGGCACGCGCCTGTTCGAGGGCAGCCCAGAGGAGTGCTGGACGTATGCTAGCCGCAATGGCTGGCAGTTGGTCAATGTAGATGGTGGCATCGCCTACTTCAAGCGTCCCCTCGCAGGTTGAGCCAGTCATCCTATCGGCTATGGTACATTGGTACTGCTTAACTGCCCCACAGTTGACAGGGCGGCGGTAGCTACTGTATGATGAGGCAGATTAACATAATACTGCGGCGGCCTGGGTCGTCGTAGCCGTGCGCTGGGCTACACCTTGCGCCTAGTCAGCAGGAGAAAAGGAATGTTCAACCCAAGACTGCGGCGGTTGCTGCTTACCCTGGCCGTCCTCACGTGCCTGGTCGCCCCCCTCGGTGGCACCGCTGTGACAGCAGCCCCAGTGGGCAGCAAACTTGCCGCTCGCACCCCGGCAATCCCTGCCGCCCCCGCCCTCCCCACCCTGGCTGCGGGCGCAACTACCTACTACCAGTCCGACTTCAGCGATCCCTCCACTGCCGCCAGCTACGACTTCGTGAACGTCGGCCACGGCCCTGAGGCAGAGTTCCCCGCCGCCTGGCAGGTGCAGGATGGCGCACTGACCTTGCTTGGCACGGCATCTTACGCCATTGGCTACTTCGACACCCTCGCCCTGCCGCGCGTCGACGCTGGCAGCGACTACCGGGTGGAGGCCACCGCCTACGGCCAGCCTGCCGCTGGTGCCTTCGGCCTGGTCGCCCGCTACAGCCCGGCTGGTCACTATCGCCTGACGCTGGGGGCAGCTAACCTCGGTCAACCCGGTTGGCGGCTGGATCGCTACGACGCAAGCACCGACAGCTACACCCTGCTGCTCCGCTCTAGCCAGCTAACTGACGG
>JAYUUN010000105.1:0-89210 GCA_043754535.1 Chloroflexota bacterium | reverse complement strand
GGTAGCCTGGTGGCAGCAGAGGAGGGCGCAGGTGCCACAGCTAGCCCTCGCTCTCAGCCTCGCAGGGTTGGTGGTCAACGGCTTCGTCGGCTGGCTAGCCCTGCTGCTGGTTGCAATCGGCTTCATCATCTTTCTCACCCACTTCCACAGTTAGAGGGGGCAGTCATGGACGACAATGAGCGACAGAGTCAGCCAACCGATTACGCCAACTCCAGTCGCGGCCTACCGCAGGGGCGCGAGTTCAGCGGCGAAGCTGTGCGCCTGCAAGGGACAGCCCCGCCCGCCCCTCCCCCCGATGCGGGCAAAGTGGCTGCCTTCTTCGGCCTGGAGGTGCTGGCCTGGCTCGGCTCACTGCTCCTCTCTGCCCTCGTCATCTACCTGCTGATCCGCATATTCGGCGGCCTGCCCATCTGGCCGTTCTAGCAGCGGTGTTCGTGACCTGGAATACTGATGAGCAGGCACCGATGCCCGGCTGAAACCAGCAGCAGCGCGCCACACCCGGCTAGCTCACGCCGCACCCAGGCTGCTCGTTCCCACCCGGCCACCCAGTTGACGGCAGCCACTTCTATGCTATAATGGTGGTAGCAGATGAGTGGGGGGTGGAGCGGTGGAGGACACTAGGCAATTCACGATCAGCAGTGTCAACGGCAACACGGCGGTGCTGGGTAACGGTGCGGTGGTCAACAACTGGTATGGCCGCCCTGATGATGGTAGACCGTTCGCCGGGGTGCCGAGCCTGCCGCCCCACTTTGTCGCTCGCCTCGACCTCAGCGAACCGCTCAAGGCTGCGCTACTGGCTGGTAAGGCGACTACCTTCTCTACCGACGGGCGGGGTGGCACGGGCAAGACCACGCTGGCGACTGCCCTTGCCTACGACTACCAGGTGCGCGAACACTTTGCTGGCGGTGTACTCTGGGTCGGGCTGAATGAAGATGCTAACACTAACCTTGATATCATCCTCTCCAGCTGGGCGGGCGAACTGGGCCTCGACAGCAACGAGGTTGGTAGACTCGACACCCCAGGTCGCATCCGTCTCTTGCGCGACCAGATCAAGCAACGCCGCCTGCTGATCGTCCTCGACGACGTGTGGCACCAGCAGCACGCTGATCTACTCGGCCAGGTGACGGGGCCGGGCTGTGCCATGCTGCTGACCAGCCGCGACTATGCCATTGCCCAGGGCTTCGGCGAGTACAACCTGATGGTTGGCGAGATGCAGGAGCAGCAGGCACTCGCCTTGCTGACCGGAACCTGCCCCGCATTGGTGCAGGTGGAGGCGGCCACCCGCAAGCGTATCGTTGCTTCCGTCGGCTACCTCCCCCTCGCCATCTCCCTGATCGCGGGCTACCTGCTCGGTCGCGGCACTCGCCACACCGTGCCACAGGCCGACCTCGACGACCTCTGCACCCGCGCCGACACCTGGCTGGCCCTGACCGACAAGACGCGCAAGAAGCAAATACGCGAGATCATCGGCCTCAGCGTGGACGTGCTGACCACAGCGGAGCAAGCAGCCTTCGCTGCTCTCGCTGCCTTTGCTGCCAAGCCCGCTAGCTTCAGCCGCGAGGCCGCCTATGCAGTGTGCGCCAGCGACGAGCAGACGATCAACCTGCTGGTTCGCCGTAGCCTGCTGGAAGAAGCAGCGGATGGGCGACTGCTGCTCCACCAGGTCGTCGCTGCCGTCGCCAGTGAGCGGGCTGGCACAAGTCTGAGCGAGGCGCAGACACGGCACGCCGACTACTACAAGCAGTACATGGATGCCAACCAATACAAGCCACCAGCAGTCGCCCGCGAGTTTCCCCAGTTGGAGCAGGTGCTAGCCCACTACCACACCAGCGGCAACCGCAGAGGCGAAGCGACTACCCTCACCAACATCGGCGCGGTGTATGCCAACCTGGGCGACCAGCAGCAGGCACTACGCTACTACGAGCAGGCTCTACCCATCAGCCGCGAGGTGGGCAACCGCAGCGGCGAAGCGGCCACCCTCACCAACATTGGCTTGGTGTATGCCGACCTGGGCGATAAGCAGCAGGCACTACGCTACTACGAGCAGGCCCTACCCATCAGCCGCGAGGTGGGCGACCGCAGCGGCGAAGCGACCACCCTCAATAACATCGGCGGAGTTCACTTTGCCGCTGGCGATCTACAAGAGGCGTTGCCGTACTTCGAGCAGGCGGTGGAGATAGCGCAGCGAGTTGGCTATGCTGCGTTGGCCGAGGCCGCCGAAAAGTACCTGAAGGAGACGCGACGCAGGCTGGACGCTGGCGAGTAGCCCCTCACCAACCTCTCCCCAGGGAGAGACTTAGCAGCCGCTCACTCACCCATCCGCACTGCCGTGGGGCGGGCAGCGTCAGCGGGCAGCACGCCGATGTAGGGGAGGTTGCGGTAGCGTTCGTGCAAGTCCATGCCGTAGCCGACTACGAAGCGGTCGGGCAGGCTGAAGCCGACGTAATCGAGGGGGATGTCGATCAGGCGCACCGATTGGCGGTCGAGCAGCACGCAGGTGCGCAGGCTGGCGGGCTGGCGCACGCGCAGCACCCGCTGGATGTAGGCGATAGCCAGCCCGGTATCGAACACGTCCTTGACTAGCAGTACGTCGCGCCCACGCACGCTCGCCTCCAAATCCATCAGGATGCGGGCCGAGCGGTCGCCTGCCGTGCCGTAGCGCGAGATCGAGATGAAGTCGTAGTCCACCGCCAAAGTGGTGGGGATCGTGCGCACCAGGTCGGCCAGGAAGAAGCTGGCCCCCTTGAGCAGGCCAACCAGCAGCAGGCCATTGCTGCCCCGCCCCAGGTAGTCGGCCCCGATCTGCGCACCCAGTTCGGCGGTGCGCCGCGCAATCTCGCTCGCCCCGATCAGCACCTGGATCGCACCCTCGCGCACCGGGAGCGCAGTGGGGGCATTAGCGGGGTTGGGTGGCCTAGTCACGGTCAGGCACTGGCGGGTTGGTCGGGCTACCGTCGGGCAGGGGCAGGCCGAACATCTCAAACAGCCGCTGGAAGTCGCGTCGGTAGATCAGCTTGATCGCCACTTCGGGGTAGAGTTCGCGCAGCATCCGCAGCTTGCGGTTCTTGCGGGTGACGAGCTTCTGCTTCATCACGGTCAACTCCAGGTAGAGGTCGTACTCTGGCAGGTAGAAATCTGGCGTGAACATCTCTACCACCCGACCATCCTCCCAGCGAAGGGGGAAGGAGTGCGGCTCGTACTGCCAGACGATGCCGTAGAAATCGAGCAGCTTGCCGAACTCGGCCTCGGCCTGATTAGCGAAGTTATGTGCTGGCTTCTCTACTACATCTTGCATAGCGAACGCTCTCCCACCGCCTAGTATAGCAGATCGGCTTTGGCCGCCGCAAGGCAACGAAGGTTAACAGATCGTTATCATCCACTCCAATCTGGATTGGCGTAGCATTAGAATCGAGGTTGGAACTAGCCCACATGGGGCGATAATGGTATAATGAGTTGAACAATATGGCACACAGAGCCGTATTACTATTATAGGGGATGGTGCGACCTCCTGGCTGCCTGCTTGCGGCTGATCTGGCAGCAAGCCAACCACACTGCCTGCTATTTGATATAACACTTGAACACCCGGAAATTGCGAGAGGAAACCCAAAGCGCATGGAAGATGTCCGCAGCCTCGGCGAACGGCTGGTTCGCAACGTTGAGAAGGTTATCGTTGGCAAGCACTATGAGGTGCAATCACTGCTGGTTGCGCTGCTCTGTCGCGGCCACGTGCTGATCGAGGACGTACCAGGTGTGGGCAAGACCACGCTCGCGAAGGCGATTGCCCGCTCGCTGGGCTGTACCTTCCGCCGCATCCAGTTCACCCCCGACCTGCTGCCCAGCGACGTGAGCGGGGTCAGCGTCTACAACCAGAAGACCAGCGAGTTCGAGTACCGCCCCGGCCCAGTGATGGCCCAGATCGTGTTGGCCGACGAGATCAATCGAGCCACGCCCAAGACTCAATCGGCTCTGCTTGAAGCGATGGAGGAACAGCAGGTTAGCGTAGACGGCGTGACCTACCCCCTGCCCTCACCCTTCATCGTGCTTGCCACCCAGAACCCAATTGAATATGAGGGTACCTTCCCGCTGCCAGAGGCGCAGCTAGACCGCTTCTTCATGCGCATCACCCTCGGCTACCCCAAGCACGCCGACGAACTAGATATCCTCGACCGCATCCAGTTTCGCCACCCACTAGAGGACCTTGAGCAGGTTGTGGCGGCCAGCGAACTGATCCAGATGCAGGCGGCGATCAAGGAAGTCTACGTGGATAGGGCGATCAAGGAGTACATCGTTTCGCTGACTGAAGCAACACGCAAACACCCTGATGTCTACCTCGGTGCCAGCCCACGTGGTTCGATAGCCCTCTATCGGGCATGCCAGGCAATCTCGGCTCTGCAAGGGCGTGACTACGCGATCCCTGACGACGCAAAGGCACTGGCCGCCCCGGTGCTGGCCCACCGCCTGATCCTCAACCCGGCAGCCCGCGTCCGCAACGTGGATAGCATAGCGGTAGTTGGTGAAGTGGTGCGCGCCGCTGCGATCCCTAGCCCCAGCCGCACCACCCCACACGGCGGCCCAGTGAGGAGCTAACTTGAACGGTATTCGCCTGCTGGCAGCCGCGGCCTTCGTCTTCTTTCTTGCTCTGGCGACGGGCCTACACCCACTCTACTTCCTTGCCTATGTGCTGGCGTTGGTCACGCTCGGTTCACTAGTCTGGGCGCGCCTCAACCTGCGTGGGGTGACGATCAGCCGGGCAGCCCACCACTACACCTTGCAGATGGGTCAGGTCTATGAGGAATCGTTGACCCTGCACAACGACAGCAAGTTCCCCAAAATCTGGGTGGAGGCCCGCGACCGCTCCAACCTGCCCGGCCACCGCACCTCCTGCGTAGTCAGCCTCGGCAGCCAGCAGAAGAAAACCTGGCGTGTTCGCACCGTCTGTCGCCAACGGGGAGTCTACCGTCTTGGCCCTGTCGTCCTGGTCACTGGTGATCCCTTCGGCCTCTTTCGCTTCCTGCGCCGCCAGACCGAGGAACGCGAGTTGCTAGTCTACCCCCCAATCCTCGACCTGGCCGCCTTCGGCCTGCCCGCCAGCGAACTAACTGGCTCTAGCAACCGCCGCAGCCGCAGCTTCAATATCACGCCGCTGGCGGCTGGCCTGCGCCAGTACGTGGCAGGCGATCCATACAACCGCATCCACTGGGCAGCCACAGCCCGCCAACAGCAGTTGATGGTCAAAGAGTTCGAGATTGACCCAACCACCGACATCTGGATCGTGCTGGATATGCAGGGTGCTGCCCAGGCGGGTAACCCCAACCTGTTGCCCCAGGTGCCGCGCCCCGACAAGGCGGGCCGCTACAGCGATGAGGCCCGCCGCAGCATAGACTTTGCGGGCGACAGTACGGGGCAGCCGATCTACCTGCCACCCAGCACCGAGGAGTACGGCGTAGCTCTGGCGAGTAGCCTGGCCGCGCGCTTGATTGCCGAGGGGCGCAACGTCGGGATGATCAGTTGGGGTCAGCACCATGAGGTACTCAGCAGTGATCGGGGCGCACGCCAGTTGCAGCGCATCCTGCGGAGCCTGGCCGTTCTGCGGGCGCAAGGCACTACCCCCCTCAATGAGGTGTTGACGGCAGAGAGCAACCGCTTTGGCCGCAATAGCACGCTGATCGTGATTACCGCCAATGGTGATGAGCAGTGGGTCAAGACACTCGCTGGCATCAGTGGGCGTGGCATCCGCAGCGCAGTAGTCCAGATCGAGCGTAGCACCTTCAACGTACAAGGCGAACACCACCAGGATAACTCAATGTTTGTCGTTGCTGCCCTCGCCGCCGCCAACATCCCCTCATACCTGGTCAAGCGCGGCACACCGATCAACCTCTCCCTCGCTCAAGGGCTGGGCGGGGTAAAAGTGATCCGCTGATCCAGCACGAAGCTGACAAATTGGCAACAAAATAGGGCTAGAGCGCGCAATGCTCTGCGCGTTCGCTCAAAATCAACCTTTTAGCAGCTCAGGGGAAACCAGATGAACAGATTGCGTAATCTACTAAATAGAGTGTTGGCCTGGCGGTTGCGGGAGGGCAGCATCACCCTGCTCCTGCTCGCCCTCATGCTGTTCAGCGTCACCTGGGCGATCCAGGCGGCGGGTTGGACTCCTGAAGGGCTTTGGATACTCTCGCCGATCACCCTGGTCGGTCTACTCACCGGGCTGGTGCTGGCGAAGCTGCAAGAGGTACCACGTTACCTGCTCCACACCCTCGGTACCCTGGTCGGTATCCTCTTTATCTTCTACCAGATGTCTACCATCCTACCCGGCCCCAACTGGCAGGAGAAGGCCGCCGACCTGATCCGCAGCACGATGCAATGGGTGGCAGCCTTCAGCAGCGGTGGGGCTAGCGACGACCTCACCCTATTCCAACTCTCCCTCGCTGCAATGATGTGGCTCCTGGCCTATAGCAGCGCATGGTTTATCTTTCGCAGTCACTGGGCCTGGTGGGCGGTGGTGCCAAATGGCGTGGCGATCCTGATCAACCTGGCCTACACCCTGCGCCCAGAGAACCTGACCGTCTACTTCCTGCTCTTTGTCTTTAACGCACTACTGCTGCTTGCCCGCTTCAATCTCCTGCAACACGAACAGAAGTGGGAGCGAGAGCGCGTCAACTACGCCCCCAATATCATCTGGCGGTTCCTGCGGGCCAGCGCGGTCTTCTGCCTGCTGGTTACAGGCCTGGCCTGGTACGTGCCAAACAGCGACAACGTGAATGAAGGGGTTGCCAGCTGGGTAAACAACTTCAACCAGCCCTGGGACGACATGAGCAAGCGACTTGGCGATATGTTTGGTGGGGTCAGTGGTGGTAAGGGAGACACCAGCTACGCCAGCTTCGGCAACAGCTTCACCATGGGTGGCAGGATCAACCTGAGCCAGAACACTGCCCTGATCGTGCGCGCCCCACGCGCAACCTATATGCGGGCTAATGCAGTTGACCTCTACGATGGCGTACACTGGCGCAACACAGCAGCCGACAGCTTCAAGGCCAGTGGTCAGCACGCCAATCGCTCCTCGTTCCTCTCCCTCGCTCCCAGCAGCCAGCTTCGCAATAACGACCTGCTACGAACGGAGATGTCGCAGACGGTGACGGTCGTTGCCCCACGCGACAAGATCATTTTCGCCGAGTACCTACCCGTCAGCAGCACGGTCAGCACCCTACTCGATGTCTCCTGGCAGGATGCCAACGCCGACCTGGTGATCGATGGGCAGACCAACAACACGGCGGTGCCGCAGGAATTGCGTGACCTGGTGGACAAACTCAAGCTCGCCCCCAACGATCTGCGCCTGGTAGCAGGTGACCGCAGCAAGGACACCAACGACCATGATGCGGTGATCAGCAGCCTGAACAGCAACGACGTAAGCAGTCAATTGCGCGATGCCAACCGCGAGATCGGCAGCCTCGGCGAACGCGGGATCAAGGTACTTCTAAGCATCCGCAACGGTAGTCTCTGGCTGCACTATGAGGGGCTGATCCCGATCCAGGACGACCTACTAGGGGTAACGACCAACCACAACCTTAGTTCGGGCGAAACCTACAGTGTCATTTCCAGCGTCTCCACTGCTGACGAACAAAGCTTGCGAACAGCCAGCAGCAAGTATCCAGATTGGGTCACGAAGCGGTACCTCAACCTGCCCACCTCCGTTACCGAGCGTACGCGAGAACTGGCCGCCCGCATTGCTGCCCCCAGCAGCCCGGCAGAGGACAATCCCTACGACAAAGCGATCAAGATTCAGAACTACTTGCACGACCCCCAAAACTACACCTATACCCTGGACATTCCTACCCCACCAAATGGGGTCGACCGGGTAGACTACTTCCTGTTCGACTCCAAGCAGGGGTACTGTGAATACTACGCTGCTTCAATGGTGGTGATGCTTCGCAGCATTGGTGTGCCAGCACGCATGGCCCTCGGCTACGCCCCTGGTGAGGAAGACCCGGCCAACCCTGGCACCTACATCGTCAAGGAAGCGCAGGCACACACCTGGCCGGAGGTCTACTATCCTGGCTACGGCTGGATACCCTTCGAGCCAACCTTCGGCGGCCTGGCCCGCCCGCCGACCCCCCAGACCCCCAGCCCCAGCCCTACCGCTGGTAGCACCACGCCGACCCCCCAGCCCAGTCCTACCGCCCGTGTTAGAGATGCGGACAGCACTCCTACCCCAGTGCCGACCATCGTCGGTGGCAGCAACCAACCTGATGGCCCACTAACCACCGCGCTCAAGTGGGCTGCCCTACCGCTGATTGCCCTGATTGGACTGCTGCTGTTCCTCTGGCGGCGCGAGAACGAGCGCGTTTACCCGGCAGCCGACTACTATGAGAAGCTGACCCGCTGGGCGAAGTGGGGTGGCCTCGGCCCCCGCGCCAACCAGACTCCCTTTGAGTACGCCGACCAGCTAGACCGCCAGTTGCCCGCCGTCAGCGGCATGATCAAGCCTCTAGCCCGCGCCTACGTGCGCGAACGCTATGGCAAACGCGAAGTGCCGATGGGTGAGCGGCAGACCTTGCGCGACCATTGGCTGGCGATCCGTCAGGCGATCATGCGCCGCATACCTACTTCCTTCTTCAAGCGTAAGTAGGGTCGCCCAGGTTGGGGCGCAGCCACATGGCTGCGCCCCTTCTTGTTGCCGCTGCTGCTTGCACCTGACCGCCTAGCTAGCACGCCGCTTCAGCAGGCCCGCGATCTGCTCGATGATCAGGCGGGCAGTCTCCGCCTTCGGTAGCGCGGGCAGGCTAACCTGACCGCCCTCCGCATCAAGAATGGTCACGCTACTGCTGTCCGCGCCAATGCTGGTGGCAGCGTCGTTGGCGACGATCAGGTGCAGCCGCTTGCGGGCCAGCTTGTCGGCAGCGTTGGCTAGCAGGTTCTCCGTCTCTGCGGCAAAGCCCACGCGGATCAGGTGAGGCATCTCCGCCGCCCGCTCTGCCAACAGGCTGAGGATGTCGTCGGTGCGGGTTAGCTGGAGGGTCAGCTCCGCCTGCCCCTTCTTGATCTTCTGCTCGCTTTGCTGCAATGGGCGGTAATCGGCGGGGGCGGCAGCCATGATCAGCACGTCGTGGGCAGGGGCGGCAGTCAACACCGCGTCGCGCAACTCTGCTGCCGTCTGCACACGGATCACCTGCGCCCCTAGCGGCGGAGTGAGGCTGCTGACAGTGGTGATCAGCGTCACCGTCGCACCGCGTTCGAGGGCGGCCTGTGCGAGGGCGTAACCCTGCTTGCCGCTGCTACGATTGCCAATGAAGCGCACTGGATCGAGCGGCTCCTGGGTGCCACCAGCGGTGACCAGGAAGCTGCGGCCTGCAAGGTCGCCCCCCCTCGCCAGAGCGAGACTGATGTGAGAGACAAGCTCGTCCGGTTCTGGCAGCCTGCCCAGCCCAACATGGCCGCTGGCTAGCCTGCCGTGCGCCGGTTCGATCACCTGCACGCCGCGTTCGCGCAAGGTAGCAAGGTTGGCCTGGGTCGCTGGGTGGCTGTACATATTGCGGTCGCCAGCCGGGGCGACCAGCAGCGGGGCTGTGCTGCTAAGGATGGTAGCAGTGAGCAGGTTGTCGGTCAAGCCATGCGCCAGCTTCGCCAGCGTATTGAAGCTGGCAGGGGCAACCAAAATCAGGTCGGCTTCAGCCAGCGACACGTGGCCGAGGTCTTCTCCCTCCCAGTGCGCATAGAGATCGTGGCGCACCAGCCGATGGGTGAGGCTCTGGAAGGTGAGCGGGGCAACGAAGCGGGTAGCATCTTCAGTCATGATCACATCCACCAATGCCCCCGCTTTGGTCAGCAGGTTGGCAAGCTCGACTGCCTTGTAGCAAGCGATAGAGCCACATACACCGAGGATGATCCGCTTACCTTCTAGCATCAGTTCATCTCGTAGATCAGGCGCAGGCCATCTAGGGTGAGGTTAGCGTCATAGTGTTCGATCACCGTAGTAGCCGCAGCGATCACGTTGCCCAGGCCGCCAGTAGCGATCACCTTGATCGAACCAAGCGGCGCGGCAGGCTTGCCGAGCATCGTCTCCATCTCGCCCTTGATCCGCCCGATCATCCCCTCAACCATGCTGACATAGCCGAGGACGATACCCGATTGCAGGCAAGCCGCCGTGTTCTTGCCAATTGCATAGCGGGGGGCGCACAGTTCGACGCGGGTGAGCAGGGCCGTGTGTTCATAGAGCGACTCGCTGCTGATCACGATGCCGGGAGCAATAGCCCCGCCCAGGTAGTCGCCCTGCGGTGATACCACGTCGAAGGTGGTGGCGGTGCCGAAGTCGATCACGATAGCCGGGCCACCATAGCGGCGGTGGGCAGCCAGGGTGTTGACGATGCGATCCGCGCCCACCTCACGGGGGTTGTCGGTGAGGATACGCAGGCCAGTGCGGATGCCAGGCTCTATCACCAGCACCTTGCAGCCCACGTAGGCTGGGATCATCTCGCGCAGGGCAGTAGTAACCGCTGGCACCACGCTGCCAACTATTGCCCCTTCGATCTCCCCCGCCTTGAAGCCGTGTAGGGCCAACAGGTTGTTGAGCAGGATGCCCCACTCGTCCCGCGTGCGGCGGTCGTCAGTAGCGAACCGCCAACTATTGGTCAGCGTCTCGCCCCCAAACAGACCAACTACTACGTTGGTGTTGCCCACATCTATGGTCAGGAGCATCTACTGTATACCCTCGTTCACCTCGGCCAACATCCCGTCGTCATCCGTGCCGCCGAGGATCAGGTTGTCGATCAGGCGCGGCTGACCCAACTTGACCGCCATGCTGATCAGCACCTCCTGCCCGTTGGCAATCGGCCTGGTTACTTCCTGCAAGGTGTGGTTGTCGGCCAGGCTAACGTACTCAATTTCCGCCGCTGGCTCCTGCTTTAGCACATCCAGCACTGCTGCCTTGATCGTGCGGGGGTCGCGCTGCCCACCCTCGTACAGCCGCTTGGCGGTGGCTAGCGAGCGGTAGATGACAGTGGCCTGCTCACGCTCGTAGTCGCTGAGGTAAGTATTACGGCTGCTCATTGCCAGGCCGTCTGGTTCGCGCACGATAGGGCAGGTGACGATCTCAAGCGGGTAGTTGAGGTCGCGCACCATCTGCTCGATCACCTTGACCTGCTGCGCGTCCTTCTGGCCGAAGTAGACGCGGGTAGGCTGCACGATATTGAACAGCTTGGCGACGATGGTCGTTACCCCAGCGAAGTGGCCGGGGCGGGCCGCCCCCTCCAGTGGTCTGGTCACATCCTGCACGCTGACGTAGGTCTGGAAGTCTGGCGGGTACATCTCCTTTGCGTGGGGCGAGAAGATCACACCGACGCTACAGCAGCGCAGCAAGCCGAGGTCGCGGGCGAGGTCACGGGGATAACTCTTGAAGTCTTCGGCTGGCCCAAACTGAGCAGGGTTGACGAAGATGCTGACGCAGGTTATCTGGTTTTCGGTCATTGCCCGTTCGACCAGGCTGAGGTGGCCGCCATGCAGGTAGCCCATAGTGGGGACGAAGCCGAGGCTAAACTCGGAGTACTCCTTGCGCCAGGCGATCATCTCCTGGACAGACTCGATCAGTTGCATTGTTGCTCCTTCTTAGTCTTAGCTGCAAGCCCACACAGCTAACGTAACCCTAAAACGAACGGACGGCTGGGGCGGCTTTGTTGCATTTGCCACGCTGTTTCATTTCGATAAAGTACCAGAACCATTAGAAACTGTCGATCCCCTCAAGCAAGCTCTCGTCCATCTTGAAGGCGTTCGCCTCGGTAGGGAACGCGCCGCTAGTTACTTCGCTCAGGTATGCGCTGCCAGCCTGGGTGATCAGGGCGGCCAAGTCAACGTATTGGTGGGCGTGGCGGGGCTGGTGGCCGAAGTTGAGGCCGAGGATGTCATGAACAACCTGCACCTGACCGTCGCAGCCCGCCCCAGCCCCGATACCAATAGTGGGGATGGTTAGCTTGCCACTAACCAACTTCGCCAGCGGTGCAGGAACGGTTTCGAGGACGATAGCGAACGCCCCTGCCGCCTCCAACTCGTGTGCGTCGGCCAGCAAGCGGCGGGCGGACTCGCGGCTCTTGCCCTGTACCTTATAGCCACCAAGCTGGTTGAAGGATTGGGGGGTCAGCCCCAGGTGGCCGATCACCGGGATGCCAGCGGCGGTCAATCGTGCCACGGTGGAGGCAATAGCGTGGCCGCCTTCCAGCTTGACCGCCTGCGCGTTCCCCTCGGTCAGCAGGCGGGCTGCATTGCGGAGTGCATCGCGGGGGCCGGTTTGGTAACTCATGAAGGGCATATCTGCGACAATCAGGGCTTGCTGCGCGCCGCGAGCCACTGCCGCCGTGTGCGAAATCATGTCAGCCATAGTTACGTGTAGGGTGTCGGGGTAGCCAAGCAGCACCATCCCCAGCGAGTCGCCGACCAGCAGCATGGGGATGCCCGCTGCATCAAGCAGGCGGGCAGTGGGGTAGTCGTAGGCAGTTAGCATGGCGATCTTCTCAGCACGCAGCTTCATCGCTTTGATGTCGTTGATCGTGACACGAGCTGTCGTACTGTCAGTCCCCCTCCGGTCGCTGCCGGTAGTGGCTGTACTTGCATATGTCATCGCCAACCCTCCTCAATCTTCTCTTTCTTAATCAACCAAAGTAAGCCAAAGCCAACCAGGAGGCTTACATTGCCTCTGCAATCGTGCTGTCATCGTACAGGTCGGCATCGCTAGCCGCTGGTTCGGTCAGCAGATCGTGCAGCGCGTTCAGCTTATCCGCATCCAGCCCCTTGCCGAGGGCGACGGGCAGGGTAAAGGCCGCCAGACTGCGATAGAGTGCGGCTACCTCGCGGTCGGTTGCGTCGAGGGCAGTCAGGTGGCGGCGCACCGTCCCCACATCACCCCGCGCCACCGGGCCGGTTAGGGCGTGCGGCAGGCCAAGCTCCTTCAGGTTGTCCAGGCTACCCTGCAAGAGCGGTAGCAAAGCCTGCAACGCCTGTGCCTTCGGGATACCAGTCTGGGCCAGCAGGCTGGTCGCCACATCCGCCAGGGTCACTGCATAGTTTGCTGCGATCACCGCTGCCGCGTGGTACAGCACCTTGTCCTGCGGGCGGATCGCCATTGGCACACCACCCAGGTCGCTGACCAGCCGGGTCAGGGCTGGCAACAGCAGGGGGTCGCCCTCGATAGCGAAGCTGCTACCCCGCAGTTTACTAAGGGCCGCCTCGACGCTGGCGAAGGCTTGCAGCGGGTGCAGACTAGCGATCAACGCCCCATGTTCGCGCACCCCCGCCAGCACCAGGCTGGGCAACGCCCCGCTGGTATGCACCACAGCCTTACCCGCACTCACCCCTGCCCGCCCGATCTGGCCTGCCACTGGCGCGATAGCATCGTCTGGCGTGGTGATAAAGATCAGGTCACTGCGCTCGGCTACCGCCACCGCATCTGCGGCCACCAACCCGCTATCGCCCAATACCTGGGCCAACGCCTCGGCACTGCGGCGGTACTCGCTGCTGATCGCGCTGATCCGATAGCCTGCCTGTCGCAGCAGGATCGCCAGTGCGCTACCAACCCGCCCGGCCCCCACAAACCCAATCCGCCAACTGTGGCTCTCGTCAGCCAGCCAGCCTGTTGCCATGTCCTCGCTCATCCGCAGCCCTCCCCGCATAGACTAGCGTGTGCGGCTGGTCAAGGGAGCAGGACGGTAGATGGCGCAGAACGCCCAACCGTATCTTTTCGCTCTATGACCATCTCAGGCACTATCGCTCTAAGTGGTTAAATGGATGATACCAAATGCCGGACTCGTGCTGCAAGATTGTGATCTGCTGCACGCAGTGGAGCGGGAGCGCAGGAGTGGAGGCAAAAAGAAACCCCACTGACCGATCTGGCCGATGGGGTTGTCTCTTTTCTTCAGATGTCCTCAGGTACGCCCCTATTCAGGGCCTAACTGTCAGTCTGAAACCTCATGTGCAAGAGGTGAGGATTGATCAAAGGGTACATTGGCGTGTGCCTCCTTTCCCTGTCGTTACCGATGCCGTCGAACTGCTAGTGGCGGCAGAGGCTGTCCTCGTAGGAAGAATTGTAACACAGGACGATGGCCTTTGTCAAGAGGTTTTGTCCAGAACCAACCCCCAATTTGCAGAATCGGCGTTGACCACTGCCGCACACCAGTAGCCAGGTCGTTGATTAGCGATTTTGGGGCGAGTCGCTAATTTAGGGCGACTAGTGGCACGCAGGTTGCTCATAAGGTGATGAACGGCGATGGGGCCGCCCGTAACAGGGTGGAGCCGGGAGCGTTATAGAGGAGCGAGCAGGAAGTACAGTGGCCGCAACAACAGCCACCCGTGACTTACAAGATCCTAAGCGGCTGATCTCAGCCAATACAACCCTAAAGGAGAACGAAGAACATGGCTACCGTAGCAGGTTTGTTCCGCAATGAGAGCGATGCCGAGCAGGCAATCAACGCCCTCAAAACTGCTGGTTACGAGGCAAGTGAGATCGGCGTAGTCGCCCAGAACCGCGGCACCAGCAAGGCAATGGCCGCTGACAACAATGTGACTGACGCTGGTACTGCCGCTGGGGCGGGGGCCGTCGAAGGCACCGTCGTCGGTGGCGCGCTGGCGGCCTTGATCGCCACTGGTACTATCCTCACCCTGCCAATCCTCGGCCCTATCGCCCTCGCAGGTAGCGCATTGGCCTGGACCGCCGCTGGGGCTGGTATCGGTGCCGCAACTGGGGCTATCGCTGGTGGTCTGCTCGGCAGCCTGACCGACTCTGGCGTACCAGAGGATGAGGCCCGCTTCTACCAGACCGAAGTCGGTCAGGGTGGCATCCTCCTTACCGTCCACAGCAACAAGAACGAAAGCCAGACCCGCCAAATCCTCAGCACTGCTGGGGCTGTCAGCTTCCAGGGCGACAGCAGCAGCACGGGGACTGGCAGCATGAGCAGCACCTATGCTGACAGCACTAGCAGCACGACGGGCAACGCTGGCTACACCGCTGGCAGCGCGATGGGTAGTGCTGGCTATGCTGCTGGTAGTGCAATGGACAACACTGGCAACGCCATTGGCACTGCGGCGAACAACACTGGCAACGCAGCTGGCAATGTAGCCCACGATGCTGGCAAGGTTCTCCCCGACCATGACCAGGTTGGTGGCGCAGCGCAGGAGACCTTCGGCAACATCAAGCGCGGCGTTGGTGACGTGTTGAACAACGACAACTTGCAGGCCGGCGGCACCGGCGACGTGGTTGAAGGCAAGATGAAGCGCGCCGAGGGTGATGTCCGCAACGAGCTTGGCGACCACAGCTAAGGCTGACCGCCAGCCAACTTAACCACTAGCAGACTCTGCCCGCAGCCACAACCCTGAACCGCAGTGGTTGGCAACGCGGGCAGCGTCTTTGTTCGGCAACTAGTTCGCCAGCCAAGAGGAGGAGCGAGAATGGCTACTGTAGTAGGTTTGTTCCGCACTGAGAGTGCCGCCGAGCGAGCGATCAGCGATCTGAAGGCGGCTGGTTATGAGGCCAACCAGATCGGCGTGGTCGCCCAAAACCGCGACACCAGCAAGACGATGGCCGCTGCCAACGATGTAACTGATGCTGGTACTGTTGCTGGGGCGGGGGCTGTTGAAGGCACGGTCGTCGGTGGCGCACTGGCCGCTTTGATCGCCACTGGTACTATCCTCACCCTGCCGATCCTCGGCCCTATTGCTCTTGCAGGTAGTGCGCTGGCCTGGACTGCCGCTGGAGCTGGCATTGGCGCGGCAACCGGGGCCGTCGCAGGGGGGCTGCTGGGCAGCCTGACCAATGCGGGTGTGCCATCCGAGGAGGCGCAATACTACCAGGCAGCAGTAGGCGAGGGCAGTATCCTGCTCACCGTTGACCCGCAGGGTCAGGATGAGGCTGCTACCCGCCGCATCCTGCTTGATGCTGGGGCTGAGGATGTGCAGAACCGCATGGGCAGCAGCCCTGCGCTGACCGCTAGCAATGCAGGGATTGGTAGCACCACCAGTGGCAGGATGACCGCCGTCAGCCCGACGATGGTTGCTAGCGATGCGCTCTCTGGTGGGGTCTACCCGGCCAGCGAGATAGAGGCGGGCAACAACTCCACCGCCAACTACTTCGACGCACACGACCCCGCCCTGCGCGATCAGGAAGCTGCCTATGCCGCTGCCAGCGATGCCGCAATGGGCAATGCTGGGCTGGCTGGCTCCGAAGGTGGGGGGGACTACGCCAAGACCACCACTGGTTCACAGTACGCTGCAACCACGAGCTATGCCGCTAGCGAGAGCCTCCGCACCGACCAACCCGACGCAGCCAGTGCGGTAGGCGACGCGGTGAACCAGGCAGGTGGCTATATTGACAACAGTAATGCGCCCGCCCGCGCCGCTGCCGACCCCAACCAGGTAAGCAGCAAGGACGCAGATGGTGCTACCCGCGACACCTTTGGTAACATCGAACGCTGATCGCCTGCTACATTGCAGAGCAAAGGAGCGCACCGCAAAAGGGTGCGCTCTTGCTGTTTACTGGGGCTGGGGCGTGTAGAGCAGCGGGCTTAGCCGAGACCTTCCATGCCATAAATCCAAACGTAGTGGGCGCGCCCAACATTAGCGAACTGCACCTTCTGCCCCGCTGCACCGTCCGGCATATAGTAGAGGACACGCCGTTCGAAGACCTGTACCAGCACGTCCATGTTTGGGCGGTTGCCGATTTTGGCCTTGATCCAGTACGGTTCGCTGATCGGCAGGCCGCTGTAGAGGTACCAGGGGCTGGCTAGCTTGCGCCCAGAGGGGCCACCAACAACGCAGCGGGCCGCAGTGCAATCGTACGTTGGCCCACTGGCATTGAGGAAGTCCCAGAAGGCGCGAGGCAGGTTGTGGCCGGTGGTATTATCGTAGTACAGATTGTCCAACGCACTATTACCGGCGTTGAACTTGCCACCATCGCTGCCAACCTTGCCCTGGTAGTCGAGGGTGGCAATAGGCTGACTTTGCTTGCCAGTCACTCCCACCGATATATTGGCAGCACGGCTGTTGATCAGGCTCTTGAAGCTGGCGTAGGTGACGGCCTTCGCGTCGTCCATGTCAGAGACAATCGGGATCAGGGCAGAACTACGGGCGATCTTGAGCCGCTCCTGCACCTCCCGCTGGCCGCTGACCAGTTCCTTTGCCAACAGGCTACTGCTGACGTAGTACGGGCCGCTCTTGTCACCGTTCACGTCGGTGATCTCCATCCGCCCCTTGTCGAAGTATTGAACGATGCGACCTGGATCGCTGGGGCTGTTGTTCAGCTTGTCGCTGACCGGCCCCGCCCCCCAATAGAGTGGCCGCCGCACCACCCCGTTCGACACCACGCCGTCCACCTTGTACCACGAGTTGTAGAAGGCAGGATTGGCGTAGGCGTAATAACCCGAATATGCCGCCGCTGCCTGACTGAGAGGCAGCAGCACCACCGTTAGCAGGGCAAAAGCCAAAAATCGCACCACAACAGACTTTCTCATGATCAACCTCCTGGCCGCAAGGCCACTATGCGAGGCCAACTACCTGTCGGCACCCACTCGCTGGAGCGCAGCTTGTTGCACCCTTGTTACTATGCCTGTTGATTATAACACGGCCAGGGTAAGCTACGGTAGGGGATAGCAAGCACTGTTCGCGGCTGGCATTTGTGGCTAGCAGTGGCGGCCACCTTTTTGCTATATATAGAAGGGTTGGCTAGCACAGTACGTAGTAAAGGGCTAAGAATTGCCTCAGGGAGACAACCGATCTGCTCTCTGTTGCGTAAGTATCATGAGAATAATATCCAGGTTAGCTAGCGAGTTGGTAGGGGGAAGCAGTGAACGAGCGCGAGCAAATTGAGGAGGCGATCAGCAAGCTGGCAGGCCAGCGTAGCCAGCTTGGTGACGCTGTGGTTGAGGCAGCGGTAGCCGCCCTGAGTGAGAAGCTAACTCTGCTTGAGCGTAGCCAGCAGGCTCAGCGCAAGCAATTGACCATCCTTTTTGCCGACATTGCCAACTACACCGCCTGGTCTGAAGCGGTTGACGCAGAGGATGTGGCCGATGCGCTAGATGCTCTGTGGGCCGAACTTGACGCTATCGTGCGCCAGTTTGGCGGGGTAGTAGACAAGCACCTGGGTGACGGCCTGCTTGCCTTGTTCGGCGCGGCTGTCTCCCACGAGGATGATCCCCAGCAGGCAGTGCGGGCTGCCCTGGCGATGCAGACTGCCTTCGCCAGCTTTAGCCTACCTGTGGAGATGAACCGCCGCTCGTTGCCCGAACTGGGCCTGCGCGTAGGGGTCCATACTGGCCCTGTGCTACTGACCACGATTGGCACGCGGGGGGAGTACACGGTAGTTGGCGACAGCGTCAACCTGGCGGCCCGCCTGCAACAAACTGCCCCCTCTGGCGGGGTGGTCATCTCGCAGGATGTCTACCGTCAGGTACGCGGTGGCTTCCAACTGCGGCGGCTAGAGCCACTGGCCTTGAAGGGCAAGAGCGAAGCAGTGCAGGCCTATCTGGCCCGCGGTGAGCGACCCCGCCCCCTGCGGGTTAGCCAGCGTGGAGTAGAGGGGGTTGTGACCACGATGGTGGGCCGCGACGGCCAGTTGGCACGGCTCAAGCACGCCCACCAGGAGGTGCTGGAAGGGAATGGCCTACGACTATTGACGATAGTAGCCGAGGCTGGTATGGGCAAGTCGCGCCTGCTCCAGGAGTTCAACATCTGGTTTGACCTCACCACCCCCACCGTCTGGTACTTCTGCGCCCAGGCCGAGCAGAACCAGAGCAACGTTCCCTACGGTCTGCTGCGTGAGATGCTGGCTTTGCGCTTCGATATCCTCGACAACGATCCGCTCCCTGTGGTCTGCGACAAGTTTGTGCGCGGGGTAGCCAGCTTCCTCGGCCCGGAGAGCGAGGAGCAGGCCCAGGTGTTGGGCCAACTGCTCGGCTTCGACTTCAGCGACAGCCCCGCCGTGCAAGAGCGCAAGCAGAGCCAACGCCAACTGCATGACGATGGTTCTCGTTACTTCGCCAGCTTGATGCAGGCCGCCCTTGCCCGCTTCCCAGTGATGCTGCTGCTCGATGACTTGCATTGGGCCGACGCGGGTTCGCTAGCCCTACTCACCTACCTGGCCCAGCAGAGCCAGAGCGAATCACTGCTGATCATCGCGGCAAGCAGGCCGATCCTCTTTGAGGAGCAGCCACAGTGGGGGGCTGGGCTGGCTGGCTACCAGCGGATTGATCTCACGCCCCTCTCGCAGGAGGAGAGCCGCAGCCTGGCTAGAGACATCCTACGGCCCATCCCCCAAGTACCAGGTGCACTGCTCGACCTGATCAGTGATGGAGCCGAAGGCAACCCCTTCTACATCGAAGAAATTATCAAGATGCTGATTGAGGAGGAAGTGATCCTGCGTGGCGAGGAGCAGTGGCAGGTGGTTAATGCCCAACCGGGCCGCCTGCGCGTGCCACCCACCCTCACCGGCGTGCTGCAAGCTCGCCTAGACAGCCTCAGCCGCGAGGAACTGGCAACGATCCAACGTGCTTCGGTCGTGGGGCGCATCTTCTGGGATAGCGCAGTGCAGCGGCTGGCGAACGATCAGCCCAAGAATGAAACTTGCGCCTTGTTGCAATCGCTGGTGGGTAAGGGGCTGATCTACCAACACAATGACTCTGACTTCCAGGGTAGTGCTGAGTATAGTTTCAAGCACGCGATCCTACGCGATGTGACCTACGAGGGGGTGCTGCGGAAGGTGCGGCGCAGCTACCACGCGGCTATGGCAGCCTGGATTCAGGAGCAGAGCGGCGCACGGGTTGGCGAATACGCCGCCCTGCTCGCTCTCCATTATGAACAGGGCAACCAACCCCTGCTCGCAGGGCAGTGGTATGCTCAGGCGGGGGGGCGGGCAGAAGTGCGCTATCTACCCGATGTAGCTGCTCACCACTATCAGCAAGCCCTCACCCTCATCTCTGACGAGCCACTCTATTCCGCTCAGCGGTTGGACATCTACGAGGCCCTTGGTCTGGTGCTGCGGAACCAGGCCCGCTTCGAGGAGGCGATGCTGGTCTATGCCGCCATGCGCCGCACCGCCGTCACCGCTGCCGACCCCGACCGGCAGGTACAAGCTCTACTCGGCCTTGCCTTCTTGCAAGACGAACTGGGCGACCACTACGCCTCGCTCAAGAGCGTGACCAGGGCAGAACAGGTCGCCCGCCGAGGGAGTTCACCTGCGACCCGCGCCCGCGCTCTGCACGGCAGGGGCTGGGTGCTGCATCTGCTGGGCAGGCTGACCGAGGCGAAACTGCTGGGGCAGGAGGCTCTATCTCTCAGCCGAGAGATCGGCGATCTGCGCCTGGTCGCCAACTGCCTCAATCTACTTGGCACGGTGGCAATGGTCGAAGGTGACTACAAGCAGGGAGTACTCCACTTCGAGGAATATGTAACTGCTGGTCAGCAGATGGGGGTGCGTGGCATCTTGCCCATTGCCCTCTCCAACCTGGCCGAGGTATGGCTGGCAATGGACAACTATGAGACTGCGCTGCGCCTCAGCACCGAAGCAGTCGCTATTGCCCAGCAAATAGGGCAGCGACGTGGCGAGTTGTCCAGCCTGGTTACAGTCAGTGAAGCGTTGGTCGGCCTGGGCCGTTATGCCGAGGCCGAGGCTGCTGTGCGACAGGCTCTGCTGCTAGCAGGCGACGACCGACTGCCCTTCCTTGTTCCCACCTACAAGTCGCTGACCAAGGCTCTGCTGGGCCAGGAGCGGTGTGCAGAGGCGGCTACAGTTGCACGGCAGGCTCTCAGCTTCGTGCAGGAAACGGAAGGGCCGGAGTACATCGCCATCGCCTGGGAAGCCCTCACCCTGGTTGCGGCTGCCTGCAACGGAGTAGAAGCAGAGGGCAGGCTCTACACCGCCAGCAATTGCTATGCCGAGGTAGCCCTGATCTACAGGCTGGGCGGTATCCAGGTGGAAGAAGCGCGTAGTTTGCGTAGCTGGGCAGAGTACGAGTTGCAGGCGGGCGATCCGCAGCGGGGGCGCGAGTTGTGGCAGCAGGGCTATGCCCTCTTTACCAGCCTTGGTCTGGTGCGCGAACTTGAGCGCATGGATGCAGCCCTGCAAGTAGCCAGTTAGGATCAGCCCTGCGGTAGGGTGTTGAGACCGCCAAAGAGGTCGCTCTCAAATGGTTCCCCTGGGCGGCGGCCCGGCTTGCCGACCGCTAGATGGAGGTAGACCTTGCCCTCCAGCGTACTGATCTGTTGCTCAAAGTCTGCTGTACCTGCACTCAGGCTGCGGTGGGCGCACCAGGCTGCGCGCTGCGCCTCAAGGTTGCGGGCCACATTCAGCACTGTCGTCGGTGGGTACCAGTCTGCCTGCTGCTCAGGATCGTGGGGCGGAGCTGGGCTGGTCAGGTAGTAGAGCTTGTCGGCCTGGTGGATGGGCAAGCCCTTCTCTAGCTGCTCTACATAGCGGCGATCATCGGCGGCGGCTGGCACGGCGGCAGCAACGACCTTCGCCAACGCATTGTTGTCGGCATCGGGCGCAGAGCCGGGTGCATAGGTAACGACCACCTGGGGGATCAACAGGCGGATGATCTGGGTTACGCGCTGGGTCATCTCGTTTTGGTCACCCGCCGCCAGCGTACCAGCCTTGTAGCTCCAGAAATAGCTCTGGCTAACCCCGATCAGCTTGATCGCCTGCCTGCTCTCCTCCTGCCTGGTAGTCGCTGGCAATGCGCTAGCCTCACCTTTCGTCATCACGATCAGGCCCACCAGAGCGGCGTACTTCGAGTAGCGGTCGATCAGCCCACCAAAGTCCCGCGCCTCCTCTCCTGGGTGGCTGACGGCCACCAGGATGCGCTTGCCAGTGGTGCGGATCATCGAGAGTGGGTCCATACTTTACCTCCATTGCGGGCCAAAGGGCAGTCAATGCAGCAGGGCTACCCGGCTCCTAACTTGCGGCCCAATAGTACCTTGAACTTACCGTCGCCCGCCACCTCGCTGACGCTAGCCAGGTGCTGGCGCATAGTCGGCTCGTACTTGATGAAGCGACTGGCAACCAGGTAGAGGCTGCCTTCCGGCTTCAGCAGCCGCGCTGCCGTGGCGATGAAGCGGAGGCCGGTAGCAGTAGTCTGCTCGTGGCCCTGGTGGAAGGGTGGGTTGGTTAGCACCACATCGAAGCCGCCGCCCTTCGGCAACGGTTGGTTCGCCCCGTCGCCCCAGTGCAACTGCGCCTCGGCTATCCCGTTCCGGCTCAGGTTGAAGCGGGCGCGGCTCACCGCATAGTCGTTGCTGTCTACCAGGTAGAGGCGGGCGGCCCCCAGCTTTGCCGCCAGGATCGCCAGCCCGCCACCGCCGCAGCCAAGGTCTAGCACGCTAGCCCCCGCTGGTATCTGCATTGCCTCCGCCAGCATGATGCTAGCCGGGTCGAGCAGCCCGCGGTTGAAGATACCCTCGCCCTCGTAGAGCGTGATCTCCTGTCCCCGGATCGTCAGTGGGCGCATTCGGGGCGCAAGCTCAGCCCTGCCGTCGCTCAGGTCTGCCTCCAAGACAGGGGGCTGAAACTGGTAGCGGCCAGCATCCTTGAGCGCAGAGTAGAGGCGTTGGCCGCGCTTGTAGGCGACTAGGCGGCTGTTCTGGAAGATTTCGGTTAGCAGCCTGCCTGCCGCCTCGATCCCCTCGTCGCGTGCGCCCACGACGTAGAGGCGGCCACCGTCGCCCAGCCAGCGGCCAGCATTGCCGATCTCGCCAGCCAGAGCTTTGTGGCTAGGCTGGTTGGCGGTATGCAGGATCGCCAGGTCGAAGGAGGGCAAGCTGCCCTCGGCATCGCGCAGGCGGTGGGTTGCGTCGGGCGAGTCTAGCGGTGGGTCGTCGTTGTAGAAGTAGGAGGGTGGCACGCTGGCGATCTCCAGCTTGCTGGCGCGGTATGTCACTGCGGCGGCTTGCTGGGCCACGTAATCACTCTCCACTACCAGCAGATTGTGGTTGCCGACAACCTCGGCTAGCGCGACCGCCAGCCTGCCGTCCCCGCCGCCCCAAAGCAGCACCCGCTGCTCGGCAGCCAGCGCGATCTCAGCCAGCAACAGCGTATCCGCCGCCGATAGGCTCGCTTCCAATAGATTTACTTTTGTCATGCAGAGATTATACCAAAACGGGCTGGTGGTAGGAGCATACGAGGACAGAAAGAAGCCGAAATGGTACCAGAGATGGTATAATGAGCGCAAACCTCAATCACTTGATCGAATTGGAGCATAGATGGCGACTACCCAGGAACCGACTGTAATCAGCAGCGTACCTAGCAGCCGGGCTGCTGCCCGCCCCAGCCCGCAGACGGCAGTGCTACTCGGCCTCGTCTTCGTCGAAGGCATGACCACGATGGCGACAGAGATGAGTGCCAGCCGCCTGCTACTCCCCTACTTCGGCAGTTCGCTCTACATCTGGGCGATCCTGATCGGGCTGGTCTTCATCTACTTGAGCGCAGGCTACTATCTTGGCGGCTGGCTGGCCGACCGCCAGCCCCGTGCCAGCCTGCTCTACCAGATGACAGTGGGGGCTGGGTTGTTCCTCGGCCTCGTCCCCTGGCTAGCCCAGCCGATCCTCGAAGGTTCGCTTGCTGCCTTCAAGTCGGAGAGCGTGGGCGGCTTCGTTGGCGCACTGCTGGCGGTCGTCGCCCTCTTTGCTGTGCCTGTGGTGATCCTCGGCACGGTGACGACCTTTGCGATCCGCCTGGCCCTCGGCAACGAACAGCCCGGCGCAGGCAGCCAACCAGCAGCCAGCGGCCAGCAAGCTACGATAGAGAAGGGTGGGCGCATCGCTGGCAGCATCTACGCCCTCAGCACGGTAGGTAGTATTGTGGGTACGTTCGTGCCAGTCTTCTTGCTGATCCCCAGCTTTGGGGCGCGAACTAGCTTGTTGCTGGTAGCAGGTTTGCTAGCCGCCGCCAGCTTGCTCGCTCTCCTGGCTGGGCGGGAGGGTAGGCGGGGGCCACTACTGCTGGTCGTCTTCTGCTCTGGCATCAGCGGCATGGCAATCCAGATGACAGCCAGCCGCTTCGTCGAGCCGTACTTTGGCAGTTCGCTGACCACCTGGGGGGTGCTGATCGGCCTAACCCTGGTCTTCCTCAGCCTCGGCTACTATCTCGGCGGCAACGTGGCCGACCGCGCCCCCCAGCCGCGCACCCTATTCAGCCTCACCCTCGCCTGCGCTGGCTTGTTCGCCCTCGCCACCTTGCTAGCAACGCCAGTACTAGACTTCGCTATCGCGGCTATCCCCAACAGCATCGCCGCCACCTTTATCGCAGTGATCATCCTGTTTGCCCTGCCGCTAACCCTGGTTGGCATGACCTCGCCCTTCGCCATCCGCCTGGCCCTCGGCAAGGTAGAGCGGGGCGGGCGCACTGCTGGCCGCATCTACGCCCTCAGCACACTCGGTAGCATCATTGGCACCTTCGGGCCGGTGTTCTTGCTGATCCCCACCATTGGCACCTTCCGCACCATCCTGGCCGGCTCCCTGATCCTGCTAGCCTTTAGCATCGCCGGGTTGCTGATCACCCAGCCTGGGAGGGGCTTGTTCGCCGTGGCTGCACCGCTCCTGCTGATCGCCCTGATCCTCTTTGTGCCACCCAGCCTGGTCAAGCCCGCACCCTACGGCAGGCTGGTGGCCGAGCGCGAAAGTTCCTACGGCTACATCCAGGTCTTGGAGCGTGATGGGCAGATGCTCCTTGCCCTGAACGAGGGCCACGCGATCCACAGCAAGTACAACCCCGACCCGGCCCAGGTACTAGTTGGCGGCCCCTGGGACTACTTTGGCATTGCCCCTTACTTCAACCCCAACCATGACCCCGCTGCTGTGCAAAGCCTCTGCATGGTCGGTTCGGCGGCTGGCACAGTCAGCAAGGAGATCACGCGCATCTACGGCCCAATCCGCGTAGACAACGTAGAGATCGACCCTGAGATCGTCAAGATCGGCCAGACCTACTTTGCAATGAACGAGCCGAACGTAAAGATCAACGTGGCCGACGGTCGCTACTTCATTCGCACCAGCGGCCTAAAGTACGATATTGTGGGCGTGGACGCTTACCGCCAGCCCTACATCCCCTTCCAGCTAACCACCCGCGAGTTCTTCCAAGAGGTGCGCGACCGCCTCACGCCAAGCGGGGTGATGGTCGTCAATGCTGGTCGCTATGGGGCTGACTTCCGCCTGGTTGAGGCGATTGCGAACACGATGAGCGCGGTTTATCCCAGCGTCTGGATCATAGACGTGGCAGGCGGCGGTAACAGCATGGTGATCGGCACCAACCAGCCGACCAGGGCCGCCGATTTTGAGGCCAACGCCGCCCGCCTAACCGCCGCCGCTGGCACCAACCCCAACCTCAAGACCATGTTTGCCCGCGCCCTGCAACAGGGCAACATCCGGCCACCCGACAGCACTGCCCCCGCCCGCATCGGCTTCCCTGCCCCCTTCACCGACGACCGCGCCCCACTGGAGCAAGTAGTCAACCAATTGATCCTCGGCGCAGTGGCTACCGAAGGCAAGTAGGGAACACACATCATGCGCTTCATCGCAGCCAGGGTTGCTGATCTGGCCTCAGGCTGGCTTGCCAGTGAGGATAGTTGGTAGGTCGCGCAGCCAGGGGTAGACCTGCATGATCTCGATCATGAACAGCAGCCAGGCAAGCAGTGCGTTGCCCAACAGCAGGGAGAGGGGCAGCCGCGAGTCTTTGATCTCCCAGTTCTTGCGTAGCAGATAGCTGCTGACCGCGATGCTGACGATAGCCAGCGTAGACCCCCAGCCACTCAGACCCAGCAGACCCAGTAGCAGGGCGGCCAGCGTGCAGGCGTAGGCGGCATAGGGCAGCGAACGAATCGGCCCCTCCAACTGCTCGACGAAGCTGATCGGCTCAGGTGGGTGCGGCTGTGAGACGAGGCTAGCGACTGGCAGCGGTGGCCTCGGTGCTAGCTGGTTGTGGCTTTGTTGCTCGTTGGGGGCCAGGTTATTACCTCCGTCAGCCAATGCTACTACCATGCATACCTGCTGGCAGATGACGCAGGTGTTGAGCAAAGCAAGCCCACCAGGATGGAGGCTGCTGCGCTGCTACTATACCATGTTGCGGCGGGTAGCGGCAAATAGCAGCCAGCGCACTTGCTCACCGCCAGGACGCGTAGCCGCCGCCACTGGCAGGGTGCTAGACACCAATCGGTGAGAAGTATGTTATAGTCTTGGCCCCGGCCCGCAACAAAACAGGTGGAGGCTGCGTATAATCTAAAGCAGCGTCCATTTTACGCAGTTAGATGATCGTTTGCTCGTTTCATGCTATAATGGGCTAGCAACTTCCGCATTGTGACGTGGCTCGCAAGTGGGCCGCAGCCCCGGCTACTCAGCCAGAGGAGTGTTCAAGATGGAGAATCGTGTTACTATGAAACTGCTGCGCCAGGGGATGGCAATGCTGGCAGGGCTGGCTGTGCTGCTGCTGACGATCAGCCTGCTTACGCCCCAGACTGCCCGCGCCCAAAGTAGCAGCGGGGTAGGCAGCAGCAGCGACGCAGCCGGGAACAGCGTCTCTAGCTACCTGAGCAGCAAGGGCTACAGCATAGTTGATGTCGGCTATGTGACCGACAGTAAGGGTAACGTAGACCGCAGCAACGTTGGCGTGATCATGCGCCTCTACTCCCCCACCTTCGACCCAACCAGCCAACACGCCTATGAGGACGAGAACAACATTCAGCAGGCGGTTGAAGGCTTCTACGCCTTGCACACCTACTACCCCAAGTCTGCCAGCCTTTTCAGTGCGCTAGAGATAGGTAACTACTGGCTAGTCTTCGCTGCCCAGGCCAGCGACTTCCAGAGAGCCATTGAGGGCAAGTTGAGCGGAGACGACCTCTGGAAGGGCGTGAGCAGCAACTTCTTTATCCTCGACAAGACTAGTGGTACCGAGGTGAGCGAGAAAGAGTTTGCCAAGAGCAGTGCGGGCAGTAAGGATTTTGGCGACAAGAGTGGCGGCACTACCCCCACCCTGCCGACTGACAACACGCCCCCCCAGAGCGACCAGCACAGTGCTGGCAATGGCTACCTGCGCCTGCAATCCTCCTCTGCCTTTGTGTCAGCCGACGATACCACCAAACTTACGCTCGTCGCTACCATCAGCGACAAGGACTACCGGCCCGCACCCAAGCAGAAAATTGTCTTCACCGCCCAGACTACGGGCAGTGACGAGCAGGCCCTCGGCGATGAGCAGACCAGCGGTGACGGCGCAGCCCGCGGTCAGTTGACGCTCGGCCAGGCGGTCAAGGAGCTAAGGGTTAAGGCTAAGGCCGATGCGGGCAACGACGTGCAGATCGACAGCCCCGCCAGTGTAGTAGTATTGGTGGACAAGCCTGCCCGCAGCATCGAAGGAACCAAGCAGCAGATCGCCGAAGGTCTCGCTCTGCAAGGCTATAACGTGCAGCAGGTGGACTACGTCGAGCAGAAGGACATCCACGGTGAGAACGTAGCCCAGGGTGCAGTCTACATGGACATGGTGAGCAAGAGCTTCGACCAGAACCTGCGGGCCGAGATGTTGAGCGGCTGGGGTACGTTGATGACTGCCTACCCCAGCCTCAAGAGCGGTCTCTGCGCCCTCCTCTACCCCCAGAAGGGTAAGCTCTATGTGATTGTCTACAGCCTCAGCCGCTCCGACTGGCAAGCGTGGCTGGATGGCAAAAAGAGCGAAGCCGACCTATGGAAGGCGGTCAGCCTGCTCTCCGTTATCGACGGCAAGACAGGTGAGGAGGTCAGTGGCGACAAGGATTTCGTAGACAAAAACTTCAATAGCGGCAGCAGCAGTGCAGGCTTCACCCAGCAGCGCACGATTGAGAGCCGCATCGTCAACGAGAAGTGGAACAGCCGCCAGGTCTATGACGACAACATCGTGGTGCCACTCGGTGGCTACGCCGACAACTTCAAGCTGCTCTCTGGCGATGGCCCCTGGGGTATCTACTCGGTCAACGACCCGACCAAGCCACTCTACAGCAGCCAGAGCAGCACACTCGCTAGCCTCAAGCTGCCCAGCGGCAACTACATCCTGGTTGCCCTCGGCAATGCGGGCCAGGCCGTGAAGCTAAGCTATCAGGAACACCTCAGCAGATAAGGCGCAGTGGGGGCAGGCAACAAGCCACGCCCCCGCCAATGGAGGAACAAGCAAACATGAAGAAGCAAACCATGAGTAAGGCTGCTGGGTCGCTGCTAGTGCTGGCTCTGCTGCTGCTGGGCCAAACCGCCTCAACCCACGCCCAGGCAGCAATCAGCATCAAGCAAGCAGTCCTCAGCCAGACGTTGGCTAGCGAGGATTTGATCGTCGGTAAGGACATGGTGGTGATTATCACCCTCAACCTGAACAATACCGCCCCAGTGTCGCTCAAGGCCACCGCTATCTTTGAGAATCGCAGCTATGAGGCGACCAAGAACGTCAGCAGCAGCGACAACTACATCGCCGTGACCGTCCCCGGCGGCCCCAGTCGGGCTGCTAGCTACACTGCCAATGTCAAGATCGAGACGCAGGGGGCCAGCAACACCGGTAGCAATACGCAAGTAACCACGCCAGAGAAGAAGGCGATCCTGATGAAGGCGACGAAGATCAAAATCTTCTTCCTGCCCGTAGACTGGACCGACTCCAACCGCAGCCGTTACAACTTCGACCGTGAGATACCGAAGATGGCGCGTGAGAACTTCGAGTTCATCAAGGCCACTTACCCACTGCCCAGCAGTGCCTTTGAGTACGACTACGCCGATGCGCCCTACAACCTACGCCCCTTCGAGAGTACGGTGGCCGACGATAACGGTGAGATCAACTGGACGGCGATCACCGCCATGTACGCTAGCGTCGGCGTGGTAGGCCGCAATACAGTGGGCCATAGTGGCAAGACGATGCCCGACGCAACGATAGTGGTCGGGGTACTGCCACCCAAGTGGTTCGCCGACCATATGAAGTCGCCGACCACCGCTGGCCTGGAGATTACCTCGATCAAGGGGACGGTGACGAGCGCAATCCTTAACTACATCGCGGTGGCGGGCCACGAGATGGGCCATACCTACGGCTTGTTGGACGACTACGACGCGAGCAAGAACAAGGTAGGCAACCCACTTGACGACAATGGCTACTGGGTCAATATGCCGAACAACGACAACAGCCTGCCCGACCTCAAGGGCCGCCCAGCCCTGATTCAGTCCAACTTCAAGGACGCAGACGGCGAACCCTACTATGGCTTCATGGCCGCCGTCAACGACAATCCCTGGGTCGACTCGGCCACCTGGCGGTTCATCCGTGATGCGATCAACAAGTAGCTTCGGGACGACGAGCGGGGGCGCACTGGTATGCGCCCCCTTCTTCTTGCCGCTCACAATCGCCTCAGCTCACTTACAGGTGTCGGCTAGCCCACCAATAGTGATCGTGCAGACCTGGCGCAGAGCAACGTCGCGTACCGGATTGGGCAAGGCGGCGTAGGAGCGCACCTCGCGGTTTTCGACGTAGCGTTGGCCCTCGCTGAGTAGCCAGCGCAGGAGATTGCTGAGGGCAACAGCCCGCCGCCGCTCGTCGGGGGTATCCTGGTAGTCGCGGCGCACGATCAGGTAGCTAGCCGTGGTGATTGGGTAGCCACCCTGCGCGTCGCTGAAGCCGAGGTTGAGACTGGGCGAGAGGGTAGCATCACTGGCCGCCTCGCGGACGCTCTCCCAGGTCGGCTCCACATACTTGCCGCTGCTATTTTGTGGGTAGGCGTAGGATAGACCCGGCGGGAAGCTGCCGCGCAGAGCCACATCCAGGTAGGCAATCTCCACGTAGCCAATTGTGTACTCGCTACTGGTCAGTTCGCCGATCATGCCATTGTTTCCCTCAACTGCCCTACCGCCCACCGCACTGGGGAAGACATCCTTGTTCTGCCAGGCTGGGTCGCCAGTGCCACGATAGAGATAGCTGGCGAAGGCCCGGCTGGTACCGCTCGACTCCTTGCGGTAGACCGGGACGATCTGCTGGTCGGGCAGCGTCGGTTTGGTGGGGTTGTTGGCATTGTCAGCAGCGATAGCCGGATCGTTCCAACGACTGATCTCGCCCCGATAAATCTTGCTGATCGTCGCAGGGCTAAGGTAGAGATGGTTGCCCGCGCTACTGCCTGGTAGCCTGGTCAGCACTGCCACCCCGCCAAGAACGATAGGGATTTGCAAGTAAGCCGCATCCTTCGCCTTGCTGATGCTATCGTCCTGGTAGTCAGCAGCGGCAAAATCCACCTGGTTGTTGAGGATCGCACTGACCCCAGCCCCTGAGCCGTCGCAGCGGTAATACAACCCAGCCCTGGCGTTGTAGCTGGTGTCAAACTCTGGAAAGACAAGCTGGTAGTAGATCGCAGGGAAGGTAGCCCCACTCCCATTTAGCAAGGTGCGACCGCCTGCCTGCTCTTGGAAGACCGCGCCGGAGTCGGCCACTGGGCTGGCATTAAGGGCAGTCACAGTGCAACGGTCAGCCAACGGCAGCGACGTAGGGTTGGCAGGGCGGGCGGGCGCAACACCAGCAACTACAGCAGTTGGAGCAAGGGCTGTGCTGCTCTGTGGACTGACAACTACGACCGGTGTGGGAGGCGTAGGCATGGGGATGGGGGCATTGAGCCAGCTATAGAGATAGTTAGTTAGCAGGCCGAGAACGATGCCGCTGAAGATCAGGCTGCCCACCGCCTTGACCCAGTTAGGCAGGCTGGTGAAGAAGTTTTCGTCGCCGCGCAGGTCGCGGATGAACTCGCCCACATCGCGCTGCCGTCGGGCGGGGTCGACTTGTAGAGCTTTGTCTACTGCCTTGCGGACGGCACGACCGAAGTTGGCGGTCAGCTTTGCGCTGGGGACAGGCACGCGGTCACGGCCCATCAGCATCACGTAGAGGGTTGCTCCCAGCGAGTAAATATCTTGCTGGGGGATGGGTGGGATGGCCGGGTTGTCTAGCAATTCGGGGGCGGCGAAACCGCGCCGATACTCCACCATGCTCAAGCCACCAGCCAGCTCGGTCATGTACCAGCGGGTTGCGCCGAAGTCGATCAGCACTGGCCCGCCCGCGTCGTTGATCACCGTGTTGGTAGGGCGCAAGTCGCGGTGGTACACGGCTGGCTCATGCGCGTGCATCACATTGAGGGCGTGGCCCATCTCCTCGGTCAGCCGTTTAGCCTCAACCTCCGGCAGCTTGCCCCCCCGCGAGCCAAGATACTCGTAGAGGTTCTGCCTACCAGCGGGTTGCGTCACCATGTAGGCAGTATTGTTCTCGTCGAACTGGTCGAGGACGTTCATGATGCGCGGTTCTGTGCTGAACTGCGCGACCAGGCTAGCCTCCTCCACGTAAGCCTGGCGTGCCTGCTCCCACTCATGCTCCTCGTACTGGCTGGTTGGCTGCACCCCACCGCTAGCTAGCCGCTCACTGCGGCGCGGGAACAACTCCTTGATCACCACGCTCTGCCGGATGCGGGTGCTGACTCCTTCGTAGAGGAAGCTGAGGCTGCCTTGTGAGAGGACGCGCACGATCTGGTACTTGCCATTCTGGAGCAGGGTAGCAGGAGGTAGTGGTTGGTCGCGCATAGCTCGCTTTCTACTTGTGGCGGTAGCAGACCCAGCTATGGGGGTCGTCTGCGGTCAGCCAATAGGCGAAGGAACGACGGTAGAGCCGGGTGCAGGCCACATCCCCATCCACCCGACCCACTTCGGGAGGGGCAAAGCAGGCCCAGCGGAAGGCGGGCTTCACATCGGGGGTCAGGTTGGGGTCTAGCCGCCCCTCGCCGTAGACCGTGCGACGGGTGCAGTATTCGTTGACTGGCACAGCACCGAGCAGATTGTAGCCCTGGTAGCAGTTCCAGCTAGAAGCATCATCGGCATTGGTGAAGTTGGCGGTGGTTCCCTCGCCATACTGCTCAATACAGGCATCCTTCATTACCACGCCACTGACACGCACGGGGTTGCCATAGCAGGCCCAGTCGAGTACACCAGCATCTTGCAGTTTGTCGAGCCGAGCCTGTGCGCCGCCAAAAGCGTTGGCACAGTAGGCGTTGAAGTCAGCAGCACCGAGCCGCTCCCAGTTTGCACCGAGGGCGGTTGCCGAAGTTGTGGTAGGGTTCGGGATAAGCTGCGTGGGAGGCACTGGCGTAGCAGTCGGCAGCAAGGGGGTAGTAGTCGGTGGCTTCGGCGTGAGTGTCAACTTCGGCGTGAGGCTGGGCGGCGTAGCGGTGGCAGGTGGGGTTGGTGGTGGGGTAGCTGTGATTATGTACGGTGTGTTGCTGGCTGCTGGGACAACCACCAATGGCGTGTCAGGAGGGGCGGGCGTAGGGGTTGGCAGCAGCGACGTATCAGTAGCAGGCGGGGTGTCGGTTGGCGGCTGGGTACCGTCAGCCTCTGGCAGCTGGGTACCGTCAGCCTCTGGCGTAGAGGGCAGGCTGACACCAACTGATGATGGCTCAGTGAGCGGAACAGCCACGTCGGCGGGGGTGAGCGTACTATCGGCAAGCAGCACCACTGGGGAGGACTTGCCCGCATTCTCAGGGTCGGCTCGCAGCGATGGTGACGACCTGTTGCTGAAGACCAGCAGCAGGATCACCGCCACTGCCACCAACAGTAGACCAGAGACCAGCGGCAGCATGGGGAAGCTCCGCCGGGCTGTGGTCTCCTCTAGCAAGGGGGCGACAGGCTGGGCAGGCGGCTGGCTGGGTGGCACGATAGCGGTCAGTGGCGGCGGTACAGCGGCAGTCAGCGACGGCACGCTCGGTGTGGGCGGCTGGCTGGGTGGCACAATAGCGGTCAGTGGCGGCGGCACTATAGAAGTCAGCGACGGCACGCTCGGTGTAGGCGGCTGGCTAGGCGCAGCGGAAGGCAGGAGCGGGTTGGAGGAAGGCCGCTCGTTGAAGGGCTGTGAACCACCCACCGTCTGCGGCTGGATCGTCGGGGCGTTGCTCATGTCGACGGTTAGTTCGGCGAGGAAGGCAGCAATTGTCGCAGGCCGCTCCTTCGGCTCAAAGGCCAGGGCGTGGGCCAGAGCAGGCATGAGTGGGCTGGCGGCGGCAGCCTCGTCCAGGGGGGGGGTTGGCGCACTGCCAGTGATCATATAGTAAGTAGTGGCCGCCAGCGAGTACACGTCCGTATACGCTCCCTTGCGGCCAAAGACGTGGAACTGCTCTGGGGCGGAGAAACCGAGCGTGCCAATGGCGGTCTGCTGTACCGAGCGGTCAACCAGGAACTCGCGGGCGGCCCCAAAGTCGATCAGCACTGGCCCGCTACGAGTAAGCATGATATTGTTTGGCTTTACGTCACGGTGCAGCAGGTTGAGGCTGTGCAGCACACTCAAGGCGTTACCAACATGAACTGTATAGCGCACCGCTTCTTCGTCACCCAGCTTGCCACCCTGTTGCCATACGTAGCGGTCGAGCGGGATGCCGTCAATAAACTTCATCACCATGTAAGCAGTATTGTTTTCTTCAAAGTAGTCGTAGACGGCAACGATGCCAGCATAGTCGAGACCAGCTATGGTGCGGGCCTCGCGCAGGAAGTCGTCAACCGCCTTGCCCCACCGTCCCTGGGTGTAGGTCAGTGGGGCGGTCACTGCTCCCTCGTCTTCGCGGTTGCTGCCAAAGGGGAACAACTCCTTGATCGCCACGGTGCGGCCCAGACGATTGTCGTTCCCCTTGTAGGTAACACCAAAGCCGCCCTCGCCCAGTACCTCGGCGATGGTGTAGCGTGCGTTCTGCAAAGTTGAGGCAACCGCCAACGTGCGTGCCATTAGTCACCCTCCCAGTCGCTATTTAGCAAGCCCATTATACGGAGAAGCAGGCAGGAAGTCAACGCCTGTTAGCAGCCGCAAAGAAGATGCACAAGGACAGCCGATCATCTGCCCGTCGCGCAATCCAAAACGGCTCGCAGCAACGTAGATTAAGACAGCAGTACCATCGTACTCTGTTTTGTGGTACTACTGGGTTGTTGGCAGCCCTTGTACTGTCAGGTAAGTAAAGTAAGGCGATCAGCTTAGGCCAACCACCAACTCAGCTTGCGTAAAAGCATGATTCGGTGTACAATGCGCCTTACCATCTCGTGCGTACTTGCGGATAGGAATAGAGCATGGCGAAGGCAAAAGACAGGCAGGCTAGCAACCACCAGTTGGGGATGATCGATCTGCATAGGCAGCGAGCCGAGCAAGCGGGCAGCTACAGCCCCCTTGCCGCCCGGATGCGCCCGCGTAGCCTCGACGAGTACGTGGGCCAAGAGCAGGTAATTGGCCCTGGGCGGGTACTGCGGAAGGCGGTGGAGAGCGGCAACCTCAACTCGCTGATCCTTTGGGGGCCGCCTGGCAGCGGCAAGACTACCCTCGCGCACCTGCTCGCCGAGGCGGTCAGCGGCCACTTTGTGCCGATCAGCGCAGTGGCGGCGGGCGTGGCCGACTTGCGCCGCCTGATCCAGGAAGCGAAGGATCGCCGCTTGCAGAGTGGTCAGCGTACTGTCCTTTTTATTGACGAAATCCACCGCTTCAACAAGGCCCAACAGGATGTGATCCTACCCTATGTCGAGGACGGCACGATCACCCTGATCGGAGCCACCACCGAGAATCCTAGCTTCGAGGTCAACTCTGCCCTGCTCTCACGCGCCCGCGTCTTCGTCCTCCAGGCTCTGGACAACGACTATATCCGCGCCCTGGTGCAGCGCGCCCTCAGTGACAACGAGCGGGGCCTGGGAGCCACGAACGTGGTGCTGGAGGAGGGGGCTATCAGCCTGCTAGTAACTTTGGCTAACGGTGATGCTCGTACTGCCCTCAACGCGCTGGAACTAGCCGCCCTGGCTGCCCCGCCAGACGAGACTGGCCGTAGCACGATCACCGTCACCGACATCGAAGACGCAATGCAGCACAAAGCTCTCCTCTACGACAAGGATGGGGAGCAGCATTATGACATCATCTCTGCTCTGCACAAGACCATGCGGGGCAGCGACCCCGACGCTGCCCTCTACTGGCTGGGGCGGATGCTGGAGGCGGGGGAGGACGCGCAGTATATCATCCGCCGCATTGTGCGCTTTGCCAGCGAGGATGTTGGCATGGCCGACCCCCAAGCCCTGGTTGTTTGCATGGCGGCGCAGCAGGCGATTCAGTTTATTGGCCTGCCCGAAGCGGAGTTGGCCCTGGCCCAGGCAGTCGTCTATTGCAGCGTTGCGCCTAAGAGCAACGCGCTCTACGCTGGTTACAAGGCAGTCAAGGACGACGTGCGGAACACGAGGGCCGATCCAGTGCCGCTGCACCTGCGGAACGCCCCCACCGGGTTGATGAAGTCGCTCGGCTATGGCGCGGGCTACAAGTATGCCCATGATTATGAAGGTGGCTACGTACAACAAGAGGGGTTGCCTGCTACCTTGCAGGGCCGCCGCTACTACATCCCTACAGATCGCGGGCGCGAAGCCGCGATAAAGCAGCGATTGGAAGAGCTGCGTGAGCGCGGAGACGCGCCATCCTGAACCCCCGACCCTCTGGTGAGGGGTCGTGCCGTCAGGCAGGGGTTCGCAGTAGGACGCTGCAATGCTTTCACAACCGCATGAGGTGGCTGCGCCGGACGCAGACCGCTCGTTTACTCCACCCCTCGTCGTGCCACCACGTGATCACGTCCTCGAAGCCAGGGAGGTGCGCCAGCGGTTTGCCCCATTGGTTGCAGCAACCGCCGCCAGCTATGGCCTCCCTGGGCTACGCCTCGACCGCCACCTCAATCTGCATGGTGGGCGGCTGGCCCTGCGCCTCAGCGATGCCTGGGGGCGCGCCTACCTGTTGCACCACCACGACCCAGCCGCCAGCCCCCAGGATTACCGCCACCAGCAAGCGATCATGCTGCACGTCTGTCGCCACGGGCTGCCCGTCCCCAACCTGATCGCCATGCCCAACGGGGCGACCACCCTGGCGGTAGCGGGCGAGAGCTACGAACTGCAAGCGTGGGTGGAAGGGGTAAACTTCGTCTACGACAGCCCGACGCAGGTAGCCAGTGCCGCTCGTACCCTCGGCAAACTACACCGCATCAGCGAACAATACGCGGGCGAGACCAACTACTGGCCGGAGCAGTGGTCAATGTTGGGGCAGGGGCGAGCGCGGCTAAATCGGCTCAGCCACTACGTAGCTGCCCTACGCGACCCCGCCGACCGCCAGCGGGCTGATGCTGCCCTCGACCAGATCGCGGATGCCCACAGCCTGGCCGACCGCCGCATCGCCGCCGCCGCTCCCCACCTGCGCCTGCTACACATCCACGGCAACTATCACGGCTACAATCTCACCTTCAACCGCCGAGGCGAAGTGACCACCGTGCGCGGCTGGGATAGCTCGCGCTACGCTCCCCGCCTGCTCGAACTGGCCCAGGCTCTACTCTACTTCAGCGTGCTGATCTTCAGCGGCGGCGGTCAGCCAGAGTTGCGCCCCGAACGGCAGGCCAATGCAAGGCTGTTCGACCTCTTTCTCAGCGAGTATCAGAGCGAGTGCAAATTGAGTATAATAGAGCGCGACCTGCTGGCCGCCGCCCTCACCGTTGCCTGGCCCTTTGTGCTGGCCGAGACGCTGTTGGAGAGCCTCTTTTACCCAGAGGAGTATCCAAATCAGCCGCCGATCAGCAGCAGCATGGTAGCCCTTACCCTGCACGCAGCCGCAAAGGTGAGCCGCGCCTTCCAGCAAATCCTGTCGCCCCCGGAGTTAGCCGTGCCGAACAATGCTCGCCCAGATGGTCGTGCTGCCACCGACCTGCGCGCCATCAAGATCACCACCAACTATCAGGTCTTCCCTACCGCCTCGGTGCTGGTTGAGTTTGGCCGCACCCAGGTGATCTGCGCTGTCACTGCCGAAACCGACCTGCCACCGCACCGCGTCGGCAAGGGCGGCTGGGTGACGGCTGAGTACAGTATGTTGCCCTCGGCTACCCCCGGTCGCAACCGCCGCGAAGCCAGTACAGGCAAGGTCAGCGGGCGCACCCAGGAGATTCAACGGCTGATAGGGCGCAGCCTACGTGGGATTACCGACCTGGTCGCCCTCGGTGACATCCAGTTGACAGTGGACTGCGACGTGATCAACGCCGATGGTGGCACCCGCACCGCCGCGATTACTGGCTCCTATGTTGCCCTGGCCCTGGCAGTAGACAAGCTGCGACAGGCACACCGCGTCGGCAGCAAACGCATCCTGCTTGAGCCACTAGCCGCCATCAGCGTCGGGATCGTCGCGGGCGAAGCGCGTCTCGATCTTGCCTACGAGGAGGACTCGCGGGCCGAGGTAGACTTCAACGTGGTGCAGACCGGCAGTGGCAAGTACATCGAAGTGCAGGGGACGGCAGAGGGCAAGCCCTTCGACCGCGCCGCCCTTGATCAGCTACTCAACCTCGCCGACAAGGGGTTGGCGGAGTTGTTCGCCATTCAGCAGGCGACATTGAAGGCGGCGGGGGTTGGCAGCCGGTGACGGTGGCGGACGAGCGGGAGGGCTGGGGGCGGCAACGGTTCAGGCGGCGCAAGGTGCGGCTGCTAGCGAAGGTGCTAGGGTCGGCAGTGCTGGGCATCGGCACGTTGGGTTATAGCTACTTCATCGAACCCTTCTGGCTGGAAGTGACCCACACTGCCGTCCGTCTACCCAACCTACCACCCAGCTTCGACGGTCTGCGGCTGGTAGTAATCAGCGACATACATTACGGCTGGCGGGTCGGTGAACGACAGTTGCGCCGCGTGGTAGAGAGAACCAATGCCCAGCAGCCAGATGTGATCTGCCTGCTCGGTGACTACGTGACGCGCAGGGCTGGCTACCGCTTCCCGACCCTGCTTGCCAGGCTGGTGGCAAAGGAGGGCATCTTCGCTGTCCTCGGCAATCACGACTACTTCGGCCACGAGCAGGCCAACGTGGGCTGGCTGCAAAGCGGCGGCGCACAGGTGCTACGCAATCAGCACGCTACCTTGGAGCGCGAGGGAGCGCACCTACACTTCGCTGGGGTTGAGGATTTGCGCTCGCACAACTACGACCTGCCCGCTGCCCTGCGCGGCTTGCCAGGCACTGAGTGCCGCGTGCTGCTGGCCCACAACCCCGACTTTGTGGATCGCATCGCAGGGCAGCGAGTAGACCTGATGCTCTGCGGTCACACGCACGGCGGCCAGGTGATCCTGCCCTTCTTCGGCGCGCCGCACCTGCCGCACAAGCACGAGGAGTTGCTGCGTGGCTACTGCGATCATCACGGCTTGCCGCTCTATGTCAGTCGCGGCATCGGCATGAGCGGCATCCCCCACCGCCTGCGCGCCCGCCCAGAGATCGCAGTGTTGACCCTGCACAGGGCGTTAAAGATGGCTAGCTGTTCAGGGTTGCAAGGGGCATCTGCCAGCAGATCAGCCTAACCATACGCGGCTGAACAGCACCCAGTTATCAGTCGCTTATCCGCTTATTCGCTTGCTACCTGCAAGGCAACCGTGAGCAGTTTAAGCGGGCATGGTTGGTTATCAGGTAGCCGATCCGTTACAATAGATCATTACATAGAGGACGAGCCAATGACCGCAACCGCTAACCTGCACAGCACCGCCGAAGCCCTGGCCGAGCAACTACGCTCCCGCTATCCCCTAACCGTAGCCGCGTTCACCGCCATGCCGGGTGGCCTGGCTGCGCTGCGCCACGCCTACGGCCTCAATCGGGACTGGCAACGCTACTTCGTGCAGCACGACCCTGCGCCGGTGATCAGCTATGTGGACGTGCTACCAGCCAGCGACGGTGAGTTTGAGGTGATCTACGCTGGGGCTGGGCTGGGTCTGCTAGATGCGGCATTGCTAGCGACCCGTTACCGCCGCAAAGTGCTGGTCTTCGACCGCAAGGAGATCGGTAGCACCCACCGCGAGTGGAACATCAGTGCGGCTGAATTGGGCAGGCTGGTTGGCCTGGGCCTGTTTACCTGGGCCGAGCTTGAGCCGATCATCCAGCGTCGCTACCACACGGGTGTGATCCGCTTCGCCCCCAATACGATCAATGTGCCAGCGGCAGACCTCAAGCTGACTGGCGTGCTAGACCTCGCGTTGGATGCTAGTGCGCTGCTGGCCCTCTGCGTGCAGAAGATCGAGCAGTCTGGCACTGGCAGTCTGATCCGCTCTGGCTATGGCTTTCGCCACGCCTACGTGCAAGCGGGCGGCAAGCTGGGCGGGATTGTGGTGGAAGTGGAGGATGACAGCGCGACGGTTTGCCGCTTCAAGGCTGCGCTGCTAGTGGATGACATGGGCAGCACCTCCCCACTGGCGCAAGCACTCAACAACGGACGGCCCTTCAGTGCGGTTTGCCCGACGGTCGGCACGGTGGCGCAAGGCTTCGTGCAAGGCAGCGCGATAGACGAGGTTGATCCGGGAGTGGGTGACGTGCTGGTGAGCGTGGCCGACGCGCAGGGCGGGCGGCAGTTGATCTGGGAGGGCTTCCCTGGCCGCGAAGATGAGATGACTACCTACGTCTTCTACTATGCCAACCTGGACGAGGGTGGCGAGTGCGACCTGCTGGCCCTGTTCGAGGACTACTTCCGCCTGCTACCCACTTACAAGCGGATCGGTGAGGATTTCCAACACCGCAAGCCCGTCTACGGCTTCATCCCCGCCCGCCATCGCGACGGCCTGCGCGTGCGAGCGGGTAGCGGGGCGGCAGAGCGGATCATCAGCATTGGCGACGCGGCAGCCCAGCAATCGCCGCTCACCTTCTGCGGCTTCGGCAGCCACGTTCGCAATCTTGGCCGCATCGTCAGCCTGCTCGATCTTGCCCTTAGCCGCAACCTGCTAGATGCTGGTTCGCTGCGGCGGATCGGGGCGCATCAGCAGAACCTGGGCATGATGTGGGTCTTCAGCCGCTTCATGTCGCCGACCCAGGCGGGGCTGGCCCAGGGCAAGCAGAACGAGGTGAACCAGATCATGAACATCTTTTGCCGCGTACTAGCCGACCTCGGCCCCGACCTCAGCCGCCGCTTCTTCCAGGACACGACTTCGCTGGGCGACTATACCCACGTGACACTGCATACCCTGCGGGTCTACCCACGCATCCTGCCGCTGGCCTTCGGGGTGCTGGGGGCAAAGCGGATGGGGCTGTGGGGGCTGGACTACCTGGCGGCGATCAGGGCCGCCGCTAGCCTGCGCCTCTACCGCAAGGCCGCACGCCTGCTTGGTGGGCGGCGGCTGGGCCGGATTGAGGGAGGGTTGTTGCGGGTGGCTCCAAGCCTCGGCCTGCGCCTGCGTTCGGCCCGCCTCGGCTGGGCGGTGCAGCGCGAGAACCGCTAAGCTCTGGCAAGCATGAAGGATCAGCGATGATTGACGCATTGGAGACGATCACCGAAGCAGTGCGCCAGCATGGAGCGAACCGCGAGGCTTACCGCGCCCTGGGCAACGTCCGCGCCCAGGTCGAGGGTGAGTATCTGATCCTCAACTACACCGAGCAGGCAGTCTACGATCACGGCTGGACGGAGATCGAGCAGATGTGCCGTGGCCTGATCTTCCACTGGCCGACGGCGAGGCTGGCCGCTCGCCCCTTCAGTAAGTTCTTCAACCTGGGCGAGATGCCGCAGACCACGCTGGACAACCTGCCGCCAGAGCCGCCAGAGGTGACTGTCAAGATGGACGGATCGCTAGGCATTGGCTTCTGGTACGCGGGGGTTTATCGCATCGCCACGCGGGGTGCGTTCAACTCAGAGCAGGCCCAGTGGGCAACTGCGTTCGTGCGCCGCAACTTCGCCAGCGCGCAATTCCCGCTGCACACCACCTTGCTATTCGAGATCATCTACCCCCAAAACAGCATCGTGGTAGATTACGGGGGTGAGGAGAACCTCTATCTGATCGGCGCGATAGAGATTGCCGACGGCTATGACCACAATTATGCTAGCTTGCAACAGATCGCCGCCCAGTACGGCTTCAAGCTGGTGGCGCAGGCGGAGAGCATGGCGGTGCCGTCGCTGGTTGCAGTGGCCGCCGCCTCGCGGGGGGTGGAGGGGTGGGTGCTACGCTATAGCGACGGCCTGCGGGTCAAGCTCAAGACCAGCGAGTACCTCGAACTGCACCGCCTGGTTAGCGGCCTGACCACCAGGCGCATCCACGAGGCGATGACCGACGGTAGCTTGGCGGAGATGGTCAAGAAGCTGCCAGAGGAGTTTCGGCTCAAGGCCGAGGTAGTCGCGGCTGCTATCGAAGCGGCGGTGGCCGCTGGTGATGCTAAGCTACGTGCTGCCCATGCCGCGATCCTGGCTGCCCTGGCTTACGCAGGGGTGGGAGAGAGCGATCAGCACGAGTACATGAAGCAGTATGCAAGGCTGGTCAACACTATGGGCTTGAGCGCAGACGAGCGCAACATCCTCTTTATGCTGGCGAAGGGCCGCGAAGTGCGCCTGCTCTTGCTGAAGATGATAGACCCTTCACCCTACGAGGGCTTGCTCACCTTTGGCCCAGCCAGTGAGGGAGCCGCGTAGTCCCGGCTGTCTGCGAGGCCGCTAGCGACCAGGCGCAGGTTGCTGGCGGCCTCTGCGCCTACTGTCGCGCTGTCTGCCTCTGACTGGGCTAGCCGCACGAGAGTACGCATCTGCTCAACCACCTCCTGGCTGGCTAGCCGTTGCTGGCTGGTAGTCTGCGAGATAGAGTCGGCAAGGCGGTCGGTCTGGTCGCTCAGGTTGTTGATCTGGGTGGCAGCCTGGCCTATGCTCCGCAGGTAGTGTTCGCTGCGCCCAGCGAGCGCAATACCCTGCTTGCTAGCCCCAGCTACCGCCTGGATGGCCGCTTGCAACTGCTGCAACTGCTGGCTAACTATTCGGGTCTGCTGCTCTGCCGAGTCGGATAGGCTGCTGACCTCACTGGCGATTACCCCAAAGCGGCGGCCATAGCTGCCCGCCCCCGCTGCTTCGATGGCGGCGTTGAGGGCTAGCAAGCGCACTTCGTCAGCGATCTCCTGGATCGAGGTGACCACCAGCCCAATACCCCGCGAACTCTCCTCCAAGGTGCTGACGGTGCTGGCAATCACGTTGACCTGGCCGAGTACCAGCGCGATCTCGCCGATGCCGTCGGCTACCTGCTCCTGGGTGCTGCGCGATTGCTGCAAAGTGCTAGCCGCAGCCCCACGCACCTCGGCGGCGACCGCCGCGATCTGCTGGGAGATGCGGCTCAACTCCTCTGCGCTGGCCTGCGTCTGGTTGAAGGTACCAACGGCCTCGCGCACCCGCACTGTCTGCTCACCAGTAAAGGCAGCCATGTGGTTTGCAGCGGTAGAGACCTGCTCGGCGGCAAGCTGGCGAGCCTGCTGCTGGTGGGTTAGCTCCTGGTTCGCCCGACTCAGGTCGGCACTCTGCGCTGTCAGCCGTCGTACCGCGCTGTTCAAGCCCTCGCTGAAGTAGTACATGATCGCTGCCAGTATCACGGTTGATAGAGCGTAGGAGAAAGAGAGCGGCTCGCCGCGGAGCGGGAGCAGCGGTGGGTTGCCATTCAACTCGTACATTAGCACGATGGTGGTGCCAACCAGGGTAGAGATCAGGTTGGATATAAAGACTGGGCGGGGAACAAGGAAGGGGGTGTAAGCCAGTGTAACCAGCAGTAGAGGGGCCGACGAGCCGTAGATACCGTCGGCAAAGTGCGCGCTAGCGATCAGCAGCAGGGTGCCAAAGACGGTGGTGATCGAGTTCACCACATTGACGTAGCCCAGCCCCAGCGCAACCAACAGAGTGCTACTAGTTAGCAGGGCCACAACTGCCAGCCCAGCGAGTGGGTAACTAGGCTTAGGCAGAAAGAGCGCGCTGACCACAGGGATCAGACTGACAATGATGGAGAAACCCAGCACAACCGTGCCAAATCGCTTACGGCGGGCCAGCAGGTCAGGTTCGTACTGCTCGGCGGCAAAAAGACGATGACGAACTGAAGGGGTTAGTGCTGTCATACTGCTTCGCTCAACCTTTTCTTGAAGAAGGTGGGGGCTACCACTACGTTTTACCAGCGGTGTGCAATGGAGTATAGCACAAGCTGACCGCTTTGTAAACCGCCTAATGCAAAGCGGCCAGCAGGCGCAGGGTGGATGCCTTCGCGTCCGCTCCCGTCTCCGCCGCTGGGCCGACGCAACTGGGGCAGCCGCTCTCGCAACCACAAGCCCGCACCAGTTCGCCAGCCGCTTGCAGCAAAGCGGCGTGCGAGTCGTAGAGCTTCTGGCTGAAGCCGATCCCCCCTGGGTAGCTATCATAGATGAAGATGGTTGGGCGGCGGGTAAAGGGGGAGCGCACCTGCACCGTCGAGCCAATGTCGCGAGGGTCGCACATCAGGTAGAGCGGCGCAAGCCCGGCCAGCACGTTGCCGAGGCCGATCAGCCCCGCCTGCAACTCATCCTTCGCCAGCCCAGCCGCTGCTTCGGGTGGCACCGTCAGCCAGTAGGCGGTAGTGTGCATCTCCTGCTCTGGCAGCGTAATTCGCCCCCAGCCCAGGTTCTCATGCGTCAGCAGCTTTATCTTCTTGTAGATCGTCGCCATTGCCGTGACCATCACCTCCCCGTGATTACGGGCTGCGTGCAACGTGGGGTCAACATCCTTCCCCAGGCCCCTGGTGGAGGAAGGCAGGGTAGGGGTCTCCTCTTGCAGTGCGCCCAACTCTGGTCGGTAGCCTTCTCTAGCCTGCCGCGCTACTACCAGCGGCCAGCCCGCCTCGGCCACCGACTGAGGGGCGGCAGCGACCTTCCGGCCCAACACTTGATCGGGCGCACTGAGAACATCCAGCACCTTGAGGCTGACGGCCAGGTTTGCGTCGGTGTAGTAGTCTACCTCGACCGCCCGCACGTAGGCTTTCTGCTCGTCCCAGTCCAGTTTATCCACGTGGTAAGGCTGGGCGTTGTGCAGGTAGATAGCCTCCTCGTGGATGGTGGTGGGCGCGGCGAAGCGGTCAACCTCACCAATGGTGCGTGGGCGGCTTGCGTCGGTCACGTCTACGATCAGGAAGTTGTCATTGGAGGCCGTCCGCAGGCTGACTGCCTGGGCGGGGAAGTTCTCGGCCATCCAGTGGTATGTCCCCCCAGAGTAGTGCAGGATACCCTCCTGCTCCAGGTAGGCTAGGTGTTCGCTGACATCGCTTGGCCCGAACTGCTCGCCCTCGGCGAAGGGTAGCTCGAAGGCGGCGCACTTGAGGTGACCCATCTGGATCAGCAGGTTATCGGGATTAACTAGCCCGTTCTCTGCTGTCTGGCCGAAGAAGTAGGCGGGATGGTTGACGATGTACTGATCCAGCGTGCTGCTACCCGCGACCAACACTGCTACGCTGCTGCCTACCTGCCGCCCGGCTCGGCCCGCCTGCTGCCACGTGCTGGCGACAGTGCCTGGGTAGCCGGCCATAATGCAGGCTTCCAGGGTGCCAATGTCTATACCCAACTCAAGAGCGTTGGTACTGACCACCAGGCGCACCTCGCCATCACGCAAGCCCTTCTCGATCTCGCGCCGCTCCAACGGCAGGTAGCCACCGCGATAGCCACGAATGGCATTGGCGGGCCGCCGTCCCTGGGCTGCATTGCGCAGGTAGGTGAGCAGGATTTCGACCGTCGTTCGGGCGCGAGCGAAGACTATCGTCTGCACATCATTGGCGAGAAACTGGGTGGCGATCTCGCTGGCGGCCAGCGTGCTACTGCGGCGCAGGCCCAGTTGCTTGTTGATCAGCGGCGGGTTGTACATGATGAAGCTCTTGGCCGCCCGTGGTGCGCCATTGTCGTCCACCAGTTGGATACGCTCCTCTGGCACGCCGATCAGATTGGCGGCCAGTTGACGGGGGTTGGCTATCGTCGCGCTGCAACAGATGTACTGTGGGGTCGCGCCGTAGAAGGCGCAGATGCGCTCTAGCCGTCGCAGCACGTTGGCGACGTGGCTGCCGAACACGCCACGATAGGTGTGTAGTTCGTCCACCACCACGTATTTGAGGTTCTCAAACAGGCGCACCCACTTGGTGTGGTGGGGGAGAACGCCGGTGTGCAGCATATCGGGGTTGGTGATCACGATGTGACCAGCGGAGCGGATCAGGCGACGAGCGTCAGGCGGGGTGTCACCATCATAGGTGTAGGTCTTGATATCACGGTCAAGTGCAGTGATCAGATCGTACAGCCCCGCTAGCTGATCCTGGGCCAGGGCCTTGGTCGGGAACAGGTAGAGGGCGCGGGTGCTGTCGTCGCGCAGGATGCGGTCAAGCACGGGCAGGTTGTAGCATAGCGTCTTGCCGCTGGCGGTGGGGGTGACGACTGCCAGGTGCTGGCCCGCCTGCGCCGCCTGCAACGCCTGGGCCTGGTGCGTGTAGAGGTTGACAATCCCCTTCGCCCGCAGCACCTCGGCCAGGCGCGGGTGGAGGTCGGCGGGAAAGGGAGCAGTGCGGGCGGGCTGGGCAGGGACTTCGTGCCAGGCGGTGATGTAGGGGCGCATCTGCGGCGACTCGCGCAGCATAGCGAGAAGTTGGGGGAGGTTCATGTTAGCTTTCTTCTAGTTTTACGTCGTGGGGTGAGAGGTGGGCATCGGTCGGGTGGCCGTCGTTCATGACAAGAACCTTCCTCTCTGCTAATAGATTAGTGGGCCAATCAATACTCGAACCGAACAGGGTGAACCAGATGAACAGCAAGATGCCCATGATCAGCAAGGAGCCTCCTACCAGGAGCAGAAGCAGCACATCTAGTAGCTTAATAGCAAAAGTGCGCTTGCCAGCCCCGATGCCAACATTTACATGCGGCTGAAACTTGGGAGGTGCTAGCTCAAGTATCTTGATGAACAGCTTGAGCGGTCTGGCTAGCGGCTGCTCTTTCAGCAGGACGAATGGTGGCTGGCAGTCATCGTTCATGGTGTTCCCCCTTGTCGCATCGCCAGCGGATTAGTTGTTGCTCAACGTCTGGTTAGCTAACCCAGCGGGCCGTCCTCTAGTGCGCACTGTCCGCTGTACTAACCCGCTAGCAGACTGCTTCTACTGTACACTGAGCAGCGACCAGACCAGTAGGCCTAGTGTCAGCACCAGGATCAGGCCACTGATCGCCGCTGCTACCCCACTGACCACACGCACTTGCTGCGGGCGGCTGGCTTCGTTGCTGCGGTTGAGGGTAATCACCGCGATGGCGCAACCCGCCAGCAGCCAGATGACGATCAGCGGAGCGGCAAAAAGCAGCGGCGGGATCAGCAGCATCAGCACGCTAGCCGGGCCAGCCAGCAGGGTGCAGGTCAGCCCAATCAGCGACCAGCGGGTAAGCAGTTCACCATTTGCGGGCAGTGGCACATCCTCCTCTACCCCAGCGAACAACGGGCGAGCGGGCGGCGGTGGGAGATTGGTAGAGCGGTCATCGTGCATGACCCTATTATACAGCATCCCCGCCAGTAGTTGGCGGGGATGCTAGTTGTGGTACAAGATAGGCTGCTAGCTCGCGCTCAAGCCTCTACTGCCAAATGTCGCTCGGTAACTTCGCGGGCGCGCTCAACATTGGCTTCCAGTTCGTCCTCTGGCATGAAGACAGGCAGCGGCTGCATGGTCATGCCCTCCTCATAGGTTGCGGGAGCCGAGGAGATCGCTCGCTCCAACAGCCGCCCTGTGATCGCAAAGACCTGCTGCGCCCCCCTGCTGATCCGGGCTGGCAGGTTGAGTAGAGCGTGGATGCCGTCGTGCTTGCCAAACGCTGCGCTGTAGTCTGCCGTAGCCTCCGCAGGCGAGAGCTTCTTACCCTCATCCCGCGCCAGGTAGTAGGAGTAGTCCATCACCCAAAGGTAGAGGTCGGCCTCGGTCGCGCTAGGAAAGTCCTCCAAGATGTGGTCGCGGCGGCTCGCCTCGGCTACCGGGTAGTAGAGGTTGTCGTACCAGGATGAGACCGCTTCGGGCCAGCCCAGCGAAGTACCAGTGTCGATCTGGTAGAAGTAGCGGTGGACGCGGATGTGGTCGAGCAGGATGTCGTAGCGGCCTAGCTTGCTGAAGCGCACGTTCTGCCCTGGGCGCAGGTGGTCAAGGTCGGTCTGCTCCAAGAAGCGACCGTACTCGGCCAGGGCGAGCATTTCGCGGGGGTCGGTGTCGGCGGTCAGGGGGATGCGGCTCCGCACCTCGGTTACTTCCGCGTCCACAAACTGGATGCCCCGCGCCTTCGCCACCGAAATGCGGTGGTTGCCGTCCTTGACGAAGTAGACCTCGCCCACCTTGTAGAGGATCACTGGGGGCAGGATCGCATCCTCGTAGTAAGCGCGGTCTATGCTTTTCCAACGGTCGCGGGTGGCAGCGTTGTTGGGCAGGAAGCGGCGGTCAAAGTCGGCATAGCGGTCTACGCTGCCAACAATCTGATCGACATCCACTGTTTGTACGCCCCGATAGGTCTGGTTGGTGGTACCAAGACTCTGAACTACTTGCTCGAAGGAGAGTAGTTCGCTACCCTGCTTGCCCAGCAGCTTGCCGAGATCGGTGAGGAAAGATTTGCGGCGGGCGCGCTCATAATCAACCCGCACCTGTTCTTCAATCAGGCCAGATGTTGTCACTGTAAAGCCTCCAATCAGTGGCACATCCTTGTGCATAGTGGTGGTAGATAGCTGCGTTGCCGTAGTTGCTAAGTGGCAGCCAGCCCCATCGCTGACCTGCCCCCATTATACCTAATCTATTGACGGATTAGAAGGCAATGGGGTTAACACCTGGTTAACAACCGCACGAATCATGCCAGCCAGGATCGTAATCGCGGCACAAATCCAACAAAATCCAACAAAAATTGGCTCCCCTGGCTGCTAAGATTAGGAGGTAGCCACAACTATGGTTGGATCGCTACCCACCCAGTACTCATGAGCGCGACCATGAAAGGACGTACCCTTGTGCCATCAATGCCCTCCACCCTGCGCCGCCTGTTGGCGACTACCCTCGCTCTCGTTCTGATCCTCAGTGCTACTTTGGCCGCCGCCGAGGCTGCCAGCCCACTCGCCACCACCAGCCACCAGCCAGTTGCCGCCCTTGCCAAGGGCGGCAGTCAACCCTTGACTGGCCCTACCTGGCACCAGCCCTACCCCAACTATACGGCAGTCAAGATGCGCTCGGCAACCGATGGCTGGGCCGTCGGTGACGGGGGCATCATCCGTCACTATAACGGCGGCGGCTGGCAGGAGGTCGCCAGTCCAGTTAATCACAACCTCAGGGCAGTAGACAGCCATGCTACCAACGACATTTGGGCCGTCGGCGATCACAGTGGTCTAAGCACTATCATCCACTCTGACGGTGGCCCGTGGCAGCAGGTCGTCGCTCCCGCTCAACCGCAACCCACCGATCTGCTCGATGTGGACATGACCGGGCTGGGGCAGGGCTGGATACTCGGCAGTACTATCGATGAGCTTGACCAAGCCCGCCCCATGTTCCTCAACAAGGTTGGCCCCAACTGGGCGGTGCTGCCAACCCCCGCTATCATGACTGGCGAGATAGAAGTCAGGCAGATGAGCGCGACCAGCCAGCTCGACTTCTGGGTGGTCGCCGAAGTATTTACCGACACCAATACCAGTAACAATACCAGTACCATCCGTGGTCTTTTTCCCTATGCCTTCCACTTCCAAGACTACAACTGGACAGCAGTGCGGCTTGGCAACAGCAACGTACAGGTGCGGAGCATCTTCATGCTGAACGCGAACGAGGGCTGGATCGGCCTCGCTAACAACAGCGGCGGCGACAGTGTGCTGCACTATGACGGCACAAGCTGGCAGCCAGTGGCAGGCAGCGGTGGCAGCGATGTTACCAGCATCTTTGCCCTTGCCAGCAACGACTATTACGCGGCCACAACTAGCGGCACCAGCTTTGGCTTCCGCCACAACAACAACTCCTTCAACGTGGTTGCCAGCCTCAAGAGCATCTCCGGGGTGGCGGCCAACGACATCTGGGCGGATGGGGCAGATGGGCTACTCTACCACTGGACAGGCAGCAATATCAACCTGGTTGCCTGGGGTGCGAGCGGCTCAGAGGTCAAGATGCTAGCCCCGAACGACGGTTGGCTCAACAGCTACTCACGGATGTACCAATACAACGGGGTTGGCTGGCTAGACACAGGCGTAGGTGCGGATACGCTGGACTTCCTCGCCAACAATGACGGCTGGAAGTACACCTCTTACGGGCTGCCAGTGGGCCGCTTCAGCCACTACGACGGTATTACCTGGACGGACACCCTCCAGGGCTTCAACAGCAGTTACCATCTCCAAGCCATGCAGATGACCGGGGCGGACAGTGGTTGGGCGGTCGGCAGCTACTACACTGATGTATTCCACCCACAGCCCATTTACGCTCGCTACCAGGCCGGTAGCTGGACGATGCAACTAATAGAGCCGGGGCTGGAGGGCCGCTTGAGTTCGCTCAGCTTCACCAGCCCGACTAACGGCTGGGCGGTGGGATTGTTCAACTCGTCAGCCAATGTGCCGTTGCTTTACCACTTCGACGGCACAAGCTGGCAGCGCGTCAACCTCAACCAGAACGGCTTTGTTCCTTTTGCCATCAGTGCGGCTAGCGACAACGACGTATGGATCGGTGGACAGTACCAGCGGATGCTACACTGGGATGGTAGCACCTGGACGAGTGTCAGCGTACCGTTCGATGCGGTTGATAGCCTCAAGATGCTCTCAGCTAACAACGGCTGGGCAACGACCAGTAGCTTTAGCCTTGAGCCAGCCACAATCGCGCACTACGATGGCATTAGCTGGCAAGTGGTATACACCCCAACCACACCCTATGGCCTTGTCGGTGGTACCCTCAGTAGCCTCAGCTTCCTTAACGCCAACGAGGGTTGGGCGGTAGGCGACATTGGCTTGATGCACTTCTACGACGACAACCTACCCAGCCCCAGCCCAACCGCCACCAATATGCCCGGCTCAACCAGTACCAGCGTGCCAGCCACCCCAACCAGCACCGCTACTGCGACTGCTGCCACTGCAACCAGCACCGCAGCCGCTAGCACCGCTACGCCGACTGCTACTCCGCCAGCCGTCAGCACTGCGACCAACACCGCCGCTGCTAGCACGCCAACCGCCACCGCTGCTGCCTGCACAATCAGCTTCAGCGACGTGCCGACCACCAGCATCTTCTACGGCGACATCCAGTTCCTTGCCTGTCGCGGGGTAGTCAGCGGCAATGGCGGCCTGTTTGCCCCCAGCAGCAACACCACGCGCGGTCAGTTCGCCAAGATTGTCGCGCTCGGCTTCGGGATCGCAGCCTTCACCCCAATCACACCCACCTTCACCGATGTAGCTAGCAGTAGCGTGTTCTACCAGTACGTGGAAGCAGCAGCACACGTGGGGGCGATCACTGGCTTCAACGATGGCAGCTTCCGCCCCAACCAGAACGTGACGCGGGCGCAGGTGGCGGTGATTACCCAGCGGGTGCGCGCCTACGCCCTGTTCACCCCGACCGTAGCCACCTTCAGCGATGTGCCAGCCAGCAGCTTCGGCTACGCCGCCATCGAGACGCTAGCCAACCGCAGCATTATCAACGGCGCAACCTGTGTGGGGGCTAGTGGCCTCTGCTTCCGCCCCAACGACAACATCAAGCGCGGTGAACTGAGCAAGGTTGTGCGCCGCAGCATCGAGAGCCAACCCTGAAGTTAGCAATAGCCAGTAAGTAACAGCCAGCATCCAATTGGGTGCTGGCTGGTTGCTAACCCACCCTGCGCTAGCGTGATCATGGTTCATCACCCTGGTTGCTAGCAGGCGTTCGCGCTGGCGTTCGCTGCTTTCGTCAAGCCGCAGCCTTGAGCCTGCTATGCCAGCCGCTTGCACGCTGCCGCTACTTGTAGTACAATCAGGCCATCCTGACGGGAGGTCACTAGCCTACAATGCGCTGCACCCTCGGTTGCCTGATGCTCCTCTTGTTGCTCACTGCCTGCGACCAGGCCGCGCCAGTGATCACCAGCCCGACAGCGACCACCGCTGCGACTACTGCTCTCACGCCCACCCTCGAACTCAAGCCGATTCTGCTGCTGCCCACCCTTGCCCCAGGCGACATCCCCACTGCGCCAAGCCTTGCGCCCGCTGCCAACGAAGCGGTACCCGCTACCGAGGCTAGCAGTGCAGAGCAGCCTGCCACCAATGAAGCGACGGAGAGTAGCGTGCAGCCGACCGTCCGCGACGAGCCAGCTCAGGCCAAAGCCACCCGCACCCCCAGGCCGCCGCACCCTGCCAAACTCACTTCTACGCCAAAGCCACCCGCTACCACCAAACCTACACGCACGCCCAAGCCGACCAGCACCGAGACCGCCACCCGCACCCCCAAGCCGACTAGTACCACGACTGCCACTCGCACGCCCAAGCCGACTAGTACCACGACTGCCACTCGCACGCCCAGGCCGACCAGCACCGACACTGCCACTCGCACGCCCAAGCCGGTGGCGACCGAGACTACCGTGCCGACCCCAGCCCCCGGTCGCTACGTGGTTAGCAGCAAGTCGCGCAAATACTACTACTGTGCCGACGACCCTGGCTGGCACAGTATCAAGGCCGACAACCTGCGCTGGTTCCAGAGCGAGGAGCAGCTGCTAGAGGAGTACCCTGGCCTGACCATCCACCGACCTTGCGGCAGCTAGCTCAAGGCTGCTTGTCCACCAGGAAGACGAGTTCGCCGGGGAACTCGAAGCGGGCGATCTGCCAGCCCCGCCCCGCAACCAGGGCGTTGAAGTGGGCCTCGTAGGTCGCGCCCATGCCCTTGCTCCTCCCCCCCAGGCTGCGGGTGGGGAAGGAGACAAGTAGCCAGCGGGCGTGCAGGCCGTCCAGCAGCCTGCTGCCCGCCGCCTTGTCCACCTGCTCAAGGCAAGGGATCGTCTTGAGGATGAAGGCAATGTCCACTGCTGTATTGGGGATCGTCTGGGTCAGGTCGCACTGGCTAGCGGCCCCCTGCACGCCGAGCAGCGGGAAGCTGGCGTTGAGGAAGGCCACCATGTCGGCGTAGATGTCGCAGGCGTAGTAAAGCGCGTCAGCAGCCAGCGGCAACCAGGGGATCGCCAGGGGATTGAAGCCGCAGGCCACATCCAGCACCGAGTGCAGCGGTGGCAGACCTGCCAGCACGGTGGGGTAGAACTGGTCGAGGATAGTCAGGCGTTCGCGGGTCGAGGCGTGGTGGCCCAGCACCTCCCGGCAGGCTGCCTGCAAGCTGGCCTGCCCCTCTGCCGCCTGCAAGCTCACCAGCCAGCGGTCGTAGTCAGTACCAGCTTCGAGGTACGCGCCGCCCACCTGATGCAGGCGGTTGCGGATCGCCTTCACCGTCTCCTTCACGCTGCGCCCCTTTGCCGCCTCCTGCGTGGCAAGCTGGCGCACAAGCTCAGGGCTGACCGCCCGATACTTGCCACTCTCCTGCACCTGCACGATCAGCCCCTCTAGCTCCATCCTCCCTACCTCCTACTTGACCACCACATTGACCAGCCTACCAGGGACATAGAGGACGCTGACGGGCTGCCTGCCGTCGAGGGTGGCGGCCACCTTGTCGGCGGCCAGGGCTGCTGCCTTCACTGCTACTTCGTCCATGCCCGCAGGCAGGGTCAGGCGGTCGCGTAGCTTGCCATTGACCTGCACCACGATGGTCATCTCCTCGGCTTGCAGGAAGGCGGAGTCGACGCTGGGCCAGGCTTGCACGTGGATGCTGCCCTTGCCCCCCAACCGCTGCCAGATTTCTTCAGCGATATGTGGGGCTGCGGGGGCGAGAACCAGCAGGAACAGACGGGCGGCTTCGTTGAAGGCGGCAGTCTGCCCCTGCTGCTCGCGGTAGTCGCTCAGTTTGTTGACGAAATCCATGTACGCGCTGATGATGGTATTGTGATGGAAGCGTTCGATGTCGCTACCCACTCGTTCTACCAGGCGGTTGGCATGGCCGACGATCTCGCGCGCGGCCTTGTTCAAGTCGGCAGCAGCGGGGCGGGCAGCGTGCAGGTCGATGCCCTCGTCCAGCAAGTGCCAGACGCGACCCAGGAAGCGCGAAGCCCCGATTGCGCCCGCGTCGCTCCACTCACTATCATCGGTCGGCGGGGCCATGAACAGCACGTAGATGCGCCCTGCGTCCGCCCCCAGCCGCGCCACAAAGTCATCCACCGGCACCACATTACCCTTGCTCTTGCTCATCTTCGCCCCGTTGAGGTAGACCATGCCCTGGGTAAAGAGTTTGGCAAACGGCTCAGTGATGCTGATCATACCTGCGTCGTAGAGAGCTTTGGTGAAGAAGCGGGCGTACATCAGGTGCAGGATCGCGTGTTCGACCCCACCAATGTATTGATCCAGCGGCATCCAGTAATCTACCATCGCCTTGTCAAAGGGCAGTTCAGTGTTCTGCGGGTCGCAGTAGCGCATGAAGTACCAGGAGCTATCCACGAAGGTGTCCATCGTGTCGGTTTCGCGGCGGGCGGGGCCGTCGCAGGCCGGGCAGGTAGTGTTGACGAACGACTCGACGCGAGCGAGTGGCGACTCGCCGCCCGGCTTGAACGCCACGTCCAGCGGCAGCAGCACCGGCAGTTGGGCGGCTGGCACCGGCTGCATCCCGCAGTGGTCGCAGTAGACAATGGGGATCGGCGCACCCCAGTAACGTTGGCGGCTGATCAGCCAGTCGCGCAGGCGGAAGTTAACCTTACCCTTGCCGATCCCCTGCGCTTCCAGCCAGGTGATAACCTGGCTGACTGTCTCTGCTGCGTCGGGCAGCCCAGTGAAGGGGCCAGCCTCTACGGCCACGCCGGTGTGCAAGATAGCAGAGGGCATAGTAGCAGCATCCTGCGGCGGCTCGGTGTTGTAGACCAGCTTGATCGGCAGGCCGAACTTGCGGGCGAACTCAAAGTCGCGCTCGTCGTGGGCGGGGACAGCCATGATCGCCCCAGTGCCATAGGTGGTCAGCACGTAGTCGGCGATCCAGATTGGCACCTGTGCGCCATTGACCGGGTTGATCGCATACGCGCCAGTAAAGACCCCCGTCTTTTCCTTATCGGTCGCCAGTCTCTCAATCTCGCTCTGCTTGCTAGCCTGCTCCTTGTAGGCGGCAACCTCAGCCTGCTGCTCTGGGGCGGTGATCGTGTCTACCAGGGTGTGTTCGGGGGCCAGCACCATGAAGGTTGCCCCCCACAGCGTGTCGGGCCGGGTGGTGAAGACGGTCAACTTACCGCCACCAGCAGTGAGGGCGAAGCCTACCTCGGCACCCTCGCTGCGGCCAATCCAGTTACGCTGCATGGTGCGGACACGCTCCGGCCAGCCGTCTAGACCGTCAAGGTCGTCGAGCATCCTTTGGGCGTAGGCACTAGTCTTGAAGAACCACTGCTCCAAGTTGCGGCGCACCACTACCGTGCCACAGCGTTCGCACTTGCCCTCCACTACCTGCTCGTTTGCCAGCACAGTCGCGTCTTTCGGACACCAATTGACCAACCCTTTGCCGCGATAGGCCAGCCCCATCGCATACAGCTTGAGAAAGAGCCACTGCGTCCAACGGTAGTATTCGGGGCTAGAGGTATTGACCTCACGCTCCCAGTCGAACATCGCGCCCATCTTGGCGAACTGCTGCTTCATCGCGGCCACGTTGTTTGGCGTGCGGGTGGCAGGGTGAATGCCATCCTTGATCGCGGCGTTCTCAGCGGGCAGCCCGAACGCATCCCAACCCATCGGCGACAGCACCCGCTCCCCCTTCATGCGGTGGTAGCGGACAACCACATCGCCAATAGTGTAATTCCGCATATGGCCCATGTGCAGGTCGCCACTAGGGTAGGGCAACATAGAAGCAACATAGAACTTCCGCTCCTCTTGCCCGCCCACCATTGGCTGTGGCACGTTGTAGATACGCTGCTCAGCCCAACGCGCCTGCCACTGTGGTTCGATCTCCTGCGGTATGTACTTATCTCTCATCTCTGCTCCTCACTATTGCTCAACCCGACTTGATCTGCGTGGGGTCGCCATACAACTCAACGTAGCCACATCGCTCACACATCAGCGCACGGATACCAGACCTCCGCCTGTTGAAGACACCTTTGCCCAGCGGCACCAGCGGCACCTCCAGGCTGCCAGCCAGTTGCACTGCATGCTGGTCTCGATCCCGCACTCAAGCATACCGCCACCGCACTTGGGGCAAGCGGTAGCTTTTGCCTCCTGCTTCGGCTGGTCAGCATTCATCGGGGTGATCCTTCCTACTACTCGCTCTAGCGGTGGCAATCCTGCTCAGCTTTCGCGCAGCTTCTCCGGCTGGGTGGCGTAGACTTCGGCGTAGCCACACTGGTCACAGACCATCGCTCTCGCGGGCGAAGTGCGCGCCTGTGTCCATTGCAGCTTGCCGGGCGCGGGACTGAAAACCACCTTGTTAGCGTCAATAAAGCCGCGCTCGATCATATTGCCCGCGCACTTGGGGCAGGCCATCGCCTTCGGTTCTTGCTTCAGTTGCTCGTTCATCACACTTACCTTTCTTCGAAGAACTGTTTGATCAGGTCAGGTCGTCTAGCGTAAACTTTGGTGTAGCCGCAGTTTACGCAGGTAGTTGAGTAGCTGGAACTCCGGTAGCGATCCAGCTTGGCGTAAGGCTCCACTAGGCTGGGAACGACGTAAACTCCGTCAGCCTCGGTTCCCGCCTCCAGCCGGGTAGGTACCATCTCCCCACTACAGTCGGGGCAGCAGCGCGAACGTGACAGCAGGCTCGGCTGCTCCGCTGGCAGCGGCGGCATGGGCGCGTCGTCGGGGTCGAACTTCGGGTTGTCGCTCATCAACGCTGCTCCTTTGGACGCAACTCGCCGGGGGTGAGGGCGTAGAACTTGGTGAAGCCGCAGGTCTCGCAGACCAGAACGCGCACCTCGGAGTGGCGGGAGTCGAAGAAGCCCTTGTCGGGTGGCGTAAAGTAGAACTGATACTGACTGTTGCTGTTGATGTTAGCGGCAAGCATATGGCCGCCGCACTCTGGGCAACTACTTGCCTCGTGGACTGGCTGCGGCGCAGCGTAGGCGGGTTGCGCCTGCTCCGGCTGCACGTCATAGGGGGAAGTGCTGTTGCGGGTTAGCTGGCGGATCAGGTCGTCGTTGTTGTAGTCCGGCCCCGCCTGGTTGTAGCCCGCCTCACCAGGTAGCGGCGGCATGGGGGCAGCGTAAGGGTCATTCGGGTCGAAGTTGCGGTTGCTCATCCTGGTTGCCTCCTTGTGATACTCACTCTACCACGCTGGGATCAGTTGCGTACAGCTTGATGAAGCCGCAGCGGGTGCAGACCAATGCCTTGACCGTCGAACTACGAGTAAAGAACGGGCTGCCCTCATCAGCCCGCACTGTAGTGTAACTGCTCATCTTGCTCTTTACCATGCGGCCACCGCACTCGAAGCAGCCACCTTGCTGCACACCCGGTTGAGCGTGGGGGCGGTATTCTGTCAGCCTTCGGTTCATCTGCTCGTAGAAGTTGCCACCCTGCTGCTGACCCGGCCCGTCCTCTGGTGGCAGGTCGGGCATCGGCGGGTTGTCAGGGTCGAACTTTGGGTTGTCGCTCATCTTGATCTGCCCTCCTTAGTTCTTGAAGAACGCGCGCAGAGCATCAGGGTTGGTAGCGTACATTTTGATCTGGCCGCAGTCAAGACAGGTAAACGCCGCTGCGCCACTGCGGTAGGAGGGGTTGAGAAAGTCTGTGCCAGCAGGCGTTACAAAGAAGCGATAAATCTGACCAGCTTCCAGCCTGCTAGCGATCATTTCGCCGCCACAATCAGAACACCCCTGCCACTCCCGCTCTCCGCTATGTGAGGTTGATCGCGGTGGCTCGTCCTTTGGTGGCAGCGGTGGCATTGGTGCATCAAACGGGTCTTTCGGGTTGTCGCTCATCACCTTACCTCCGCCTCGGCTTGGGCCGCAGGCCCTTCGGGTTGGTAGCGTAGAGGTCAACATAGCCGCAATCTTCGCAGACGTAAACCTGCACCCGCGACAGCCGCGAGTCGAATAGGGTTTGGTCTACTGGGGTCAACTCTATTTCGTAGCCACTGGTGCGGCTGCCAAAGTTGAGGTTGGCCCTGTTGGTAGGGCTGCCACACTGCGAACAATCACGCTGGCTGCGGCGGGCAGGCTGTGTGGGTGGTGCAGGCTGCGGGGCGGGCAGGCTGCGGGACACAGTGGCAGGCGGCGTGGCTGACGGCACGAACGACTCGGCTGCCCGCAACTCCCGTCGTGCTTCCTCGGAAGCAATGGCGGCTTGGCGGCTTAGTTCCTCTATCGTCAGCAGCTTCTTGCCCTGCCCTTCGTAGCGACGCACCACCGCCATCTCTGCCTCGGTCAGCGGCGGAGCAGAACGGGGCGGGGGCAGCGGAGGGCCAGCGTAGCCTGTCGGCTGTCTCCTGCTACCTTCGGGCGGTAGTGGGGGCATCGGTACCTCGATGGGGCGATACTCATCCTGCTCATCCGGGTTGCTCATCTTGCTTCCTCGCTACTTGAGAGATACAGCCGCTCCGGGTTCAAAGTCCGCAACTCTGGGTAGCCACCAGCTTGCAATCTACCATCTCACCACCGCAATGGGTCTTGTGCTGCATGGGGGCGGCCTCATCCTTTGCTTCGTCGCTTATCACGCTCAACCCTCCTGCAAAGTGGTCTACTGCATCTACGCAAAGAGACAATCACTGGTTGCAGACCCGTGCCTGGGCAAAATAAACAGCCCTCCGCCCACGACTCCACATCTGGAGTCAGGGGCGAAGGGCTGTTCGCTCTCCGTCGGTACCACCCTGGTTGACGCGTCCGCCCTGGTCGATTGCCCGGCGAAAGGTCCGCTTGAGGGCGCGTTAACGGGCGCAAGTTCGGCTGCGGCTACTGCAAGTTCACCGCTGCGGCTCCCAGGTGAGTTCGGCCTACCTCACGGCTCCCCTGTCGGCTTGCACCAGCCGCCGACTCTCTAGGTGGGGAACGGCCTACTACTCCTGTTCAATGCCTGTTTGTTATTGAAGAAAACGCACCCCTGCGGATGCGTAAACGATGGTGGAGACTAGGGGGCTCGAACCCCTGACCTCAACACTGCCAGTGTTGCGCTCTCCCAACTGAGCTAAGTCCCCGTTGCCGAGCCATTATAACAGATTATGCCCACTTTTGCAAGCCCTTGCGCTGGTTTCGCCTAGGCCTTTTTGCCGAAGGCAGCCCCAAGTTGTTATAATAGGCCAACGCAGGGCAAAAGGGGGAGCGAACGATGGCGATGAACGCGCCGATCCGAGTGACGAAGGTGCAGATGGGCAGGCTGATGACGCTGGAAGTGGCCTTTGAGCCGATGGCAGAGGGCATGGCCGAGGAGATGATGCAGAACATCAGCGAGATCACCGGCCTCAGCTTCAGCCGACCACCAGGCAACCTGGGCGCGTACAAGGAGTTGCACATCGCCCGCCTGCACACCAGCCCCGAAGAATACGACCGCCTCTTTCTGCTGGCCTACGAGATCGCGGAGCAGTATGGCGAGACGGCGGAGACCCGCCAGAACCTGGGTGCGCCAGAGCCAGGCGACGAGCCAATGCCGATTGATCGGCGCGGACTTGCTCTCCGCATGAAGTCGATCCGCGAACGCGAGCAGGGCGGCCAGCCCGGTTGAGGACGGCTAGCTAGCCCCTACCAGCCTCAGCCTCAGCGACCACCTCGTCGAACAGCCGCTCCCACTGACGGGTGACTACCCTCGCACTGTACTCCTGCTCCACCTTCGCCCTCAGGTTGTCGCCCAGCAGTTGGCGGGCCTCCCGGTCGTCCAGTAGCACGTTGAGGGTGGCCGCCAGGGCAGCGGGCCGCTCGTGCGGCACGAACAGGCCGCTCACCCCATCCTCAATCTGCTCGGCGGTGCCATTATCGCGGGTGGAGATCACAGGCAGGCGGGCGGCCCCGGCCTCGGCGATCACGTGCGGCATCCCCTCGCCCCGCGCCAGCCAGCAGAATACGTCCAGCCCCGCCAGCAAGCGTGGCACATCGGGGCGGTCGCCAGTGAAGATGATCGCCCTACCCAACCTCAGTTGGGCGGCCAACCCATGCAGTTCGGCCTCGTACTCTGGCATGAAGGCATCCGGCCCGCCGATCACCACGAAGCGGGCGTGGGGATGTTGGCGGCGCAGGCGGGCGGCAGCCTGGATGAAGTCCTCCACCCGCTTCTTGCGATCCAGCCGCCCAACCCAACCGACTACCACTGCGTTAGCAGCGACTCCCCACTCAACCCGCACTGCTGCCCTTGCTGCCGGGTCGAACTCGTCAAGGTCAACCATTGAGGGGATTTCTAGCGCATACTGCTCGCGGCCTGGCATTCTGCCCGCCGCCGCATCACGGATCGTCGCGCACACACCGACGTAGCGGGCAGTAAGGTGCTTCGGCCCGCGCAGAGCCTCTAGCACCAACCCGCCATGCTCGATCAGCGGTGGCTTCGCGCTCAACATCTCCAGGGCGGGGTAGACATCTGGCACCGCCTGACAGGCCACGATCAGGTCGTAGGCTGGGAACTTGGCTGCTAGATAGGTGATAGTATCCTCGTAGCAGAGATCGTAGGGTGTGCGGTCAACTAGCACGCCCATCGCCTCCAGTTGCTGGTGGGTCTGCTCGGCCATGTTCGGCTGGCGGAAGCAGGCGACCACCTCAAGCTGGTAGCGGGCGGGGTCAAGGTGCTTCGCCAGCAGCCGCACTTCCGTCTCCTCGCCACCAACCACCAGCCAGGCAAAGACGAACAGCACCCGTCGCGGTCTAGCTGCTGGCCCCCCCGCGTTAAGAGGGGACAAGGGTAGGTGGCTTTTGTTCATCGTAGTTGGGGTAGCACCTTGCTGATGAATCGCTCGAAACCCGCCGGGTTGGGGTAGTCCATAAAGCGCATCTGGAAGTGGTCGGCCCCCGCCTCGTGAAAGGCACGCAACTCAGCCGCCACCTCGGTGGGGTTGCCCGCCACGATGTGCAGGTTATCCCAGCGGGTGGCGTGGGCCGAGTCCTCCTCCACACTTATCCAGGTCACCTGGGCGTTGGTGATCGCCTGCGGGTCACGACCCACCGTCGCACAGTGGTCACGTAGCACGCCAACTTTGTGGCGGAAAACCTCCAGCGGGGCGATGTCGCTGCACCACCAGTCGCCTTGCTCAGCGACCAGGCGCAGCAGCTTCTTCTCGCCCATGCCGCCGATCATCAGCGGGAGCGGGCCATCTGGTCGCGGTGAACTGAAGGCGTGGTCGATCTGGTAATACTTGCCCTGGAAGCTGGCGGGGCTGTCCTGCCAGAGAGCCTTGATCACCTTGATCGCCTCCTCGGTTTGGGCGACGCGCTCGCCAGGGGGGAGGAACTGGTAGCCGTACTCGTGGTGTTCACCGGGGTTGTTGCCCGCGCCAATGCCGAGGATGAAGCGGCCCTCGGTGAGCAGGTGCATATTGGCGGCCAGCTTTGCCAGGTAAGCAGGATTGCGGAAGGCTTGCCCGCAAACCATCGTCCCCCAGCGCAGGCCGGGATGCCGTCCTGCCAGCCAGGCCATGTTGGTGAAGCACTCAAGGTGGGCCTTGTCACCCCAGCCCATGTGGTCTTCTACCCAGATCGTGTCCACTCCAGCAGCACGGGCGATCTCCACGTGCTGCTCGTTGGCCGCAATGTTGGCGCGGGCGATGCTGGGGTCGCTAGCGGGCAGGCCGGGTGGGTCGTTGAACAGGGCGGGCTGCATGATCCAGCCGAAAGTCAGTGGTTTGGTCAACGTGCTATTCCTTTCGCCGCTGCCAGCGGCAAGGTGGGCGGCTTAGAGCTTGATCGCCTGTCCCTCGCGGGCGGAGCGTTCGGCGGCGGTAGTCAGCAGGTGCGTTTTGAGGGCTTCGCTGTAGGGCGAGCGGATGCGATTGGGCTTGCCCTGCACCGCGTCTACAAAGTCGCGGTCTTCGCGCACAAAGGGGTCGCCCTCAGCCCGGCGGGTTGGTCGCCCCCGCCCCACATCCACCATGATCTCGAACTCGGTCAACTCAATCGCCATGCCCTCGCTGAACAGGTGCAGCCCCACCCGGTGCGGCCAGTTGAGCAAGCAGGTAGAGGCCAAGCTGCCGATTGCCCCGCCCGCAAAGTTGAGGGTGGCCGCTGTCACATCGAACAGGTCAAGGTCGGGGAACTGGGCGCGCTTTTTGGTCGCGCCGCTGGCGTAGACCTGCTCTACATCACCAATCAGCAGGCGGGCGAGATCAAAGATGTGGGTGGTTTGCTCCACCATTTGGCCGCCCGACTCAGCCTGATGCCGCCACCAGGCAGGCGGGGGCGTGCTGTCCAGCCAGTAGCCGAGGGCCAAGCGCGCAGGATTCTGGGCTAGCAACTCTTGGGCCTCGGCCACCGTATCCAGGTAACGCCAATGGTAGCCGACCGCCGTCACCAGCCCCTTTGCTGCTACTGCGTCGGCGATCTGCTGGGCAGCTTCGCCAGTGACAGCCAGCGGCTTCTCGACAAAGAAGGGTAGGCCGCGCTCGACCGCTGCCAACTCTGGCCCACCGTGCGCGAAGGGCGGCACACAGATGTAGAGTGCGTCTAGCTGCTCGTTGTCCAACATCTGGCGGTAGTCAGCGTAGACCTTGCCGCCGCAACGAGCAGCCTGCTCCTGCGCCCGCTCAGTGGCGGGGTCAGCCAGAGCAACCACCTGCACATCCTCAAAGCCAAGCAAGTCACCCAGGTGGCGGCTGGCGATGCCGCCCGCGCCGATAAAACCGATTCGTGTCTTTATCATCTATGCTACCTTCTCTCCTCTGTTTGCTTAAACCTCTGCTGCGTTCGTCACATAGTAGGGTGTATTGTAGGTCAGCAACTCGCGGTAAATCGCGGCTGTTTCTGCGGCCATGCGCGCCGCACTAAAGTGGCTGCGGCCCCAATCGCGCCCAGCGGCCCCCATCCGGCGGGCCAGGGCCGGGTTGGTCAGGAGGCCACTGATCGCGGCGGCCAGAGCGGGCGCGTCGGCGGCTGGCACCAGTCGCCCACTAACGCCATCGCGCACGACTTCACTGGTACCAGAAACGTTGGTACCAACAATAGGTAGGCCAGCAGCCATCGCCTCTAGTACCACTAGCGGCAAGCCCTCGAACAAGGACGGTAGCACGAACAGGTCGGCGGCAGCCAGCAAGCGTGGCACATCGTCGCGGCGGCCCAGCAGGTGGACGTTGAGACCGAGAGTGGCAGACTCTGCCTGCAACACCCCCCGCAGTGGACCCTCACCCACCCAGAGAAACTGGGCAGCAGGCACCTGGGCCAGAATAGAGGGGATCGCGGCTAGCAGGTAGCGGTGGCCCTTTTGTTCGACCAGTCGCCCGACAGTTAGCACCAACGGCGCATCGTCTGCCAGAGCAAGCTCAGCACGCACCGCCCGACGGTCGCCATAAAGCGGCAGCGTGGAGATGCCATTGTGGACGACGCGTAGGCGGCTGGCTGGTAGTCCACTGGCGGCAAAGCTCTGGCGGGCGGCCTCGGAGACGCAGATCAGGCGATCCACATTGCCCACGATGCGGCGGTGGTCAAGCTGCTGGGCCGGGTGGGTGAGCAGGTAGGGTAGGTGTTCTGTCCGCACTATCGCCCGGATACCTGCTGCCCGCGCCGCCTCGACCCCGCCAAACCCCTCCCAACCGATGCCTGCGTGGACATGGAAGATATCGCAGGGATTGGCAGCCAACCAGCGTTCCAGCTCGCCCACCGCCGCCCGCTCGTGGTAGGGTGCAGCCAGGGGCAGTACGGCCAAGCCCAGGCGGGCGGCGCGTTTGAGGAAGACCAGGCCTGCGGGGCTGGGGGGGCAGACGAAGGTGATCGTGAAACTCGCGCGCAACTCGGCAGCCAGGGTTAGCATATGCTCACCCACCCCACTCGGCTCCTCGCTGTCAGTAAACAAGCAGAGGTTGGGGAGAGGTGGCCGCGTCGCCAGGATTGCTAGCTGGCTCAGTCGCTCATTCATCGGCTACACCGCCGCTGGCTGGGCAAACAAGCTCTGCTGCTCGGCCAACTCTGCCGCCAGCGGCGCGTAAATCTCGCGCTCTCCCTGCTCATCGGCATAATCCCACAGCGCATTGTAGAGATGCTGGTCGTCGTCCCACCAGGGGAAGTTGAGGATCGGATAGAGGCAGACCCCTGCCACTGTTGCCCCTGCCAACTGGGCCAAGCGCACCTCGCGGCCTACGTAGCGCAGCCAATCCGCCCGCTCGTCGCCGTCGGCCCCCGTCTCGGAGACGATGATCGGGCGGTGGTAGCGGTTGTGGACTTCGGCCAGGATATGGCGAAAGTTGCGGAACAGCGGGTGGCCGCGGCGGATCGTGGTCGGGGGGTCAAGTAGCCGCTGGTTGTGCGGGTAGAAGTTGATGCCAATGACATCCAGGTAGTCGGGCCGCCCACCCAGGTGCGGAGCCTTGCGCCCTGCGATCATGTCCCACCCCTCGAACATCGCCTGCGTTGCGCTACGTGCCGCCCCCTGCTGCCCCTTGCGGCGTGGATTGGGGACGACATTGATTGTCGGGTCGGGGTGGACGAAGCGGGCGGCGGGGGCAACCTCGCGGATCGACTCGATGCCCGCGATCACGCAGCGCACCAGTTGCTCCTTCAACTCGTCGCCACGACCGCCAACGAAGGGGTTGATGTAAGCGACACTCGCCCCGGCCCAAGCGGAGAAGGAGATTTCGTTGACTGGGGCGATGAACGGCACCATCTCCCCTTCAGCAACCAGCAGTTGGGCGAAGGCGCGGGCAAGCGCAACGTAGCGGCGCACGAACTCAGGGCTGAAGATGTTCAGGTCGGGCGGCCAGCCGAAATGGATGATGTCCCAGATTACCTGCACCCCATTGGCACGGGCCGCCCGCAAGATTGGCAGCACGCTGCTCCAATCATACTGGTAGGGCGACAGCTCGATCAGGTGCCAGCGAATGCCCTCGCGGGCGGTCAGCAGCCCTCGTTCGCGGATGCGCGCGTAGTCTGCGGCGGCGAAACGCTGGTGGTCAGTCGCGGCCACGAGGTCTAGCCGCCGCCCGTCGCGCAGAACATGAGTGGAACACTCAAACCCAGCCATAAAGAAGCTGTTGAACGACGATCTTTCAGCCGAAGCCAATCTTCTACCCCCTGTCTTTGTTGCTCACTCTCTTACGGCAGAGCAGGCCAGCATCAACAAGCACGCAGCGTGCCAGCAGCGTTGTTGCAGGGGCTGCTTGCCAGTCTGCAAGTAGGGCGTTTGGTAAAGTTCTGGTGAGGTTAGCAAGCATCAGCGGCTGCTATGCTCATGTTGATCGAAGCTCCCATCTGTGCTATAATGATTAACGCGGACAGCAGTAGAACCAGGATAGCAACGCCACCTACTCACTCTTGCCCATGAAGGGCTAACCGGCGGATAGAGCGGGCGGTGGCATCCGAGGCAACAAGAGGGGAAGTTATGGCAATGCAAGAAGTTGACAGTAGCGAACGGAATACTCGCTGGGTACTATATTTGATGGGCGCGGCTACTGCTGGGGTCGGCATTTACAGCCTGTGGCGAGACTTCTCTGATGGCAGCCAGCTTTCTATCATTGCTGAGATAATGGCACTCGGCATTGGGCTGGCGATCATCGTTGCCGCCCGCTTCCAGCTTAATGTTGCAAAGTATCTTAGCGCAATTGCCCCGATCCTGCGCGGATAGCGGCGAGCAACAACGGCTGATGGTAGTTGCAAAGTGTCTTAGCGCAATTGCCCCGATCCTGATGGCGAGTATCTCGATCTCCCAATACCCCTCCAGCACCAGCGTCTTTGGCTGTACCCTGAGCATCGCCCTGGCAGGAGTGCTGATCGGGGGGCGGGCGATCCCACCGGTAGCTGGATTCGCCGCCGTAGCCTACCTGATAGCTATCTACTTTGGACCTGCTGCGGGGCAGAACCTTGGTGATGTGATTACGATCCTTGCTGCCAACTTGATCATTGCTGTGCTACTCACCCTGTTTGCTAATGCCCAGCAGCAAACAGCGCGTACTGCCCAGCAGAATGCTGCCCGCGCCCAGCAAGCCTTGCTGACCATCGAAGCTGGGGTGGAGCGAGAGCAACTGGCGAAGCAGCGAGCTGGCGGCATGGCCGATGGCCTGATGAGCAGCAGCCAGCAGCGGGGGGCAGCACGAGGGGCGGCCAGTTCGCTCCAAGAGGTAAGAGCGCAGGTGGCAGAACTCTCTGCCACCGCTGAGCAAATCGCCAACTCGGCTAGGCGGGTGCGCGATAGTAGCGAACAGACCACCCGCCAGGCCGAGGACTCCAGCCGCAGCCTTGCTAGCGACCGTGAGCAACTCAATCGCGCTGCTCTCGCTGGTGAACAGATGCAGTCCGCTGCCCGCCAGGTTGAGAGCCGCGTCGCGCAGGTCAGACACGTGCTGGCCTTGATCACCGAGATCGCCGACGAAACGCACCTCCTTAGCCTCAATGCCACCATCGAGGCGGCGGGGGCAGGGGCGGTGGGCAAACGCTTCGCCGTCGTCGCAAGTGAGGTGGGTAAGCTGGCAAGCAAGGTCAACACGGCTGTCGCCCAGATCAGCGAGCTGGTAGCCGCAATGCAAGGTACTGTGCAGGTTATGCTGCGTGACGCAACCCAGGCCGTCACCTCGGTACACCAGAGCCAGCAATCTAGCAGCACTACCGAGCAAAGGATTAGCGAACTGGCTCGTCAGGTGGACGAGGTGACGCGGGAGAGCTACCTGATCGTTAGTTCGACCGAGCAGCAAGGCAAGGCTACCCGCCTGATCGTCTCTGCAATGGAAAGGGTATCCGACCTCTCCAGCCAGACCGCTATCCTCAGCGAGCAACTGGCAGGCACAGCTAGCCAGCTAAACAGCTTGATGGACGAACTGACCACCGAAGTTGCCCCTCCCAGCACTAGCCTGGTGGCCGCCTACTAGCCAGTGGGGGCGGCAACTGGCGGGGTAGCCAAAAACCGCAAGGGGGCGCAGCATTGCGCCTTTGCCGCCTGTCCCCTAACCAGTAATCCTTTCTCTATCCCCGCTCCACTCTACCCTGCTGTTTTACAAGCATTTTACGCTGCGCTAATGACACGTTTACCTCCCTCAAGTATGATGTGGGGGTAACGTAGCAACCAGGCAGGTTATGCTGGACACGCAGGAAAGGTAGAACTGAGATGGCATTGACCAGGCAACAGGTAGCAGCACACCTGCTACGGCGGGTAGGCTTCGGCGGCAACCCAGGCGAGCTTGCAGACTTCGCCACTTTTGACCACACCACGGCGGTTGATCGCTTGCTGAACTACCAGGACGCAGACAACAGCGCGTTGGACGCGATCCTGGCCCGCGAGGGGGCAGCTCTCGACCCGGCTAAGATACAGGACGTACAGTATTATTGGTTGCTGCGGATGATCTACACCAACCGCCCGCTAGAGGAGAAGATGACCCTCTTTTGGCACAATCACTTCGCGACTGGCTATGACAAGGTGAAGGATGCAGTGGCGATGCAGCGACAGAACAACCTCTTTCGCCAGCACGCGCTAGACAACTTCGATGTAATCGTCAAGGCTGTTGCCCGCGACCCGGCCATGCTGCGCTGGCTAGACAGCAACACCAATCGCAAGGGTTCACCAAACGAGAACTGGGCGCGGGAGTTGTTCGAGTTGTTCACCCTCGGCATTGGCAACTACAGCGAACAAGATGTTAAAGAGTCGGCCCGTGCCTTCACCGGCTGGTTCGAGCGCATGGGTGCTTTCTACTTCAACAAGGCCCAACACGACGGTGGCAACAAGACGGTGCTGGGCCAGAGTGGGACGCTAAATGGCGACGACGTGATCGACATTGCCCTACGCCAGCCCGCTGCTGGTCGCTTCCTTGCTCACAAGCTGATCACCTTCTTCGTCACCGACCAGCCCAGCGAGGGCTTCGTCAGCAGCATCAGCAAGGTCTATTTTGACAGCCAGTATAGCGTGCGCGCAATGGTGCAGGCGATCCTCAGCAGTGACGAGTTCCAAAGTGAAGCCAACTACCGGGCGCAGGTCAAGTCACCTGCCGACTACCTGGTGGGTATGGTCAAGTCGCTGGGGGTAAGCAACCCGAACAAGATGCTGGCAATTGCGATGCGCCAGATGGGCATGGATCTCTACAACCCACCAAGCGTGAAGGGCTGGGATTGGGGAACGGACTGGGTTTCGACCAACACCTACTTCGCCCGCGCTAACATCGCCAATAGCATTCTCAGCCAGCGCGACAAGGGCAAGCCACTCTACACCGATATCCTCGGCCTGCTGCACAACAACAATGCCAGCAATGGCGGTGATGCGACCAACTACCTGCTCGGTCTGCTGACCGACGACAACGTTAGCGACGGCGTGCGCCAGAAGTTGCGCGACTACGCCAGCAATGTTGACCTCAGCCAGACCAACGCCGATGCGGATGGTAAGGCACGCGGCCTGACCCACCTTGTCGTTGCCTCGCCAGCCTACCAATTGAACTGAAGTAGTATGTGGGCGCAAACCCTGCGCCTTGAGAGGGTAAGAAGATGACAGTCTCCAGACGTGACTTCCTCAAGCGGGGCGCGATCATGTCGGCTATCGGCATTGGTGCGCCTACCTTCCTGGTCAAGGGAGCGGCTGCCTTGCAAGGGCGCGATGCCATCAGCAGCGCGCACGCCGCCGCCGCCGTCAACAGTGGCGCGGCGGCAGCCGAGGCCGCAGGCCAGCAAGCGGTCAGCGACCATGCCATTGGCAAGCGCATCCTCGTTGTCGTACAGTTCACTGGCGGCAACGACGGCCTCAATACCGTGATCCCCTACAGCGACCCCGCCTTCTACCAGGCTCGCTCAACCCTGGCGGTGCCACAGACGCAGGTACTCGACCTCGACGGCAAGGTGGGTCTCAGCCCCAACTTGCGTAACCTCAAGCGGCTGTACCAGGGCGGCAACGTGGCCGTAATCCAGGGGGTAGGCTACCCCAACCCCAACCGTTCGCACTTCCGCAGCATGGAAATCTGGCAGACCGCTGCGCCAGAGAAGGCAGGCGGCACCGCCAGTGGCTGGCTCGGTCGCTACCTCGATGCCTCCGCCGCCGACGACCAGGCCGCCCGTGATGCCGCCTTCCGCGCCGCCAACATCGGCAGCCAGCTACCACGCACCTTCTGGGACAGCACCACGCTCGTCCCCTCCATTGCCAGCCTCAACAGCTACGCCTTCCAGACGGATACCCGCTACTCCAAGGATCAGAGCGCGCAGCTAGATGTAATTGAGCAGATTTGCGATGCCGCCAGCCAACACGGTGAGTACGAGGACTACATCCGTCGGGCTGCCCTGGATGCCCTCGGCAGCAGCGCGACGCTGAAGAAGATTGTCAGCAACTATCAGGTCAAGGGCGATTATGGTACGGCGGCGGCCAAGAACCCCTTCAGCGATGGCCTCAAGATGGTGGCCCAGATGATCGGCAGCGGGCTGGAGACGCAGATTTACTACATCACCAGCGGCGGCTTCGACACCCATGCCAACGAGAAGACGGTGCATGACCTGTTGATGAAGAACTTCGACGACGCGGTTAACGCCTTCTTCACCGACCTCGAAGCAGCCGGGCGCACCGATGACGTGCTGCTGATGACCTTCAGCGAGTTTGGACGGCGGGTCAAGGAGAATGGTAGCGGGGGTACCGACCACGGCACCGCTCTGCCTATGTTCCTGATCAGCGGCGGCATTCGTGGTGGAGTATACGGCAATCACCCCAGCCTAACCGACCTCGACAATGGCGACCTCAAGTTCAACATAGACTTCCGCGCCGTCTATGGCTCGGTGCTACGTAACTGGCTGGGAGCCGACCCCAGCCTCGTTGTTGGCGACGGCTACCCAAACCTCGCCTTCCTCAAGTCATAGCTCGCTCCTAGCCGTAAGAGCAGCCTCCGATCTAGCAGGTCGGGGGCTGTACTTACATCCACGCATGGCTGTCCCTGGCCGTGGCCCGCCACCGCGACAGTGTTGCTAAAACTACTGCTTTCGGGTATAATTACACTCAGCACAATGCCCCCGTAGCTCAGTGGATAGAGCGCAGGCCTCCGAAGCCTGAAGCAGGCGTTCGAGTCGCCTCGGGGGTACCATTCAGCAGCCGATCACGATATGTGGTCGGTTCTTCGTTTTGCGGGGTTGAAACATTTGTTGGCCCACGCTTGTTCAATAGGCAGATGAAGATCAGGACAAGGAGTTTGCTAATGAGCCACAACCAGAACAGTGACGATCAGTTCCGCAGCAACTTGCCGCCAGGCCAGCATCAGCCAGAGCGACGGGAGCCGCCCACCCAGGCCTTGCCAGAGCAGGCCCCCATGCCGCCCCACGCGCAACCAAGCCTCGCAGACCTGGCTCAGCCTTACACGCCACCCCAGCCCTACAGCCCACCGCCGCAACCCCTCACTCCCACTCCCCCCAGCTACAACCAAGCGGCAGGCTACACCCAACCACCCCCCAGCTACAACCAGCCTTACCAGCAGCCTCAGTACCAGCAGCCTCAGTACCAGCAGCCTCAGTACCAGCAGCCTCAGCCACAATACCAGCAGCCTCAGTACCAGCAGCCTCAGCAGCCATATGCACCGACGCAGGGTTATGTGGGGCAGGAAAACAAGTCGCAACTGGTAGACCTCAGCAAGAGCCAGCAGGGGATGCAGCAGTACCAGCAGGGCGGCCATGTTGGCTACCCGGTACCAGACCCACAGTACCAGCAGATGCCCTTCCAGCCACAACCTTACGGCCCACTACCAGCCAAAGACCCCAACATCGCCTTCTTGCTCGAACTGATTGGCTACCTCGGCTTCCTGGGCATCGGCCATATCTACGCTGGTAACGTGGTCGGCGGTATCCTGATGCTGATCTTCGGCTGGTTCGTGATTGGTTCGGCTGCCTTCCTCTTTACTGTGCTAACCCTTGGCATCGGTGCCTGCGTTGCTCTACCAGTGCTTGCGCTCGTTCCGATTGCCAGTGGCCTTTGGGCCAAGAGCATAGCCCAACGGAACAATAGTATGAGCAAGCGGTACTAGAACACCAAAGCCGCAAGCAAGAAGAAGGGCGCGTCCATTGCGGACGCGCCCTTTTTTGCCCTCAGCCGCCAACTCTGCTCAAGGTGCAGGCGAGGCCACGAGGTAGGTGGTGTTAATCCAACCCTCGTCGTTCGAGCCGTCAGTCGTCCGCACGTTGCGCCAGGTAGCGTCCGTGTTGGTTTGGTCAAGGCCGACCACCTTGAGGATCGTCCCCTCCGGCAGGCTAGTAACGCGGGGAGCCGACTGCTGCGGTCGCGCCCGTAGCCGCACCCCTTGACCATCTGTGTTGGCAACCTTGACGTACTCGCTGCTACCCGCTGGCGTGGCAGTTGGCGGGGCGGGGGTGTCGGTCGCTAGCGGCAGGGGCGTGGCAGTCGCCAGCAGTGGTACTGGCACTGCGGTGGCGGTTGCGCTCAAGTTGCTGATCGACAGGCTGATGTTGTCTACCCAGCGGGGCGTAACCTGTGTCACCAGGAAGAAGAAGACGGCGATGGTCGCCAGGCCAATGAAGGTGATCGCCGAGAGGCCGGGGATCATGCGTTGGCGGCTGAGGGGGCGACGCTCCGGCTCGAAGGGAACGCGCTGCTCCGTGGATTGCTCGTTCAAAAGCAAACTCCTGCTAGTTCTTAATTGAGAAAAGATATGCGATGTAGGAAGCAGCTTCGCGCAGAGCGTAATGGGCCTCCCAGCCCTGGTCGGCAGAGATCGGGCTGGTGCGCGTGGGTGAGGTGTAGGCGGTAATACCCAGGTCGCCTGCCATCTTAGCCGAGCGCATCATATGGAAGGGGTCACTGACTAGGATCGCGCTGTGCCAGCCATGCTCGCGCATGATGCCGCTGACCGCAGAGAGGCTCTGCCACGTATTGCGGCCCTCCTCCTCGCGGGCAATCTCCTCCACCGGCACGCCCCTGTGGGTCAGATAGCGAGCAGCGATATCGGCCTCGGTGTAGCGGTCGCCATCGCCCAGCCCGCCAGTGGTGATAATCGCCTGGGCCAACCCTGTGTTGTAGAGGGCAAGAGCGTGGTCGAGGCGCGCCTGCAAGACGGGTGAAGGCTGGCCGTTCCACTGGGCTGCGCCGAGAACGACGATCACATCTGCCGCCTGCGCGTTCTCCTCAGCGGCCACCCGGTAGACCTGCCAGACGATGAGCGCATAGCCCGCAGCAACCAGCAGTAGCAGCAGCAACAGCAGGCGCACGAACGACAGGCCACGCCTACGCTGCGCCCGCCGCAGACTCGCCCTCTGCTCTCGTACTATCGCTCCACGCATTGCCAGCTGCGCTCCCCTCCGCACACCAGTACAAACTTCAGCCAGGCTCAGTATAAAGGAAGCGAGCGGCCACGTCAAATCTCATATCTTCTTTGCCGCTGCGGAAGGACGGCTGCTACGAACCTGCCGGGGGGCTGGCATGGTATAATAGGAGAGCAGTGGTACGAACCACTATGCGGCTGCGAACTACAATCTCTATCACGACAGTGCGAGGGTAAAAGATGGCGAAGATTACGATCATTGGGCTGGGGCTGATCGGCGGTTCTATAGGGCTGGGTTTGCGCCGCTGGCAGGCTTCGGAGGAAGGGCGTAGGAGTAAGGCCAGCTTCGAGATCATCGGCTACGACACTGACCTGGAGCGGGCGCAACTGGCAGTCAAGTTGGGCGCAGTTGGCAGCATCAGCCGCGACTTTGGCTCGGCGGTGCGGAACGCCGACATGGTGATCGTCGCCACCCCAGTACTGGCAATGCGCGAGGTGTTCGCTGCCCTCGGCCCAGTCCTCGGCAGCGGCGCAGTAGTCACCGACACGGGCAGCACCAAGCAGCAGGTCTTGCGCTGGGCCGATGAACTGTTGCCCAATACCGTCCACTTCGTCGGCGGCCACCCGATGGCTGGGGCGACCGGCAGCCTGGAGGCGGCCCGTGCTGACCTGTTCGACGCGGCCAGCTATCCCCTCTGCCCCACGCTTTCGGCCAGTGAGGAGGCGATTGAGCAGGTTGCCACCCTCGCTCGGATGTTGGGAGCCAAGCCGCTGTTCATTGACCCTGCCGAACACGACATAGCGGTGGCCGCCGTCAGCCACCTACCCTTCCTGATGTCTAGCAGCCTGGTCAGCGTGACTACCGCCAGCGACGGCTGGGGGGAGATGGGCCGATTGGCGGCGGGTGGCTACCGCGACATGAGCCGCCTGGCCGGGGGTGACCCTACCATGTACCGCGACATCTGTGTGAGCAACCGACAGGCAATCCTCACCTGGCTGGATCGCGCCGTCAACGACCTCTACGACTTGCGCGAGATTATCGCCAAGACTGACCCCGACCAGCCCAACAACCCGGCCAGCAGCGAACTGCTCGCCAGCCTCAACGAGACGAGGGATCGCTTCGACCAATGGCGCAAGAGCGGGCGCAGCGACGCACAGGCTGCATTGGAGAGCGACCTGGGCAATATTACGCTGGGCAGGGCGATCAGCCAATCGCTGCTCGGCGGCCTGGGGCGCAAGCGAGGGCAGTAGTTGCAGCGCATCCTGATCGTCAAGCTGGGCGACCTGGGCGACCTGCTGCTGGTCAGCCCCGCCCTGGCCGCCTTGCACGAGGCGCACCCTACTGCCCGCCTGGATTTGCTGGTGCCGCCACGCTCAGTAGAGGTTGCCCGCCACATCCCCCAGGTGGACGAGGTGATCGCCATTGCTGCCTTTGACCGCCCGCGCGACCTGCTCCAACCGGGCAAGTGGCTGGCCCAGTGGGGGTTTAGCCGCCAACTCCGCCGCAACCACTATGATGCGGTGCTGATCATGCAGCACATGACCACAGTGCTCGGCGCGGCCAAGTTCGCCCTGCTAACCCTCGCAGCAGGGGTGAAGGTGCGCGCTGGGTTGGATAACGGGCGCGGCTGGTTCCTCAATCGCCGGGTTCGCAATCGCGGCTACGGGGCGCAGCACGAAGCTGACTACTGGCTGGCGGTGGCTGCCCTGGTCGGAGCCGACCCACGCCCGCGCCCCAGCGGCCTGTTGGTTGCGGCAGCAGACGATTCACAGGCAGCATTGCTGCTCGCGCCCCTGGCCGACCACCGCCCCCGTGTGGCAATGCACCTCGGCACAGGGGCATACGCGCCCGCTCGCCGCTGGCCGCTAGCCTCCTTCATCGAACTGGCGCAGCGGTTGCAAGCAGAGGGCGCGGCGATCATCCTCGTTGGTGGGGCCGACGTGCGCGAGTTCGCCAGGCAGTTGGTCTCTGCCCTGGCTGCGAACGGAGCGGGGCGGCTACTCAACCTGGTAGAGCAGACGACCGTCAGCGAGTTGGCGGCGGTGCTGCGCCACTGCGACCTCTACGTGGGCAGCGACAGTGGGCCGCTGCACGTGGCGGCGACGGCTGGGGTAGCAGTGCTGGGCATCTATGGGCCGAGCAACGAACGGGCCTGGGGGCCGTACGCGGGCGGCACGGCGGTGCAGTTCGACGCGCTGACTGGCACGGCGGACGACTGGCGGGCTATGTATAGCGGCGGCAACGCAGTGATCCGCCAGAGCCTGGCTTGCAGCCCTTGCCTCTACCGCGAGTGGGTGGTTGGGCTGCGCGACGGCTGCCCCGACCGCGAGTGCCTGACTACGCTCGAACCGGTAGCCGTCCACGCGGCAGCCCGCCTGCTACTAGCCAAAGTAGGTCACACGTCCGAATCATCCTTACCAAGACCTTACCACACCTTCTGTGACCGCCATTGCAGCAATTGCAACAGGGTATCTACTTTCTAATTGTGGCACAGTTTGCCCATAAGCCTGTGCTTTTCTGCTATAATCCATGTAGGGGAGCAAGCGACAGGGCGCGGCAAAGCGCGTTGTTGGCGAGGAGAGCGGGAAATGAATTGGCATAATGCAAACCGACTGGGTGGCAGCAACCGGCTCCACCTTGTGCCTGGCGATGAGGAAGCAGAGCAGGCCGCGCACCTGCTGCTCAAGCAGCAGGTGCAACCTGGACTGGACTGGCTGATCGCAGGACGGCAGCTAGACTCGGCCCGCTACGGCATGGAGCAAAGCGTGCCGGGCCACAACCTCCTGCGCCTATTGCGTTGGGTGGACCTCAGCCCCGACACCCAGCAGATCATCCTGGTGCGTGCTGTCGGAGTATGGGTCTGGCTACCAGTACGGGATTGCCTGCTGACGGTGCAGATCGAGGCAGCCTACCGCCCCGAACTCAACGGTGGGATAGGCCAGCCACGCATCCGCAAGGCGAATATTGCCCGCCTCACCTGGCAGCAAACCGCGCAGTTGCCCGCCCTACTGGACTACGGCTTCCGCGAGGTGGGTTATTGGCAGATCAACGGTAGGGTTGACCTGCAAAGCCTCGGCTTCCGCCACCTTCAGCCCACTAAGTGAGCCTCCGCCTCCACCAACTTTTTCGCTGGCCCCTCTACTGGCGGCAGTGGCTTGGCTTCGCCGCCTTCGATGGTGATACGCGGCAGCCAGCCCAGCCATGTCGGTAGCCACCAGTTCCAGTCGCCCAGCAGCCGCATGGTGGCAGGCAGCAGCACAGAGCGGATGATCGTCGCGTCAATGAAGACGGCAACTGCCAGCCCCAGGCCTAGTTGCTTGACCGCTAGCAGTTGCAGGGTGGCGAACACCGCGAACACAACTACCATGATCGCCGCCGCGTTCGTCACCGTACCGCTGGTCGCGCTGATGCCCCGCTCCACCGCTTCGTTAGAGGAGTAGCCGCGATCCCGCTCCTCTTTGATGCGGGTCAGCACAAAGAGGTGGTAATCCATCGAGAGGCCGAAGACGATAGCGAACAGGAAGATCGGTAGCCAGCCAGCGATCACCCCGGTGGATGTGACCCCCAGTTGTTCCTTGAACAAACCGTCCTGGAAGATGAGGATGATCAGCCCATAGGTCGCCCCGGCGGAGAGCAGATTGAGCAGGATCGCCTTGATCGGGATCACCAGCGAACGGAAGGCCACCAGCAACAGGATGAAGCTGAGGCCTAGCACGAAGCTGAAAACTAGCGGCAGCACGCTGGTGTACTGCTCTGTCGCGTCGAGCGACCCCGCTGCCTCGCCCGCCACGTAGACGTTCACCCCCGGCACGCCTGCGAAGGCGGCTGGCACAAGCTCGTGGCGCACCTGACGCACCAGATTCCAGTTGCTCTGGCTGTTCGAGTCGCCGGGCAGGGTGTAGCTAACTGAGCGCACCCTACCGTCAGGGGCAGCAGTCTCTACCCCCTTTTCGCGCAGCAATGCCCCCACTGCGTCATCCAGCTTGCGGGTGGCTGCCTGCACATCCGCCCGCTGGGGGGCATTAGCCTGCACTATAAGGTCGAGGGTGAGGGTCGTCCCCTGCGGCCACTTGGCCTGCAAGATGTCGGCGGCCTTGCGGACTTCGAGGCTGGGCGGCAGAGCCTCCACGTTCTGGTCGGCAGAACCTAGGCGGATGTGGAGCAGAGGAGTACTGAGAGCGAGCAGCAGCACCGTCACGCTGACGGCGAAGAAGATAGGGCGAGCTACCACGCTACGCACGATCTGGCCCCACAGCCCACTGCCTTCCTCGCGTTCGCGGCCAAAGTAAGGGATGCGCCCACCATCAATGCCACGCCCCAGCACGCTGAGCAGCGCAGGCAGAAAGGTGAGGCTGGCGAGAATCGAGACAGCAACGACGGTGATCGCGCCGATCGCAATTGTGCTGAAGCTGGGGCTTGGCACTGCCAGCAACCCTGCTAGAGAGATCATCACTGTCAGGCCGCTGAAGAACACTGCTCGGCCTGCTGTACCGCTGGCAACTTCGAGGGCCGCGAACTTGTCGCCCAGCCTGCGCCGTTCGCTGCGGTAGCGCGTGATGATGAACAGCGAATAGTCAATACCCACTGCCAGCCCGATCATCACCACCACGTGGCCCACCGTCAGGTCGATCTTAGCGACCAGGTGGCTGTAGATCGCCATGACGCTGAAGGTCGTCGCCAGGGTCAGCATCGCCATCACGATAGGCACCAGGGCAGCAACCACCGCCCCGAAGGCGATCAGCAGGATGATCAGGGTGAGCGGCAGGGTGAACTTGAGCGAACTCTCCAGGTCACTGCTCAGTAGCTCGGAGAACTCTGCGTCTGCCAACACCCCGCTGTAGCTGTAAATCTGGTAGGCAGGGTGTGCCTGGCGGGCTGCGGCCACTGCTGCCCGCCCCGCCAACGCCTGCGCCTTCACCGCCGCTTGGTCGCCACTCAGCGGGGCAACCACCTGGGTGCTGCTCTGGTCGGCGGAGACGAACTGGGGGTTAGGCACGGCGTAGTAGTTGTAGACCGCAGAGAAGGCAGGTTGTGGCTTGCTGCCCGCTGCACTGTAGCTAGTCTGGCTCAGGCGGGCGGCCACATCCAGCACTGTCGCCTTGTACTCGGCATCTGTCACCTTAAGGGTCGGGTGGCTGACGACGACCAGCAGCGTTTCGGGCTGCACTATGCCACCAGCCTGCAAGGCCGCATTGCCGCGTGCTGCCTCGGTGCGGGCCTCACCTGCATCGGTCAGGTCGCGGGTACGCGTCCCCAAGCCAAGCAGACCACCCGCCACTAGAGCGGTGACCACCACCAGCCAGACGACAATCACCGGCCAACCGTGCCGCGCACTCCACATTGCCAGCCGGGTCGTCAACTGCTTGCTGCCACCATTCGTCGCTGCCATCGTTTTCTCCTAATCCATGCCCATAGCCCATCATAGTTTGTTACATTATACACTAAGTTGGCCGCAACATGGAAGTGAGAGGTGGGCAGCACCAGTGGATTGATGCAAAACGAGGACCCCCGGCATTGCTGCCGAGGGCCATCGTAACGCGAGATGCGGAGAGGAGAGATGTGTATGATGCAGGGTGGTCAGGTACACGCCGACCTGGAAGTGGTGGAATGCCGTCGTGTACGAGACCGGGTTCGTTGTGCCTTGCGTACAATCAAGATTATAGCATAGTTTATGCGAAAGCGCAAGGGGTTTTAATGCCGATCTTCATCTGATTTTGCGAACTCGCACTCTGCAAACATGACATTGTTAACAATGTGTTAGAGTGTGGACAAACCATGTGCATACTATTGACAGGTCATGAGGTTGGTTGGTATCATTGCTCCAGGTTCGCGGGTGCGAACACTGAATAACAGAAGCAGTTCTCACATATAAGGAGATCACGACCGTGGCTAATATTGTAGATACCGCTGTAGCGGCTGGTTCGTTCAAGACCCTGGTGGCTGCCGTTCAGGCTGCTGGCCTGGTCGACACGCTCAAGAGTGCTGGCCCCTTCACCGTCTTCGCCCCGACCGACGAGGCTTTTGCCAAGCTCCCGGCTGGCACGGTTGAGAGCCTGCTCGGCAACATTCCCCAGTTGACCAAGATTCTCACCTACCACGTCGTTGCGGGCAAGGTAATGGCCGCCGATGTGGTCAAGCTCCACTCGGCCAAGACGGTCGAGGGCAGCGAAGTGACCATTGATGTGAGTTCTGGCGGCGTGAAGGTAGACAATGCCAAAGTCGTGCAGACCGATATCGTATGCGACAATGGCGTAATCCACGTGATCGATAGCGTAATCCTGCCTAAGTAACCCATTTGGCGACCAGAATAAGGAGGGACGTGACCCTTGCGGATCACGTCCCTTTTGCTGACCGGTAGGCAGCTAACATCTGCTTCGGTGCCGCTACACCTACGTCGGCGAGGGCATTGGCGATGGTCTGGCGGGTGGCCTGGGTCAGGGCGAGGCGGGCGGCCTGTAGCTGCGGTGCCGACTTGAGAATTGGACATTTGTCATAGAAGGTAGAGAAGGCATCGGCCAACTCGAACAGATAGCTGGTCATGCTGATCGGGCGGTACTGCTCGGCGGCGCGCTGCAACTCGTCGGGGTAGCGGGCGATCAGTTCCAGCAGGGCGGTCTCCTCCTTCGTCAGGTCGGTGAACTGGAAGCTGCCGCCTGCTTGTGGGGCCGCCAACCCCTCCCGCTCTGCCTTGCGGAGGACAGAGCAGGCGCGGGCGTGCTGGTACTGGATGTATGGGGCAGACTGGCCCTCGAAGTTGAGGGCGCGCTCCCAGTCGAAGACCAACACCCGGTTGTTGTCCTTACTCAACATCTCGAAGCGGATTGCACCAAAGGCAACTTGAGTGGCGATCTCCTGCTTCAACTCATCGCTTAGGTCGGGGTTCTTCTCGTTGACCACCGCCAGTGCCTTCTCCACCGCGCCACTAGCTAGCTCCTCGTAGAAAATCGCGTTACCCTTACGGCTGGACATTGCGCCGCCCGGTAGCGTGACCATCTCGTAGCTAAGATGCTGAAACTTGTCCTCATCACCAAGGCGCAACAGTTCAAGTAGCTTGTAGACTTGCTGCATATAGAGCGACTGGCGTACGTCAACCACGTATACCAGGCGGTCGGCGTGGTAATCGGTCAGCTTGAGGCGAGCGAGGGCGAGGTCTTTGCTGCCATACAGCGAACTGCCGTCTTTGCGGAGCAGCACCAGGGTGCGCCACACCTCCTTCGCACTGCCGTCGGGATTGCTGCCCGCAAGCTGCTTCGCATACTTCTGGCTCAGTTCGGGGTCAGCACGGATAGCATCGTCTAGCTTGACGTAGACAGGGCCAACTGGCCGCTCATCGTGGGCCAGGCCACGGCGCACCAACTCGGCGACCAGCAGCTTACCCTCCTCCTCTACCTCACTCTCAAAGAACCAGGCATCGAACTTGATGTTCAGTTGCTCATAGATGTGGTAGAACTCCTCCATACTCCAATCACGGGTGGCGCGCCAGAGTTGTAGCAACTCTGGGTCTTGCCCCTCCCACCGCTGCCAGAGGGCGCGTTGCTCTGCCACCCAGCCAGGAACCTGCGCCCACCAGTCGCGGTTGGCGGTCAAGCTGCTGGGGCGGTCTGCGCTCAGGCGGTCGAACAGGTCCTGGATCAGCTCATGGTCGCTGAAAGCCTTGTAGTCGGGGCCGTCCTTGCTCAGCAGTGCTGCGCCCAGGTAGGCTGCATCGGGGCTAGGGCTGTTGCCGAGGTAGGCAGTGGCGGTAGCAGTGGCCGCCGCGTCCTCCTGCACCCAGTCGCGCACCTGACTCAGCACCTCATTGCGGTACTCCAGGCGGGCGTTGCCTTCGGAGTAGACGCGATTAAGCCAGATACCCTTGCCGCTCTCTGGCTCCTGACCGTTGTGGAAGCGCAGGTAGCACCAGAGGCACTTGATCACGTGCGCGCCACTGTCACCAATGTAGTTCGCGCCGATCACCTCGTAGCCAGCCTTCCGCAGAACATTGACCACCGTGCTGCCCAGGCAGGCGTTCCGCAGGTGGCCGACGTGGAAGGCTTTGTGGGTGTTGGGCTGCGAAAACTCGATCATCACCCGCAACCCGACTGGGGCAGCCTGCCCATAGTTCGCCCCATCGCGTAGCACAGTGTTGACCACCTGGTTGGCAAACCAGTTGCTATCCAGATAGAAGTTGATGTAGCCCTTGACCGTCTCCACGTGATCGATCCCCTCGCGGGCGGGCAGTTGGGCAGCGACAAGCTCGGCCACCGCTACGGGGTTGAGCTTTGCCCCCTTGCCCAGTTGGAAGCTGACCGAACTGGCATAGCCCCAGGTGCCGCTCAATGCCCCCGATAGATACTTGAGATCGAGGGTGGCAGGGGGAGTCAGGCCCACAGCAGCAATGGCGTGGTGCAGGTCGGCGATCAACTCGGCTTTGATATTCTGGTACATCGGGCTGGCTCCTAAGCTAAGATAGGCTGTCATTATACCAAACTGGGCGGCTGCTACTTGCGCCCTGCGATATAAGTCATCACCCTTTTGGCAATCGGCATGGCGTAGGAGCTACCTTCGCCACCGTTCTCGATCATCGCACAGATCGCATACTGGGGGCTGCCCGCGTCCTTGCCCATGATCGCAATGAACCAGGCGTGGTTGGTGCCGCGCCCGGTCTCGGCGGTGCCAGTCTTGCCGCCAACTACCCAGCCGGGGATCGCTGCGCCGTTCGCCCAGCCGCTCTGCACGCCGGTGTACATCGCCTGCCGCGCTGTCGATGCCGTCTGCGGGGTCATCACGCGAGTCAGCACTTGGGGGCTGGTCTTTTGCAGCACGCGACCCGGCTGCCCCTCGCTGGTGGGATGCTGGCTAATGTGGTCAACCAGGTAGGGGCGCGGCAACTCGCCGCCGCGCCCAACGGTGGCCGCGATCAAGGCCATGTGTAGAGGAGTGACTTGCAGCTGCCCTTGCCCATAACTGCTGGCGACGTTCAGGTTCTTCGCCTCTGGGCCGCTGAGGATGCACTGAATGTCGGTCGGCGCGGCGGTGCTACACAGGCTGCTGGTCGCTAGGTCAAAATCGGCCCGCAAGTCGCGGCTGATATAGAAGCTGCTGATGTACTTCGCCATCTCACCTGCGCCGAGGTCATTGGCAATCGTGGCGAAGACGACGTTGAGCGACCACTTGTAGCCCTCAACTAGCGAGTAGCGCGGGCCAGTGCCAGCGGGCCGACAGGTAGTGCAGTCGTAGACCGTTTGGTTGTTGAGGCTAACCTGCCCTGGGTCGGTGAAGGGGCTGGTGAGGGTGTACTTGCCAGTGTCTAGGCCAGCAACCAGCGTGACCGTCTTGAAGGTAGAGCCTGGTGGGTAACGGCCCGCCGTCGCCCGCAAGACGAGGGGGTTGCTGGGGTCGTTGACCAGCCCGTTCCAGTAGGCAGTAATGCGGTCGCGCTCGGCCTTCGGGTCGCTGGCTGGGTCAGCGGCGATCTGGCTAGGGTCAAAGCGCGGGTTGCTTGCCATCGCCAGTACTGCACCCGTCTGCACATCGAGAACAACAACCGCCCCGCGACAGACTCCCCTTTGTGGGCCGCCACAGCCTGCCAGCGCATCCTGGGCCACCTCCTGCACATCCGCTTGCAGGGTGAGATAAAGGTCGCTGCCGTAGGTAGGGCGGTGCAGCAGGTTGTTCTCTGCTTCGAGCAGGGGGTTGTTGCCCTTACGCCCGCTCAGGTAGTCGTCGTAGAGGTTCTCCAAACCAAAGTTGCCGAAACGGAGTGGGCTGTAGTAGCCAGCAAGGTAGCCAGTATACGAGTTGGGGTAGCTGCGGGCAACGTAGCCGTCTGGCAGCACTGTGGTGTCCGCAATGGGCTGGCCGCCCGCAGCAAAGATGCGCCCACGCCGCACGCGCAACTCGGCATCGGCCCGGCGTGGGTCGCTGATCGGGTTATCCGTCCCCTGGCTCCCGATCTTCAAGCGGATAGCGGGGGCAGCTACTACCTGCTGGTAGAGCAAGTGGACGCTGATCAGCATGAAGCAGGCAATCAGGGTGCCGCCCAGCCGCTGCAACGTGCGATTGGTCTCGCTACTAGGTCGGGGCATCCCCTGCCAGACCAGGTAGAGCAGACCAGGGAAGCTAGCCAGCAGGCAAAGTAGCCACGTCTGGTCGCTGCGGCTGTAATAGCCGTAGAAAAGCAGCGCAGCTACCAGGGCTACTACCAGGGCCGCCAGTACACGTTTCATCCATCTGCTCCTACCTACTTGCCGCCACTCTTGGCCTTATCAGCCTTAGCACGATTGGCCTCGGCGCGCTGCCGAGCAGTCTCCATGATCCCCTGGCGGGCCTGCGATGCTGTGCGTGGCACGGCGGTTGGGCGGCTGGTGGTAGTGCGGACGGGAGTGCGGCTGGAGACAGCCCCCTTGACTGGCTCCTGCTGCTTGCCAACCTCCTCCACCTCACCCATCAGCGCAAGCAGGCTGCTGTTCACCTTTGTGCGCTCGGTCATCGAAAGCGGGCGGGCAGACACCTGCTCCTCGTCGCTCTCATGGGCGAGATCGCCTTCGTTGAACGACAGCTTCTCGCGCACGAAGCGGCTGAGGAAGATGTGTTCAAAGACCGGGTACTTGCAGCCATCTATGTCGATCTGCGCGCGGTCGTTGCTGAAGACAATTGCCCCCTTGACCGTCGGGTTGACAACCCCCTGGGCCTTGAGGAAGTTAGTCAGGTTGACGATCTGCGCGTCGAGGGCAAGGGTGGGGTTGCCGAGGGCGGGTGCGCCGATAGAGCCAATGCGGTCAATAAAGCCCACGCGCCGTTGCCAACGGTTGTTGCGGCAGATGATGCGGCCATAATCCTGCTGCAACTGGATCACCAGGAAGCCGCCTGGCCCGGCGATCATGTGGTCAAGCACCAGGGCGCGGCTGAGGGGCAGGTAGTTGTAGAAGACATAGCGGTTGTTGAAGTCGTGCAATTCGGCTACCAGCTTCTTGTGCGGCTCCTCCTTCCACTTGCGGTTGAGCCACTGCCCGCTGGTCATTACGAAGAAGCCAACGATCAGCCCGATGTAGTAGATCAGCAGGCTGAGGCCAGAGGTAGCGGGCGCAGTTGCCGTGCCACCTGCTGTGCCACTGACTACCCCGCTGCTGGTTAGGGGTAGGCTGCTGCTGACTACACCGCTGCCCGCCTTGAGCGTGCTGCTGATCGTCTGGGTGCCTGTGATTACCGCGCCGCTCTCGCTGCTGGTCGCTGCGGCACCACTGCCGAGGATACCACCAGGCAAGAAGGCGAGGAGGAACGCGCCGCCAAGGATCACGAAGCCGATGATCTGCAACCGCCGGGCTAGCTGGAGCCTGGCCTTGATGTATGCCCGATTGACAAAAGTTTGCATTAGCCTGCCTTCTGCATGGTTATCTTGAACAAGGATGCTGGGCGCAAAGAGACGCGCCCTTACACGGCTATTATAACCTATGTGGGGGAGGCAAGCCACCCCCACCTGCACTTCTCAGCAAACCGTAATCCAGCCCGCTGCTCAGTCCCAGGCGCGCAGCACCAGGCAGGCGTTCTGGCCGCCGAAGCCGAACGAGTTGGAGAGGACAGTACGTACCCGCTGCCTGCGGGCCACGTTCGGCACGTAGTCGAGGTCGCAGGCAGGATCGGGGGTGTGATAGTTGATCGTTGGGTGGATCACGCCATCGCAGATGGTCATCACGCTGGCGACCGCCTCCACTGCCCCCGCCGCACTGAGCAGGTGGCCGAGCATGGATTTGGTCGCGCTAATTGGTATCCGCTGGGCGAGTGCGCCAAAGACGAGCTTGATCGCGTTGGTCTCGCTCACATCGTTTAGCACCGTGCTGGTGCCATGCGCGTTGATATAGTCCACTTCCTCTGGGGCAACCCCGGCACTCTTGAGGGCGCGCCGCATCGCCGCCGCCGCCCCCGCGCCGTCGGGCCGAGGTGCAACCGGGTGGTAAGCGTCGGCGGTCGCCCCATAGCCCAGCACCTCGGCGTAGATGTGCGCACCACGAGCTACTGCGTGTTCCATCTCCTCCAACACCAGGGTTGCCCCACCCTCGCCCGCTACGAAGCCGTCACGTTCGCGGTCAAAGGGGCGGCTGGCGGCTTCTGGCTCGTCGTTGCGCTGGCTCATTGCGTGGAGGGCGTTGAAGGCAGCCTGGCCCAGCAAGCAGATCGCCGCCTCATAACCGCCGGTCAGCATCACCGCGGCATCACCCCTGCGTATCACATGGGCAGCTTCGCCAATCGCCACGTTGCCGGTGGCGCAGGCCGCCGCCACGGTGGAGAGATAGCCACGCAAGCCGAAGCGGGTCGCCACCGCCGCCCCTGGCATATTCGGCAGGCTGGCGGGAACATAGTGGGGGGAGACGCGTTGGCCGCCACGCTCGAACAGGGTGCGGGCCGCCACCTCCGTTTCAGGGAAGCTGACGTTGCCCACCCCCAGCAGCACGCCGTAATCCTCTGGCTCGTCCAGCACTGCTGGCAAACAGGCATCGCGCCAGGCATCAGTCGCGCTGGCAATGGCAAAGTGGGTGACGCGGCTGCTGCGGCTCACCTCCTTCGCAGTCATGTAGCTCTCTGGCGCAAAGTCGCGCACCTCACCGCCAATGCGCGTTGGGTAGCCGCTTGCGTCGAAGCGGGTATAGTAACCGATACCTGACCGCCCAGCCAGGAGAGCCTGCCAATAAGCCGCTACCGAGTTGCCCAGGGGGGTGATCGCCCCCAGACCAGTGATCACTACTCTACGTTGTTTGTACATAAGAACTTGCTTCTGCGCGGGTGATCCACTTCCAACAGCATCCCGGCTTGAATGATTATAACTGCTGTGCTAAGATAGGCTGACAGCCGCAAGGATTGAGCCATACTCTAACACAATGGTGGGCCAATGACAAGCATAGCAGACCTCTCGATCATCATCGTCAACTACAACACCAGCCTGCTGCTGCGCCAGTGCGTAGCCTCGATCTATGCCGACTTGAGTGAAAGCAGCCTCGTTGCCGAACTGCTCGTAGTAGACAACGACTCGACCGACGACAGCGTGACGGCTCTGCACCAAAGCTACCCTACGCTGCGGGTGATAACGACGGGCAGCAACCGGGGCTACGGCACTGCCGCTAATCTTGGGCTGCGCGCCGCTGGCGGTCGCCACCTGTTGCTACTCAACAGCGACACGTTGGTGCAAACAGGGGCCTTGCGCGGGATTACCGCCTTCCTGGATGCGCAGCCAGATGCGGGGATAGCTGGCCCCCGCCTGCTCAACGCGGATGGCAGTGTGCAGCGCAGCGCGTTCCGCTTCCCCAGCCTCGTGCAGGTAGCCCTCGATCTGTTCCCACTATTCCCCCGCCTGACCAATACCCCACTGAACGGTCGCTACAACGAGGATGTAGCTGGCTACGAGCAACCCTTCCGCCCCGACTTCATCCTCGGCGCAGCGATGGGCATCCGCCGCGCCGCCTTTGAGCAGGCTGGCGGTTTCGATGAAGGCTTCTTCATGTATGCAGAGGAGGTGGACTGGCAGCAGCGTATTCGCGCCGCTGGTTGGCAGGTCTACAGCCTGCCTGCTGCCCGCCTGATCCACTTCGCGGGCCAAAGCACCCGCCAGCAGCCAGGGCGGATGTTCGTAGAGTTGCACCGCAGCCGAGCGCGCTACTATCGCCTGCACGAGCCGCTCGCCTTCCGGCTCACCGCCCGCCTGCTTACCCGCACTGCTATGCTCTGGAACGCACTAGCCGATTGGCAGAAGCAGATACGCGGTCAGTTTGACGAGCAGGAGCTGCGCCAACGCTGGCGGGTGTACGGCCAGGTCTTTCGCCTGAAGGGCTAGAAGTCCTCGTCTGGAGGAGGCTGGGGTGCTAGTTGTGGCTGGCTGAGTCGCTGGCCCTGGGCTGGCAGCTTGAGTGGAGGCAGGGCATCTTCAGTCGGGTCGGGCGTGGGTTGCGGCTCGTCGAAAATCGTGTCGAGAGCGAAGGGCGCAGCTTCCCCCTGCTCGTTGCTGGGCTGAGTGGTGGGGTTGAGCGGCGGGATCAGATTGTTCGGGGTACTCTCCATCGATAGTGCCTCCTGGTGCGTGTTGCTCGCTAACTACAAGCAATTGCGAGGCCAATGTGCTAGTTGCTACTTGAGGCCAGGTTCAAACCATCCTCTAATGCGCCTAGACCTTGACAGCCATACGCTCAAGTGCTATGATCTCTGCATAGGCAAGAGCTAGCGGTGATCAGCAGAAGGTAGAGGCAATTTAGATGGCTGTTGAATACAAAGATTATTATAAGCTGCTCGGCGTAGAGAAAACCGCCGACGAAAAGGTGATCAAGAGTGCCTACCGCAAACTGGCACGCAAGTATCATCCTGATGTTAACCCCGGAGACAAGACGGCAGAGGCGAAGTTTAAGGAGATCAACGAAGCCTATGAGGTGCTATCCGACCCGGAGAAGCGCAAGAAGTACGATACCCTCGGTCGCGGCTACTTTGGTGAACCAGCAGTAGACTACAGCCGCTATGCGGGTGGCAGTCATGCGGCAGGCGGGGGTACAGTTGACCCCTCAGAGCTTGACAGCCTGTTTGACTACTTCCGCAATGGCAACCCCGCAGGCGGTAGCCGCAGCAGCACTGGACGGGGTGGCTACGCTGGTTATGGGCCAGGCTTCGGCAGCGGCAGCCTTCAGCAGCGTGGAGAAGACTTCGATCAGCCAGTGGAGATCACCCTGGAGGAGGCGTTTGGCGGCGGCCAGCGCGAGATGCAACTGGCGATCAGCGAGGTATGCAAGACCTGTCGTGGTGAGGGCGCAGTCCGCAACGTGGTGAAGGGCCGCAGCGAAGTGCATAGCTGCCCTACCTGCCTCGGCAGTGGCGAAGTCAAGCGCGTAAGGAAGCTGGAAGTAAAAATACCAGCAGGGGTGCAGAGTGGCAGCCGCATCAAGCTGGCGGGGCAGGGTGGCGCGGGCCGCAACGGGGGCAGCAACGGTGACCTCTACCTGGTGGTCAATGTACTGGCCCACAGCCGCTTTGAGCGCGAGGGCGACAATCTGCGCCTCAACCTGCCAGTGGACCTCTACACCGCCCTGCTCGGTGGCGAGGTGACCCTGACCACGCTCAAGGGGTCGAAGATCGCGGTGACGATCAAGCCGCTAACCCAGAACGGGATGATCATGCGCCTGGGTGGGCAAGGAATGCCCGCCCTCGGTGGCGAACGGCGGGGCGACCTGCTGGCGCGGGTGGATGTAGTGTTGCCCAGCAGCCTCAGCGAGTTCGAGCGTGAGCAGTTCGCTGCCCTACGCGATTACCGCGACGAGCAGGAGGTACAGCTATGATGATCAGCGAACGTGGCTACATCGAGGTCGAGGAGCAGAGCGACCGTACCCCCCGCTACATCATTAGCATTGCTGCCCAGCTAGTCAGCGTTCACCCCCAGACGTTGCGGATGTACGAGCGTGTCGGCCTGGTTAATCCCCAGCGACGCAGCAACATTCGCCTCTACAGCGACTTCGATATTGCCCGCCTGCGCCGCGTGCAACGGCTAATCAACGACCTGGGGGTAAACCTGGCAGGGGCCGAGATTATCATCAACATGAGCGAGCAGATCGCCGAGATGCGGGCTGAAGTAGAGCAGCTACGCCGCAATATCGGCGCACCCACTCCGCCAATCAGCCGTGTGCTGAGCAGCGGCGAGCGGTGACAGGCGATTTTTGGTCTAACGCTACTCAAGTAGTTATCAGCCAGCTTGAGGGCTATAATATCAAGGTAAGCACGTTTCAAGCAATCCATGAACAAAGATTGGGGAACAAATTATAATGAATGAGCGATTCACTGACCTTGCTCAAGAAGCCCTGCAACAGGCCCATGCTATCTTGCAGGAGAAGCACCACAGCCAGTTGGATGTCGAACACATCCTGCTCGCCTTGCTCCGCCAACGTGGGGGGGTTGTACCACGCCTGGTGCAGAAAATGAATGCTGACCCGCAGGCCTTGGAGCGCAAGGCTGACGAAGCCCTGAACCTGGTCGCCCGCACCTACTCCACACCCTACGCCTCGCAAGCGGCCCAAATCTACATCACCATGCGGGCCAAGCGGTTGCTCGAAGTGGCGGCAGAGGAGGCATCGCGGCTGAGTGACGACTTTATCAGCACCGAACACCTTTTCCTCGCCATTGCTGCTGAGCGCGGGGGGGCGGCTAGTCGCATCCTGGCCGAGGCCAGCATTGACCAGGAGAAGATTTACAAGGCACTACGCGACGTGCGCGGCAACCAGCGTGTAACCGACGCGCAGGCCGAGAGCCGCTACCAGATGCTAGAACGCTACAGCGTTGACCTGACCGAACTCGCGCGCCGGGGCAAGCTCGACCGTGTGATTGGCCGCGACGACGAGATTCGCCGCGTGATGCAGGTGCTGGCCCGCCGCAGCAAGAACAATCCTGTGCTGATCGGCGAACCGGGCGTGGGCAAGACAGCTATCGTAGAGGGGCTGGCCCAGAAGGTTGCCAGCGGTGACGTACCGGAGATACTGCAAGGCAAGCGCGTGGTTTCGCTCGATCTGGCTGCTCTGATCGCAGGTAGCAAGTTTCGGGGCGAGTTTGAGGAGCGACTGAAGGGGGTAATGGAGGAAGTGAAGCGCGCCAAGAAGGAGATCATCCTCTTTATTGACGAGCTACACACTGTCGTTGGGGCGGGGGCTGCCGAGGGCGCGATGGACGCAGGCCAGATGCTTAAGCCCGCCCTGGCGCGCGGCGAACTTCAGTGCATCGGCGCGACCACCCTCAATGAGTATCGCAAGCACATTGAGAAGGATGCTGCGTTGGAGCGTCGGTTCGCCACCGTCTTCGTGGACGAACCCAGCCCCGAAGATGCTATCGAAATCCTCAAGGGGCTACGTAAGGCTTACGAGGATCACCACGGCCTGACGATCACCGATGAGGCGATCAAGGCTGCTGTCACCCTCAGCCACCGCTACATCAGTGACCGCTTCCTGCCTGATAAGGCGATTGACTTGATGGACGAGGCTTCGGCGAAGGTGCGCCTCGATCTCTTTAGTGTCAGCCCCGAACTAAAGGAGATGGCGGGTCGTCTGGGCGAACTGAACGCCCTGATGGAGCAGGCGGGTGAGGCGAAGGACTACCAGCAGGCTGCTTTGCTCAAGACTGAGCATGACGCGCTGCAACTGCGCTACGATGAGGCCAAGAGAGAGTGGATCGCTGAACACCATGTGGATGACACGGTGGATGAGGAGGACATTGCCGAGATCGTCGGCAAGTGGACTGGCATCCCGGTCAAGCGCATGATGGCCGACGAGATGGCAAAGCTGGCCGATATGGAAGACGCGCTGCACCAGCGGGTGATCGGGCAGCACGAGTCTGTTGAAGCAGTGAGCGACGCGATCCGCCGCGCCCGCGCTGGCCTCAAGGACCCAGATCGCCCCATCGGTAGCTTCATCTTCCTCGGCCCGACTGGGGTGGGCAAGACAGAGTTGGCAAAGGCACTGGCCGCCTTCATGTTCGACGACGAGAGCGCGATGGTGCGCGTAGACATGAGCGAGTATGGCGAGCGGCACAGCGTCGCTCGGCTGATTGGTTCGCCTCCCGGCTATGTCGGCTACGACGAGGGTGGGCAGCTAACTGAGGCCGTGCGCCGTCGCCCCTACCAGGTGATCCTTTTCGACGAGATTGAGAAGGCGCACCCCGAAATCTTTAACAGCCTCTTGCAGGTGCTGGACGATGGCCGCCTGACTGACGGGCAGGGTCGCACAGTAGACTTCCGCAACACCCTGATCATCATGACCTCGAACATTGGCAACGAGTTCCTGCCAAAGGCCGACCCAATTGGCTTCCGCAAGGCGGGTTTCAGCAACACCAGTAACGAGGAGGAACGCGACGCAGCCGCCCAGCGCAAGGCTAGCAAGAACATTGACGAGGCCCTGCGCCGCTTCTTCCGCCCAGAGTTCCTCAACCGCGTGGACGAGGTGATCGTCTTCAGCAACCTGACCCTGGCCGACCTCAAGCAGATCGTGGAGATTCAGGCCCAGGAATTGGCGAAGCGGGCGGGCAACATGGGCCTGAGCATCACCCTGAGCGACAGCGCGAAGGAGTACCTGGCTACCAACGGCTATGACAAGGACTTTGGCGCACGTCCGCTTAAGCGGCTGGTGCAGAAGGAGTTGGAGACCCCAATCAGCAAGGCACTGCTGCGCGGCACCTTCAAGGCTGG
>JAYUUN010000104.1:0-28428 GCA_043754535.1 Chloroflexota bacterium | reverse complement strand
ACGGTGAGCAGCCGGTTGCCGAACAGATAGACCAGCTGGTGCGCGTTGACGACATCGGTTAGCTTCTCGTTCGTCGGACAAACCCGCACCACGTACGGCCTAATCCCGGTTTGCGCCGCATAATATGCCGAACGAAGTGGAGGCAGGTCCTGGTTTGCTCCTGGGTGCATCTCCGAGTTCGCTCTTGGCATCCTGGCGACAGTGATAGTGATGTGTCACCGGCAGCAGATCAATGGGCTGGTGATGGACCACCCTCAGCCTGCTGCTACTGTGGATTGGCTTCTCTTATCTCTACATCCGCTTGGGGGGCTTCTACCCCTTTGTGGACATCACACTGGGTGTTGGCTTCTTCTGCCTGGTGTTGGCAGCGGTAGTGGTTGGCTGGCTGTTCTACCTGGCGGTCGAGCGGCCAGCAATCCGCTGGGGTAGTGAGTAGCCCACAAGCAGCAGGCGCACGCTCAGCTCGGCTCCACCGTGGAGCAGCCTGTGGTGCCCGCGGCGAGCGAACGGCACGCTGCGCCTTGAGTAGTGAGCTACACGGCTAAAGTTGGGGCATCGCCATCAGACTATTGCCCACAGCCACTAGCGTTGGCGACACAGATCAGCTTGGCTGTCTCGCTACGGAGGATGAAGTCGCCGGGGCGGAAGCCAGCACTATCGTTGGCGATAGCACCGTGGCTGTGAGCAGTCTCGATCCAGCGGTAGGCCCAGTAGGTAGTTGGCACGTCGGAGTAGCTGGCGGTGCTAGGATTGAGCAGGGTCCAGCCAGAGGCCGCTACCGCCAGCTTGGTCGCTTCGGCACGGGTAATGGTACCGTTAGGTCGAAAGGTACCGTCGGCATAGCCGCTGATCGCGCCATTGTGGTAAGCGGTTTCGATCTGATTATAAAAGGTGTTGCTGGCTGATACGTCTCTGAAGTGAGGACCGGCACTGATGTTGGTTGCCCAACCCTTCGCCAGAGCTAGCATCTTGCTGTACTCGCCACGGCGCACATTGTTGCTGGGCAGAAAGCAGGGAGCAGTGGTGCCAGGACACTGCCCGGCCTGGGTGAAGCCGCTGATGATGTGGTGTGCTTGCATAAACTCAATGTAGTAGAAGGGGAACTCGACGCGGTTGTTGTCATCCAGAGCAGCCACGTCGAAGAAGGTACCCAGCTTGAAGTTGCGAGTCCAGGGGTTGCCCGCGATGCTCACCTGGTCATCAAGCCGACGGGCATAGCCTGTCGCTCCAATCTGAAACTGGTATGTACCTTGATTACCTATGCCGCTAAAGCTGTAATTGCCGTTGCTGCCCACGTAGACAGTGCGGTAATAACCAGGGCCGTTGGCAATCTGCTGGTCAGCTTCGATAAAAGCCCCATTGATCGGGTTCAACTGGTAGCTCCTAACTTGACCACTGATCGTCTGGGAGCCGGATGTAGTGACGAAGTTAACCTGTCTCGTCTGTCCACTGCTAAGTGACACGGTGAGGATTTGACCAGGATAGCCACTCTCCACTAGGTGTACCAGGTAGTTGCCTGCACCGAGGCCACAGTTGTAGTTGCCATTGCTGTCAGTAGCTGCGTAACAGGTGCTATTCGGGTTGTTCGGATCACCAGCAAAGATGTGGGCGTTGGCAACAGGGACACCACTCGTGGTAGTAACTCGCCCAACAAAGGCCGAGCCGGAGCGACCTAGACCGAGGTCGAGGGTGTTGTTACCAGCATTGACGTTGACCATCAGGGTGACACCATTATAGCCAGAGGGTGGCGGCACTGGGCCAATGGCGTAATGGCCAGCTGCGAGCTTGGTCAAGGTGTAATTACCGTTGCTATCAGTGACAGCGTTAGACCACCCATTATTGCCAGTGTCTGGGGTACCTTGTGCCAGCACCGGCACATTAGCCAGGGGAGCATTGGTGTTTGCATCATAGACCCGCCCGTTGATCGTGCCGACGTTGCTGCTTAGGATGAAGTTCTGACTGGTAATACCGCCGTCGCTGACTATCACGCTGGATGCGTAAGCGTTGGCGTAGCCCGAAGGTGCCCGCACCACTACGTAGTAGGTAGCCGCATTGACACTGCGCGAATAGTAACCATTGCCGTCAGTAGTTGTATCTACGCCCGAATCGATCACCACCTGAGCACCACCAATGCCACTACCATTGCTGTTAATAACGCGTCCGCTGATTATGCCAGCAAGTGGTTGGGCAGTGGTCGTGCCGCTGGCAACCAGCAGGAACACACTAATCAATATGCCAACTGCAAGGTGCTTCTTCATTATACCTCCTTAAACTAACAGGTCTTAAACCCCTCTGTTCGGCAGTGCGCTGCAAATGGTACCACACCTGCACCAATTACAAACCTTACCAATTGCTAGCATCCACTCACAACCATAGCCAATTATGGCCGTAAGATTAGCATGACTAGGTATGTTTGGCAGTAGAAGCCTGCCACGAAAGACTGCTGGCGGTGTGCTAACGCCCTTCAGGGGAGTGGCTAATCAAGTAGACACAGCTTGTTCTTCAGCTTAAGATTGACGAGCAACAGCCGCTGCCATCGGTTCCGGCTGTAGACAAATAACACTACCGTCTCAGCCAGTGCACTCAGCGACTTGCTAAAACAGCGCGTCTTGCGCCGCAACCCAGCCAGACAGTGCCGCAGGACTTTACGCTTGAAGTCGTCGCTGTAGGGGAGTCAGCTTTGTGCTGGGGCATAAATGGCGGTTACAGGCAGGACAACGGAAGCGGCAGCTGCCGCTGGGATCATGCCCATGTGGGCCATTACTTGGCGACTGGCAATGGGTGCAAAGGACAGCTGGTATGTTCATGACTCTATTGTACCACATTGTATCCCTACCTAGCCACTTCCCCCTCATCCAGTGTTGCGCTGCACAACCGCATCTGGCATAATGGGCGCACCATGATGATTTGGAGGCACCGTTTCGTTTGTCTAATACTGTTCCAACCATGAACCGTGGAGCATTGATCAAGCAGCTCTCACGTATAGGCAGGGTCGCGTTCTGTCTGGTGCTTACGTGGCTGGCAATGCTGCTGGCTTACCAGACACCCTATCGGCATACCGTTGTAGTCAACCAGGCTGTTGGCAAAGAAGCGTTCAACTTCCAGGCTATCACTGGTCTCGGTCAGGTGGGTTACTTGTGGAGTGACCGCTTTGCTTACTTCGCGGTGGACTCACCAGGTAGTCCGTTGCGCTTGAGCATCCGGCTTGGCGGTCGAGTAGACAGCACAACTGTGACTCTCTCGCTGAACAACAAGCCGTTGGGAGTGATTACGCTGCCCTACGACGGCAGCATCATAAGCCAGACCTTTTCGCCACCAATGGCCTTGTTCAGTCGTGACGACCTGCGTGTTGGCCTCCTAGCACCAGCCTTGAAGCGAGGCGGGCGTAATTTGGGGGTGCAAGTTGACCAACTGACGGTCGAAAATGCGCCCGGGTTGGGCTGGCCGCCCTTGACGATCCTGATCGCCACCAGTCTGGTTGGTATCCTACTGGCTGCAATCAGTTGGCGGTTGCAAGGTCGTTGGCTCTACGCTGTTCTGACCGCCAGCTTGCTGACCACCTATCTGCTGCTGCAAGGGAGAGCAGGACGGCTAACTCCCATGCTGTTCTACGCTGTCATGCTTGCCCTGGTTCTAGCAGCCCTGCTTTGGCAAGCCAACCGCCCCCGCTCATCTCAACGAGTGGGGTGGCTCAGGCCAACATCCCTAAAGGACTTTGCCGTCTGGTTGGGTGCTGGCCTCTGGTGGCGACTTAACAACCTGCTGCTGATCAACCGCAAGGAAAGCAAACCGTTCCTGCGGGCAGCAGTAGTCTTTGTCATCTTGATTCAGATGGATTTGTTCATTGGCACACCTGGTCAGGGCAACGAATGGATTCCGTTCTTCTACTTCACCGGGCTAGTGCTAGTCTTTGTCGCTGCGGTGCTACGTGGCGCAGTGGTCAATCTTGTCCTGATCGGCGGCGTAGTGACTGCTGGTATCGTGGTACGCTGGTTCTGGGCTAATCAGCCAGAGACGGGCGACGTGTATCTCGCCACCACCCAGGCGTGTGATTTCTTTTTGCATGGGCGCAACCCCTACGCTGAGGTGTTTACCGCCGTCTGGTATCAGCCACCCCCGGGCTACATCTGGTATGGCTACTTGCCCATGACCCTGTTCAGCGAGTTGCCGTTCTATCTGTTGGGTGACATTCGTTGGGGACTGGCTACTTACGACTTGCTGACCATCGGGTTGATTTATTTGCTGGCCCGTCGCTATTGGGGTGCTGACATAGGCGCGGCACTTGCGATCTTGCCGCTGCTGTTTGTGCCACTCACCAGGTTTACTATCCAAGGAGCAGTAGTAGACCCAGTGATGCTGTTCTGGATCGTACTGTCCATCTACCTGCTGGATCGGCAACACTGGTTGCTTGCTGCTACTGCCGCTGGGTTGGCCCTTGCTAGCAAGCAGTACGCCATCGTCTATATCCTCATCCTACTCATCTACTTCATCCGCCAAAGACGCTGGCGTGAATTGGTGGTGATGCTGACGATTCCAACCCTGATCATCCTGCCTTACTTCCTCTGGTCGCCTACCGACTTTATCAACGACACGGTCAAAATTCACCTGTCTTGGCTGCCTCAGCCGGAGCCATTCCCTGGGCAGTGGAACACATCGATCTGGGCGCAGCTTATGGGCATTCGTGGTGATAACGGAACAATCACGCTGACCCTCAAACCCTGGGCTAGCGTGATCATGGCGGCGATGGTGGGCGCAGTTATGGTAGTCAACGCTTGGCGACCGGGACTGAAGCAGGTGGTGAGTACCACCACAGTGCTGCTGATCACGCTCTTTGCGCTCAACAGTGGCCTCACGCAGTATACCTACTGGCGCGACGTAGTAATAATGGCTCTTGTGTGGGCAGCGGTTTGGAAGATGGACGATGCTGCTCACCTGGCGAGTGTCGCTCCTGAGCTGGTCAGCAGTGAAGTACCTCACGAAGGATAGTGGTCAGCCCGCATCTAGAAGTATAAACAGCATCACGTTAACAAAGCAACACGCGAAGATGTATAGTGTAGTAGCTAACCATTAGCGGATGGCTGCCATACCATTGTGGCTGGCTTACGCTAAGTTCTAACACTATTTAGAGGAGGCTTAAGGTAATGCAGAAGCACAATCTGAAGGCTGCCGGGATGCTAGCCATCTTGATGGTGGCCTTGCTGGGTCAGACGATGAGCAGCCAGCCAGCAAAAGCCGGGTCTCCACAAGCAAAGGCGACAGCAATAGCCAGCGCAACGGGGTCTCCGCTAGCCTCGTATCCATATGCTGCCAGCTCATACAACCCTTATGCTTATCCCGAGTTGCATGTGGTTGCCGCAGTCAACACTAATGATGTTGGGGTAGTGGGTTTTAACATCAACTCGATAGTGAGGCATTAGAATGACACTGATTAGCAATTATTGATATCCCGATTATCACTACCAACGAAGCAGCGAGCAAGCTCCGGCACTAGCAGACTGAAAGATTAGCAACTATTGATATCCCGATTATACTACCAACAGTTAGTTTGAAGGCGTGGTTGTACTCACCACCAACGACGTGTGGGCGGTAGGTGCCAGATACAACGGCTTTACTGCGGACTCGCCCGTGATCTTGCACTGGAATGGTTAGCAGTGGGCTTTTCATCACCAACGTAATGGGCTTGGGAGACCTCAACGGAGTGTCCGCAGTCGACAGCAATGACGTGTGGGTGGTTGGCAGGTTGGTCAGCAGCACATTGTAACTGGTCTGCTTCTCGCGCTCAAGTTGACAGACGATGGCGTGGCTGTGGTCCAACGGCAACCTCACCTACTTGCACTCCCGTGGCTCTTCCGCCACCGCTTGCCAGTTACTCACCCATGCCGCCCACTTGTCGTGCCGCCACCCGGCTGCTTTGCACAGGTAGGTGTAACCTTCTGCTTGCAGCCAGTTGAGTTGGCTCTTGTAGCCATAGCCTGCATCCAGCCGATAAACTATCTGCCCACTGGTGGGGCAACGGGCCACCGTTGGCTGACCAGAGCTTGCAGTTAGCTACTACAATGGGTGTTGCCAGGAGCAAGGTGCATCGATAGCGTCACTTCGCTGCTGCCCAAGTAAGCCGAGGCCATCTGGTAGCCGCGCAGCCCTGTACGCTTAGCGAAGTAGCCCTTGCAGGCCAGTCGATAGCTCTTACTGTTAGCGACCAGGCCAGTTTGGTCCATGTCTACTACCAGGTAGCCGTTATTCTGGGGCAAAGGGGTGGACCGCTGGTAGCGAGCCAGGTGTTCTCCATGCACCAGGGCTAGTTCGCCAAGGTTGGTTTCGTTCAGGCAGTGGCGCAAGCGGTTGATATGGCTCTAGTCAGGAAAGCGGCTCATGCCGAACAAGTTGGGCGCAAGAGTGGCGGGTACCAGCTTGCTGTTGATCTCTTTGTTTAACTGGCAATTAGCAATGATCGAGGCGACAATGGTTTGCAGCTTGTTGAGCACAGTATAAAACTTGGTTTTCATCTTGGGGCTAACCAACTGAGCAAAGGGTTGTCAGAAACCCTCCTGGTTGGCACATTCAAAGACGTTAACGAGCAAGGACAAAGCGACAGTGGTATCGGGTTGATCGAGTGTAAGCAGGTTGGTTGTGGTATGATTCATTGATGGGTGTTCCTTTCAGGGCTGAGTTAGAGGTAACCCAGTTTACCAGATATGGAACATCTGCTCACGTTTGCACAAAGCGGGACTGGCTAATAAGAGGTGGTGTTGGACTAGCAAGCACGCAAACCCAGCCGCCCTCGCAATGCCCGGTTTTGTAGATACAGTCGTTGCCGCCGGTTCCAGTAGTACACAAACCACGCGACTGCCTCCCGTAGGCGTTCGATACACTTGCTATAGCCCTGTGTCTTGCGCCGCAAGAAGCTAACGTACTGCCGGAACTGTGCATTCATCCCTTCCACCGTGTACGTGTTGCGCTTGCCGTCGCTTACTTCATGCCGCCCGCTGCCCGGCCACACTAGGCTGCGGTAGATCGGTAGCCCATCACTGTAGTACACTTGGGCGGTGGGCAGCCCCGCCACAAACAACTGCATCGTCGGCTTATCGCGGTGTTCAACTACTTCACAGCCACCAATCAAGCGGCTGACGCGGCTCACCGCCACTACAACGTAGCATGGTTCTTCTTTTTAGCTGCGTAGCTGTGCAGTTCGTCTACCTCAATGACCTCCGTTGGTGTTTGGTCGTTAAGCTGCTCCGGTAGCCGCTGTTGGTCAGCCTTGTGCCAGTTGGCAACCGTCTGGTGAGTGATGCCCAGTGTGCGTGCCCTAGCGCGGTAGCCGAGCCCCTCACCGACCATGTTCAGGGCTAGGCGGCGTACCTCTGGCGGGTGGCCCATGTCGTTGGGCAGCGGGGTGAAGTTACGGTCGCAATCGGGGCAGTACCAGCGTTGCGAACCGCTGTCGTTGTGGCCTGCACAGTAAGTGCGCTCGTTAGCCTGACAATCAGGGCAAGTTTCACGTTCTTTGCGTCGTTTCATACCAACATTGTATCACATACTACCTTCTATTAGCCAGTCCCAACAAAGCTCAGGTACCAAACCAATCTGCCCCATCTGCCAAATCAATACTGCTGTTTACAAGCGTGGTCTCAATCATAGTGGCAGCCAATGCTATCGGTGTAATACCTGACTTGGAAGGGTGAGGTCAGCCTTCCGTAGCTCGCTTGCACAACCATCTGCATCACGTCAAACCGTCGCTAATTGGGGCAACCGCTCGCTGACCGTCTGGCTGAACCAGTTGATGCCTTTGACCCCAGCACTGGTTAAGCGGACGCGGCGGTACCTGCCAGATCATGACCCTCGTAGATGAACTTTATAGCTTCATTGGAAAGAAGAGCAGGGTCTCCCTCTTTATGGCAGTCAAACACTACATGGGTTTGATTGTCGGGCAAGCGGTGCTATGGAACATTGATGCTGCAATCTTGCAAGCAGTGATCGATGGGCTGCCAGGAGCCGACCGCTACTACTCGGATGACCGGATAGCATATGCCGCGCTCAAGTGGCCGGGGTTGCACGAAGTCAGTGTCGGCAAGCGGGACACGCATACATTAGAAAGACGCAACAGCGAACTACGGCACTACCTGGCACGGCTGCATCATAAGACAAAGTGTTACGTCAAGCCTGGATGGTCTGAGCCAAGCGGTGAAGCTGTTCGTGTGGGGCTGGAACCGCCGTCAACGCGATATCTAGCCGGAACCCAGGCTAAAAGGCAAGCTGTGTCTGCTGTACTAGCCAATTTTCCTCACCGTACCGCTATAGTGCTGACTCATTCTGCCTATCTGCTTACCACATGGCTTGTGATGCACCGAGTCGTAGCAGATGAGCAAACGGTCTTGCAAAGACGACCCCCTGCGCTTCGGTTGAGACTGTGGCAGTTTGCAGATGAGCCTGAAGTACCAGCGGAAGCAGCTTGGTACGGTGATGGGTGAGCCAAAGAGCAGCAACTTGGGCTGACGGCCAGTGGGACCCATAGAGAGGAGGGGAAGTGCCTCTAAGCTGGGCTTGCCTACCGCAATCTGTGGTGCAGGGTGGAGAGGCTACGGTGACCTTGCGCCTCGACTAGAGCCCGCAACACGATTACGAAGTGGAGGCTGGTGTACGGAAAGAACCAGCGCGTATAGACCTGAGCGTACTGGTGCAGGGTGTCGGCAAGGCACATAATAGGCTTAGGCATGGCGCACCTCCAGCCTCAGACTAGGATAACATCTATATGTCGGAGTGGTGACATACCGCTTGCTGATTATCTGTTCGACTGTCAAGGTGCAAACATAGTGAAGGAGAGAAACAAGCTCATGAGGTAAGGGTAAGCAGTTGTAGAACCTTGTACGGTCGCGCTGCGTACTCCCATCGGGCGGCGGCCAGGTTACAATTGCTTACCATCCCTACCATTTCAAGCACGCAGCACTAGCCTACTCTGCCCGCGAACTGGTCACCCCATAGCCTACCTCCTACCGCAACAGAATACCATCCAGTCGCTTGCAGACCCGCTCGATCTTGAACATTTAGGTCAGTCTCAGCCACCTTGAACACTTAGGCTAGTACCAGTCACTGCGTGTAACTCGTTAACATTGCGCTGCTGGTCAGCCGTCTGCTCTCCACCCGGTCATGCCCCTTGTTGTGCTGTTCACCAACCATAAAGTCTATCCCTGGCTGAACTACTTGCTCCTGAGCAAACAGTTAGCTAATTCCTTCCAGCAAGATCAACTGGTTATTCTTTATCGTCAGCAGGTGGTCACCGCCTTGTGCCACTAATTGTTTGCACAAAGCGGGTTGGGCATGCATAGCATCAGTGATGATGGTATACTGCAAACCAGGCGCAGCCAACAACTCGCGAGCAAGCCGGATTTTGTTGGTTTCTCACCCACCGTGCACTGCTTCAGCACCATGCCTAGTGCAGGGTCATAGACAGCCAGCAGGTGTTCACCTTACGCTTGTCCAGAGGAGATAGGGCCGCGCAAGGTCTTACCCTCAAAGGCCAGCACGGGTTGGTAAGGGGGAGGCAACTAGCCCAGTAACGTAGTCGTTGAGCTTGGAAGAAGTCGGTAACTAGTTGTTCCCATCTTTCCCCTCGTTCTATGGTAATGACACCCTAGTAGAAGAGCTGTGCTGCAACTGGGGTTGAGGTGCCGTTGTAGTAGGCATAGTTACCAGCCCAAGTATTTTGGGAGCTACTCCAATTTGGCAATGGCTTACGCTCAACCAGGCCGTATCCACTAGATCCAATGACATTGTTCCCAGCGATGGTGTTCTGGATTGCTACGTAGGTACAGCATCCATTAGTTGAGCCGCTGGCAATTACAGCGTAAAAGGCTGAAATGTTGCTGTTCTCAATGATATTGTAACGACCACCATCACCAGCAGCAGATACAAAGTCGAAGTAGTTACAGATCAGCACGCCTGCATGCTTGATGCCTCCAGGTCCTTTCAAGCACTGGTAGTGAGTTTGATCATTCCCGTCTATCACTCCCGTATCAACATTCCAGCTACTGGCATGAATCTCATTCCTACCTCTGTAGGTACCACTAGGATCTCGATCACTGATATGCCAGCTATTAGCCCCACCAAGCGAGATTTCGGCGTATCCTTCGTTGCCGCTAATCGAACTCCCTACAACCCACCCACCCCAAACAGCATTGATGTCCATACCAGGGCCAGTGTTGTACTCTACCCGGGTGTTCACGATCACAGGATTAAGGTTCCGGCTCGGCCCCCCATGCTGACGGTCGTATTGCATATAGATACCTGCTCGTTGATACTTACCATCAAACTGAGGCGCACCACACCAAGGTGCTTGCCCGCCCAAAGTAGCTGGTACACCGTTGTGCGATATCGTGCTGTTCTGCACACGTACATCCCTACCGAGGACAGACAAGCCAACGCACCTAGCTCCTGTGATAGTTACTGCATCCAAGGTGTGGCTGCTACCACTTAGTATAACGCCGTAACTGGGTCCATTGCAGCAGCCAGAACTAGCATGATTGTTACCATCAACTGTAAGATTGCTGATGTTGACGTTAGCACTAGTATCATTACCTTGTGAGTCAACGACCAACTTTGTGGTTAGAACACCCGTGTTGGCCTGATTGAATCCGTCAGCAGCCTTTATGATGGTCTCAGTTGCGCTACTACCTCTCAGTTGTCTGTTCGAAGGAATGTTCACGGGACTGCCAACCGTGTAAACCCCAGCTGGCATCACCACACAAGGCCAGTTATCCACAGCAGACTGAAGCAGATAGTACCAATCTATAACCGCAGGATTGTACGTGAATGTATAGGTGTTGTTTGCGTCGCAGATGACGGAAGCCTGAACAGGGGTAGGTGTGATTTGTACGCAAAGCAGCATTAGGGTAGCTACTGCCACAAACAGGTTGGTTACGTTAAACTTGCGCTTCATATCCATCTTTTTGCTATAGCACTGGTCGCTTGTTGCGCTACTTGCCGCCCACTCCACTGGAGCAAATTCGGCTGTCGTTTCTAGTGAGCTGCTACCGCCTCCAAGATTAGTGTAATCAGGGCTGGCTCTTTGTAAGTGCTGCCCATCCAACACTCTTTGCTTAAAGATGCTCCAGATGTACTCTACCACATTCAACAACTAACCACTAGTTAGGCGAATACCAGCATGATGCCATACCTGGGTGGAAGCATGGCCCAAGTTGGGCCATGATACGTTATTGATTAGGATCGAGAGTAACACTAAAGGAATCGAAGTTACCTACGAAACCAGTCGCTCCGTTACTATCCATTACCAGCTTCAGCCGGTGTAGACCACTGCCTAGACGGAAACTGCTACTGCTTGTTACACCTAGGTAGTGGTTCCAGTCACCTGTGTTCGGCACAGTCATGGAACCTGTGAGGTTGATGCCATGTTCGTCCTCCAAATGGAAGATGCCACCACCACCTGCTGATGAGGTGGCGAAAGCTACGCTGTAGGTAGCTGGTTGTGAAGAGCGCACTTGATACGCCAGCCATTCTCCTGCATATGTCACTCCAACCGTTGTGTTGTTGCCGCACCCGCTGCAACTGTATAGGTCAACACCGACGTTGGTTCGGTAGGCACCACCATTATTGGTGGCATCCGTGTCGTGGTAGCTTAGCCCTTCCCCACCGTTGTCGAAGTCTTCTGCTTGAATCTTTGCAGGTAGCAATGCCACACTGCTGTTGTAGGGCGTGCAGTTTGAGTTGTAGACTACGAACTTTTGGCGAGCAATGCGGTATGAGTAGTTAAAACCACCGAGTAGCTCAAACCAGTAGGTTCGGCTGCACTCGTAGGTGGACATACCAACATTGAGGCTTAGACTCTGCTGCGAGGTTTGGGTCGTGGTAGCGAAGTTGTACTCCTGATCAAGCGTGCCGTCCGAGTAGTAGTCGGCCCAAACCTTGACCAAGGCGTACACGCCGCCTCCGTTAGCGGGCGTATTGCTGCTCACCCACCAGTTGAGGTTCACCGTCAACGGTGAGTTAGGTGCACTAGTCGTCTGGTCATCAAAGCCTGGCACCGCTAGTGGTACTACGCTGATCGCTCCACCGTAGTATTTACCTTGCAAGATGCGTGTGGTGCTACCCATGTAGCTTCGAACAGCCGACTGGGCGGCTCCAATCAAGCCCTCGTATCCAGCAATGACGGAGAGCCGGTTGTTAGGCAGGTTGTAGCTAGTGTTCTGTAGGATGGGCAGCATTTCGTTCTGCACATCATCTGCTCCAGCCTCTGCAATCATCCAGCTATCATGATTATTGGTGTTGAGGTAACTGCTTAGGCTAGGACAGACAAACACACCGGAAGTACGATAGAAGCTAGCTCCGAACTGGGCAAACTCATTAAAGGCGGCGGTGGTGAAGTCGCTGGTCGCACCTGTATATTGATCGTTCTCAACGCAGTTGCTGTGGGTGTAGAGTTTCTCCCGGGGGATACCCACTTCGAAGTTGAGCCGCTGGTAGAGGCTCTTCTCATACGCGTAGAGCATGTTTCGGAGGGTATTGATCTTGTCCCCAACGGGGTTGCTGCAGGGGGCAGTGCCAGCGGGACAACCAAGGCTCATCCAAGCCATGTTACCATAAGTCCGCACCTTGTCGAAGCCTGGTAGATAAACACGACCAGCAGGGGGGGGATTGGTGCCAGAGTAGAGGCATAGTGCTTGACCAGCCGAGCCGCACATCTGGCTCACAAAGCCGTCCTCAACTCCGCCGGTCAAGCCCGCAAGGAGCCAATCCCTGTCTTGCTGGTGCCAGACCGCAAGTCTGTTGGTCAGCGCAGGCTTAACCTGGTTGGTAATAATGTCCCACACCGCTTGCTGTATAGTGGCACTCGCTATGTTGAGTGTGGGAGCACCATAACCGGTACCAAAGCCGTTCTCAGCCCAGCCCAGGTAGCGATCCTTCATCGCTTTGCTACTCGCATCGCTGCTGGTGCCAGTACCGGTCCACTCAACGTTGATATAGTTCTGAGGATTACGCTTGCCAGCTACATAAGTAAGGTAGTCATTATCACCAGAATTGGTCTGGTACGTACTCAACCAGTTGGGATTGCCTGTCCCATCATACCAAAAGTTCCAGAGGTCAGGTCTCTCTTCAACGAAGTGGTTAATGAAGCTAATGTGCAGCTCTACCGGGATACCAGTGTACTCAGCAGTATCAAGCACGTGCTTTATCTTCTTGCCGATGCAACTGAAGTTGCGTACCCCGTTAGGGTCGGACTCGTCGTTCCGGTAGCGAAAGGCAATCACTGCGACTGCAACCGCTGGGGACTTGGCATTGTTAGGGGTACTGGCCTTCAACGCGTTGTATACGTTGTTAAACTCGGCAGCAGTAGCAGCCCGACCTTGTTGTGTGTTAGTTAGCCACGCTGCGTCATCCAGGCACCATCCCGGTCCGCCTGGTGCGTCATAGGCAAGGAAGTTGGAGTAAGCAGAGACGTACTCATTATCTACCGGCTTCGTAGTGTAGCGCACCACTATGTGGGCCTGAGCAATGTTGTTGCTTCCCTGATCGAAGATGCGGTAGACATAGGTGCGTACTGGATCTGCACTAGTGACGCTTACGCTGCGGGTAAAGTTGTACGCCGAGGCTGGTTGGTTTGAGAGCATCGGGCTGTTGACTTGGATGATAGTACCCGAAGCAGAGTAGTCGGTACCACTATAGACGTGTTCGTCGATGCGAGCAGCACCCCAGATGTTCCAGTTTAGGTAGATCGTGGCCGTGCTGTTCGCTGCGACCTCTTCCCGATCCACTGAAATGGTGGCAGTAGCAAGGTTCTGTGGGGAGCTGTCCTGCACTGCCTTCCCACCGGGCGAAGTAGCTGTTCCATACAGGATATGGCTGTGGCTTGCTGCAGCCGATACGGACGTAGAGGCAAGACTAACTAGTACAGCGATCAGAAGAATACCTGTAAGTTGACGACGCGCCTTGTGCATCTCTAGACCACCCTTCTCTGAGAAACTTTCTACTGAAGCCACCACATCGCTGCACGCCAATCACTTGACCAGCAAACATCTCGTTACCACGTACACACAACCCAGACTCTTTCGCACATACACCAATCCGATGAACTACTCGCAGTGTAAGGTATGTACAGAATGCAGAGCAATTCCCACTAAGAATAGCAACTTACGGCTAAGGGAGCAGCTTGTAACTTCTAGGTTCCCGACCAGCTTCTGCTGATAACAGCATTATAGCACAGGAGCTAGTATGTGTCAATAGCTAAGTGGTAAGCTATAAGGTTTGTGCGAGAAAACAAGCAAACTAAGGACTTTTCTTGTGTGATGGTGTCAGCACATCATCAACTCCGATAGAGAGGTTCTCACATGGGTTATGATATAACCCCTTGCTTCCCCCTCTGCCTACTGCCCCGCTTGCTCTCGACCTCACAACCCTACTTGCCCAGTTCCAAACCGTCGCTGATCAGCGTGGCCTGCAAGGTCGTCGTTATCAACTTGCCCCAGCCCTTGTCATCTTCTTGTTGACTAAACTTCGCCATCAGGATACCATAGCTGCCGTTGCTGAGTGGGCCGCTGACCTGACTGGCTGACCGACTGGTTGCCCTGGGCGCAGATGCCAGCTTGTACTACTTGGCTGCACCTGCTGCATGAGGCTGTAGCCGCCGCTGATCTTGAGCAAGTCTTCAGTCACTACTTCACCACCGCTAGTCAGGCTGGACAGCCATTGGCGCGAGATGAACAGCTACTTGCCATCAATGGCAAGCTGATGCACTATGTGACCCTTGCCGAACGCAGCCGAGGCGTACACCTGCTTGCTGTCTACTTGCCCGCCAACGGGGTAGTGCTGGCCCAGGTGCCAGTTGAGCGCAAAGAGAACAAGATTGTGGTTGCCCCCAGATTGCGACGATCCGTTACCCTAAGCGAGGCGGTCGACCGCCCCGCTTGGCTGCAAAACCGGACGTGAACGTTTTCCCTCATCCGGTCCCTCGTTAGGCTGGCTCTTGTCACTAGTACCACTACGCTGCAAACTACCGTCGTTCGCTGTCTTGCTGTCGTGATAGTGCCGGTGGAGTAGCTGGCTGTTGTTGTACATGTCTGTCCCGCCTCTACTGCGCGGTTCGATGTGTGCTAAGCTGCTGCTTGAGGCTGGCCTGGCTGCGCTCCGCCGCCACTACCAGGGTGCGGTAGACGTACTCTCCCTTGGCCGCCCAACGTAGCGGGCTGATGTCGTTGCCAGTGTTCACCTCGGTGCTGAGGAAGACCAGGTACTCCAGGCGCGTTGGTTTGCTGGCAAGCTGGGCCAGCAGTTCGGGGTCTAGCTTGCGCTCAGCTGCACTGCGGCTGACCACCGCTACCACTGGCTGCGGCTGGCTAGCTACTGGTTGGCTGGCCGCTACTGGCTGACTGGCGGCTGGCTGACCGCCGACCAACAGGCTGAAGATGATCACCACCATTAGCAGCGACCCTACTTGCTTGCTCATGCTCTGCGCTCCCATCTACTGGCTACCGCTTGGCAGCGGGCTATCTGTCTACCACCATTGTAGCAGTCGCGCCGCCCCAGCGTCAACCTACAGCCCAGCCTTGCGCGACCCAGACCGTGATCTCGGACGGCAAAGTACATGGTTGGCTGCTAGTACTGCCTTGCTAGCTACCCCTATTCACGCGCTATGTAGCCTTCGGTTGGCTGGCTGCCACCCATGGGCCGCCAGCTAGCGACTAGCACGCTCTCCGTTCTTGGTGCTATGTTGGGTGCTGCACACAGGCTGCTAATAACTATCTCTGCATCCAGTGTGATCCCCCCACCATTGCTGCTTTGCTGCGCTATGTAACTGGCTATCGTTGCTGGGTGGCAGCCGGTGGCGGCGGCCAGCTTGCCCGGCTGGTGGTTGCCGTCGGCCCACGCTGCATCTAGCTTCGTCCACGCCTCGTCATGTCGCTGCTGGTTGAGGGCCGCCAGCGCGGAGTTGGCTGGCCGAGTAGTCGGCGCGGTGGCCTGCCCGCCCTCGGCAATGATGTCGTCCAGACTACACAGCCGGTCAACCTGAAGGTCGGCTACCGGCGTGGCGGTCAGCAGATAGACCTCGACCGGCTGACCCGGCTCGGCCAGTGCGCCGCGCACCCGCCCTACCGCCTGCATGATCGTTGCCTGCTCACTGTGCAAAGCAATTGCTTGCTCAAGCGGGTTGTGGTACGTCCGCATCCAGTAGCCGTAGCCAATGCCGTCAGCATCACCATAGTTGTAGGGCCGCAGCACCCGCAGTTCTGCTTCAGCTTGCTGCTCCTTTACTTCAATCTTCTCTCCACTTTCCACTTTCCACTTTCCACTACCTGCATAGCGGCACAACATCGCTGCTCGTGCCTGCACTTCAGTCGGTGGTAGCTGGTGGTGTCCGGCGATCACCAGCCGCCGCACTGCTGTCCAGCGGTTGTGCGCTGTCTCGTCGCGGCCAAACCAGCCCACATCCATCGCCCAGCGTAGGTCGCCAAGCTCGACCTCGACCGCGCCGCCCGCTTGCAGCAACCCCTTGTGTCCCAGCACCGCCGTCGTCGCACACTCGCCCGCCAGCGCGTTGATCGCTTGCGCCAGCCGCTTCGCCTCCCCCCCACCCCTCGCGCTCAGGTGGCGGCTAGTCAGCAGGCTGTCGGTTATCTGCGTGATTTGCAGGTGTTGCTTGACTCCAGCGTGCCGCCGCTCGGCATGGGGCAGCAGCGCGGCCAGCAGCGGTGACGGCGTAGCGTCAAGGATGATCGCGTTCAGCCGGTGGCTGTGTTCCGTCGCAGTCAGCAGGTTAATCACGCTCTGGTTGACGCGGTAGCAGCTAATCGCCGCAGTATCCAGCCACAAGGTGTTGGGGGTTGAGGGGTCAGTCGCCAGCCGCTGCAACTCACCGACTAGTTCGCGCCAGTAGACCAGCGGGATGACCTCGGTGTGGCCGTCTGCCGTAAGTGCGCTATGTCGCTGCTCAAATGGCAGGCCGTGCCGGTGCTGCTCCGCTTCTTCCGCCGCGCACACGGCTAGCAGGTCGGCCACGTCGGGGCGCACAACTAGCAATGCGGCGAGGAGCGGCTGGCGTTCATTAGTTGGGTAGGCGAAGGCGGCGAGGTAGAGGGTGTTCCACAACTGGCGTTGTGGGCAGTGGTCGGGATATAGGTCGCGGTGCTGCTCCATGCCACTCCACCATGCCACCAGGTCAGCTTCAACAATCGGCTGCACGCTGTAGAGATGCTGATCAACCGTCTCATCCACGATAATCAGGTCGAACTCGGCCAGACGCGGCCCTTCGTTGAGCAGGCTGGCTTTGGTAGCGACGACGATCTTTGCCGCTAGCAGGTCGCCAGACCCCAGAGCCGCCGCGTGCATAGCTTGCGCCTGACACTCGTGGTCGGTGGCGTGCGGGCCGCAAAGCTGGTCAGTGGCTTGGTGGCGGGCAGCCAGTTCTGCGATGCGGTTGGCGCGGTTGCACTCGGCGTAGACATACGCTGGCGGCGCAGGCGACTGCACCCGGCCAATCAACGGCGCAACATCCAGCCCCAGCGCGGCCAGTTCTTCCCACCATTGATTGACCTGTTGCCGCTGGTCAACCATAACTGCGACGCGGGCAGGTTGCTGCTCCGTCACCACGCCGCCACCTTCCTTGCGCCGCGTGCGGTTGCGGCTCGGCCAACCAGCAGCTTCCAACTCAGCCAGCGCACGTTTAGCCGCTGCGCTCTTGCCAGTGCCGGTGGTGGAAGTCAGCACTACCACGCGGCCACCAGCATCGCCCTGCCGCAAGCCAGCCAGCATCTCGCTGACGACCACGTGGTTGAAGTCACGGGCAGCTTCTATAGATACGTACTCCGGCTGTGGGGTGGCAGCCTCAATCGCGGCGAGTAGTTCGGGGTCGAGCCGGGCCAGCCCGCGCCCACCCACCAGCTTGTGGCTCAACTCTGCACCGGCCAGCAGCGCATCATCCAGCCCCTTGTAGTCATCGGGCCAACTTGCTTGCAGCACTGCGAAGCCGAGGCCGGAGAGTTCGGCGGCGGCCAACTTCGCCGCACCCTTACCAGCAGCATCACGGTCGAAGGCGAGGACGACGGTAGGCCGCTGGTTGCCGCAATAGGCAAGGAGTTCAGTGTAGGCATGGCTGCGCCCAGACACCCCCATGCAGCCGACGACGGTCGCCCCTAGCCGCGCCGCCGCAATGTCGGCCTTGCGCGGCCCTTCGGTGAGGTAGATGCGGTCGCTGGTGAGGTTGTTGGGAACGGCGACGTGGGGGCAGCCCTGCACTGGTTGGTCGGGGGTGGCGAGGTAGCGGTACTTACCCTCATTAGGCTTGACCTTATCAGGGTTGAGCATCAGGCGGCGGATGAGACCTTGAGCATCCCGCATGGGGATTAGTCGCCCAGCCTTACCCTGCAACGTCCAGTAGCCACCGCGCTGGTCAGTGTAGAAGCCCGGCACTTGAGCCAGCACTGCTGCGCCAAACTCCTGCGCCAACTGCGCGGCAACGAAGGTGCGGCGGTCACTACGCCGGTAGCCATCTGGCAGCGTGCCGTAGCCCAGAGCTGCCATCTGCGTAGCAGTCTGCCCGCGCTTCTGCTCAAACGCACTATGCTCTGCGCTGAGGGGTAGCAGTTCGAGCAGGCGAGTGTAGACCTGGTGGATAGCCTGGCTGCTAGCTGCTGAGTGCTGGCTAACAGCTGGCAGGCTGCTGGCTGGCGGGACTAGCGGCTGGCGCAGGGGTATGGCGGGAGCAGCGGCGGGGTCGCGCTGGCGGCGCAGCCACTCGCGGGTGCTACTCTCGCTCTGGTGCAGCCAGCCCGCGAACATGGCGAGCTGCGAGGCCTTCTGGCCGCACTTGACGCAGTAGCCCACTCCCGTATTGGGGAAGACGACGAAGCCGCCAGGCTTGCTGTGGTCGCGCAGGGGGCAAGGTAGTTGGTACTTGCCTCCTTGCTTTTTCTTGGCGGGCTGGCCGCTGGCTTGCTCGGCTAGGCGCAGGAAGTGCCAACCGCTGAGATTGACGGGATGCAAGGTGTTCATCAGAAAATAGCCCTCTCTGATGGGCAGCCGGCAGCAGAATACAGCAATGTGCCGTATAATGTGGCAAAGTCGCCCTAGACCCTTGCTAAACGCGCATGGCTATGCTATAATGCAATCAGATGAGTGCAAAATAACAGAGCAGCGCAGACCCGCAAGGGAGTAGCGTGTGTTCGGGAGTAGAACCCACTGATTAGCTTGGCGGCATTGGCAGTGGGTTTTGCGATTCCTGGGCCGACGGTTAGCCGCGTCGGGGCGGGCGGTTAAATAAGTGACTTGGCAGTTGCTTCTCCTTCTATATCACCAGTGGCACTCTTAGACAGGGTGCTTTTTTGTGGCTGCTGGATATCACCATTATAGCCTATCTAGTCGCAGCCAGTCAATACCTTTATGCACAAATGTTCGCCGATGTGCAAAAGGTTAGCCAAATGCAAATGGAAAGCCAGCCCCATAGGAGTGATACCTACGATGCTGGCACTAATGTGTAGGGGCGGTCGCCCTCAGCGAGTCTCCTTGTCCTTATTCGGCCCCCATTCGGGTAGTGGCGGTCGCCAAGCCGTGCTAGCTTATCGCTGCTTAGTCTATTATAGCATGCCTGTCCATTACAATGCAATAGCTTTGGAGCTTAAGACATTCGCAGCCTGAAGTGAAGCTGCCCCTCCGCGTAGACTTTGCTCCAGCCAAAGGTGTAGTGTTGTAACCTGTTGTGTCTCGGCGTACCTGCTTCCCCCTACCACTACATTAGGGTTGTGGTAGCTCACCGGTCACTAGCTTAACCGTTGCATACATCTGCATAAAACAGTCACAAACGCATGATATTTGCATGGTCATAAACAGGTGCTTGCTATTCTAATCAGACTGCTGTATAATAACAGCATCCTTAACAGAAGGTGAAAATATGCCCGACGAGATACAGGAAGAAACTAGCCGACGAACGACCGTCAGCGTAGACGGTGAAGTGGTGGCCGCTCTTGACGGCCTCATAGCTGAGGAGTACAAGCTGCGAATTGGACTACGTCCTACCAGGTCGCAGGCGATGACGCTAATGTGGAAGCTGGCGATAGAACGACTAACCCAAATTAAGGGTGAGCGCGAACGTGATGCGAACAGGCAAACTGGCAAGTAGCAATTAGCACGCGAAGGAGTAATACCTTGATCACCTATGAGCAAGAGACAGCCACGCTGGAGCAAGCTACTCAACCTGGTGTGATCGTCGCCGTCGCTAATGAGAAGGGCGGAGTAGGCAAGAGTACCACCACTGTCAACCTGGCTGCTGCTTTGACCGAGCGGCTAGGCAATGACAGCGTGTTGGTTGTGGACGGCGACGCACAGGCAGCTTCCACTTTCCTATTGGGCTACGGCGGACAGGTGGACGAGGGGGACACGATGTTTCAGGTCTACGATGACCTGGCCCGTCGCAAGCCGCAGCCAAAACTAGTACACGATATCCTCTTTCCCTACGGTGAGGAAGCACGAGGTACCAGAATGTGGCTTGCTCCCGCACACATTGCCATGAGTTCGCTCGATATGGTGCTACCACGTGCTGCCAATGCCGAACACCTGCTGGCACGTGGCTTCAAGGACATTCGTCAGACCTTCAAGGTTACGTTGCTTGACTGCCCGCCTACGCTCGACCTATATACTCGGATGCTGCTCAACGCCGCCGACTACGTGCTGATACCGTTTGAGACTGAGATGTTGAGCCTACAAGGTTTGGCCTACCTGCTCAACCTGATCCGCTACGTGCGTGACCCAGAGAGTAAGCTCAACCCTGGCCTTGGCATTGCTGGGCTGCTGGCAACCAAGTACGATGGCAGTGCGCCCGCTGATGAGACGTTGGCCTACATCAGCATGGTGTCGGCTTCCAACTATCCAGAAATAGCGGGTAAGCTGTTTACGGGCAAGCTGTGGGCGCGCAAGGCAGCCTACCGCAATAGCCAGCGTAAGCGGCAGACAGTCTTTGCCTACTCGCAGTCGGTGGAGGCACGGCGGGTGCAGGATGACTACCGTGCTGTCATGGACGAGTTGCTGACCCGTATCGGGTTGCGCCAGAACAGGAGCATGGGGCATGGCTAAGAAGACAGCAGCCGAACGGCGCATGGAGCAGATGTTGGCTGGCTCGGCTCTCAGTGCCACACCTGCCACCGTGCTTAGCCCGCGCAACTTCGACATAGCGGGCCTAGACAATTATGATGCTGGGCGCGACTACTTCGCACGCATTCCTGCTGGTCAAATAGAGGCCGACCCCAGCCAGCCACGTAAGTTCTTCGACCAGGCTGCGCTGGAGGACTTGGCCGCCAGCGTCGCCGTGCGTCTGCTCCATCCACCAGCCGTGACGAAGCTAGGCGAAGGTCGCTACCGGCTGGATGCTGGCGAACGCCGCCTACGGGCGATGCGCGACGTGCTGGGCTGGCAGGAAATCCCCTGCATGGTGCATCCGCAGCCCGATAGTGATGAGCGGCTGCCATATGACCGTCTTGAGGAGAACCTACAACGCGAAGACCTTAGTCCCTATGAGAGGATCATGGCCGAATACGAGATCGCCCAACGCGACGGCCTTGGCCCTTATGAGTTGGCCGAGCGGCTGCACAACCGCCGTAGCAAGGAGAGTATTAGCCGCGACCTGACCGTAGCTGCTTACATCAGCAATCAAGCTGGTGCTGACTCTGAGCTGTGGGCAGGGCGCACTAGCGTGGATGCCCTTTACGCCAAAGCTGTTCAGCAGAACAAGCAGGCCGGGGAGCGACGTGGTAGACCAAGCAAGGTGCAGAGTGAACATCAACTATTTCAGCCTGAAATAAACCACCAACCAGCCGCTGGCAATGACCAACTATTTCAGCCTGAAATAAACCACCAACCAACCGCTGGCAATGACCAACTATTTCAGCCTGAAATAAACCACCAACCAATCGTTGGCAACGACCAACTATTTCAGCCTGAAATAAGCCAGCTGCCAAGTGCTGGCAGTAGCTACTTTCAGCCTCAGAACATGGCTGCTAGCTATGCTCAAGGTGACGACCATCGGCCTGGCCTGGCGCAGCTTACCACCCTGATCGACTCGGTAGTGAACGAACTGACTTTTGGTCTTGTAGCGACCAGCGTGCAGGTGGCGGCCTTCCAGCGCGCAGTCACCCGGCTGAACCAGGCAGCGGCGCAGACTTTTGGCACTCACATCAACGGGCAAGGTGGGGCAGAATAGTGAGCAGAGTGACGGCAGATGATGTGCGGCGGCTGGCCGCTGGCGGCGAGTCGCACACGGTTGAGTTTAAGGTAGATGGTGAGAACCAGCAAGGTCTGGGCGAACTGTTGGCTTCCTTCGCCAACTCCGATGGTGGCACACTACTGATTGGAGTGGACGACGAGTGCAATGTCGTTGGTGTGCGCGAGTTGTATGCTGTAGAGAATAAGCTGCGTGCTGCCACCAAGTTCTGCACCCCTTCGCTAGATCGCTTTGTAGACATCTACACGGTTGATGTAGGGGGTAGGATTGTGTTGGTAGCTGAAGTGCCAGCCCGCAACGACGCGGTTTACTCCTACAACTCGATCTTTCGCTGGCGGCGTGGTGCAGGTAACGTTGCCATCCCCCATGACGATCTGGTGATGATGCTCAACCGCCGCAGCCAGAACAACTTTGACCAGCAAGCCGCCAGCGGCCTACGTGTGGTCGACCTTGATGTGCGGGCCATCAATAACCTGATTTACCATCGTAACCTTGTTGCCCTAAGTCGCGGCCAGCAGCTCAATCTGCAACCTTACCCTTCAGCCAGTGCGCTCTCCTTCCTGACTACCGAGACTGTGCTGCTTGAAGTGAACGGTGAACTGGTACCGAGCATTGGTGGTGTACTGGTGTTGGGCAGCCAGCCCCAGGCTGTTGTGCCAGATGCCATTGTACAGTGTGTGCGCCATCGGGGAACACGGGTAGGGGTGGATTTTCTCGACCGTCGTGTAGTCTTTGGCACCCTGCCACAGCAGCTTGACCAGGTGATCAGCTTCATCGAACGTAATAGTGCGCTGTTCACCTCAATCGTAGGGCTGAAGCGGGCTGACCTGCCACAGTTCCCTTTGTCTGCCGTGCGTGAGGCAGTGATGAACGCACTGATGCACCGTAGTTACGCACTTAGCGGTGCTGTGATCAACGTTACGATCTTTGCCGACCGGGTAGAGGTAATCAGCCCTGGTGGGCTACTGCCAGGGGTGAGTATCAACACCCCTGGTTCGCACCGCAGCCGCAACCAGGTAGCGGCCAACCTGCTGATGTGGTTGGGGGTAGTCGAGAAGTTTGGCTTCGGTCTAGATATGATGCGTCAGGCTATGGAGGAAGCGCGCCTACCTGCACCAGAGTTCAACATGGGTGACGACCTGTTCAAGGTCACGCTCTACGGTCACACGCGGGAGTCGGCCAGCACCCTTGTGCGGGAGGGGCAGAAGGATTATCTACCACCAGCGACAATACCGGCAGCATGGGGCGGGCTGGACTACAAGCAAATTGACTTTCTATCCATGCTCGCTCGTGCTGGTGAGGGGAGCATTAGCATTGCTGCCTACAAAGAACGCTATGGTGTTAAGGACGCGCAGGCCAACCGTGATTTGACAGAGATGATGGAGCGTGGTCTGCTGCGTCGCGAGGGTCAGGCTCGTGCCACCCGCTACATATACATCAACCCTGACAGCAAGCACAGTCAGGAAGGTTGAATCCGCTCATCCGCAGTGGAATGAGCGGATTATGAGAGGATTCTGATTTATTTCAGTCTGGAATAGTTGGTTCTTCACCTACTCACACTGGTTTGTACCACAATCAGGTGCTGTGATACAATACAGGTGGGTTGCACGGTCAATCCTACTTGCTGATCGTACAAGCTGAGGTCAGCCACCAGTGGGGGCATGGGCTGGCTCAATGGTTAGCTTCACACCAATGGCAGTGGCGGCTTCTTCTAGCTGGTAGAACTCAGCTTCGGCGTACTCAAAGTCCTCCATGCGGAAGACCTCGGCTTCGCTCAGACCGATGCAGCGGCCAAGCTCGGCCTCGCTGATTCCAGCGGCGATGCGGGCCTTGATCAGCAGGCGCGGCAGTTCGCTGATGTCTACAGGGCTGTAGTGGAGCGGGCCGCTCGCCTTGAGCGTGTCGTATTCGGCCAGTTCCTGGCGGAAGGTGACAAGCTGGCTGCGGTATGCGTCAATGCGGGCCTGGCGCAGCTTGGGGTGAACCGTCGAGTCGCTGTTTCCTTCGGCCAGTTCCAGATTGCGCTCGAAGCGGGCGACCCATTCAAGCGTCACCTCACGTTGTCGGTCGTTCTTGATCATGACCAGTTCTCCAAATCTAGCTTGATAATACCTTTAGGCTGCTTGTCCCTGGCACGCTGGAAGAAGTCAAGGTAGACGGTTCCTGCATCGTCGGCGGGTTCATGGGCGGCAAACAGTTCGCCGCGAAACTTGAACTTCTGTGCAGCGCGGCTGTCACTGAAATCCAGCAGCACAGGGTCAAGCAGATCATAATCCATACCGGCCTCGTCCCAGCAGCCGTCGTAGTCGTTGGGCCTGGGGTTGGCGGTGGTGAAGCTGCCATTGACGTAGATGGTGCGGCAACCGGCCCGGCGTAGGGCTAGAACTGCGCCATCCAGCCCGGCCATCAGTTCAGCCCGCCGTGTGCCTCGACCAAAGCGTTTGCGGAACTCGTCTGTGCTGGCGGCGTGGATGCCCGGCGGGAGGCTGCCATCTTCGCGGAAGGGTGGGATCATCAGCACTGCGACCTCGGTGGGATTTGGTTATGATTATGCTATTATACCTTGCTTTAGGGGTTAGCTCAAGCTAGCGGCCAGCCGCCAGCCGCCGTGATCGCGTCGTCCACCTCGACCATCGTGCTGATCGTTGCGCCCAACGCAGCCAGCACTTGTAGGTAGTGCTTGAGGTCGTCTGGCTTGAGGTCGCGCCCTTTGCGGTCTTTCAGCCACTTCTTAGCAACCTGATAGCCGCCGATTTGGAACTCCCACACGTCGGGCGGCACGTTGCCGAAGTACTGCGTGTCATTGATGTGGATGCGTCCGCCGTCACCCGGCCCGTAGCGCGGTTGTGTGACTGGGTTGGTGTTGTCGGGGCGGCTGACCGGGTAGGTGCTGGTTGGCATGGGGGTAGGCTTGAGCAGGTGCAGGCTGACCAGCCGCGCCCCCAGTCCGCAGAGTTGCGCGAATAGGGCGCGGTCGCTGGTGAGGGGCAGGCGTGGGTAATCGGTCTTGAGCAGTTCGGCGTAGCGGCGGCGATACTCTGGGCTGTGGAAGATGGCGTACATATAATGGAAGATGTCCTCTGGGCCGAAGGTCGCCGTCAGGTCGCCCTTGCCGTCGCCAATGAAGCTCAGCCCCAGCCGCTCGGTGACCGCCGCCACGAACTGCGGCTTGAGGTTGGCCCGCCGCTCGGTCATCCCCAACTGCTGCTCCTGTGGCGTGGGGTAGAGGTAGAGGGGGTAGAATGTAGCATTGTCTAGTGGTGACACTGCATCTTTGTCAACAATCTTATCCGCGACAAAGAAGCTATCAGTGTTGCCACGTCGCGGGTTGCGGACAGTCAGGAACAGCAGGTTTTGCTTAAGAGCATTACCCATCTCTGGCTGGCGTGGTCGTGCCATCAACCCCTTCTTGCCTGTGTAGTACGTCCAACGAATGTCGAAAGGGCGGCGTAGAGCCTGAACAACAACCCCACTGTTGTGCAGTGCATCGGTTTGCGCTTCCTTTACAGTCCAGTTTCCGCTTAGTGAAGCCTTGTACTTGGCTGCAAAGTCAACATTGCTGCTATCTTTCAGATCGTCTATTAGGTCCTTCAAATCCTGCTGGTAGAACTGATAAACAACGTTGTCTTGCTTAGTCTGAATGCCAGCATTGCCCTTGTCGAAGATGTCCGCATTCACGCTAGGCAGGCTCAGGTACTCGTTTTCATCAAGGCCAAAGTCCTTCGGCACGAAGTAGAAGCCGGGCGCGGTGGGTGCGAGTTGCTGCCATTCGGTAGTGGTCAGGTCGTTGGCGGCAAGGTAGTCGTACTTCTGCTGGCGCAGTCCCCAAGCATCAGCATGGAAGATGCGAGCGGGCGGCTTATCCCCATCAGCAGGCTGTGGCCGCTTGACGAAGATAGCGATAGACACGCCCTGCTGGATGTCGAACACGTTCTCGTCCGCGCCGCCGACGGGGTTGACCTCGCGCTTACGTGCGCTGCCGTGTAGGTCGAGGATGTAGATGTCGTCAAACGCCTGCATCAGGCTGCGGCGCATCTGCCGGTGGGTGATGCCGTCGAGGTAGGTGTTGCTGGTGATGAAGCCGACCATGCCTGCGCCGGTGCGCTCAATGCGCCACTGAGCGAAGCGGATGAACTTGATGAAGTCGTCATCCAGATTGATCTTCTGCTCGTCCAGCCCACGCTTGTAATCCTTCAGTTGGTCGTGTATCCACTCGTTCTGGTTGTGCTGGCCGAAGTTGGAGTAGGGTGGGTTGCCGAGTAGCACCATCACCGGCTGGCTCTCCTTGACCTCGTTAGCGGCCCGCACCTCGTCGCTCAACCAGGGCGTATAGAAGTTGGTTTGCACCTTGTGGGCTTGTTCCAGCGAGTTGGTCAGGTAGATACCCAGCCGCCCACTGTCGAAGTTGTAGCCCGTCTGTTTGAGGTAAAGGCCGAGCTTGAGGTGGGCGACAGTGTAGGGAGCCATCAGCAGTTCAAAGCCGAACAGCCGAGGCAGGAGATCGGCCTGCACATAGCCGGGCCACATCCCAGCGTTGCCCGCGAAGTGGGTGCGGTAGATGTAGTCAAGCGTTTCCAACAGGAAGGTGCCGCTGCCGGTGGCCGGGTCAAGGATCAGCAGGCGATGGAACTCGCGGTCTTCAAGGATCGGTTGGTAGTCGCCGCCCTGCTCCTGCCGCCCAGTATCTACCTCGACCGTGATCTTGCTGCTGTCGGCCAGGCCGAGCGGCATGGCGAAGTCACGCTGCAAGACTGCATCCACGCTGCGGACGATGTAGCCGACCACCTGCTCCGGGGTGTAGAACACGCCCCGCGCCTTGCGCAGCTTGGGGTCGTAAGCCGCCAGGAAGTCCTCATAGAAGTAGACGACCGGATCAACCATGCTGCTGCGGCTGGCGAACTGGTTGAGGATCGCGCCAATGTCGGTGCGGTTAAGCAGCCGCTCAAGGTCGTTCAGGTAGGGGACGATACTAAGCTCCTCAACGTTGAGGTTGGCAAGGGCAGCAAAGAATCCACGCAGGAAGGGGTTGGTGTTGGGGATGTCGAAGTGTGCGGTGCGCCAGTTGAGGTTGCTGCTGGGCTTGTTGCAGCGGGCGGCGAACAGGCCATAGCAGAGGGTCTGAGCATACATATCGGCGAACCCAGCATCATCGAGGTCGCTGGGCAAAGTCTTGCTGAACTCGTCGCGCTGACCGATCAGGTTGGGGTGGGTATTGGGCGCAGCCAAATCAGCGGTGATCCCCTCGGCGATGCGGTCAGCCAACCGGGCCAATTGCTCGGCCAGTGCAGGCGCGGTGCTGACGACCGGCGCGGTTGAGGCCAGGAAGTCGTTAAGTAGCTGTTCAAGGTCAGCCACGCCGGTCGGTCGCACAGTCAGGCTGCTGCCCACCACATCGGCAAACACGATAGTGCGGCGTAGCACACCCTGCTCATACCAGCGGAACTCAACGAAGTTGGTCAGGATGAAGTTGCCGTATTCGACAAGGTAGCGGGCAAACTGCTTCTGGTCAGCAGCGGAGAGGTGACTGAGGTTAGTAGCGGGCCTCTTGCCCTCGACGATGCCGAGCGGAGCAAGCCGCTGCATGATCGTGAAGTCAGGCTTGCTACGGCTACCAGCCACCTTCTTCTCGATTCGCACCTCAAGGTTATGGCCCGCCGAGCGCACCAGCCCGACGAAGGCAGGATAGTAGCTGGTCTCACCTGAACCGGCTGCCAGTTCCTTCCGCAATTCAGCTTCATAACCAGCAACATTAAAGTTGTAAACAGGCATTGTTTACTCTCCTACCAGCATCCCCAGTTCGCCACCTTCAAGCAAAATAGCAGCGACCGTTACAGCGGATACTGCTGACGGGCAGTATAGTAGCACAAGCGGTAGGTTACGTCAAGCTGCGTGTGGCGGCGTGGCAAGGCAGCCCAGTAGGGGGGTGAACGCTGTGCCAGGGTTGTGGGTAGGGGTCACACTCTGACCCCTGGCTCCTTGTTCGCTAACCCTCCTCGTCCTGCGACCCCAGGTTGAGGCTGCTCAATTCGGTGTCATCCAGCCAACTCCATATCTCCTGTTGCAGTGGGCCAAGCTCTGGGCGGTTGGCTATGCTCGTCACCTTCGCCAGCCGCGCCGTTGTGGTCAAGGCCCACTCTACTGGCACGTCCACGCTCTCGATCTTGCTCTCCAACGCTCGCTTGAGGTGCAGCAGCCGACCCTCCCCACCAGAGGTGATC
>JAYUUN010000103.1:0-92131 GCA_043754535.1 Chloroflexota bacterium | reverse complement strand
CGCTCCACTTGCCAGTGAACAGGCGCAGCCAGACCGACCAGACGTGACCGGCGATCACCACCGTTGCGGCAATGAACTCGACGAGTGGCACGGTGGCGATCTGCAAGCTACCGAGGTTGATTGTCGGCTCAAACTGGCCCACGTTGTAGATAATCCAGCGGGCGGCGAAGATCGCAAGCACGCCCTTGAGGATGTCGCCCACCGCGACAAGCGCAGCCGGGCCATAGCCCGCCGTCCGCATTACATTGGTCATACCCGTCTTGCCACTGCCCCGCGTCGTCAGGTCAACACCACGGCGGTCAACCACTAGTGGGCCGCTGGGAATGCCGCCGATCACGTAGGCGACGATGATGAGTAGGATAAAGCTGAGGGTCATCTTTGAACCTCCTTCCAGGGAGCGTCAGTCTCTGCCTGGGCAGTCCAGCTACCCAGTGCTACGTCTCTATTATACCAGCCCATGCAATAGCCAGGTGCTGCTGGTTAGTGGGGTGCGGTTGACAGGAGCGTGTATAATAGCAACAAGTTAGAGGGTGCAAGAGCGGGCCTTCGCAACGAGTAAAGAAGCTGAGGTAGCAAGATGCGGACGCGGATCGTTAGTGGGTTGATGCTGATCGGGGTGGTGGTGGCGGTGCTGAGTGCGCCAGCACCTTACTTTGCGCTGGTGCTGCTGCTGATTGCCGGGGCCTGCGCCTACGAGTTCTGTGCGATGGCCCAGGCTGGCGGCTACCAGCCGGTGCGCTGGGTGGCAATTGGTGGCTCGGTACTGCTCGTCCTCGATGCTTATTTGGAGAGCGCGACCACACACCCCAACCTGATCGTCGCTGACTTTACGGTGCAACGTGGCCTCGCCCTGCCGATCCTGCTCGGCGCACTGCTGGTCAGCCTCCTGTGGAAAGGGACTGGCGGGCAGGTAGTACAGGCGCGCAGCAACTTTGCGGCGGGCCTACCCTCGCTTGTGCCGCCCAGCCTGGATCGTGCCGCGGTTAGTCGCATCTGGCTCGATCTTGCGCTCACGCTCGGCTGCCTGCTGTACGTTGGCTGGCTGCTGCGCCTGGGCTGGTACGTCTACCTCGATAGCGTCTGGTGGCTGGCCTTCGTCATCCTCTGCACGGCCTCCGCCGACACCGGGGCGTACTTCAGCGGCACGCGCTGGGGCAAACACAAGATGATCCCCTGGATTAGCCCCGGCAAGACCTGGGAGGGTACGATTGGCGGCATCCTGACCGCGATTGTGGTCGCCGTTCTGTTCAGCTTCGGTGGGCTAATCCCTACTCTCAGCCCGTTGGCTGCCTTGCTACTGGCAGCGGTGCTAGCTCCTGCTGCGGTACTCGGCGACCTGATCGAGTCCATGTTCAAGCGGGCGATGGGGGTCAAGGATAGTAGCCACCTGATCCCCGGTCACGGTGGGCTGTTGGATCGGCTGGATAGCATCATCTTTGCCCTTGTCGTCGTCTACTTCTACCTCTCCGCTAGCAGTCTGCACATCCTCTGAAGGTGCCAACCATGCCCCAGCCTGAGCCAGAACGTACACCCCAAGCTAACATCAACCCGGTGGTGCGGATCGTCGCCGAAATAATCTTTACCCTCGTCTTTCGCGTCTACCTGCGGACGCGTATTCGCGGCAAGCAACACCTGCCCAAGCATGGCCCATACATCATCGTTGCCAACCATCTGAGCCTGATCGACCCGCCGCTGGTCGGCTGGGCAGCCTGGCCGCAGACGCTCTACTTCATGGCAAAAGAGGAGTTGTGGGATAGCAAAGTGATGGGCTGGATTCTGGGCAACCTGGGCGGCTTCGCGGTCAACCGCAGCGTGCGCGACACCACCGCTACCCGCCGCTCGCTGGCTATCCTCAAGGAGGGCAAGTGCCTGGTCACTTTCCCAGAGGGGACACGCAGCACGGACGGCGAGTTGCAGCAGATGCGGACGGGGGCGATCCGCCTGGCAAGCAAGCTGCGTTGCCCGATCATCCCCGCCTATATCACTGGCACCAACAAGGTGCTGCCGAAGGGTAGCCGCTTCCCCCGCCCCCACCGCGTTTCGATCACCTTCGGCCCCCCCTTCGAGCTAACTAGCCTCTACGACCACAGCCCCACTACTGCGGAGACCGAAGCCGCTGTGCTGGATATGAGCCAACGCCTGGGCAGCCTGGCTGAGCGGTAGCCAACGCGCGTAGCTCGCTAGCACTTTAGCACATCCAACCCTCATTTTCGGCTCAACTACTTGCCAGCGCAAGGTTTTTCTGCTACAATGGAATTAGTTACTTGTTATGGCAAGTTGCCTTGCCCTGCCGACCCTGCCAGCCCCTTACCATCTGGTTTTGGCAGACGCGATTTGTTCCCTGTCTGCTTGACCTGGCAGTTAGCCAGCTATATAATGAGCGCAACTCAGCAACTGGTGGAGGAAGGAGTTAAGACGTGGCCCTGGTAGGCAACCTGCGAGATTTTAGCCTGTCCGACTTCCTCTACCTGGTTGATCGTGGCTACAAAACCGGCGCGTTGAACATCCAACGCACTGGTGATGCAGCCCGCCTCTACTTCCAGAATGGCAAGCTGGTCTACGCACTCAAGCATGGCGGCGAGGAGAAGCTGGGCGACCTGCTACTGCGCGTCGGCAAGATCAGCCGCGACCAGCGCGACCACGCCCTCCACCTGCAACGCACCGTTTCGCCTGAGAAGCCAGTTGGCCTGATCCTTGTCGAGCAGACTTACATCAGCAAAGAGGAGATAGTGCGTTGCGTGCGGGCGCAGTTGGAGGAGACCGTCTATTCGCTGTTTGGCTGGAGCGAGGGCGACTTCCGCTTCGAGCCGGGTATCATGCCCCCACCAGAGACGGTGACGATCCCCCTGAGTATCGAGAACATCATCATGGAGGGGGTGCGTCGTATTGATGAGTGGTCGCGCATCCGTGACCGCATCCCCAGCCTGGATGTGGTGGTGCGCTTTGCCGACCAGCCGACCGAGAAGGCGAAGGAAGTCAACCTCACGCCCGACGAGTGGCGCGTCTTTGCTCGCATCAGTGCCAGCACCAACGTCGGCAACATTGCCGAACTAACCAATCTGAGTGAGTTCGAGGTCTGCCGCATCGTCTACGGCTTCCTGCAAGCGGGCCTGGTCGAGGTAGTCAAGGAGCGGCTGCGCCCTGGCGAACCACGCCCCAGCAGTGCGCCAGTGCAGGGGACAATCCCGCGCGAGGGTAGCATCCCCAGGGTGCGGGAGAGCGAACGGCCCAACTACCCGCTGGTCGGGCAGAACGCGGCAGGGCGGCTGCGCGGTGACGGTACGATGGTACGCCAGTCGGAGCAGCCAGCGAAGAAGGGCTTGATCCGCCAACTGATCGAGCGCATCCGCGGCATCTAAGGGCAAAATGGCAGGGCGCAGTGTGGGCCACAAGCGGGAGAGGATGGAGGCGGGCAGGGGAGTTATGCACACAGTTAAAATGGTCATCTCCGGGGCGGTCAACGCCGGGAAGTCCGAGTTCATCAGGACGATCAGCGAGATCGAGGTCGTCGCCACCGAACGGCGGGCGACCGACGAAACCAGCCTCTTGAAGAAAGAGACGACGGTGGCGATGGACTTTGGGCGCATCACTATCGCTGATGATCTGGTGCTGCACCTCTTTGGCACGCCGGGGCAGAAACGCTTCGACTTCATGTGGGAAATCCTCTCCGAGGGGATGCTGGGGCTGATCGTGCTGGTGGACAGCACCCGGCCCGACACCTTCCGTGAGACAGCGCGCATCATTGACTTCTTCAACAGCTACCGCGAGACCCCCTACGTGGTTGCGGCCAACAAGCAGGATGTGGAGAATGCCTGGTCGCCAGACGAGATCCGCCTGGCCCTGCGCCTACCAAAGCACATCAAGGTGATCCCCTGCATCGCCCGCGACAAGCAGCAAGTCAAGGGTGTGCTGCTCGAACTGCTCTACACCGTGCTGGCCGCCGCCGAAGATTGAGAACCGCGCCCGCCGTGGCTTGACGCAGCGGTTGCAGATACGTGGTATAATACAGGCACAAGCGCATACGCTGCTCAGGCGTGGCGAAAGGAGAGACTGATAGATGGCATTTAACCGCAACAACGAGATGATCGCTCGCCTGAAAAGCCTGCAAGCCAGTACGCCCGACATTGAGGCTTCGGCCCTGGTTAGCGTAGATGGGCTGATCATTGCCTCGGCCCTGCCGAACGATGTAGAGGAGGATCGCGTCTCCGCTATGAGCGCGGCCATGCTCTCGCTCGGTGAGCGCATCGCAATCGAACTGGGACGTGGCACCCTCGACCAGGTGTTTATTCGGGGTGAACACGGCTATGTGCTGCTGATGGCCGTCGGTACCGAAGCGGTGTTGACCGCCCTCGCCCGCAAGGAAGCTAAGCTCGGCCTTGTGATGCTCGATATGCGCCGCACGGCTACCGACCTGACTCGCTTCGTCTAGTTGGATCGCCCCTGGCTAGCGAACTTGTAAGCGGATAAGCGAATGGTAGTAGCTCCAGGGTGTCCCAGCTTCGCTGGCTGACATGGAGCCTAGGCTACCACATCTGCTTATCCGCTTTCACGATCTGCTGGCCCTAGCCAACCGCTTCTACTGCCCCCATGTACGCCTCGCTGTCAATCTGCTGCACCAGCTTGCCATCACGCAATTCCCAGACTTCGCGGGCGAAGCGGTGGATGAAGCGGCGGTCGTGTGAAACGGCCATGATCGGGCCGGGGAAGGCTAGCAGAGCCGCCTCAAACTCCTCAAGCACATCAAAGCTGACGTGGTTGGTTGGCTCATCCAGCAGCAGCACGTTGGCCTTGAGCGCGATCAGCCGGGCCAGTTGCAGCTTACGCCGCTGGCCGATGCTAAGTTCACCCACCTTCTTGCCCAGGTCATCCTCGGCAAAGAGGCCGTAGCGCATAATCTCCTTGTGCAAATCCTCGGCGAAGCCAATCAGCCCCTCGCGGTAAGCCTCAAACGTGGTCTGTTGCAAGTCCAGAGCTTCCTGCTCCTGATCGAGGTAGCCCAGGCGCACGCTCGGCCCGCTGGCGACTATGCCAGCGTCGGCTGGCTCTGCACCCGCCAGTATCTTGAGCAAGGTAGACTTGCCCGCGCCGTTCGGCCCCACCACCATCACGCGGGCAGTTGGCTGCAAGTCAAAGCTCACCATGTCCAGCACAGGGTGGCCGCCGAATGCCTTGCTGACCCCCTCGGCTTGCAGTGGCACCCCCCCCTCAAGCGCGTGGGGGTCGAAGTCGGGGTTGATGCGGATCCGCTCTGGCGGCTGGAGGATCGGGTCCTCGGCGATGCGGCTCAGTTTCTCCTCAGCAGCCCGTAGGTTGCGGCTGACTGTCTTCGCCACGTTCTGGGCCTTCGCATTGTAGGCGTACTTGTCGCCGTCGCGGGCCATGCGGTTGTGGGCCACCTCGCGCGCCCGGTGCTTGATTGCGTCTTGCAGGTCGGCGATCTCCTCCTGCTGATGATCGTAGTCGGCCTCCCACCGCGCCCGCTCCGCTACCTTCATCACCAGGTAAGCATCATAGTTGCCGCCATACACCTTGAGGGTGCGCGAGTGTTCGGCGATCTCGCAGATCAGATTGCAGGAGGCGTTAAGGAACTGGCGGTCGTGCGAGGCCACCAGCATCGCCCCCTGCTGCTGGGCCAGGTAGCCTTCTAGCCAGCCGAGGGCAGCAAAATCCAGGTGGTTGGTTGGCTCATCCAGCAGCAGCAGGTCTGGCGCACGCAGCAGCAGAGCCGCCAGACCCACCCGCGCCTTCTCGCCCCCGCTGAGGCTGAGGATGTGGCGGTCGCGGGCGATGTGGGTGATACCCAGGCCACCCAGCACGATGTCCACCCGATAGTCCATATCGTAGCCGCCACGCCGCTCGAACAGTTCGGTCAGGGTGTCGTATTCAGTCAGCAGTGGGGCCGAGTCGCCCGCATCTGCGCTGATTTCAACCTCAAGCTGGCGCATCCGCTGCTCGATCTGGCGCAAGCCCCCCTGCGCGTCCAGGATCAGGTCTTCCACCGTCTCACCAGGGAAGCTGGTGATCGTCTGTGGCAGGTAGCCGATCTCGACCGCTTTGGCGAGCATAATTCGCCCCTCGGTTGGCTCCACTTCGCCGACCACCGCCTTGAGCAAGGTAGACTTGCCAACCCCGTTTGCCCCCACCAGCCCGGCGCGCTGGCCCGCGTTGAGGATCAGCGACACGCCGCTGAGTACCTGGCTTGCCCCGAAGGTGACGGATAGATCAATGATGTTTAGTAGCACGCTGAAGCCCCCTTTGTCTGGAGAAGTTGCTCCTTATTATACCCGCTAGCTGACCTCCCATGATCAGACTTTGGCCCTAGATTGCGGCAATCAGCAGTCGGGGCCAGCTTGCTGCAACTTTTAGCTAGCGAAACTCGTGTATAATACAAGGGGATTGCCCCTGGTCTCAACAATAATCACCCAACTTGACAAAGAGGAACAAGCTAATGAATGACAGCCTCATGCCGCCCTATGCGCGGGCCGACGTAGCGAAGGACAACCGTCCCCTGCTAGGTGAACGACCAGCAGCCAGCCAGCTTGTGGTTAGCGAGCCACAGGCGCAGGCTAGCCTGGGGGCGCAGCTAAGGTTCCTCTATAACTTTGCCAGCACGCTGTTAGCAGTGATCAGCCTGATCGTCACCAGCCTCACCGTGGTGCTGTTCGCCCAGGTGTTCAGGCCGCATGGCAGCCGCAATGCTGCCGAGTTCGTAGCGATTGCCGCGATTGGTGGCACCGCCTGGCTGCTTTGGAACGCCGCTACCCTGCTCGTCGGCTACCGCTGGTGGCACACGAAGCAGACCAGCGGTGTGCTGCTACCGATGCTGGTAGTAATGCTGATCCTCGCGGTGGTTGGTAGTGGCGGCTTGCTACTCGCGCTGGCGGCCATGCTGTTCTAGAGTGCAGAGCCAGAGAAGGCAGCACCGATCTACAGCATGGTTGCTGCCACAAGCATCTTTGCTGTCCGGCGCACGCCAGACAAGGCCCGCTAGCTGGCCTCCCCGATGCTGCTCCGCATCACCACGCTGTCGCCCTCGGCTGGCACACTGCTCCAATCTACATCCTTGCTCGTCGCACGGGAGGGCTGGTGGTCGCTGCCATCGCTGCGGAGGGCAGTGCCGACTACCAGGCTGTCGCCCAGCGGGGAGACGGGGGCGAGTGGGTCGGGCTGGCTGCTGGTTGGTGCGTCAACATTCTTGTCACTCACCGTCGGCGTAGTCGCCGGGTTGGTCGCTGCTGCTGACGGCTGGCTATCGTCTGGACTGTAGAAGATGATCGGCGGGTTGGTTGGCGGTGCATTCGCTGGGCTAGCGGCCACCTCGACGCTGGGGCTGGCGGGGGCAGCGTCTGGGCGGCGGTGGCTGGCGGTCGGCGGCCCCGCTTCGCTCCCTGGCGTTGCTGCGTCGTCTACCGACTTGCTGCTCACTGGCGGTTGGTCGCTGCTAGGCGAACTGGCAGGTGGCTGGCTGGGTGCGGGCGCACCAGCAGGGCGGGGGAGCAGGATCGCTTCGGGGCTGGTGTGACCGCTGACGGGCCGCGTCTCGATCCAGTAGTTGCGGATGTAATAGAGATTGGGCGTGTTCTGCAAGGCGGCTAGCAGCACCGCCATCCCCTCTGGGGCGCGGCCCTCGCCACCCAGCTTGAGGATATTGGAGAGCGCGCCAGTGTCGTTGTTCAGCCGGTCGGCCAGGTCTACGAAGTCGCTAGCGGTGCGGATGCCCAGCAGCTTCCAGTTTGCCCGCTCCTCTGCTCCCACGTAGAGCATCAGGATCGCCTGATCGATCCAGTCTACCAGTTGTTGCGCACTGAAGGCGGTAGCGACGAACAGGCGGGCTATCTGCGCGGTGGCGAGTGCCTGCACGTTCTCTATCCCCTCCTCCAACAGCCGTGCCTGATCCCAGACGTTCAGCCCTTCGATCAGGTGCAGCGGCTCCGGCTCGGTCAAGCTGTAGTAGTCGTGGTCGGCATTGGAGAAGACGGTGCCGAAGAACTGCTGGGCCGCCCGCAACGCTCCGTTCACCGCCGAGGAGATCAGGCGCAGACCGAGGTCGGGGAAGATGCCAATCACAAAGTAGAGGAAGGCTTGCAGCGCAACGTTGGAGAGCAAGCTACCACCACCGCCCACCACGTCCTCCCCCTTCTGGTAGAACAGGCTGAAGACCACCGCCACCGTCGTCGCGGTGAGTAGGCGCACGGTCATCTGCACGAAGACGGCTGGCTTGAGGTCGTAGCGGAAGTAGCGGCGGGTAAGCATCTGCACGATGAAGATGTAGGCACCGAGGAAGGCGAAGATGAAGGCTGCTCCTGCCTCGATGATCGACCGCCCCGTTTGCGTCTTTAGGCTAGGGCTGGCGACCACCAGCGGCGAGTTGGGCTGGCTCTGCGCCAGGATCAGCGGGCGTAGCTGATCACTGATCGGTAGGGTAGGGGTCAGCACTTCGGGTGGCAGCGGCAGCACATTGCCGTTTGGCACGATCACCCCGCTGGACGGAGTGGCAGACGGTTGGCTGCTACTCACCGTCGGGCTGGCAGCGGCGGTGCCACCCAGGTCGCCGACGCTCGGTAGCTGACTGCTCGACACCTGCAACTTAGGGGTGAGGAAAGATTGCATGGTGCTTTCAATGTAGTTGCCGCTCTGCAACTCCTTGATCGCCCGGTCGGGGCCGTCGGGCAGCAGCACCATCGTCCAGAATACTACCAGCAGGATGGTAGAGAGGACCAGCGGCAGCACATATTGACCGGGGTTGTAGACCTGCTCGAACATCTGGTTGGCGTAGAGGGCATAGGAGCGATCCAGCTTCTCAAGGTCGCTCTGGTTGTCCTCTTGCTTCTTCTTCTTGCGGTTGACGAGGAAGGAGAAGAACAGGAAGACGGGGTAGAAGGCGAAGGTGACGAGGATAGTAAGCAGTAGGTTGAACTTGAAGGCGAGCAGCAGGCGGTCAGCCCCGCCGATTGTGCTGTCGGGTGGAAAGGCGACCACCAGGTAGTAGCTGAGGATGAAGCCAAGTAGCAGGAACAGGAGTAGCACCGCCAGCCAGCTAGCCCGCCGTGCCGTCCAGAGTAGCAGTTGGATCACAACGGTGAGCAGCACGAAAACGGCGACTGCCACCAGCAGAACCTCCAGCGGCGAGTAGCTGACCAGCTTGCCAAGCTGCCCGCTGGCAAGGTTGTAGATCGGCTGGTAGGCGAAGATGATGCCGAGCGAGACTATGACTATGCCGACAAGCAGCACCAGCGGCAGCACGGCCAGGAGGTCGCGCAGCCCAGTGGGGTTGGTGATGCGGTTTAGATAGCGACCGAACCAGCCCGGTGGTGGTTGCTCGTCGGGCTGGTTCGGCTGGTTCGGGCTGGGCTGGGCCATGCTTGCCTCCTCTACTGTCTTGCTTGCACCAGCATAGCACAAGGCTGGCTGGCGGTCAATCGGGCAGCAAATCGCCCGCCCTCAGCATGGCAGCGACGGTGGCGATGTCGCGGCTGGGGTTGCGCTCGGCAGTCAGGTGGGGCAGGCGAGCGCGGATGCAGCGGTGGGCGGCGGTGGTGCCAACCCCAGCCCGACCCTGCTTGAGCCGAAAGTCGAGTGCTTGGGCCGCACAGACTATCTCGCAGGCCACCACGTTGGTGCTGTTCTCCACTATCTGGCGGGCGTGTTGGGCGGCGTTCGTACTCATGCTCACGTGATCCTCCTGGTTCGCCCCAGTGGGGATCGAGTCTACGCTGTCGGGGTGGGCCAGCGTCTTGTTGGCGGAGACGAGGGCGGCAGCCGAATACTGCACCATCATGTAGCCGCTCTGTAGGCCACTGCCCTCGGTCAGCATAGCGGGCAGGCCGCGACTGTAGCGCGGGTCGAGCAGGCGGGCGGCTCGGCGTTCGGCGATGCTAGCGATCTCGCAGGCGGCGATGCTCAGGAAGTCGGCAGCGAAGGCAATTGGTTGGCCGTGGAAGTTGCCACCAGAGAGGGCAGCAGCCTCTCCTTCGGCGAAGATCAGGGGGTTGTCGGTTGTGGCGTTCAGTTCGGCGGCAACGACCGAGCGCACGTGGCCAAGGCTGGCAGCCACTGCCCCCAACACTTGTGGGGCGGCGCGGAAGGAGTAGGCATCCTGTGGCAGATCGTGCGCCAGGCTACCAAAGTCGCGGCCATCGCGCACCAGTTCGCTGCCCTGGACGAGCGCACGCAGGCGGGCAGCGCAGGCGATCTGGGTTGGGTGGTTGCGGGCAGCGTGGATGCGCTCGTCCAAGGCATCACGGTAGCCACGCACCGCCTCCAGGCTGATCGCGTAGCCGACTTCGCTCTGGGCCAGCAGCTTCTCCGCGTCGTAGAGGGCGAGGGACGCGAGCGCAGTGCTGACCGCAGTACCATTGTTGAGGGCCAGCCCCTCCTTCGCGCCGAGGTCTAGGCGCGCAATACCTGCCAATGCCATGCCGCGTGCGCCGCTGATCGCCCCACTACCAGCTTCCCCAGCCAACCAGTGCGGCTCAAAGTCTACATAGCCTGTCAGCTCCTCCTCGTCGCCAACTGGGTGCTTGAGCAGGGGCAGGGCAAGGTGCGAGAGCGGCGCGAGGTCGCCACTAGCCCCCACCGAGCCGTAGCCAGGGACTAGTGGGTGTACGCCAGCGTTTAGCATCGCCAGAATGGTGTTGAGCAGAACCAGGCGCACTCCAGAATAGCCCTTTGCCAGCGTGTTAGCGCGGATTAGCATACTAGCGCGCACAACATCACGCTCTAGCAGTGCGCCAACCCCAACCGCGTGGCTGACGATCAGGTTGCGCGACAGTTCGCCCGCCTGGTCGCGGCGGATTACTACGTCGGCAAGTGGGCCAAAGCCAGTGTTGATCCCATAGACCACGCGCTCCTCAGCTCCGCCGATCATTGCGTCCACCCAGCGGCGGCTAGCCTCGATGGCGGCAACAGTGCTGCTGTCTGCCGAGTCGCTGGCCGAGAGTAGCCGCACCTTACGTCCATAGCGAGCTACCGCCACCACATCCTCGACGGTGAGGGCAGCCCCGCTCAGGCGCAGCGGTTCGCTGGCTAGCAGAGTGGGGGGTGTGAGCAGTGGGCGGTAATCTTTCAGTTGCAAAGCAGTTCCTTCCTTCCATCTCTCCATGTCTTCATTGACGAGCTTATTATACCATCCCACCCCTGGCTGCGCCCTGCACCCGCGAACCACCCGCAGTTGGCTGGTTGCCAGCGGCAATGCTTCTCTGCTAAACTGCTGGCAACACGGCAAGGAGGCACGCTTTGGCTAAGATGACGTTGGAACAGCTTGATTTCCTCGGTTGGCGCGACTGCTGGCGGCTGGACAACGGTACGCTCAGCCTGACCGTCGTGCCGCAGATTGGCGGGCGGGTGCTGGTATGTGAGTTCGACGGCCACAACCTGTTCTATATCAACCAGGCTCTCGCTGGTAAGCTGTTCACAGCCGCCGAGCAGACCGAGCGTGGCCCCTATAGCTGGCCCAACTATGGCGGCTCCAAGACCTGGCCCGCGCCGCAAGGTTGGAGCGGCCCGCAGCAGTGGCCTGGCCCGCCCGACCCGATCCTCGACGGCGGCCCCTACACTGTTACTGCCCAGCGGAGCGACGCACAGCAGGTGAGCCTGACCATGACCAGCCAGCCCGACCCCTACACGGGAGTGCAACTTACCCGCCGCCTCAGCCTCAAAACAGACAGCACCGCAGCCGAATTGGAGATTACCATGCGGAACGTCAGCGAGCGGCCAGTACGCTGGGCGATCTGGGAGATTAGCCAGTTGGATGCGAGGCAGGCTGGCGAACCGGCCCAGGCAGCGCATATCTACCTGCCGTTGCAAGCCAGCAGCCGCTTCGCAGATGGCTATCTGGTGCTGCACGGCGACCCTGCCAGCCCACAGTGGCAGCCCTCTCACAGGGCGGGCTTGCTCACCGTTGCCTATGCTGGGCTAGAAGGGAAGGTAGGGGTGGACGGCGCAGAGTGGATCGCCTTCAGCCGCTCGCTGGGGCCGGGCAGCTACGTCTTTAGCCAGCGCACGAGGCTAGAGCCAGCCGCAGATTATCCCGACGGCGGCCTCAGCGCAGAGTGCTGGTGCAATGGGGTGAACGCAGGGACGACCGACCGCAGCGAGGTTCTCTGGTACATGGAGAGCGAGGTACTCGGCCCCCTGCGCGAGATGCAGCCCGGTGCCGCCCAGCAGTTGACTATCCACTGGGGGGTAGCAGCCAGCAGCGGGCCAGTGGTCGCAGTTGGCGCACTCGCTTGCACCAGCCAGCCACTTGCCGTGGCGGATGGGCTGGCTAGCGGTAGCTTCGGCCTCTACTACCCCGGTAAGGCTGCATTGCTGGCGACCATTGCTGGGCAGCAACGCTACCTGTCTACCACCTGGACGGTGGCCGCTGGTCGCCCCCTCAGCTTCGCGGGCGTGGCAGTGCCGCCAAACTGCCAGCGGCTGCAACTGCTGCTGCACGATGCCGACGGCCAACCGCTCGGCTTGCTGGGCGAGTGGCTGGCCTTGCAGCCCTGAATGGTTGCGCCCAATCTGGCCCTTGACTCTGCCGCCAGATCAGTTATAATAAAAGCGGTGATTTATGCGTCGGCTGTTTAGGGCAAGGAGCGTAGTTTGAGCGCAACAGAGCAGGGCAGGCAGGTGGGCTGGGGCAAGGCCGATCTGCACATCCACACTACTCACAGCGATGGTATCCACGACCTGGAGCGGGTGCTGCGCTACGTAGAGGAGCAGACCGACCTCGACGTGATCGCTATCACCGACCATGACAACTTCAAGGGCAGTCTGCTGGCCCGCGAACTGGCAGCCAAGCGTAACTACCGCTTCCAGGTGGTGCTGGGCGCGGAGATTACCACACGGCAGGGCCACCTGCTCTGCTACTTCTTCGACGACAGCCAGTTCCGTGGCGACTACAAGATGTACAAGCCAGTAGAGACAGTGGTTAGCGACGTGCTAGAGGCGGGCGGCTACTGCGTTGCGCCCCACGCCCTTAGTTGGCTGACCCTCAGCCTGGGCGAGGCGAGCATCAACAAGCTGATCGCCCTCAAGCTGCCACTCAGTGCTGTCGAAGCGATGAACCCCAGCATCGCAGCCCGGGTCAGCAACAAACAGGTACGCGCCCTCAACCAGTCTACCTGGCACCTGGCCGAGGTGGGCAACAGCGACGCGCACGCCACCCAGCACATCGCCCACGCCTACACTCTCTTTCCTGGCAGTACAGCGGTGGAGCTTGAGCAGGCGATCCAGGCCAAGACTACGCAGGCGGCTGGCGCGTTCATGAATGCAGGCCAACATCTGGAGATTGCTGGGGCCAATATCGTACGTAGCTGGTTCCTGCTACCTGCCAGCCACCTGCGCCGAGGGGCGAGCAATCTGCTCAAAGGTGACAAAACAAAGAACCAGCGGAGGTGAGACGGTGAAGATTTGTCTGGTTTCTCCCTACGACTTTCCCTACAAAGGCGGCGTAACCGACCACATCGCCCACCTGGATGAGGGCTTGCGTGCGCTGGGCCACGAGGTCAAGATCATGGCTCCTACCTCGAATGAGGCGGCTGACGCGACGGAGGCTAAGAACTTCTACCCGGTCAGCCGCCGCATCATCGCCATCCCCGCCAACGGCTCTGTGGCCCGCATCTCCCTCTCCTTCTGGCTCTGGAACTACGTGAAGGAGATACTGGCTGCCGAGGCATTCGACCTGATCCACCTGCACGAACCATTCATGCCGGTGGTGCCTATGGCGGTCTTGCGCCACTCACACACGATCAACGTTGCCACCTTCCACGCTTTCGGCGAGGGGGGCAGCACCTCTTACCGCTACAGCAAGCCGATCTTGCACTACTTTAACAGCAAGCTGCACGGGCGCATTGCTGTCTCACGCTACGCCCGCGACTACGTCAACGAACACTTCCCCGCCCGCTACGAGATCATCCCCAACGGGGTAGAGGTTGCCCGCTTCAGCCAGCCGCAGCCGCCGATTGAGTTTATGCGTGATGGGCGGCTGAACATCCTCTTTGTGGGCCGCATCAACGAGCAGCGCAAGGGTTTGCGCTATCTGATCCGCGCCATCCCCCTGCTCAAACCCTACTTCCCCAGCCTGCGCCTGGTCGTCGCGGGCAAAGGCGAGCCAGAGGAGTTTGCCGACGATATGGATGGGTTGACCGAGAATGACGTGAAGTTCGTGGGCTTCGTTAGCGACGAGGACTTGCCCCGCTACTACCAGTCTGCCGACATCTTCTGCGCTCCCAGCATCGGCGGTGAGAGCTTTGGCATCGTGCTGCTGGAGGCAATGGCCGCTGGCACGCCGGTGGTAGCTGGCAAAATAGCAGGCTACGCCAGCGTCCTCGAACATGGCAGCACTGGCTTCCTGGCCGAGCCAAAGGACGAGAACGCCTTGGCCCTGGCCCTCACCCGCCTGCTGGCCGATGCAGAGTTGCGGAAGCAGATGGGCGCGGTCGGGCGGCTGCACGCCGAACGCTACTCGTGGGACAAGATTACCCGCCGCATTGCCTCCTTCTACCAGCAGACCAGCGAAGAAGTGCTGGGCATCAGCCGTTCACTTACTACAGAGTACCAGTAATCGCTTGTTTATCAACCACTGAAAGCAGAACAGGAGCAACTATGTTTAACGAGAACGCACAGGAGTGGGGGCGCAGCATCGCTCGTCGGATTATGACCTTCTTCGTCAACAGCCCAATCACCCCCAATATGCTGACCATTGCGGGCTTCTTTCTCACCCTGGCAGTGGGAGCGGTGATCGCAGGCGGTTACCTGGTGCTGGGGGGGGTGCTGATGATTTTCGCCACTGGCTTCGACCTGCTCGACGGTGCATTGGCGAAGCTGACTGACAGGGCGAGTACCTTCGGTGCCTTCCTCGACTCGACGATGGATCGCTACGCGGATGCTGCCCTGCTCGGCGGCGTGGCCCTCTACTACCTGCTTGACCTCCAGCCGCAGGGGACATTGGGGGTAGTGTTGGCCTTCATCGCGCTGGTCGGCGGTGGCATGGTCAGCTACACGCGGGCAAAGGCAGAGTCGCTGAAGATCGAATGCAAGGTGGGGCTGCTGGCTCGCCCAGAGCGGATCATGATCCTGGCCGCCGGGCTGCTGCTTAGCGGCTTCTGGTCAGACGGCTTGCTGGCCGCGCTCCTCCTGCTGGCGGTCGGCACCAACTTCACGGCGGTGCAGCGCATCTGGCACGTGTACCGCACGCTGAACTAAGGCTGCCAGCGAGAGGGGTCGCTACGTCCTGGCAACCCTTGAGCAAGATTAGGTCAGCTTCCAACTTCCAACTTCCACCCATCGGTAGGGTCTGGTGGAACTGGAAGCTAGCCCGTTTACCCCCGCTCGCCAGCTTTGCCGCGCTGTGCTATACTGGGTGCATGAGCGAGTTTGCGCGCCAATCCTAACCAGGGACAAGCAAGCAGCAAGGTTAGCAGAGGAGTACACCTGTGATTGAACAACCGACCAAGCAACAAGCTGCCCCCTTGCCACCGCACGTGCTAGCTGCACAGGCCAACAGAGTCGAGCTTAACGAGCAGTCAGTAGAGACAGCGACACAGTTGTTGCCGCAGTTCGTGATTGCCGCCCGCGACTCGGTGCTGCGCGATCAGGGTAGTCGCCTGGGTGCATGGGCGTGGGTTTATTTTGGTCTAGCCCTCCTGGTTGGTTACCTTGTAGTTACGGTATTCGGTTACTTTGCTGATAGCTATATACACGACCTGTACCATAGCGGTATGATAGCGGACTACGACTTGAACAACATGGGTGACGAGGCGGCACTCACGTCATTTGGTGCTGGTATCGCAGTGGCGGCCTTGCCCTTTGTAATAGGCACTATTTGCCTGACCAAGTGTGTAGTTGCTCATCTTCGCAGCCACAGCTATCGCGCCTGGGCCAGCGGCTGGACAATTCTACTCGTACCCTACCTGCTGCTCACTGCGTTTTGCGCCCTGTTTGCGGTCGACATCGCTATAGCCAACGATGCATGGTATCCCCACGCAGCGTTCACTAAAGCTGCTAGCATTGTCGGCTGGCCAGTAATAGCTGCTATAATGCTGGTGCTGATTGGGCAGCTAGTGCCACTGCTCAATCGCTGGCGCAAGCCGCAGAAGGCGAGTGCCTAGTCCACCACTCGCCAGCCTTGCCGCGCTGTGCTATACTGGATGCATGAGCGAGTTTGCGCGCCAGATCAACAGCGACCCGGCCTGGCTGGGCCAACAGTTGCGGACTAGCCTGCCCGCCGCTCACCGCGCTCTGCTGGATGCGACCAGCGCACAGGCGGCTGCACTCGACCTACAGCTTTACCTGGTCGGCGGCCTAGTGCGTGACCTCCTCTTGCAGCGGGCGAACAGCGACCTCGACTTTGCGGTGGAGGGCGACGCGCAGGCGGTGGCGACAGCGGTGGCCGTCAGTCTCACGCCCGCCGCGAAGGTGATCCGCCACCCGCAGTTTGGCACTGCTGCCCTTGAGTGGCAGCCGGGACTGGGTCAGCCGCCTGCCGAAGCCGATTACGCGACCACCCGCCGCGAAACTTACGCCCAGCCCGCCGCCCTGCCCACCGTCAGCTTCGCCAGCCTCGCTGATGATCTCGCCCGCCGCGACTTCACGATCAACGCCTTCGCCCTGCGCCTGCCCGACCTCACCCTGATCGACCGGCATGGCGGGCTGACCGACTTGCGCGCTGGGCTGCTACGCGTCCTGCACGCGGGCAGCTTCGTGGATGACCCCACCCGCATCTTCCGCGCTGTACGCTATGCCGTGCGGCTTGGCTTTGGTCTGGCAGCGGAGACTTTGGCTGACCTACAAGCCGCCGTCGCGGGGGGGATGATCGCCCGCCTCTCGCCCGACCGCTTGCGCCACGAGTTGGCGAAGGTGCTGCACGAGCCGACCGCCTCCGCCATGCTGCTGCGCCTGAACGATTTGGGCGTACTGACAGCGATCCACCCCGGCCTCGCCCTGAGCCTGAACAGCAGGGCCGCCCTCGTTCGCCTTGCCGTGCTGGGGGGCGACGAACTCGCCTACTACGCTGCCATCTGTGTTGACTTGCTGGCTGCCGACCCAGCACAAGTAGGGGAGGTGGCTGCCCGCCTTAACCTGCCTCCTGGCACGCGGGCCGACCTGCACGCTCTCGGCCTGCTGCGGGCAAGCGTGCCAGGGCTGGAACTGCTAGCTTGCACGACACCGCAGCCGCGTAGTACGGTATACTGGGCCTTGCAGGGCTACTCGTCGGCGGCATTGCGGGCCTACGCCTTGCTCTCGCCAGAGCATGAGACGGTCACGCTGTACCTGAACGACTTGAGCAAAAGCAAGCTGCTGCTCACTGGTGACGACCTCGCCCGCCTCGGCTTGCCACCCGGCCCTGCCTACAAGCCGATCCAACGCGAACTGCTGCGCGCCCAACTTGACGGCGAAATCGTCAGCCGGGTGCAGGCCGAGTTGCTGGCTAGCAAACTGATTGGAGCGCAAGTTGACCGATAAACCGAACGTCCTGGGCCGCGTACTGCTGGTAGTAGTGCTGCTGGTGGTCGCATACGCCGTCTACTCTTTTGTCAAAGCGAACAACGAGGGGCAGGCCAAGCTGCTGCCAGCGGTCAAAGCCTACGTGGATGGCAAGAACGACGGCAAGAACCCCGATCCTGGTGGTCTGGCTGTTGCTGCGGATGGCCGCCTGTTGCTGCGGGTCAGCTTCGTGGCTGGCAAGCTGAACGACAAGCTGGTAGGCGACTTCAGCCGCGCCTACCAGGGTGTGCTGGTCAGCCGCGACGATGCCGCCAGCCGCGCCGACTTCTACTTCCCGACGACGGCGGTTGGGGCGGTGGCGGCCCGCAATGAGGTGACGAAGGTTGAGATTGCGCCGCCTGCCCCGATGCCCACCCCCGCCCCAACCGCCACGGTGCGCTAAGGAGTCGCCGATGAACGAGCAGGCCGCTCTCGACCGCTTCGCCCTGTACTACGACCTTGAGTACGGGGAGTATGATGACGATCTCAGCCTCTACTATACCTACCTGACCGCCGTCGCCAGCCAGCCAGCTCGTGTGCTGGAACTGGGCTGCGGCAGCGGGCGGCTGCTGCTTGCCCTGGCCGAGGCGGGTTGCGCCGTGCTGGGGGTGGATGCCTCGCCCGCCATGCTGCGTCGTGCCGAGACCAAGCTAAGCCGCATGGCGGGCGCACAGTTTGCGCTGGTGGCTGGGCGGATGGAGAGCCTGGCACTGGCCGCCGACTACCGCGCCGACCTGGTGATCGTCGCCCTCAATACCTTCCAGTACCTGACCAGCGTCGCGCAGCAGCAGGCCTGCTTGCGGGCGGTGCGGCCCCACCTGGCGGCGGAGGGGCGGCTGATCCTTACCCTGCCTGGCCCTGCCAACTGGCCCGACTTCCTCGGCACTCCTGGCGGCCTGCTGCTGCAAGGCACCTACGCTGACCCCAGCACGGGCGGCTACGTGCAAAAGTGGTTCAGCAGCAGCTTTGACCCAGCCAGCCAGCTTGAGCAGGTCAGCTTCATCTACGACGAGGTGGCCGAGGACGGTAGCCTGCGCCGCCTGCTTGCTCCGCTTACCCTCCGCCACAGCTTCCGCTACGAACTGGAACACCTGCTTACTACCTGCGGCTACGCGGTTGAGGCTATCTACGGCGACTACGCAGGCGGCGAGTTTGATGGCGGCAGCGAACACATGGTTTTTGTTGCCACCACGACTGAGCCTGGGTGATCTACGCCAAGCCACGCATCACCTTCGTCGCTGGGGCCGCCTTCGTAGAGCTAGCCGACGAGATCAGCGTGGCCGCCAGCCTGCGGGTGCAAGCCACTGCCCGTCGCCTGACACACGCTGCTATCTACGAGCTAGTACCTGCCTACGCTTCCCTGCTAATCCGCTACGACGAGGCTCGCCTGAGCAAGGCAGCCCTGCGCCACCTCCTACGCAGCACAGTAACAGGCGGGGATAAGTTGGCTGAGGTTGAGCCAGCAGGGGCGTTGGTAGAGATCGTGGTCAGCTACGGCGAGGCGGACGGCCCCGACCTGGCGCAAGTAGCCGCCCACTGCGGCCTGAGCGTGGCAGCAGTGATCGCCCAACACAGCGCGGCCATTTACACGGTGGCGATGCTCGGTTTCGCGCCCGGTTTCGCTTATCTACTTGGTCTGCCAGCAGAATTGGCTACGCCCCGCCTTGCCAGCCCGCGCCTGCACGTACCCGCTGGCAGCATTGGTATCGCGGGCCAGCAGAGCGGCCTCTACGCCCTTGACACCCCCGCTGGTTGGCAGATCATCGGGCGCACGCTCGCCCCCCTCTGGCAAGCCCACCGCCAGCCCCCCAGCTTGCTGCAAGTGGGCGACCGCGTGCGCTTTGTGGTGCAGAGCGCGCCTGAAGAATAAAGATGCATGGTTGGTTGACTGGCTACGGTGCGCTGTCAATGGCCCTGTGTACCACCTTCGACAACTCGCCGCGTCGGATGTTGTCGTTGGGGCGGAAGCAGAGGGCGGTGCTGCCAGGGCAGGCGGCCCCACTCAGGACATTGCGAGCGGCCAGCGTCTCGACAGCGGCGAAGGCGAAGTTGTTGGCCGCCACGTCGCTGAAGGTCGGGTTGGCAGGGGTAAGGCTGGCATAGCCGCGCCCGCGCACAGTGATCACCGCCACCTGCGCCCGCGTCACGTTCTGATTGGGCCTGAAGCTACCGTCGGGGAAGCCGGTGATCACCCCGGCGTGGGCTGCCGCCTCTATGTAGGCGTAGGCAAAGTAGCTGCTCGGCACGTCGTTGAAGCTGGGGCTGCTGGGCGTGAAGGGAGGGATGCCGAAGGCTAGCGCGGCTATTTTGGCGAACTGCCCCCTTGTGGTGCTGGCGTTCGGCCTGAAGCTGCCGTCGGGGAAGCCGCCTACGATATTGCGGCAAGCCAGATAGAGGATGTCGGCCCGGAAGATGTTGCTGCTCGGCACGTCGTTGAAGCTGAGGTTGCAGCCGCTGCCATTGAGGGTGAGCGATTGCAGGTTGAAGCCGCTCTGCACTGCGGTCAGGCGCAGCACGTTCAGCCCCACCGTCAACTGGTAAGTACCCGCCGCTACGTCGCTGTAGTTGCCACTGCCCCCAGTGTCGGCGATGTTGACGGTCTGGCTGATGCTGTTGTTGACCGTCGCCCGCACCTGCCTGCCGCTGCCCGCTGCCGCCAGCCGCAGGGTCAGGGTGTAGCTGCCCGCCGCTGGCACATCCAACAGGTAGTCAAAGGTGCAGTTGTTCAGAGCAGCGTTGATGTGGTCGCCCTCTAGCACGCAGACCCAGCCGGGCATATTGGTGGTCACGCTGGTGGCTGGGATCGTCCCCGGCACCGTCAATCCCGTGTTCAGCACAGGGTAGGCGGCGGCCAGCACCCGCAATGCGCCCTGGTACTTGGGGGTTTGCGCGTCAAACACGTTGTCGGTCAGCCCCCAGAAACCCCACTGGCTGTAGCCGCTAGTCAAGGTGAAGTACATGAACAGTTCGCCTGCGTCAGCATACCAGTTGGTCAGGTACTGCTGCACCACGTTGCCCATACGCGGGTCGCGGGTGGCGGCTAGCTTGGCCTCGTAGCTGTGGTTGCCAGTCAAGCCCTCACCCCCCTCGTAGGCAAAGTTGTGTAGGCCGTAATAGCGGGCAAAGGCGGTATAGCTGGCTGTAGCCTTGCGGATGTCGGCAAGACTGGTAGCAAGGGCGGTGAATATCTGGTCAGCGGTCAGGTCGTCGCGGTTGCTGAGGGCTTCGGGGATGTCGAAGTAGGGCGCACCGGCGATAGCGTGGATGTAGTTTCGCGGCGGGCCGTAGCTGCGGTCGAGGAAGTTGAGTTGCTGCCAGGCGACGAACGGCCACGACACCTGACTGGCAAGCACTGGGCGGATGCGCCCATTGGGCAGTTGCTCGCCAAAGCTGGCGGCGAAGATGTTGCTGACCTCGCGCAGCCGCTTGCCGACGCGCCGATATGCCCACCAGTCGTGGTTGGTCTCGCCGTCAGCGTTGAGCGGCGAACCTCCTGCTGCAACCTCGACCTCGGCCTGTGCCTTGTTCCAGGCGAACTGCTCGAAGCCACCATTCCACACCTCGTTGCTATACTCAAGGTAGATGCTGCGCCCTGCTTCCAGGTTGTTGTGCAAGAGGGTGGCAAGTTGCTGCACGTAGTCGTCAGTCGCGTGGGCTGGTATGTTGATCCAGATGTCTTTGTGCGTGGTGTTCGCCAGTTGCACCACGTACTCCCAGGCCGCCCCCTTGTCCGAGACCTGGCGCACGGCATTGAGGGGGGTGCGATCTGCCCAGTTTGCCACCAGGTTGCCATTGGTGGCGGTGAAGTCCATGAAGCGAATTACGCTGAAGGGTTGCAGCAGGTTGAGGAAGGCGGTGCTGAACACCTGCGTGGTGTCGGCGGGGTAGCCTGGGCGGATCAGCTTGATGTTGCGCGCCCCACCACCTGTGTTGACGAACTTGAGCAGCAACTGTGTGGCCGTGTCGTTCACCACTACGTCGGCGGTGCTGACCCCAGTCGTTGCGTTGTAGGCGTAATTTTGCACTACTGCCTCGCTCCACATCGCAGTCACGTCGGCTTGGCCGCTGAAGGTCAGCTTGTAGGTGCCGCCAATATGGGCGGTAAGCTCCATCACCACCACGGCGAAGTCGCTGGTCGGCCAGCCCGCACTGTCTACCACAATGCTGCCCAGCCAGGGGTTGTCCAGGCCGCCAAAGCGCAGCGACATCTTCATCGCATCCACAAACATCTGCGAACGCGAGAGGTCGCTGACCCCCTCGATACCCACCCCCAGCGGCACTTGCCCCAGCTGCGGACTGGCCGCCGCTGCTTTGGCAGCCAGCTTGCCGTTGGGGTGGCTGGCTCCCGCCGCTGGCACGGTACCGAGCAGCAGCATGGCTAGTAGCAGGTACCCAGCGTAGCCCATAACTTGCTTCTTCATCTTAAACCCCCATAACGAATGTAATAATGATTACGCTTGTGCCAGCTTGCGACTGGCAGCACCATGCTACAACCGCTGGCAGGCAGAGTCAAGTGCAGGGGGCCAACTATGGCGAAGATAGGAGGAAGGTACTATTCGGAGCGCGGGGCGAAGTCGAACAGATTGCGGCAACCCAGGGCAAAGCGGAGGGTGAAGGCCAGCAGCGGGGCGATGTAGTGTTCCTGGGCCAGTTCGTAGCTGGCAGCCCGCAGGTTATCGCGCCCGTCGCGGCTGGCTAGCATCGAGTTGCGGCGCACGAAGCGGACGATCTGCTGGTTCGCCGCTGGGTTGGCCCGCCGCTCGAACAAAGCCTGGGCTGCGTCGCTGCGGGCGTGCAACTCGATGCTGCTGCCACCAAAGCGCATCTTGGCCGCCATAGCCACCTCGACCGGGGTCAGCAGGTAGTAGCTGCGCTTGCCAAACAGCCAAGTCTTGTACTCGGTCAGCCAGACTGGGAATTGCAGGTTGTAGCTACTAGCTTGGGCCAGATCAGCCCCCAAGTTGGCTGGGTCGTAGGTCTGGCTAGCGGGTGCTTGGGCCAGGGCTGCTTGCAGCAAGGTTTGGGCCTGGGTGTCGCTGATCAGGCAGCGATCCAGCAGCCGTTGGGTGGCCTGCACCAGTGCGCTGCTGCGCTCCAGGTTCGCCTCGATGCGCCTCAGCAGGGCAGAGATCGTCTCGGCCTTCAACTCCATGCTCTCGGCATCAAAGTTGAGGTAGCGGGCGAAGCCAGCCTTTAGCAGCTCATCATGCGTCGCCTGCCGCCGCTTGTGCGCCCCTTCCAGTTCGTTCAGGTGGGTGCGGATGGCAGCGTGTTGGCGGCTGGCATCCTCAGCAATGCTAGCCAGGCGTTCGTGTAGGTTAGCCTCGTGTTCGGCCACCTCGTGGTCGCGGCTGGCAATCAGGTCGCGCCCCGTCTGCTCACTCTCGTCCAACTGCTGGCGGATGGCGTTTAGTTGGTCAAGGGCGCGCTGATGCTCGGCCTGGGTCTGCACGATCCCAGCGGAGTTTGCGTCCAGTTCGCGCCCCGTCTGCGTCCAGGCCTGGATCAGCGGCGGCAAGGTGCGGGTAAGCTCGTCGTACTGGCGCACAAAGGTGTCAATCTGGTTATAAAGTTGGCTGGCGGCTAGCGTCTCGATCTTGGCAGTCAGAGCGCGGATGCTGGTCTGCTCCTGGTTGAGGCGGTTGCGGGCCGAGGCGTACTCCTCACCTTCCTCTGGCTGTGGGTGGGGGGTGGTCAGGTAGCTGCTGAGGTCGCGGCTGAGGGCTTCGGCGCGGCGGCCCAGTTCGACCGCGTCCTCGTAGTAGGGCTGCAACTCACCGCGCAACTTGAGGGCATCGGTCGCTAGCAGCTTGATCGCCGCTTGCCGCTCGCTGTAGGGGAATGTAGGCTGCTCGATAGCGTTTGCGTCATCGCGCACCGCCTCAAAGCGTCCACGTATCTGCGTGACCTGCTGGTTGATGTCTAGCAGGTTGTTGTCCATGCCACGCACTCGCCGCTGCACTGCCGCCAGTACCTCGGCTACCCCGCCGCCCAGGGGGTCGGTGCGCCCGCCACGAGCGAGCATTGGGCCGGGATTATTGACTACCAGGCGCGGTGCCTCGCTGTGGTAGGCAACCTTAGCCGCCTCGCGTACCCGACGGTGGGCCAGGCGGATGCGCTGGTCTACGGTATCGGCCCGCTGGCGCAGTTCGTCATGCAGCCGCTTGATCGTCGCCTCCTCGCTCCGTTCGCGTTGCTCCAGGCGGTTTACCTGCTCGCTCTGCTTGGCTTCCTTCGCGGTCAGTTCGCCCTGCAAAAGCTGCTCGGCGGTCAGGCGGTTGCCAAACTCGCCCTGCACCCGCGCTACCTGCTCGTCGGCAAGCTGGCGGCTGCGCGCCTCCATCTGCTGGCGGTCGTTGGCGACTCGCTCCAGGTCGGGGCGCACCTCGGCGGTCAGTTCCTCGTTCACCTGGGCAAACAGTGCCTCGGCCACCTGGATCATGTCCTCAACCTCGATGGTGTGGCTGGGAGCCTGCTTGCGCCACTGCTCAGCCAACTCCTGCCAGCGGCGCGCCCACTCCTCGGTCACGCCCAGCCCCTCACGTTGGTTGTGCCAGATGTTCAGCAGCGGCTCGGCCAGGGTCGCAAACTCGCCAAGCTCTGCCGCCAATGCGCTGTACTGCTCGGCGGTGCGAACCGTCGGCAAACCTGGCTGGCTCGGCTGGAATGTAGCTGGGCTGGCAACTGCAAGTTGCCCTGTGGCTGGCTGGCTGGGTGGGGCAGGGGTGGGCAACTCGGCTAGCGGCTGCCCAGCGGGGAACAGGTTGTCAAAGTCAAACTCGAACGGCACTGCGGCTGGCGGCTCAGTGGCTGGGGCGGCGGCAGTAAACTGCGCTTCGTCCTCAGCCGCAGGTTCGCTGGTCGCAGCGGGCGCAGGGGTTGGTTCAACCACGCTGGCGGTGGTAGTTGGCTGGGCGGAGCTTGCGCCTTCCTCTACCCCGCTCTTGTTGTTCAGTCTTGCCACCACCGCCAGCGGTTCGATGTCGGCGGCCTGCACTGGCATCAAGGCGGCGGTGGCAGGCGGCAGAGCCGGGGGGGGCGCAGTCTCCTGCCCCCAGGTGAGCAGTTCGCTGACCGCCTGGAAGGCTTCGCCGTCGGCAGCCAGGGCGAAACTAACCTGATGCTCGAAGTCTTGGGCGGCGGTCAGGCTGGCGATCTCGGTTAGCTGCTCGATCAAGACGGCCTGCGCGTCCAGCCCCGCCTCCTCCTGATCCAGCGGAGCGGCGGCGAGTGCGGCCTGGGTGCGATCTAGCAGGCGGCTCTGGTCGGCGCGGGGGATGTGGTAGCTGTCAGCCTCGTCCTCTGGCTCCTGCTTGAGCGTGTCGAAGAACAGCCAGTTGCCGTCGGCGAAAGGCTGGGCGATCACCTGCCAGCGGGCGGGTGCGATGTGCTGCACCACCGGCTTGAGCAGCAGCACGGCGATCAGCCCGATCAGTACAGCAGTGACGACGAAAGGGATGACGATACCTGCGCTGGCATTGAGGGCGAAGATCAGCAGCACCGCCACCACCACCGCCAGTGGTAGAGAAAGCAGCCACCAGCCGAGACCACGGAAGAAGCCCCTCCAGAGCAAGGCATAGATTTGGGCAGCGACCATAGCGGGGCTGGCTGCCTCACCGTCGCTGCTGCGGGCGGGGGTCTGGCCGACGGCGAAAGGGAGGTTGACCTCACTGGCCGCCACTGCTGGCTGTTCGCTGACTGGCTGTTCGCTCACGGGTTGCTGCTTACCTGTTCTTCCAGCACGAGGCTGGCGGGACTGCCTGGGGCTGGCGGGTCGGCGGGGCTGGGTAGGGCTGGCTGTTTGCCGCCACCTGCCGCCCCCAGTGAGGCAGCGGTCACTTCGCTCTTGAGCAGCCGCTTGGCGGCGGTGATCGCCCGCAGCAGCCGTTGGTTAAGCAGGCTGGTCAGGACGCTGCCACCCCCCACCTTCGGCGGCTCGTCTGCGCCACGCACGCGTAGCATACCAGCCGCGTCAAGGTTGAAGCGGTTCTCCTCGTCCACCGACTGTTCGCCAACTACTACACTGGGGGCAACCTCTATCGCGCCTTGCGGGCTAACCACGCTAGGCGACATCACTTGCGCCTCACGCTCAATCGTCGCTCCTGCTAGGGCGAAAGCAGCCCCAACTAGTGCGCCCACCCCCACCGCCAACTCGCCCTCGCTGACCGCCCAGCGGCGCACCTGGCAGTTCGCACCCAGCCCGATGCTGGCGGCATGAACGCTGCGGATGCGGCAGCCGCTGCCCACCTCTACCCGCCCGCCCGCGATGATGTAGCCGCTGACCGTCGCCTCCTCCTCCAAAGTCACGTCGCCGAGGGCGTAGATGTGACCGCGCAGGGCTGCCTTGCGCCCGACCCGCACATTGTGGGCGAAGATATTACCGCTGCCACTACTATTGGCTGGGAGGACGACATCGCGCTCAAGCTCCTGCTTGCGGCGGGGATAGAGGTCTCCCTGCCACTCTGCCGCTGGCGGACTAAGGGGCTGACGGGGGCCAACTGGCTTGCGCGGAGCAAGTACTGCTGTGTTCTCGGCGTGGGCCTTCTCGCGCTCGTCCAGCTTAGTCGCCACCCGCTGGCGGTCAACGAAGGTGGGGACGGCCTCATAGATCGTCGCCAGCAGTTGACGAGCGGCGGGGATGCTAGAAGGGTCGAGGCTGGCGGCTAGCTGCTGCGCCCTTTCGTACATCTTACGTAGCACCTCATCAGTAAGCTGGCCGGTCGCCGCCTGCAAGTCCTCCAGGGCAGCGGTGACAGTCTGGTAACGGTCTTTAGGCTGCTTGGCGAGCATCTTGAGGATTATGCGGTCGAGGGCCGTGGGCAGGCGGTTGTTGAGGCTGCGGGGCGGCGGCACCGGCTCGTAGAGATGGCCCATGATCACCTGCTCTGGCGTGCCAGCAAACGGCTCCTTGCCAGTCAGCATCAGGTAGGCTACCACGCCGAGGCTGTACTGGTCGGCAGCAGGGCCAGGGGCTGCCGTCCCCTTGCCCAGCCGCTCCGGGGCGATGTAGGCCACTGTGCCGATAGCCCTGCTCTCACGGGTCAGGTTCGCGTCGCCGCTCATCTTGGCGATGCCAAAGTCGGCCAGGCACCAGCGCAATACCACGCCGTCCTCGCGCTGGTACAGAATGTTCTCTGGCTTGATATCGCGGTGGACAACCCCCTGGGCGTGGGCGTAGTCGAGGGCGGCGGCGAGCGGGGCAAGGATGGTCACTGCTGTTTCCAGGTTGACCTTGCCTTCCTTCTGCTGCTTGAGGTAGTCGCTGAGAGACCCGTCCATGCACTCCATCACGATAAAGGAGGTACCGTTCTGCTCGCCCACGTCGTACACGGCGACGATATTAGGATGCTGCAACTTGCGGCTGAGGTTGATCTCGCGTCGAAAGCGGCGCACGTCCTCGCTGCTCGCTCCCGACTGCCGCAGCAACTTGAGGGCTACGACATTGCCGCCATCGTCGCGGGCGCGGTAGACCTCGGCCATGCCGCCCCTACCCAGTTCGTCTATGATCTCGTAGCTGCCAATTCGGTCGCCTGCGCGCATCTTTACCCTCGCTTGTTCTCCCGCTGGGGTTGTGTGCTGCAATTTTAGCACACCTGTCCACCCAGTTTCAATCTTTCAGCAGCTACGGGCCAGAATAGGGTATAATCCACCCCGTGAGCCTCCCTGCCGCCCAACAACCGCATAACCGACCGCCTGTCGGCTGGCAGGCCGCTGCCCTGTTCTGTGGGGTGGTGGCAGTGCTGCTGCTGACGATGAGCGGCCATCAGTACGCCCGTGACGAGGAGACGCTCTTTGCAGTCACGGAGACGCTGGCCCGCTATGGTCACTTCGACCTCGCGCCCGACATTCCCCTGACGGTCGTTACCGCCAGCCCTGGGGGAGGCTACTACGCGCCCTACGGCCCGCTCAAGCCGCTGCTGCAACTGCCGCTCTATTTGCAAGGCAACGCAGCAGCCCACGACTACCCAGCCGCCTTCCAGCCGTTCATCACCCGCCTGTATGTGGCGGCCTTCAATCCGCTGGTGCAAGGGGCGATTGCCAGCCTGCTGTTCCTGCTAGTTGTGCGCTGTGGCTACCGGGTGCGGACGGCGACCAGCGTCGCCCTGCTGTTCGCCTTCACCACCTTCGCCTTCCCCCACGCCCGCACCGGCTTCGCCGAACCGCTCTCCTGCCTGCTGCTGCTGCTGGCTACCTACCTGCTCGCGCCCCTGACTGACCGCAAACGCGGGTGGCTGGCGGCAGCATTGGCCGGTGCCTGCCTGGCACTGGCGGCGGCTACCAAGTTCCAGAACCTGCTAGTGCTGCCTATCTTCGCATTCTGGGTGCTGGAGCCTGGTCGCTGGTTGGACTGGTGGCGGGGGCGCAAGCCCCTGAGCGCGGGCGCACCAGGCCCACCACTGCGCGTCCTGTGGCGAAGGATAGTGGCCTTCGCCGTCGGCTTTGGGTTGGCCTACCTGCCACTGGGCCTCTACAACAGCCGGGCCTTCGGCGGGCCGTTTACCAGTGGTTACGGTAGTGGCGACGGTATCATCCTGGTCACGCCCTTCTTCGACGGCCTCTACGATCTGTTGCTTAGTCCAGGCAAGGGCTACTTCTGGTTCGCGCCGCCCACTATCCTGTTCTTCTTTGCCATTGGGCGGTTCTGGCGGGCGCAGCGGTCACTGGCGGCGGTCTGCGTAGCGATCATCATTGCACACCTCATCTTCTATGCTACCAACCGCTTCTGGCATGGTGACGGCTCGTGGGGGCCGCGCTATCTGATGCCTACCCTCCCCTTCGCCCTGCTCCCTGTCGCAGCCCTGGTAGAGGATGCCTGGGCGGTGCGCCAATATGCAATGCGGGCGGCAGTGATCGGGCTGGCGGTGTTGGGCTTGAGTGGGCAACTGTTCGGCGCGGCGGTCAACTTCGACACCTATATCAACCTCACCTACAACCAGCGAGCCAACAACACAGCGGCTGGCGACGATTATCGCTACTACACGGTCGCTGGTTCGCCCCTGCTCGGCCACGCCCGCCTGCTAGCGACGAGGCTGGGCCAGTGGCAGGCCAACCCGCCCGCTAGCCTGGGGCTGACCAGCGGTTGGAGCGTCAACGAGGGGGCGGCGGCCAACCTGCCACGCTGGACTAACGGCAGCGGCGTGGTCCAGATCAACTACCCTGCTGCCTATACGCTGACCGTGCTGATCGCCGACCATCGTCCGCCCAGCCTGCCACGGGCGAAGGTACGGGTGCTGCTCGGCGGCCAGCCTGCTACGGCTAGCCTGGCTGCGGACGGCATACACACCACCTTCGCCGCCTCTAGCAGTGGCAACCGAGAGCTAGTGATCGCCAGCGATACCTGGAACCCCGCCCAGGTTGGCATTGCTCGCGACGAGACTCTAGGGGTCAGCGTGGAGCAAATAGCGGTCTACACAGCGGAGGGGCTGCTGCCGCTCGCACCTGCACCCAACCTGCCCGCCATGCCATTGCGGAGCGCAAAGCAGCGGTTCGACTGGTTCTACCGCACCGACTACCCCCACCTGCTCGACCACTGGTACTGGTACGCCAGCCGCAGCGGACTCGATCCCGCCGCCGTAGCCCGTCTGTCGGGGGCGGTGGGCTGGCCGTGCCTGGTTCTGCTGCTTATCGCCGGTGGCTGCCTGCTGATCGGGAGGCGTAATGGCTAAGGGGAAGATGAAGACCCAGGGGCAGAAGGTCTGCTTGCTCAACCTGACGACGACGACCAAGCAGGGTGGGGTGGAGACGTTCGTCTGGGAGTTGGGCCGCGAGTTGGCAGCACGGGGCTACGCGGTGACGGTGGTTGGCGGGCGCGGGCCGATCCGCCACGACTACCCAGGGGTGCAGGTACGCACCCATCGCTTCATCAGCCGCGAGGGGTGGCGGCGGTTGCCGTTGCTGGGGCGGCAGTATGGCCTGACCAAGCTGCTTGAACGGCTCAGCTTCGCTGTCTTTGCTCTGCCTGCACTGCTGCGCGCCCGCTACGATGTGATCCACATTCAGAAGCCTTACGACCTGCCCCTGGCCGCGGTGGCGCGCTGGCTGACGCGGGCGCGGCTGCTGTTCGGCTGTCATGGCCGCGACTACTGGGCGGGCGACCGCTTCTTCGTGCGCTTCGTAGATGGAGCGGTGTCATGTAGCCGCTTCAACGCAGCCGAAATCCACGACCACTATCGGCTCCACCCCCAGGTCGTCTACAACGGCTTTGACACCCAGCTATTCTCCCCCCGCCCGCCCGCCGCCGAGCTAATGGCCCGCTATGGGCCGAAGATGATCCTCTTTATGGGCCGCTTGATCCGCTGGAAGGGAGCGCAGTACCTGATCGAAGCTCTCGCCCTGGGCAAGGAGGTAGGCGACCCGCTAGCCGATGCACAGGTAGTGATTGCTGGTGATGGCAGCTACCGCCCCCAGCTTGAGGCTTTGGCCCGCGAGTTGGGAGTGGCAGAGCGGGTGAGCTTTGTTGGCGACATACCACACAGTGATGCCCCACGCTACATGGCGAGTGCCGCCGTGGTGGTTGGCACAAGCTTTGCCAACGAGACCTTTGGTATGGTGCTGTGCGAGGCCTCGGCCTGCGCCCGCCCCCTGGTTGCCAGTGACTTCGGTGGCTTCCCTGAAGTAGTGAGGGCGGGCGAGAGTGGTCTGCTCTACCCGCCCCAAGATGCGCCCGCCCTGGCCGCTGCCCTACGCCGCATCCTCAGCGACCCCGCCGCTGCCGCTACCCTGGGCGCAGCGGGTCAGCAGTACGTCAACGCCAACTTCACCTGGGCGGTAGTGACCGACCGGGTGGTGGCGGCCTACGAGCGGGTGGTGGTAGAAGGTAGGCAGGGTTTAGCGACTGTGACCATTTCTGCAACCTTGCGGCAATGCGCTGGCGAAAACCTCGCATTGGTGGCCCAATAGTTGGTATAATAGGCAATTGTGTGCTGGCGATGGGCCGCACACTCGTTGTCCCCTGGTGGCTCGCGCTGCGTGGCGCGGCTGTTGGGTTGTGATGACCCGTGTTAGAAAGGAAAGAATTGAAGAAGATCAACCGTCTGGTAGCCCTGCTGTCTGTGCTGCTGGTAGTTGTTTTTGCCCTGGGCGCGTGTGACAATGCCACCGCCACTACCCCAACCGCCGCCACCGCGGTGGCAACCAGCCCGGCGGCTACGAGTACCCCGCCTGTCGCCACTCCGCTGGCAACCAGCCTCGCGGCTACTAGTGTGGCTACCACGGCGGCCACTGTTGCTAAGCCAGCAGCTACACCCACCAGCGTCGCACAGGTTGCCACCAACACCCTCACCACTGCCGATGCGCCCAACACTCCTGTGACTGGTTGTGGCATGGGGACAATTGCTGGCCTGCAAGTGGACAAAGCAAAGCTCGGCAAGGAGCTAAATGTCTACCATTGGTCGGACTACATAGACCCCGAACTGCTCAAGGAGTTCGAGCAGTGCTATGGCGTACACGTCACCCTCGATACCTACACCTCGAATGAGGAGCTGCTAACTAAGATTCAGGGCGGCGTGACTGGCTACGATGTGGCAGTACCCAGTGACTATATGGTGGGTAAGATGGCTGGCCTCAACTTCCTGGCCGAGATCAACCTCAACAACGTGCCGAACGTGGCTGGGATCGACAAGCGGTTCCGCAGTCGCGACTTCGACCCACAGAACAAGTATTCGCTGGCCTACACCTGGGGGACGACCGGCATTGCCTATGACAGCAGCAAGGTCAGTCCCGCGCCCGATAGCTGGAACATCCTCTTTGACCCGACCTACAAGGGCAAGATCGGCCTGCTCGACGATAGCCGCGAGACGATTGGCGCGGCCCTCAAGCTGCTGGGCTACAGCTACAACAGCGTGGACAAGGCCCAACTTAATCAGGCCCGCGAGAAGCTGATTGCGCAGAAGCCGCTGATCAAGGCCTATGATGGCACCAACCTGCAAAACATGAGTACCGGCGACATTGACATTGCCCAGATGTATGTTGGTGATGCCCTGCGGGTGGCGCAGACCCGCCCGACCGTCAAGTATTTCATCCCTAAGGAAGGCAGCACCATCTGGCAGGACAACCTGGTGATCCTCAAGACGGCTCCGCACAAGTACGCCGCCGAGGTCTTCCTCAACTTCATGCTCGATCCAGAGATTTCGGCGCGTAACAGCAACTACATCCAGTATGCTGACCCGATCCCCGCCGCGATCCCGATGATCGACAAGTCGCTGACCAGCAACAAGTCGCTCTACCCCGACCAGTCAGTGCTGGACAAGCAGGAGGCGATCAAGGACCTGGGCGACAACACCGAACTCTACGAGCGCATCTACACCGAAGTGAAGAACCAGTAGCCAGCCCTTTAGCTGACCTCAAGCGGCCTCGGACGAAAGTTCGGGGCCGCCTTCTATTTGGCGGGAACTATTCCTCCCCCCTGGTCGTCTTGATCGCAACGAACCACCGATCATGAGAATAGACCACAGAAAGGGAATACCGCCATGCGTAAGTTGCTCAACCGCAAGCTGTTTGCTGCTCTCGCCCTCGTCGCCATCTGCGCGACCCTACTCCTCAGCCTTAGTGCAGGCAGGATGAACCAGAACTTCAGTACAGTCGCTTCCACCCTGGGTACCGACTCCGCTGCTGTCAGCCGGGGGGGTGGCGAGCGGGCAGCCACTGGTGCGCCACCCAGCAACCTCCACTTGCAAGCCGCCCCAGCAGACGATGCAGCGAAGGCTCCGGCTTACTACGCCAGCAGCCTGCCTGCTACGTCGGCAGGCAGCGGCGGTGGGGCCACTAGCAGCGCGCCAGGCGTTGCTCTGCGCGGTGGCACTGCACCACGCAACAGCACGTTCTCTATTGATGCCAGTGGCAGTGGGCGGGAGGGGTCAATCGCTGTGCTGCCCACGCAGCCGGTGCAGTCGCAGTATCAGGGGCCGAGTGGCCTGACCGCTGGCACGGTGGATGACAATGCCAGCTACCCTGACTATCTCAAGTATATCGCTGGCGCGCAGCAGTACAATGCCGCCAATGCCGACCTCAGCGAACGCTACTTCGTGCAGGTGGCGGACGGTAGCCAGCGGCCTGTTGCCGACGCGCAGGTGAGCATCAGCGACGGCCAGCAGGCGATCTTCAGTGGGCGTACGACCAGCGACGGGCGCATCGCCTTCTTCCCTCGCGTTTTCGGCAGCCAACAGCAGAGCTTCACGGTGCAGGTCAACCGTGATGGAGCGAGTAGCGTCGGGGAAATAGTGCGGGGCAAGACCCAGACTCTCGCCCTCACCCTAGCCACCCAGCAGACGGTCAGCAATCTCGACATCGTGTTCCTGTTGGACAGCACTGGCAGCATGGGCGACGAACTCGACCGCATCAAGGCGACGATCTTCACGATCAGCCAGCGGATCGGCCAGTTGCCTGGCAGCCCCCACGTCCGCTTCGGCCTCGTCACCTACCGCGACCGCAGCGACCAGTATGTGAGCAAGCATTGGGATTTTACCAGTGACGTAGCCACCTTCTCTAGCAACCTGAACACGATCCAGGCAGACAATGGCGGCGACACGCCAGAGGATTTTAATGCAGGCCTGGCTGACACGCTCGACAACCTTAGCTGGAACAGCGACCAGCAGCACAGCCTGCGCTTGGTCTTCACCGTCACCGATGCGGCCCCGCACAACGACTACAGCGACGAGGCTGGCTACGGCCTGCTGATGCAGAAGGCAGCAGCGCGGGGGATCAAGGTCTTCACTGTCGCAGCCAGCGGCATGACCGACGACGGCGAGTACATCTACAGACAGGTGGCTGCCTACACGCAGGCGAAGTTCGTCTTCCTCACCTACGCGAACGGGGTTAGCGGGGCGGCAGGCAGCGCGACCGATATGCACGTCAACCAGTACAGCACCAACAACCTCGACGAGGTGATCGTTAGCCTAGTGGCCGCCGAAGTGGGCAACCAGAGCAAGGGGATTAGCCTGCAAAAGGTGCAGCCGATCAGCGACATGGTTGCGCCGCAGCAGGGCAGCGGTGGCGAGCAGAACCCAGCCAACCTTGCCTGGCCGCTGGCAGGTGCGTTGCTAATTGGCGGCGGCATGGCTCTGGCTTATCGGCGTGGGCAGCAGGTGCAGCGGCCCACCTCTCAGCCTGCGTCACTTGCAGAGTGCAAGGCAGACGAGAAGGCGAACGAGGCGGAGCTAGCCAGCGGGGATTACGGCCTGTTGCCCCCGCCCTGGTTCTGGCAGAGCCAGCCACACGAGGGGACGCGGCGTGTCTAGCGACTGGTTAGCAGCAATAGCAAGTCCATAGCAATGTTAGCCTCCCCCTCCACACTACAAGTGCGAGGGGGAGGCTGTTACATCCCCACCAGTGCCTTGATTCTGCTAATCTCAGCTTCGGTTGCTTCTTCGCCAGCTTTGATAAACTCACGGTACTTGTCTACCTCAAAGCTGTTGTACATCCCCACTTTGGGGCTGATCAGCACGCTGTAGGGCTTGGTTTTCAGCAGGGCGACTAGGCTCTCACTTACTTCGCGCATACTGAAGACCGTCTCGAAGATGCTTGGTGCCTGCTTCGTCCCCTTCTTCTTGCGGACGCTGCGGTAGGCGCGCTCCTCGATGGGAGGGATTGTGTTGCTGGCGATGATGATGTCCGCCCCTGCCTCGTCCAGGGGGCTGCACGGCACTGGGTTGACCGCCCCACCGTCGGTCAAATACTCACCGTTGAGGAAGTGGGGAACAAAGAGGCCGGGGATCGAGGTGCTGGCCCGCACTGCGTCGGAGATTGAGCCGCTGCTGAGGATCACCTCACGGCCCTGGTAGACTTCGGCGGCGACGATGTAGAGGGGGATATCCAGGTCTTCAAAGCGCGCGTCGTGAGTCAGTTCGCGCACCCAGTTGGTGGTACTGTGGCCGCGCAGGATGCCCTGGCGTGGCAGGGTGATGTCCCAATATCGCCAACCAGTGCGTGGGTTGCCGCGCCGGGCCATTTCGCCCGCCCAGGCTGTCAACTCCTCGCCGTTGAGGCCGACCCGATTGGGGTCGCCCTTTGGCACGCCCGCAACCATCAGTGCGCCAACCAGCGACCCCATGCTCGTCCCCGCCACCAGGTCAATAGGGATACCCGCTGCTTCTAGTACCTTGATCACCCCAACGTGGGCCAGGCCATGACCAGCACCGCTGCTGAGGGCCAGGCCCACGCTGCGGCGGGTGATGCGCCGGGCCATCCGCGCCAGATTTGGGCGACTAGCGTTGTTAACGCGCCACAGCTTGCCCACAGCTACTTCGCTAACCCAGGCCGCACTGGTGCCACCCACCAGCAGGATCGCGTCCATCGCCTGGGTTGCTGCCTCGCTTGCCTCGCGCCCGGCACTAGGCAGCCGCACTAGCGCGTATTCAAAGCCGCCCTGATCTAGCAGGCGGCTGACTGCCTCATTAAATTGCCCATCGCTGACGTGCAAGGCGACCGGGAACAGACCCACCTCGTCGGCGATCATGCTGACCATCTGGCGCGGGTTCTCCAGGTTGAGCTTGAGGTTGGGGGCAATGGAGTTGTCGGCCAGGATGTCCAGGATCACCACTGGGCTGCCCACCTGCTGCACAATCGTCTTCGCCAGTTCCAGCCCATCGGTGCCACGCAGGCCGACGATCTGGTACTTTTTGTTGGCGAAAACCTGGGTATCGGCCTTGCGCAGTCGCTGGGCCAACACCCGACTAACGGTGAGAGCAATGGTGGGGTAGTCGGCCAGCAGCTTGTCGAAAAGCTCTTTAGTAAGCACAAGCAATTCTGCGTCAATGCTAACGACGATGCCAGCACTACGCGCCTCACCGGTCAGCAGACCCATCTCGCCGAAGTGTGAGCCAGGGCCGAGGTAAGCCAGCACGATCTTCTCGGTCTCCACATCGGAAACCACGCGCACTTGGCCGGTTTCGATGATGTACATGGAGTCGGAGGGTTCACCCTCGGTGCAGACGATTTCGCTCTTGCGCTTGCGAACGAAGTGCAGTTGCTGGCCGATCTCGGTCAGTTCCTCGGTGGAGAGACCGCTAAAGAGGTCGATCCGCGATAGGGAGCTAGCCCGCAGGTGCATGGCGGCGTGCGCGTCTTCCACATCCAGGTCACCATCAAGGTTGATGTCACGGTTAGGCGGTTGCAGGTCCAAGCCGTCAATCCTCAATCTTTCGTTTCTTTCCTTCTCAGCCACCAGCCCACCACCTTCCTCGCAGCCCCCGTGCCTTAACCGGCACCCGATTTCCACCGTCATTATAGATCAGCGCAAGCCGTCTGGTCAACTCGATAATCTGGCGAACCAAAGTTGCCGGGCGAAGACTGGCTGCCTGCCTTAGCGAGCAACCCTGGGCCGCCTGCCGTACTCTGTTGACTAACTAAGCCCCCTTCCACTATAATGCCCTGCAGGGGCTGGTACCGTTGGCGGCTATAGTAGAATAGAAGCGGCTTCATTGCTTCTCCTATAGGTGCTACAGAGAGGTACAATGGTTCCTTCGTTGAGTCCGGCTCTCTAGTGAGATGCGATCCTACCTCACCGGTCAGTTCCATACGGCAGCTGGGATGACAGCGGCACCAACAGTAATCTCCTCTACGTCCAACTATGATTGGGCATTGGTCAGCAAATAGAAGGAGAGGGACAATGTTTATCAAGTTGCAACTCAGCAGGCTGCTAGGCGTTGTACTGTTGATAACAGTAGCCATGACGCTAGTGGCTTGTACCCAACCTGGGGATGTCACTAGCAAAGAGGCTGGCGGTGCAGCATCATCTTTAGGTCAGTTCAACTACGGTACAGTACACTCCCTTGTGGGCGCAACTGACTATCAGGTTGGCAGGTTTGCTGAACAGTATGCTATAGCCCAACGAATGACACGAAGTGGAGTACCACAGGCAGTTTTGGCTCGCTCAGTTCAGCAAGAGGAGCTAGGCATGATCGGCATTATCTGTCCAGGCTTCCCCGCTACTGTTGAAGAACCGCCTCTGCGGTTGGTTATCCTCAAGGGAGACTTTGACTTCAGCCAAGCCAACCTGCCAGGCACTACTGCCCAGCACGTCTACCAACCAGCTAAGTACATAGCTTACGTCTTTGACGAATGGGTAGCCTCACCAGCCTTCCTAAACGGGTCAGTTAATGGTGGACTATACAGAGCCGTTCTGCCCAGTGCTGATCTAGCAGACGACTACCCTGGTCAGGTTAAGCAAATGGCAGCCAGTGCAGTAATTGTTTGTCCAACCCCAGAGCCAGGCAGTAAGCTGCACTATGGCAAGACCCCACCCACACCAACTCAGCCTTAACCCTCGGTCAGTGTCAGTTCCACAAACAGGCTTCCACGTGGTGTAGAAGCCTATTCCATGTTACAGGTAGAGCCTCAAGCTCCCCCATTGCTCCCCACCTCGACCTTGCGCGGCAAGCGGATGTCCATCGGCTCGATAGTAGCTGGTGGAGCTTCAGCGTGATCCCTTGAGTGCGTGGAGGCCTCGCCGGGGGTGGTAGCCAGTCGCTGGTTGACAACTGCGCCCTCTTGTGCTACTATCCTGCTGCAAGGAGGGTGCAGCGATGGTGAAGGTCGAAGGCGGTAAGCTGGTCAGCCTGCCCGCACTCAACGAGCGGATGCTAGCTGCCTTGTGGAGCGCACAGGGGGGCGACCTCCTACGTGGCCCCTACTGGACGGTGGACAATAGGGCAGTGGCGGTCGTTTATCGTGGGCGGTGGGATGGAGGCCCCGGCCCCGACTTCCGCGACGGGATGATCGAGCTTGAGGGCAGGCGGCTGCTCAAGGGTGATGTGGAACTGCACCTGCACGCCGCCGACTGGCAGCGGCACGGCCACCACCGCGACCTGGCCTATAACAATGTCGTTCTGCACGTCACCCTGTTCAGCCCCCGGCCCGACGAAGCCGCGACGGTGCGGGCTGACGGTACAGCGATCCCTACTCTCGCCCTGCAACCATACCTCGCGCTGCCCCTCAGCCAGCTACCCGCCGCCACTGCGCCGCTGCTTGCCAACATCCCGACCTTGAGCGAAGAACCGTGCTGGCAAGCGGCCCGCGACCTGCCAAGTGCAACCCTGGCCGGTATCTTCGACGCAATGGGCGGGTTGCGCTTTGCGGAGAAGGCAGCGGGATTCGAGGCTGCGCTGGCTGGCTATGACCCTTACCATTATCCCAGCCACCTGACCGCCGCCGACCATGCCGCACAGGTGCTGTACGCCGCGATCTGCGACGCGCTCGGCTACAGCCAGAACCGCCAGCCGATGCAGCAGCTTGCCGCCGCCCTGCCGCTCCACCAGTTGGTAGTCATTGCTGGTAAGGGGGCGCAGGCGAATCTGCTGGAAGCCGCCTTGCTGGGCGTTGCAGGCCTGCTACCCAGCCAGCGCAAACCGAAGCCGCTCGACTGGCAGGGCGCAGAGTACAGCAGCGACCTCGAACGCCAATGGCAAGCAGCCCTGTCTCTCTTGCAGCCGTTCACTAGCCAGCCCGCCACTGCCAGCCCCTACCCCTGGCAGTTCGCCAAAGTGCGGCCCGCCAACCACCCGGTACGACGGTTGGCGGCTGCCGCTGCGCTCCTCAGCCGCTACTTGCGCGCAGGATTGCTGGACGGCCTGCACGGCATTGTCGCCCACGCGGATGCCCGCGACCTCCCCGCCGCCTTGATCGCAGCCCTCACCCTAAGTGCGCCAGCTAGCTACTGGGCCGACCACGCGGACTTCGGCTCGCGGTTGGGGAGCAGCCAAGACCTGATCGGTGAGAGTCGGGCCGCCGAGATCGCGCTCAATGTCGTCTTGCCCTTCCTGCACGCCTACGCCAACCTGCGTGACGAGCCGCAGATCGCCAACAAGACGTGCACGGCCTACCACCTGTTCCCCCGCCTGGCAGGGAATGAGACTACCCGCCGCATGGCCGCCGAACTGCTCGGCCCGCGCAAGAGTGAACGCGGCCTACTCGCCACCGCCCGCCGCCAACAAGGATTGATCCACCTCTACCGCCACCACTGCGGTCAGCAAGCCTGTGCTGGCTGCCCCGTCGGGCTGGCGATCCGCGCGGCTGGGCTGCCGCAAGATGGAGGAGGGTTAGCATCGTGGCAGATCAAGTGCTGACCCTGCGCGAACTGAACCGTACCTTGCTGGCGCGACAGTTGTTGCTGGCGCGTGTATCGCTGTCGCCAGTCGCGGCCATCGAGCGGCTGATTGGCTTGCAGGGGCAGGTAGCCAACGCGCCTTACATTGGCCTCTGGACGCGGCTGCGAGGCTTCCAGCATGATGACCTCAGCCGCGCTATCGAACAGCGCAAGGTGGTCAAGGCTACCGTGATGCGAGCAACCCTGCACCTGTTCAGCGCAACCGACTACCTGCGCTTCCGCCGTGTTCTCCAACCGCCCCTTAGCCGCAGCCTCACTTCAGTCTCGACCAACCGCATGGCTGGCATTGATATTGAGCAAGTAGCGGCTGAGGCACGAGTACACATGGAGGAGCAGCCACGCACCTTCGCGGAATTGCGTGACCTGCTGGTTGCCAGTCACCCTGGCGCGGATGAACGGATGCTTGGCTACAGCGTGCGGATGCACCTGCCGACGCTCCATGCTTACCCCGGTGGGGTGTGGGACAACAACAAGGAGGCCGCCCAGGTGGTCGCCGAAGATTGGCTGGGCCAACCGCTGGATGCAGGTGAGGACGCGCTGCCAGAGCTAATCCGCCGTTACCTGGTGGCCTTCGGCCCGGCTACTGTCGCCGACTTCCAGAAGTGGTCGGGTCTACAAGGAATGAGATCGACCTTTGAGCAGTTGCGCCCTGTACTGCGAACCTTCCGCACCGAGCAAGGCAAGGAGTTGTTCGACCTACCCGATGGCCTGTTGGCTGCGGCAGATAGGCCCGTGCCAGTAATTTTCACCGCCGATTACGACAATATTGTGCTGGCGCATGAGGATCGCAGCCGCATCGTGGCGCGAGAGTACCACGCCCGCGTCTTCAACCCTGCCACGCGAGTGTGGGCCACCTTCCTGGTAGACGGCTTCGTGGCTGGCATCTGGAAGGTAGAGCGCAAGAAGAAGCTAGCTACCCTGACCCTGACCCCCTTCGCGCCGCTCAGCCCCGCTGTGCAAGCGGCTTTGAGCGAGGAAGGGGAGCGGCTGGTACGTTTCGCCGCTCCCGATAGCGCACAGTTTGTGGTGCAGATCGCTGTGATTAGCTAGCTCTTGGCGAAGGGGTAGATGTGAACCATCCAGCCGCCAAAGTGGTCGAGGAAGTAGCCGTCAGCCGCCTTGCAATCGGCTTCGCTAGCGATTGAACCTTCTACGCCAAAGCGGGCATTGTCCCACTTGGACCAGTCCTTCACCGCTGGGATGCAGATGTTGATGTGCGCGTGCCAGGCGGCTACACTGAGCGGCACCCGCTCGTTCATCTGCTCATCGCTGGCGGTGATCGCGGCGGTGTACATCACGCCCACCAGTTCGTAGCCGCCGCCCACTTTCTTGTAGAGCAAAGCACCTGGTTGGGCTGGGTCGAGGCGGTAGTTCTCCCAGTAGGAGCGGGTGTAGTTGACGAAGTGGTAGATTTCCTGCGGCACGTTGGGGAAGAAGGCTTCATAGCCATTGCGCTCGGCAACCTTGTAGTCCTTGTACTTGTCGAGCGTGTCGCGGGCGGTCTGCTCAAGCTGGGCCAGCTTCTGGCGGTCGGCAGCGGTGGGGGTGCGTTGGGTGGTCATCTTCATGTGTGGCCCCGGCTGCATATCGTGCTGATCCATCCCGTTGTGGCCGCCCATCTCCATACCAGCCATACTGCCAGCGGCGGGCGTGGTGGTCGGCTGGCTGGCGACCGGCCCCGGCCTGCCGCTGCAAGCGGTCAGGCTGAGGACGATCAGCAGGGCCAGGGTTACTCTGATCTTCATTGTTTGCCTCCTAAAGTTGGCCGCCAACTACTAGCTCGTAGCGCACGATCTGACGGTCGAGGCGGGGAAAGGCTACGGTGAAGCTAGCGTCACCGCCCGCTGGCACAGTGCCGGGGTTGGTGAAGGCGAAGTTGACATCCACTACCTTGCCCGCTGCATCGTAGCCAGTCGCCAGCACCGCGACGAACTTGGCTTCCACTGCTTCGTTGTTACGAACCAGGCCGCGTACAAGCTGGTCGCCCAGTATGCCCCGACCGAGGCTATCGGCGGAGACACTGAAGTTGCTGGTTGGTTTGAAGATGAAGGCGGCTGCCGGATTGTAGTTCTGGGCTGTCAGCTTCAAGTCCTCTCGCGCCCAAGTGCTGGGCGGGCCGAGAACATCGATGAAGAAACCAATGCTCTCCCCAGGTGCAAGGATGCGGCCAAGCTGCGAGTAGTCGCTGCCCGTGCCACTGACCTTGCCGCTCGCATCAAAGAGGGTCAGGGCAATGCCGATACCGCTGGCGGTTGTGCCACCCGTGTTCCGCAGCAGGCCCACAAAGCGTAGGATGCCAATGCTGCTCACGTAGTGGTCGTACTGCACGATGACCACGTTGGCCGCACCAGCCTGCGCTGGCTGGCTGCTGATCGGCGCAGCCCGATTGACTGGCCCATATTTCACTACATAGCGCAGGCGGCCCAATTGGCTGAGCAGAATATCGTTTGGGGCTGCGTTCTCCGGGTGGTACTCGAACGCGGCTCGCTCAAAATACTGCACCACGTAGGGGTTGCCATCCAGTTCAGAGTTCTCGATGAAAGCCTCGGTCAGGGGGTAGCCCTGCTGAACCAGGCCACCATGCTTCTGCCAGTAGTCGAAGAAGCGACCATCTATAGCGTGGCGGGTGGCGGCAAAGTAAGCAGGATCGCTGCTGGGGGCAGCTTCGCTGGTTGGGTTGGCCTGTGGGTAGCGGGTGGCAAGGCGCAGGCGGCCAAGCTGGGTTAGCAGAATGTCGTTCGGGGCCGTATTCTCTGGGTGCGCCTCAAGGGCAGCACGCTCAAAGTATTGCACGTTGTAGTTGCGGCCATCTACCTCCGAGGTCTCGCTGACCAACTCGCTGAGGGGATAGCCCTGCTGAACCAGGCCACCATGTTGCTCCCAATAGTCGAGGAAGCGACCGCTGACATTGGGGCCGGTCTGGTCGAAGTAGCGCACCCGACTCTGGGCCTGGGCTGCTGGTACGCTGCCGAGTAGCAGGGCAACGATCAAGATACTGCTCGCCAGTAGCCGCTGGTAGTTAATTCCTTTCCTGATGTACAAAGTATGCTTTCATCACACGGCTTAGGATGCGTTTGGGGCGCAGAATGTTTCATCTTCACCACCTGCAAAGGGTTGCGCTGCTGCAAAAAGGCTGCCGCCCGCGCCCGGTTGCCGCCGCGTGTTATAATTCAGCCAACACCCTGCCCAAACTAGGAGAGCCTGATGACTGATAGCAATCTTGCCAGCCTGCTCGAAGGTCGTCCCTTCCGCGTCGCCCTGGCCCAAATCAACACCACGGTTGGCGACCTGGCGGGCAATACAGCGCGCATCATCGCCGACATCGAACGCGCCCGCGCCGCTGGCTGCGACCTGATCAGCTTCCCCGAACTGGCGATCACTGGCTATCCCCCAGAGGACTTGTTGTTCAAGCCCAGCTTCATCGCCGACAACCTGCGCTGCCTCGACCAGATCGTGCAGGCCAGTGTGGGGTTGGCGGTGATCGTCGGCTTCGTAGACGTGGGCGACGACCTGTTTAACGCGGCGGCCTTCATTGCGGACGGCAAGTTGGTGGATACTTACCACAAGATGTACCTGCCCAACTACGGCGTGTTCGACGAGGATCGCTACTTCCAGGCGGGGCGTAGCGCGACGATCTGCCGCTACCGTGGGGTGAACATCGGCTACAACATCTGCGAAGACATCTGGTTCCCCTCTGGCCCAACCGAGGCGCAGGCGTATCACGGCGCACACTTGATCGTCAACATCAACGCTTCGCCCTACCAGCGCGGCAAGGGTAACTGGCGCGAAACGATGTTGGCGACCCGTGCCAACGACAACGGGGTGATCGTCTGCTACACCAACCTGGTCGGCGGGCAGGATGAGTTGGTGTTCGACGGCAACAGCCTGATCTTCGACGAGCGCGGCAACAAGCTGGCCGAGGGCAGCCAGTTCGCCGAGCAACTGCTGCTCCACGACCTCGACATCACCAGTGTCTTCCGCGCCCGGCTGCATGACCCCCGCCAGCGCAAGGAGAAGCTGATGCGGAGCGAGTTCGGCATGGGCGAAGCAAAGGTGCAAATCATCACCGTACCCCCCTCCTCCCGCGTAGGGGGGGGCCAGGCTGAGGCGGCGGTTGATAAGCCGCCGCTGCCCGTAGTAATCGCCCCCACTCTCTATGAGCCACTCGGCGAAACCTACGCCGCCCTCGTCCTCGGCCTGCGCGACTACACGCACAAGAACGGCTTCCAGCAAGTGGTGCTGGGCCTGAGCGGAGGGATCGACTCGGCGTTGGTGGCAGTAATTGCTGCCGACGCACTGGGGGCGGCAAACGTGATCGCCGTTTCTATGCCCAGCCGCTTCAGTAGTGAGGGGAGCAAGAGCGACGCGGCGATCCTGGCTGACAACCTCGGCATTCGGCTGCTTAGCGTCGCGGTTGAGCAGGCGTTTGCGACGACCCTGGAGACCCTGGCTGCGGCAGAGGAGGCAACTCGCCCTGGCTCATCAGCCGAGTTCGGCATTGGTGAGGAGAACCTGCAAGCCCGCATCCGCAGCAACATCCTGATGACCCTGAGCAACAAGTACGGCTGGCTGGTGCTGCCCGCGGGCAACAAGAGCGAACTGGCGACCGGCTACTGCACCCTAGGGGGCGTGGACATGGTGGGCGGCTTCTCTGTCCTCAAGGATGTGGTCAAGACTCTGGTGTTCGAACTCTGCGCCTACCGCAATGACCTGGCGGGCCACGATCTGATCCCCGCCGCGATCCTGAGCAAGCCCCCCAGTGCAGAGTTGCGCCCCGACCAGAAGGACAGCGACAGCCTACCGCCCTACGACATCCTCGACCCGATCATCCAGGCTTACGCCGAGGAGGATCGCAGCACCCGCGAGATTGCGCAGAGCTACGACCGGGTGGTGGTAGAGCGGATCGTCCGCATGATCGACCGTGCCGAGTACAAGCGGCGGCAAGCTCCGCCTGGCATCAAGATCACCCCGCGCGCCTTTGGTCGTGACCGCCGCCTACCGATCACCAACAAGTACAGTAGATGAGTGTAGATCGTGCTAGCGTAGATGGAGAGACAGTGCAGCAGACCAGCATCAAAGCCGACAACCAGCAGCCACCAGCAGAGGCACGCAGCATCCAGGGGCAGGAGGGACTGGGGGTGATCCTGACCATCCTCTCGGCCTTCGGCTTTGGCATCATGGGCATCTTCGGTACCTGGGCTTACGTTAACGGCTCTACTGTCAATACCCTGCTCGTCTTTCGTTTCGGCATCGCGGCGGCCTTGTTCTGGCCCTACATCTTGCTCACTGGCCAGCAGTTTCGCCTGAAGCGGGGGCAAGTAGGCAGCTTTGCCATTCTCGGCGTGATGTACAGCGCACAAGCCTTCTGCTACTTCACTGCGATCCAGTACGTGGACGTGGGTATAGCCCTGATCATCCTCTACACCTACCCTGCGCTCGTCACCCTGCTCTCGCGCCTGATCTACAAGGAGCCACTAACTGCCCTCAAGCTGGCCGCTCTTGCGCTGGCTGTGGCTGGCTGTGTGCTGATCGTTCTCACCCCCGTTGGCCCACAGAAGAACCTCTGGTTGGGGGTTGCCCTCTCGCTGACCAACGCGGTGATCTACTCCAGCTACATCATTTACAGCACACGGGCAGTCGCTGGGCAGTCGGCAGTGGTTAGCAGTGCCTACATCTTTGGCGTAGCGGCGGCAGTTCTACTGCTGGTCGGAGGCTTCAGCGGCGAGTTCAGGCCGCTACTGGTGGTAGGCTGGGGCTGGCTGGCGATCCTCGGCGTGTCGCTGTTCGGCACCGTGCTGGCAATTGCTGCCTTCTTCGCCGGTCTAGCCCGCCTCGGCCCTAGTCGGGCCAGCATCATCAGCACCTTTGAGCCTCTGGTGGGGGCGGTCGCAGGCTTCGTGTTGCTCGGTCAGCAGATCGCTGGCTTGCAGTTGGTCGGTGGCGGCCTGGTCGTCGGCGCGGTCATACTGCTGCAACTGGGTTCACGCTCGGCCCCGCTGCCACCGCCCGATCTGCCAGTCAAGGAGGAACAGCTTGGCTGAGGAGACGCGCACCTTCGTTGCCCTGCAACTACCCACCCCGCTGCGGGCTGAGATCGAGCAACTGCTCAACCTGCTGCGCCGCGACCGCAGCCGTGATCCTGTGCGCTGGGTAGCACCGGCTAACCTGCACCTAACCCTGCGCTTCATCGGCGACATTGCTCTGGCAAGTGTCGCCGCGATCAGTACACAACTACAAAGCCTGGCGACGCACTCACCCTTCAGCCTGGACATGGGCGGCATTGGCTACTTCCCCAACGAACAGAAGCCGCAGGTAGTCTGGCTGGGGCTGCATGGTAGGGGATTGGCAGAGCTGCACCGCTTGCAGCAAGGCGTGGATGCAGCCCTCAAGCGGGCGGGGGCTGCCCCTGCCGCAGACACTAGGCCGTTCAGCCCCCACATCACCCTCGGTCTGGTAGATGCACGCAAGGTGCAGGCGCGCGAACTGACCATGCTGCACCAGCGGGTCAAGGCTCTGGCGGTGGAGGAGGTGGCTAGCTGGCTGGTTAGCGATCTTAGCCTGATGGACAGCACCCGCACGCCCAGCGGCCCGCTCTACAGCGCACTGCGGACGGTCTACCTGGCAGGCAGCTAGTAGTCCAGCCACAAGTTCAGCGGCGGGGCTGTGGTATAATGCTAGCAGCAAATGCCACATGGAGGGCCACCATGTCAACCAGCTTCAAGTTGCTATGTATCAAGACGAGGTGCGTGTGCCGATAGGTGACTGGCGCAATGCCCGGCTCAAGAACTTGAGCGCGCCCGGTATGGAGCGCGAGCGGGGTAGAAGCACCAGCGCGCCCTGGACGGAAAACTAATGTCGAGCAAATCTAAACTTCTTCTCCTGTCCCTCATTATCCTGCTCACCCTCAGCCCGGTACAGGCTGCTCCACTCGCTGCCCCCGCCCCACCCGGCTGGTTGTGGGGGGGCGGCCCTCTGCTCACCACCTACGAACCGGCGGGTGGCGCGGCTGGCAACCAGTTTGTCCGCTACTTCGATAAAGGGGTGATGGGGGCGGACAGCCAGAACGCGAAGGCGATCATTGCCGAGATGGTCGGCGGCTACATCGTGGGCGAAGGTGGGCGGACGGTGGCGGTCGGGCGGGCGCAGCAGCCAGTGGTGGTGGGCGGGCCGAGCTATGCCGCCTTCGCGCCGCTGACCAGCCGCACTGCGCGACGCAGCGGTAGCATCAACGAGCAACTGACGATGGCGGGTGTGGTGCAGCCCTTTAGTCCCCCTGTTGGCACAACCTACGGCGCGCGTGAGCAGTACAGTGCCGCTGGTCAGCACGAGATCGCCAGTCCATTCCTGACCTTGCCAGCCGTGGGGGTTGACTGGCCTACCTTCCTCGGTCTACCACTGGCCGATCCCTACTGGGTGCAGATCGAGGTGGCTGGCAAGCCGCAAGCGATCCTTGTGCAACTGTTTGAGCAGCGGGTGCTGACTTACAACCCGGCGGCTGCCCCTGGCTGGCAGGTGCAGTTTGCCAATGCGGGGCGCGATTACTACGCCTGGCGTTACCACAACCCCGCTCTACGCGAGGACAAGCCAGAGCGCGAGTATACCAGTTACGGGGTGCGTGTCCACCTCAAGGCCAATTACAGCCTGGACGTAAGCGAGGATGTCAGCTACAGCAATAGCACGGCTGGGCCGCTGACCAGTATCCTGCTGCGGGTCGTGCCGCGCCACTACAAGGCGTTCACCCTTGGCAGCGTGCTGGTGGCGGGGACGGCAGTGCAGGCAAGCTGGCGCGACGAGATCAACCTGAGTGTGCCACTGCCCAGGCCGCTGGCGGCGGGAGGCAAAGTCAGCTTCAGCCTCGACTTCAGCCTGCGCCCGGCTCAGACTGGCGTGCGCTTCGGCTGGGATCAGAACTTTGACGTACTCACCCTCGGCGACTTCCTTCCCTCCGTGCTACCTTACGAGAACGGCGGCTGGCTGCAATATCCCTTCAACGATGCAGGCGACGAGGGGGTGAATGCCGTCGCCAACTACAGGGCTACCTACACCGCCGATGGGCCGATAGTGGTCGCCAGCACTGGTAATCCCACGCAGGTCAGTGCGACTGAGTGGCGGTACGATGCACCCCGCGTGCGCGACGTGGCCGCCAGTATGTCGCCGCGCTTCAGCAACCCGCTGAAGGATGGTACCTATCGGCGGACGGTGGGTGGGGTCACCCTCTACGCCTTCCTGCTACCCGAACACCGGGCTGGGGGCCTGCCAGGGCTAGATGCCTCGGCCCGCGCCTTCGCCTGGTACAGCCAGACGGTGGGTGCCTACCCCTACGCCAGCTTCATCGTCAGCGAGATGGCAGGCAGTGCGCGTTGTGGCAACTACGCGCAGGAGTATCCAATGATGGAGTTGATGCAGCCAGATCGCCTCAGCCGAGCGGTGCAACCCTTCGGCTGGGACTACTGGGAGCCGCAGCATGAGACCGCCCACGCCTGGTTCTACGGCATAGTGGGTAACGACCAATCCCGCGACCCCTGGTTGGACGAAGCGATGGCGACCGCCCTTAATCTAGACTACCTGCGCCGCAACAGCAGCACCCGCGACTACACCGCTGCTCTACGGGCCATGGTCGTCGGGCAGCGGGGGGTACCGGTCAGCAGTTCGGTCTTCAGCTTTCCCTCGGTGGGCGACTGCGTGATGAACGCTAGCTACTTCTACACCGTCTACAGTCAGGGGGCGGGCTTCTTGATCGAGGCGCAGAAGATGATGGGGCCAGACAGCTATGCTGCCGCCTTGCGCGCCTACTACCGCCAGTTTGCGCTCAAGCGGGCCACGCCAGCCGACTTCTTTGCCACCATGCAGGCTGGCACCACTGTTGACCTGCGCCCGCTGTTCGACCGCTACCTTGCCATCTACTAGCGCGAGGCTCTCTTTGTCAAGTTGCAAAGGAGAGGGTAAGGATTGAAGCAGCCGATCATTGCTGTCTGTGGCGCGGGCGATGCAGCCGCTGCCAGCCTACAGCTTGCCCACGAGGTCGGTAGCAGGATCGCCGCGGCGGGCGCAATCATGATCTGTGGGGGACACGGCGGGGTGATGCAGGCTGCCTGCGCGGGGGCCAAAGCAGCAGGCGGGCTGACCATCGGCGTGCTGCCGGGAACCGACCGTCATGCCGCCAACCCCTTTGTGGACATACCCATCGTGACTGGGATGGGCCAGGCTCGCAACCTGATCATCGTTGGCACGGCGCAGGCGGTGATCGCCATTGGCGGTGAGTACGGCACTCTCAGCGAGATCGCCCTCGCCTTGAAGATTGGCGTGCCGGTAGTTGGCTTGCACACCTGGCAGCTAGCGAAGGCAGCGCAGCAGGTCGCCGACCCCATCGTGCGGGCGGGTTCTGCGGTAGAGGCGGTGCGGCTGGCAATGGAGCTGGCTAGAGGTTCAATGCTACCTTTAGCCACTTAACCTGGCTAACCACTGTCTCCTGTACCCTATCAGCCGTAGGCGGCTCTGTACTGTCGGCTACCCAATTCACCTCGCAGAGCAGTCGGGCAGCGATGAAGGTGCCGAGCAGTTCTTCGCAGCGGGTGGGCAGTGAGCGGACTGCGGCGTAGCCATCCAGTAGAGCAGCCTGACTCGCAGCCAAGTCTGGTTTACCCAGTTTGTAATTGAGGGCAACCGCGAGGTCTAGCAGCCAGTGACCCCAGCCGCTTACTTCAAAGTCGAGTACGCGCAACTGACCCTGCCAGCGGAGCATATTCCAGGGGTGCAGGTCGGCGTGGAGCAAGCCGAAGCTGTCCTGCTGCTCGTCCAATTGCTGCATGGCAGCCTGTACTCGTTCGCAAGCAAGGGTGTACACCGCTCGTCCCTCATCGTCAAGGTATGACTCGCTTCCACCCTTGCCCACCCACGATTGCAACCCACCAACGTGCGCCCAATCCCAGCTTGGTCGCTCAAAATCAGGTGGCGGTAGGAGCTTCTGGGTGTACTCATGCAGCAGGGCGAGGAAGCCACCGGCCTGCCGTAGCACCGTTGGACCAACTCCCTTGCCGACCACCTTACCTTCCATCCAGCGGAACATAGCATGATGGCGGTCGCCCAGTAGTGGGTCGGTCAGCGTAGTCACCCAGCCACCTTCGCGGTTCGCGACCGGCTCTGGCACTGGCAGTGCGGTGTCGCGGTGCAGGGCCGCTAGTAGGGTCAGTTCCGAAGCCACGTAGCCCCGATTATGGCTGATGCTGTGTGGCAGCGAGGCACGTAGCACGAAGCTCTTGCCAGCCTCCGTTGTTACTCGGTAGACGCGGTTAAAGCCAGTGGCGATCTGTTGCAACCTTGCGCCAGCCATGTCGTATTGTGCCAACACGGCCTCAGCCAGCCGTCGTTCACGGTAGAGTAGCGCACGCTGGCTCATCTCATTTTGTTCCATTACTCTCCTCCTTAGCTGATGATAGCTGATCTTAGCAGGTTGGCGGCTGGTTCGCATCCGCCGCAAGAATTAAGTCTAATCTACCTCTTTGATATGCACCCACCGCCTCATTTGGTATAATTAAGCCAACAAACAACTTTGCTGCAAGAAATGGGAGAGAAGCGTGTCAATTTTCGACAAACTGGCCTCGGTTGAAGGCCGCTATGAGGAGCTTGAGCTACTAATGGCCGACCCAGACGTGGTTGGCGACCGCCTCAAGATGCAGGCTTTTGGTCGCGAACGGAGCGACCTTGAGCAGGTAGTTGCTGCCTACCGCCGCTATCGCGACCTCGAACACGCCCGCGACGATGTGCAGGCGATCATCGGCGAGGGTGGCGACCCGGAGATGGTCGCTATGGCCCGCGAGGAGGTGGAGAGCCTCAACCCCCAGTTGGAGGAGCTTGAGCAGCAGCTAAAGGTGCTACTGCTGCCCCGTGACCCCAATGACGAGAAGAACGTGGTGGTGGAGATTCGGGCGGGGGCGGGTGGCGACGAGGCGGCCCTCTTTGCTGGCGAACTCTACCGGATGTACACCCGCTATGCTCAGGGGTTGAACTGGAAGGTAGAGGTGGTTAGCAGCAGCGAACAGGAGGGTGGCGGCTTCAAAGAAGTGATTTTTGAGGTGACGGGGGCTGATGCCTATAGCCACTTCAAGTACGAGAGTGGCGTGCATCGCGTGCAGCGAGTGCCTGCTACCGAGACGAAGGGGCGCATCCACACCTCGACTGCCAGCGTGATCGTGCTGCCCGAAGTGGAGGAGGTGGACATGGAAATGAAGGAGTCAGATGTGCGGGTGGACATCTACCGGGCTAGTGGGCATGGCGGCCAGGGGGTAAACACGACCGATAGCGCGATCCGCCTGACCCATATCCCCACTGGCCTGGTCGTGATCTGTCAGGACGAGCGTTCGCAGATCAAGAACAAGGCGCGAGCAATGAGTGTGCTGCGCTCGCGCCTCTACGATCTGGAGCAGCAGAAGCGGCAGGCTGAGCTTGGCGCGACCCGCCAGAGCCAGGTCACCAGTGCCGACCGCAGCGAGAAGATTCGCACCTACAACTTCCCCCAGGATCGCCTGACCGACCACCGCATTGGCATGAACCTCAGCAACCTGCCGGGGGTGATGGAGGGCAATATCGGCAAGCTGATCGAGAACCTGCGCTTCAAGGATCAGGCCGAGCAGTTGCAGAACCTGGGTGAAGCACTAGCTTGAGTATGGACAACCGGGCGCGGCTCTACAAGCCAACGCGCGCCCGCGACCTGCTAGCCGAGGGGCGGGCGGCCCTGGGGCGAGCGGCGGGGGCTGAGGCCAACCTGGAGGCAGAGGTTTTGCTGCGCGATATCCTCGACCAGGAGCGGGCCAGCTTCTTCGCTAACCTCGACGAGCAGGTGACGGCCCTCAATGTCGCCCTTTATCACGAACTGCTGAACCGTCGCCAGCAGGGGGAGCCGGTAGCCTACATCTTGGGCTACAAGGAGTTCTATGGCCGTGAGTTCGTGGTCAACAAGGGGGTGCTGATCCCCCGGCCCGAAACCGAGTTGCTGGTAGAGCGGGCGGTCAAGCTGCTAACCGCGAAGGGGCTGGCGGCTGGCACGCTGGTGGATGTTGGCACCGGCAGTGGGGTGATCGGCCTGACCCTCGCCCTCGAACTGCCAGCCTTGCAGGTGACTGCGGTTGACCTGTCGGAAGCTGCCCTCTATGTCGCGTTCACCAACCGCGACAAGTTTGGCCTCAAGGAGCGCGTGCCGCTACTGACTAGCGACCTGCTGGCGGCGGTAGCAGGGCCGGTAGATGCTTTGGTTACCAACCTGCCGTACACTATCTTGGGCGAGATCGAACCAGCAGTGCTGATCAGCGAGCCGTGGCTGGCTCTCTCTGGCGGTGGCGGCGACGGCTTCGGCCTCTACCGCCGCTTCCTCGAAGAAGCCTGGTTCAAGCTGAAGCCGGGCGGCCTGATCGCCGCCGAGATCGGTTACAACCAGGGGTCGCTGGCCGCCACCTTCGCCCGCGATCTCTGGCCGGAGGCGCGGGTGGAGATCGCCCAGGATTACGCTGGACATGATCGGATGCTGATCGTGGAGACGGAGGCTGAATGAAGAACCCACTGGTTGAGTTGATCGCTATTGACCTGGATGGCACCCTATACGCCATGGACTTGCTGATCTCCGAGCGCAACCGGCTGGCAATTGCCGCTGCCCGCGACGCTGGTATCCGAGTCACGCTGGCGACCGGGCGGGTGGTCTACGATGTGGTGGATCGAGTGCGCGAACTAGGCCTCTTGCCCCCCAATCTGCCCGCTAGCCAAGTCACGCCGATCATCAGCTACCAGGGTGGGGTGGTCTACGACCTGCTCACCGAACGCCCACTGCTGGTACAACACCTGGACGCAGCATTGGCGATCCGGGTGATCCGTTTGCTGCGGCGGCTGGGCCAGAGCGTCAATATGCACACCCTGACCGAGACTTATCGCGAGAACGCCAGGCCGTTGGACACCATGTACGCCGAGAAGTCGCGGCTGGTGCAGCCACACGACGTGCCAGACCTGGTCGCCGCGATCAGCGCGCAGGGCTTGCAGCCGCTCAAGATAGTAATCGTCAACGAGCCAGACGCGAACCACGCCCTGATCGAGATGCTGCGGGCCGAGTTTGGCAGCCTGGTGGAAGTAACCCGCTCCCACGCCTACTTCTGCGAAGTGACTAGCCTGAGCGCGACGAAGGGAGTGGCCCTTGCCTTCCTTGCCCAGCAGCTAGGCATTGCCCGTGAGCGCGTGATGGCGATTGGCGACAACTGGAATGACGTTTCGATGCTGCACTGGGCGGGCTATGGGGTAGCAATGGGCCATGCCGACGAGCAGGTGAAGGCAGCAGCGAGCTACGTGACTGAGACGCTGGCTAACGACGGCGTGGCCCACGCTATTGAGCGGCTAGCCCTAGGGGAGGTAGACTGATGCCCTTCTGTGCAAGCTGTGGCAGTGAGTACGAGGATTGGGTGGCCTGGTGTGACGACTGCGGCCTACCACTGCGTGGCACCCAGGCTGCCCCTGGTCTGAGCGAAAACTACGCCGACGCGGTGCAGCACAGCCACGCCCGCGTTGCTCGCTACGTCGGGGCCGCCCGCCCAATCCTTGCGCTGCCTCGCCACCTGGGGCGCAACCGTCGCCTGCGCCTGCCAAACCTGGGCCGCCAACTGCCCGCCGCTGCTCCCCTCCCCCAGGCGTGGATCAGCGCGCTTGCCGCCAACCCAGCAGCGGTGCAAGAGGATGGCAGTTGGCCGGGCAGCAACCCTCCGCCTGCGCGGCGCATCAGTGCCGACGATGCCCGCTGGCTGGTGCTGACCAACACCCCGAACGAGATGATGGCCCAACTGATCAAGAGCCAGCTTGACGACGCGGCAATCCCCTCGATCATCAAGCTGAGTAGCGGCACCGATAATGGTGAGTTCATCAACAACGCCTGGGTTGCGCGTGACGTGTGGGTGCAGGCCGGTAACGCCGAGCGCGCTCGTCAACTGGTGGACTTCTATCGCGGTCAGGCCACTGCCGACGAGTTTGGCGAGTATGATGAGCAGGTGGCAGAGCCGGGCTGGGACGTTTCGCTAGCGGACGGCGGCCCCGGCCAGTACCGCGAACGCGAACAGGCTAGTAGCTACGCCCCTTACTTTCCCGACGCAGCGGTGGGGGCAGAGGAGGCGCGCTACTACCGACAGGGCGGCAGCCGCAGCCTCAACCAGGGCAAGCTGCTGCGTTGGGTCAGCTTCGCGCTGATGCTAGTCTTCGTCGCCCCCTACCTGATCCAACTACTGCAAAATGTGTTCAGCAACCTGGCCCAGCTATTTGGTGGCTGAGGGTGGGCGGCGCACAAAAAGAATAACCCTGGCGTTTACCAGGGCAGTTCTCGCTATATGGTTGGGCGGTCAGTTTAGGACTGGGCTGCGGCTGCCGCTGCCTTTGCGCCACGCAACTTTGGTGCCTTGTAGAGCGTCCGCAGGGCGCGTGCGCTGACGTTGAGCCGCTGCTTCTTGCCGTCGATCACCAGCGTCATGCGGTGGACGTTCGGCTTCCAGGGACGGTTGGTGCGGCGGCCAGAGAAGCTCACGCTCTTGCCCCAGTGGATAGTCTTACCACTCAGGTCGCACTTGTTGGACATTTGCTGAAACCCCTTTACGAAACTAGGATTATGCTGTATTATTGTACACACACCTGGGCTACTTCATAGGTTGCTCTGTGCGTGCCAGCGGTGCGTGTACGCACTGGGCCTAATAATACCACAAGCAGGCCGATTGTGCAAGTCGGCTGAGGAGAGCGGATGGACGTAGCAGAAAAGAGTAGCGTCAGGCCCGATGGGGCTGAGCCAACAACCCAGCGGGGCAAGGTCGAGGTTTCCCCCGGCGCGATTGCGACGGTGGTCAGCCGTACTGTATTGCAGAGCTACGGCATAGTGGGCATGGCGACCCGCAACCCGCTTGGCGAACTGCTGCGGATCGAGGATCGCAACAAGGGTGTAGAGGTGCGCTTCGATAGCCAGCACCAGACCGTATCTATTGACCTCTACGTGATCATCGAGTACGGCACGCGCATTGCCGCTGTCGCCAACAACATCATGAGTACAGTCAAGTTTGCGGTCGAGAGCGCATTGGCGATGCCAGTGGCCCAAATCAACGTCCACGTGCAAGGCATAAGGGTCAGTAAGTAAACAGTCAGGAGAGCGTATTTTGGCTAGCGGCACAGCAGTAGAGAACAGTAGTTACCGACTGCCCAGTGGCAATGGGGCGCACTGGCATGGACAGCACTTGCGGCAAAGCCTGCTTGCCAGTGCTGCCTTCGTTGAGCAGCACGCGGCAGCCCTCAACGCCCTCAATGTCTATCCCGTCCCTGACGGCGACACTGGCACCAATATGTATCTCACGCTTCAGGCTGCGGTCAAACCAATCGCCGCCAGCCCCAGCCACTCTGCCGCCGAGGTGATGCAGAGCGTCTCGCGTGGGGCGTTGATGGGTTCGCGGGGCAACTCTGGGGTGATCCTCTCCCAGGTCTTGCGCGGCATGGCCGAGAGCCTTACTGGTAAGGAGCAGATTAGCGCGACCGACTTCGCGGCTGCAATGCAGGCGGCCACTACGCGCGCCTACAAGGCTGTGCAACGGCCTGTCGAGGGAACAATCTTGACGGTAGTACGCGAGATGTCGGAGGCGGCCCAGAAGGCGGCTGCTGAGGAGGATAGCTTCAGCCATGTGCTACATTCTGCCTGCAATGAGGGGCGCGCCTCTGTTGCTCGCACCCCCCAGTTGTTGGAGAAGCTACGCCAGGCCGGGGTGGTGGACGCAGGCGGCCAGGGTATCTACCTGTTCTTTGATGGCATACGCCGTTTCATGCTAGGTGAGGAGATGGCTTTGCAGCCTGATATTCAGCCCGACACTCTGAACGCTGTCACCGCCAGTGCCGACGCGCCCGCCGTCAACGTCGAGGTGGGCGAGTACGGCTACTGCACCAACTTTATGGTCTTTGGCATCATCCCCTTCGATGAGGCCCGTGACACACTGATTGAGATGGGTGACTCGGCGGTGGTCGTCGGTGATGAGACAATGCTCAAGGTGCATATCCACACCTTCCGCCCCGGCCTAGTGCTGGATTACGCGACCAGCCTGGGCAGCATGAGCCAGATTAAAGTGGACAATATGCAGACGCAGAACGAGAACTTCGTCGAATCGCACCAGAGCGGCGCGGGCCTGGAAGCGTTCGCCCCGCTGGGCAGTGGCTCCACCCACAAGGCCCAGCCACAGCAGCCACAAGTCCCCACCGTCGGCCCTGGCATCGTCGTGGTAGTTAGTGGCGCGGGCCTGGAGGAGGTCTTCCGCAGCATGGGCGCGGGGGCGATTATCAGCGGCGGCCAGACGATGAACCCCTCCACTGCTGACCTGCTTGAGGCGGTGGAGCGGCTGCCGAATGACCAGGTGATCATTCTGCCCAACAACGGCAATATCATCATGGCTGCCAACCAGGTGCCAGAGTTGAGCAAGAAGCGGGTAGTGGTCGTCCCCACTCGCACCATCCCCCAGGGCATGAGCGCGTTGCTGGCAATTAACTACGACGCGCCGCTGACCGACAACGCAGCGGCGATGCTCAGCGCAGCCCAGGCGGTCGTCACTGGTGAGGTTACTACTGCGGTGCGCGACACCATGGTTGATGACCTTGCGGTACACGAGGGCGATACTATCGGCTTGTTGGACGACCGAATCGTGGCCGCTGGCAAAGACCGCGAACAGGTGATCCGCGACTTGATTGGCAAGATGAACCTTGAGCAGCGCGACCTGCTTACCCTCTACTACGGCGCGGCAATGGACATGGGCCGGGTTGAGCAACTGCGGGTTGGCATCATCGAAGTCTATCCCGACCTTGAGATAGAGGTGGTGGCGGGCGGCCAACCCTTCTACGACTACATTATCTCCGCCGAGTAATGTAGCGGCTAGCCTGGTCATAGCTGGGCGGCGGTCAGCGGCTTGGCCCAGCCTGCTGGGGGCAGCTGCTGTTTGGCAGCAGCTTTGCGCCCAGCCCTGCAAAAATGGTAAACTAGTAGCACTGTACAAACTCGAAGGTTGGGACTAGCGCATTCATGGGCAGCGTAAAGATTATCACCGATAGCACCTGCGACGTACCAGACTATCTGCTCAAGCAGTATGACATCACCGTGGTGCCGCTGCTGATCCAGATTGGCGAGGCTACCTACCTTGACCGCCGCGAGATTGGTAGCCAGGAGCTATTCCGCCGCTTGCCGCTGGCTGCGATAGCCACTACCTTGCCGCCCAGTCTGGATAGCTTTGAGCAGGCTTACCGGGCGATTAACCGGGCGGGCGATAGTGCATTGGTGATTACCCTCAGCTCGAAGTTGAGCGACACCTACCAGACTGCGGTGCGCGCCCGCGAGAGCGTTGGTGGCCGCACCGCAGCCAACATCGCGGTGATCGACTCGCTCTCTACCTCTATGGGCCTGGGCTTGATGGTACTGGCGGCAGCGAAGGCAGCGGCACGGGGGAACCTCGGCCTCAGCGAACTGACCGCCTTCGTCACCCGCATGGTCGGTCAAACCCACGTCGTCTTCTTCGTTGAGAACTACGAGTACCTGACGCGGGGGGGGCGAGCGGCCAGGATTGCTCCGCTGCTAGAGCAGGCTACAACTCGCTATCTGTTGCGCCTGGATGAGGGCCAGATTGTCCCTTTCGAGCGGGCGCGCACGCGGGCGAAGGCTATAGAGGGGCTGTACAACTTTGTTGAGGACTTCCCCCATGTTGAGGAGATGGCAGTGCTGCACAGCGGGGTGCCGCATGAGGTTGAGCAACTGCTGACCCGCATCCACCCGATCTACCCACGCGAACGTGTCCTGGTAACAGAGTACAGTGCTGCCCTCGGCACCCACCTGGGGCCAAACGCGCTTGGCACTGCCGTGTATGAAGGAGACGACCATTGAGCGACCACCGCCCCGTCTGCGTCGTAACTGACAGCACCGCCGACGTACCCCACGACCTCAGCCACAAGCTGGGGATTACGGTAGTTCCGCTCACCGTCAGCTTTGGCAACCAGCACTACCGCGACGGGATTGACCTCAGTGGCGAGCAGTTCTATGCCAGGCTTGCCACAACCAAAGCGATGCCAGTGACGGCTGCTCCCTCCCCAGGGGCGTTCAGCGTGGTCTATCAGCAGCTTACCGCAGGGGGCAACGATGTAATCTCGATCCACGTATCTAGCGACCTGAGCGCAGTCTACAACGCCGCGATGCTAGCCGCCAGCGACTATAGCGGGGAGGATGGCAGCCCCCGCGTGGTGGTGGTGGACAGCCGCGCCCTCTCTATGTGTACGGGCTGGTTGGCAATCGATGCTGCTCGCGCTGCGCAAGCGAACCATTCGTTGGCCGCAATCAGCGCACTGGTGCGCGACATGGTACCCCGCCTGCGTATCCTGGGAGCGTTCGATACGCTGGAGATGTTGCAGCGAGGCGGGCGGATTGGCATGGCAGGGGCGTTCCTGGGTACTATGTTGAGCGTCAAGCCGCTGTTGCACCTCAAGGAGGGCCACGTAGAGCCGCTAGAGCGGGTGCGAACCAGCAGCAAGGCTCTGGCGCGTATTGTAGAGATTGTGCGCGACTTTGGCCCGCTCGAATCGCTCTGCGTGCTACACGGCTATAACGAGGAAGCTGCTGCGAAGCTGCTCGATATGCTAGCCCCCTACTGCCCCGCTGACAAGGTGCTGCTGGCTCATATCGGGGCGGTGCTGGGGACGCACATCGGGCCGAAGGCGGTCGGGGTCGCCTGCGTCTTGCAGCGAGGCTGAAGCGCACCATGGCTGGCACCTTCACCTACCGCCTGCAACCCTTCGATGGCAACTCCCCCTACTTCGCGGGGGCGGTGGCAATCTACGCCAGCACCTGGGGCCATTCTTGGGAGCGTGCCTACAGCTTCTTTGCCTCCTTCGTCCGCTACTACCCCGGCTATTGCGGCCTGGTTGCCTTGTGCGCTGAACAGGTGATCGGCTTCGGCTTTGGCACCCGCTCCCTCCCTGGTCAGTGGTGGCACGATCAGGTGGCCGCCCAGGTTGGCTACGGCCACCCCGCCTTGCAGGATGCCTGGGTGCTGACCGAACTGGCTTTGGCTAGCAACTACCGCAACCAGGGCGTTGGCGGCCATCTGCACGACGAGTTGCTCCGCCGCCAGCGACACCCCCGTGTCCTACTCTCCACCCAGTTGCACAACGTTGGCGCGCAACGCTTCTACCAGGCGCGGGGCTGGGGTTACCTCCACCCCGGCTTCCCTTTTGAGCGCGGCGCGCCAGAGTACGTGATTATGAGCCGCGAATGCGCCATCCTGCCGCCAACACCTTGAACTGCAACGCCCCTGCGGATGGTGGCTGAACAGCCTGAAGATGACCGATGCGCAGGCGGAGCAGCTACCGTGGGGCTTACCACCTGACCAGTGAGGGTAGCAGCAGGGGCGGTAGCAGTCCTTAGTCTGTGGTCTTAGTTCGCTGGCTGCCTAGGTTAAACGTGAACTAAGACTATGGACTACCCCGCGGCAGGCTGGGTTGAGCTATGCGCAGACCGTTCCCCCGCCTTGCAGTAGTATGCTACAATAGAAGCACACCTGTGCGGAGGAGAAAGAGCTTTGGAGAACCAAAGGGTGAAGCTGGTTACTGGCGTGCAACTCTACCTCGTTGCTAGCGTCGTGCGTGGTGGGCTACTGGCCCGGCAGGGGCGACCCCTCTACTCCTGGCGGGGGCAGCATAACAAGCACGCCGAGCGTCGCCGAGAGGTGCCAGACTACGAACTGCTGATGCCCAGCAAGCGGCCCCCGTCGCAGAAGGTCTAGCGACGCAGGATTACCCCAGCACGCCGCCGCAAGCAAGCCGTGAGCGGGGTGGCTACGCTTGGGCAGCCACGCAGCAAGGAGGGCGATGATGGCTAAGGGAGAGCGGGACCTGTTTGATGCGTGGGCGGGGCTGACCAGCCGCAGCCTGCGCGACGGCTATGCGGCCAGCCTGCAAGCGGCAGCGGATGCACTGCCCCTTGCCGCTGGCAGCGATTTGCTGGTTGTCGGCATCGGCAGCGGCGACTTCGCCAGCCTGCTCGACCAGCGTGGGGTGACAATCTGGGGGCTGGACGAGGATGGTGCGGCCCTCGACCGCCTGCACCGCAGCCAGCCATCCTACCTGCTCGATCTCGGCCAATATCCGATCCCCCACCCCGCCGCCCAGTTCGCCGCAGTCGCCACCGCCTTTCGCTTCCACCGGCTGGCAGCAGCAGAGCGGCTAGCAGCGGGGGCAGAGCTAGCCCGTGTGCTGCAAGTGGGTGGCTACCTGTGCCTGCTCGATTTCGCCTTCCCTTCTACCGCCGCTCGTGCCGAAGCCAGCCGTCAAGTAGCTGACTGGGACGATGGCCTGGCCTACCCGCTGGTCAGCGACCTGGATGAGACGCTCCATACCGCTGGGTTGCGCGGCCTGCACTGGCAGCAGACGGCACCATGCCACTGGCTGGTAATGGCAAAGAAGACCTAGCATCCTCCACTGCTGGTCTGGCAGAGTGGGGCGCGCAACAACGATTTTGTAGCTGTGACATAGGTCACCACAGATAAGGAGAGAAGTAGATGACAGACGATGTAGTAGAGGGGATGAGCAAGGCGCAGTTGCTGGCCGCCGACGAGCGCGAGTTCGCCCGCCTGGACAGCTTGCTCGAACCGCTTAGTGCGGCGCAGTTGACCGCCCCGACTAGCGAGGGCGGTTGGTCGGTCAAAGACCACCTGGCGCACCTGGCAGCCTGGTTGACGAACACGAGCCAGCGCATTGAGCGACAGGGTGCGGGCGACCTTGACGCGATACCCGACGACGAGATTAACGAGATGCTCTACCAGCGCGACAAGGGTCGCCCCTTCACCGAGGTGCTAGCTAACCTGCGGGCCAGCCGCGACCGCCTGCGCGCCCTAGTCTCCCCGCTCACCGATGCGGCGGTCATCACCCCCGACTACTATCCCTGGTGCAACGGTCGCCCGCTAATCGACTCGCTGGCAGGTAATATGCACGAGCATTACCAGGAACATCTAGCTGACCTGCAATCCCACCTGGCTGGGCTGAAGGGCGAGCTGGTCTGAATGCGATAGGAGTGACTATGAGTACGACCACACCCCCAGCGTCGGCGGCTGAACTATGCGCCGCCTTCGCTGCCAACTATACAGCAGAGACGCAGGCGAAGGTTGACCCACCTCGCTTCCTCGTCCACGATGATCCCTGCTGCACCTGGTTCAGCAGCGACCTGGCCGCCCCCAAGCTGAACATGGTATTGCAGACCGCTCTGACCGAAGGTACGGTGGCCGCGCAGGTGGCGCGGGTAAGCGGTCACTTCCGAGCGGCTGCTCTACCCTTCTGCTGGCGAGTCTTCCCCCACAGTCAGCCTGCCAGCCTGGCCGCCCACCTGAGTGCAGCCGGGCTGGTTAGCCGTCCGTACATTGCGGCGGTAATGGCGGTAGCTTGCGCCGACCTACCCGACGACCTGCTCACCCCGCCTGGCCTGCGCATCGTCGAAGTAGAGGAAGCAGCCGGGATTGCTGCCTTCTACCGCGTGCTAGCCCCCAGTTTTGACACGCCGCCAACTCTGGAAGCCTTCTATACGGCTAGCTACACCCGCCTGGGCAGCGGTGCAAACCGCCACTTCCTGGCCTACCTGGACGGCGTAGCGGTTGCCACTACCAGCCTCTACTTGGACGGTGGGCTGGCTGGCATCTATAAGGTCAGCACCCTGGCTGCTGCTCGTGGGCGCGGCATCGGGGCAGCGATCACCGTTGCCGCCTGTCGAGCAGCGCAAGCAGTGGGCTACCAACAGGCCGCCCTCTTTGCCTCGGCGATGGGCGAACCAGTCTATATGCGGCTCGGCTTCCGCACTGTGGGCCGCATGGCGACTTACCTCTGTGCCGCAGCGGGTTGAGGCCACCTGTGTTATCATAGGCGAAAACAGGGAGGTGTGTGATGGCTGAGCCACTAGTCAAACCCGGTAGTACAATCAAGTTGAAAGAGCGTAACCCAGCAGACAGCGGCGGCTTGAAGAAAGAGGACACGGCCTCTATCGTCGCTGACTACCAACGCAGGATGTGCGAGTTGCAGGGACTGCTCTACGCCGCCAGCGATCAGGCGTTGTTGATCATCCTGCAAGGGATCGACACCAGCGGCAAGGACGGCACCACCAACCACGTGCTGGCCGCCGTCAACGTGACCGGCTGCCGCATCGTTGGCTTCAAGCAGCCCTCTACTGAGGAACTGGCCCACGATTACCTCTGGCGCATCCACCAGCAGCTTCCCCGCCGTGGCGAACTAGTCGTCTTCAACCGTTCGCACTACGAGTCAGTGTTGGTCGAGCGCGTCCGCAAGCTGGTGCCAGAGGAGCGGTGGCGCGCCCGCTACGCCGAGATTAACAATTTCGAGCAGATGCTGACCAATGAGGGAACAATCATTCTCAAGTTCTTCCTGCACATCTCCAAAGCCGAGCAGGAGCGGCGACTGCGCGAGCGGATGACCGATCCCGCCAAACGCTGGAAGGTTGCGCCCAGCGACTGGGCCGAGCGTGCTTATTGGGACACGTACCAGAGCGCGTTCGAGGAGATGGTGAACCAGACCTCTAGCCCACACGCGCCCTGGTATGTAATCCCTGCGGACAAGAAGTGGTACCGCAACTACCTGGTTGGCAAGCTAGTCGTCAGCCAGTTGGAGCAATACCGCCCCCGCTGGCAGGCTGCCCTCGACCGCCGCGGCAACGCCAACCTCAAGGCTTTGGCCGACGCGGGGGTTAAGTTAGCAGACCGAGGCTGAGCAGGCGGCGGAAGGCCAGCTTCGGGGTGACGGAGCAGTGGGCCGCTAGCTGGCTGACGGGGTCGGCCTGCTGGCGATACCCAGGCCACAGCGTATGCAACCAGCGCATGGGTAGGAGGAAGGCAGCGGCGAACTGGTCAGCTAGCTCCTCCTCCGCGTAATCCTCCGTCAGCAAGCCCCAGTCGTCAAGCAGATTAGCGGCATAATCAGGTGGCGGCAGGCTGAAGCCCCCCACCTGTTCGTCACTCTCAGTCACGTCCAGCCCCAACACGGCAGCCGAGACGCGCTCATCCTGGGTAACAATGTGCCAGAGTTCGTGGCAGAAAGTGAAGCGTTGCTCCTCGCGGCTATCACCAGCCGCAATCATCATCTGCCAGGGCTTGCCCGCCGCCTGCACCGGAGCCGAGAAGCCGTGGGCGGGCAGGTTCGCCGTCTGCCAGATGTGGATCAGGCGGCCAGCCCGCGCCCCCACCGCCGCAATAGAGACTGGCAGGCAGTCCAGGCGGTAGAGGCGGTGCAGGTAGGCAGCCAACACCTCTGGTTCCGCAACGATCCGTTCGCGCACAGCTAGCGGTTGTCCTCGGCTGCTGCTAGCTCGGCTGCTTCGTCCGCCGACTCGTTGCTGGCAGGCGGCGTGCCGCTCCCCTCACGCTGAGCCATCTCCACCATGTACTGAATCAAGTCTACTAGGCGTGGCTGGCTAAGGCCATACTTGCGGCGCAGGTAGGGGGCGAGATCGGGCAGGCTGCCCTCCTGGTCATTGCTGGGCGGTGTCATATAGCCTGCCGCCTCCAACAGGTCTTCGTTGCTGGTGCCGAGGGCGCGGGCCAGGCGGGTTAGCTTATCGTTGCGTGGTAGGGCAATGTCACCCAGTTCGAGGCGCGACACATAGCTACGGCTCAGGCCGCTGTCTGCCGCCAGTTCCTCCTGCGTCCACCGCTTGGCCTCACGCAGCAGGCGTACCCGCTTGCCAAACTCGCGCTTACGGGCCTTACTGATTTGCTGGTGTTCCGTCAAGCCGCCGACCAGCACCGCTGCTTCGCCACCACTCTGCTCGCCCTGTACTTCAATCTCGTTCGTGTCCATCAGTCTGTAACCTCCTGTAGTGTTGGTTTTGACCACATCGGGCCGATAATTGCTTCCGGTGAGGATCAAAAGCCGCCCGCCACCGCTTGTAACAAACTTACGTGATTCAGCACGCTTTGGATGCACAAACTGGGGCATTGCTGCTATTATACCCCATATAACGGATGAAAGGGCAAATTGGTTGCGCGATCCTGCGCCCACCTGTTCTGCCAATTGTGGCAAGGCCAAACTGCACCCGCTGGACAGCCGACTTAAAAACAGGTAATCCTGTCAAAAGGTTGATTCATGACCCTCAACTTTGGTAAAATGAAGGGACGAACGAATCCCCACTCATGCACTAGCGTAGGAGCAATGATGACAGCAGAGCGCGCAAGCCAACCAGGGCGGCCCCGTAATAGTGCCAGCCCGACTAGCGACTCGGCACGGCTGGCGATCCTGCGGTTGCTCCAACGGCGCGGCGGCCTAACTGTTAAGCAACTTGAGCAGGAGCTAGGCCGTACCACTACTGCTGTGCGCGAACAACTGACCTCGCTACAAGCCGACGGCCTGGTACAGGCCAGCAAGGTGAAGGGCGAACTGGGCCGCCCCTATTTCCTCTACGACATCACAGAGCAGGGCCGCGACCTGTTCCCCAAAGACTATGGCGACCTGACTAATATGTTGTTGGAAGAAATCTATGCGCTTGATGGGCAGGCGAAGATCAGCCTGCTGATGGAGCGGATCAGCACCCGCATGGCGACCCGCTTTGCCGACCAGTTGACTGACGGCCAGCGGATGCAGGATCGCCTCGTCAACCTGACTGCCCTGCTCAACGAGCGCGGCGTGTCGGTCGAATTGGAGCAGCGGGCTGAAGGGCTGGTGCTACACAGCAGCAGTTGCCCCTACTTCCGCGTTGCCCGCCAGCACCGCGAAGTGTGCGACATGGAGCAGGATATGCTCTCGCGCACCCTCGGTTCGCAGGTCTCGTTGACCAGTTGTGTGCTGGACGGTTCGCACGGCTGCGACTTTTCTATCGGTAGCCCCCTCACTATAACCCAGGTTACGACAAAGGAGTAAGTTTAAGTGGCACTTGAAGGCGATCTGATCATTACTGATCTCCACGTGGAGATTGATGGCAAGGAGATCCTCAAGGGGGTCAACCTGACGATCAAGAAGGGCGAGATTCATGCCCTGATGGGGCCGAACGGCAGTGGCAAGTCTACATTGGCTTATGCGCTGGCGGGTCACCCAAAGTACAAGGTGACGCGAGGTAGCATCAACTTCAAGGGGCAAGATGTCCTTGTTCTCAGCCCCGACAAGCGGGCGCAACTGGGCCTGTTCCTCGCCTTCCAGTACCCCTCGTCGGTGCCAGGGGTGAGCGTCGCCAACTTCCTCCGCACGGCAGTGCGCGCCAAAGCGAAAGCCAAGGCGGGCGACACCAGCACTGCCACCAATGCAGACGCAGCCGCCGTCAGCACCTTTGCGGCTATCGCCAGCGGCAATGCGGTAGAGACCGGCCAGGGCGTGGTCAGCCGCCGCCCACAGGGGATCGCTGGGGCCGACATAGGCTTCAACCCCCGCGAGTTCCGCAAGACCTTGCAGGAGAAGATGGCCCTGTTGCAGATGGCCGACAACTTCAAGGGCCGTAGCCTCAACGACGGCTTTAGTGGCGGCGAGAAGAAGCGGGTAGAGATTCTGCAAATGGCGATGCTCAAGCCAGAGATTGCCATCCTCGACGAGCCAGACAGCGGCCTGGACATTGACGCAATCCGCATCGTCTCCGAGGGTGTAAACGACCTGAAGGGGCCGAACCTGGGCGTGCTAATCATCACCCACTATCAGCGCATCCTCAACTATGTCAGCCCCGACTTCGTTCACGTGATGCTCAACGGCCAGATCGTCAAGAGCGGGGGCCGCGAGTTGGCTCTGGAGCTTGAGCAGAAGGGCTACGACTACATCCGCGCCGAGTTCGGGGTGCCGACCACCGGCAGCAACGAGTTCAACGAACCAATCGTGGTGGGGCAGTAAGCCACAGGCCGGTTGTGGGGTTGTCCAGAGTGGCGCGTGGCTGATCTGCTACGTGCCACTTTCAGCATAATAGCAGCGTTGACCAGCCACCCACTTTGTCTTATAATGGGCGGCAACCAGACGGACAAGAGCCTTTCAGCGTTGAAAGCGAAGGAGTAACTGATGACCGCCACTTTCCAACCAACAACCGAGGCTGCCTGTACTACGCTGGTCGCGCATGACAGTGTGGACTGGCAGCGAGTGTGCGCCGACTTCCCCATCCTCAGCCGCACCATCCATGGCAAGCGCATGGTCTACCTCGATAGCACCGCCAGTTCGCAGAAGCCGGAGCAGGTGATCGACGCGCTCAGTCACTTCTACCGCACCAGCAACGCCAACATCCATCGTGGTGCCTACACTCTCAGTGAGGAGGCCACCCACCTCTACGAGCAGGCCCGTCGCAAGGTCGCCCACTTCATCAACGCCGCCGACGAACGCGAGCTGATCTTCACCCGCAATGCTACCGAAGCCCTCAACCTCGTTTCCCACTCCTGGGCGCGTGCCAACCTGGGCGCGGGCGATGTGATCGTAACCAGCGAGATGGAACACCACAGCAACCTGATCCCCTGGCAGGTGGTCGCCCGCGAGACAGGCGCACGGCTTGAGTTCATCCCGATCAAGGCGGATGGTAGCCTCGACCTGGCAGTGTTCGACGAGCTACTCAAGCTGCCGGTCAAGCTGGTTAGTGTGGTACACGTCAGCAACACGCTGGGGACGATCAACCCCATCGCCGAGATTGTGCGGAGGGCTAAGGCGGTCGGCGCGGTGGTCGTGGTGGATGGCGCACAGAGCGTCCCCCATATGCCAGTGGATGTGCAGGAGCTTGGTTGCGACTTCCTGGCCTTCAGCGGCCACAAGATGTGCGCGCCCAGCGGTATCGGTGCGCTGTGGGGGCGTTTCGCGCTGCTAGATACCATGCAGCCCTTCCTTACTGGCGGCGGCACTGTCACTCATGTGGGCCTGCGCGAGTGCGCCTACGAGCCGGTACCCGCCCGCTTTGAGGCCGGTACCCCTGCTTTTGCCGAAGCTATTGCCTTTGGTGCAGCAGTGGACTACCTGAGCGAGATCGGCATGGGCAACATCCGCGAACACGAACGCGCCCTGGCCGAGTACGCCCTCGCTCGCTTCACCGAAGTGGCTGGCCTGCAAGTCTACGGCCACCCCGACGCGGCCCAGCGTGGGGCGACCTTCCCCTTCAACCTGGGCAACCATGACGCGGCCACCCTTGCTGCCTTTTTGGAGAACGAAGGGATCGCAGTGAGGGCGGGACGGCATTGCTGCCAGCCGATCATGGATCACCTCGGCGTGAGCGCGACTGCCCGCGCTAGCTTCTATCTCTACAATAACCAGGATGATGTAGATGTGCTGGTCGCTGCCCTCAAACAGGCTAGCCAGCTTACCCCGGCCCAGTTGCGCCAGATCGCTGCCGACCATCCTTACACTGCTGGCGGTGACCTTAGCTAATCATCAATCACCCACAAGAAGGAGTAACCCCATGCAAGAGATGGAGATGACCACCGGAGAGGTCAAGGAGAAGTTGGATCGTGGCGACAAGTTCGTGCTGCTAGATGTGCGTGAGCCGAACGAGTACGAGTTTGTCCACCTCGAAGGAGCAACCCTGATCCCACTCGACCAGCTTCAGCAGCGCGTCGCTGAACTGAACAAGGACGAAGAAGTGGTGATCTACTGCCATCATGGTAGCCGCAGCCTGCAAGCCGCTCGCTACCTGCAAGCCTCTGGCTACAAGGCGCACAGCATGAACGGCGGCATCGAAGATTGGGCTGAGAAGATCGACCCTACGCTGCCCCGCTATTAGAAAAGGTACACTCAAGTTATGGTAACAGAGAATATGGTACGCACCGCCTTGCGCGATGTGTACGACCCGGAGATCGGGGTCAACATCGTTGATCTCGGCCTGATCTATAACGTAGACGTGGAGCCAGAGGAGAAGGAAGGGTTCGTGCATATTGAGATGAGCCTGACCAGTCCTGGCTGCCCGGCTGGGCCGATGATCATCACCGACGTGCATCGCGCTCTACAAGTCTTCGAGGACATTAAGGAGGTAGACGTGGAACTCGTCTGGTCGCCTTACTGGAACCCAAGTATGATGTCGGAAGACGCAAAAGAGGAACTCGGCTACTACGACTAATCACTGACCCCGCCAACCGTTGGCGGGGTTCTTTTTTGCCCAGCGCACGAGCTGTATTGCTGGTGCCATATAACGGCTTCTATCCAGCAAGCCCTCGCCAGAGCTATAGTGGGGGTGTTCGTGTGGCTAGGCCACCTGGTCTGGCCCTTCGGCTGATCGGCGGCCACCCCCGTGGTTGGTCTGCCTGGAGAAAGGAAGTGGAGAATTGAGAATGAAGAACCGTGTTTTGTTTACTGTTCGCCTGCTGCTGACCGCCCTGCTGCTGGCTGGTCTGTTTGCCTTCTGGTCGCCAGCGCAGCCCATTGCTCACGCGGCTGGTTACAGCGTCCTGTTCGACAACTTTCATGCCGAAACTGCTGGCAACTCCGACTGGGTGATCAGCAGCAGCCAACCCGATCCCTTGCAGCAGAACGCCAACCCCCAGAATGAGCGCGACTGGACGGGCGGTATCAGTGCCTGGGGCGTAGCTCTGCAACAGACGGGGCGTTACAGCCTCAAGACCAACACACGTACCTTTAGCTACGGCGACAGCAGCAATCCACTTGACCTTAGTCGCTTCAACGTGCTTGTCCTGCCAGAGCCGAATAGTCTACTAACCAGCGGTGAGAAGACTGCGATCCTTAACTTCGTGCGTAATGGCGGCGGCCTCTTTATGATCGCCGACCATAACGGTAGTGACCGCAACAACGACGGGGCCGACTCCCTGCGCGTGCTTAACGACCTGATGAACAATGGCGGCGCGGGCAGCAACGTCTTTGGCATCCAGTTTGACGTAGTGAACATCAGCAACGAGAACCCCAGCAATGATACCCCCAACCCTGACCCGATCCTACAAGGCTCGTTCGGTACGGCGCGCAGCAGTATCATTCGGGCTGGCACGACTGAGACGCTCGACCCCGCCGCCAACCCTGCCGCACATGGGGTAATCTACCGCAATAGTGCCTCCAATACTGGCAACACTGGCGCGTTCGTCAGCCGCAGTAGCTATGGCAGTGGGCGCATAGTCGCGGTGGGCGATAGCTCGGCGATTGACGACGGCACTTGTGCCTCAAGCAACAACTGCTTCAACGGCTGGAACGATCCTGCTGGCAACAATAGCATCCTCTTTCCCAACGCCACCGATTGGTTGGCAGGTAGCGGCGGTTCTGCTGCCACCGCCACCAACACGCCCAGCATACCCACTGCTACGCGCACCCCAATTGCAGTAACGGCTACCAACACGCCAGTTGCGCCAACGGCTACCAGCACAGCTATCCTACCAACCGCCACGAACACGCCGCTTGCGCCAACCGCCACGCGCACCCCGCTCGTGCCAACTGCCACCCCTACGCCCGGCTCTGGCAGCCAGCAGTTGATCCAGAATGGCGGCTTTGAGAGCGGTAGTAGCCCCTGGGTGGAGAGTTCGAGCGGCGGCTATGAGACAGTAGACCCCGCCCGCCCCCACACTGGCAGCAACAGTGCCTACCTCTGTGGCTACAACAACTGTGCCGATAGCATCTACCAGACAGTCACTGTCCCGGCGGTTGCCTCGTCTGTTAGCCTCAGCTACTACTGGCAGATGTCCACCCAGGAGACTTCGCACCCCTACGACTACCTCTACGTGCGGGTACGCAGTAGTAGCGGCGCGAACCTCGCCAACCTGCAAACCGTGACCGATGGCAGTAGCGCGGGCAACTGGGCTGTTGCTAGCTATGATCTTAGTAGCTACCGCGGCCAGACGATCCAGATCGCTTTTGCTGCCACTAGCGACTCGTCGGCGACCACCAGCTTCTTCATAGACGATGTGAGCCTGATCAGCCGCTAGTCCACCGCCCGCACTCCCTGGTCTGCTCCTCGCGGGGCCAGGCCAGGGAGCTTGCATTTTGTGGCTGCCCGACCTATTGCGGCGGTGCGCTAGCATGGTGTATATTAGCAACAACGCAGCACCCCAACCCGCTCTACGTGCCTTCGCCTCTGTCAAAGGAACCGCCATGAACCGATTGCCCCGCCTACTCCTCTCCGCCCTACTACTGCTCGTGCTGACTGGCTGTGGCAGCGAACGGATGCCGACCAGCGAAACATTCCTGATCGCCACCCAGCAAGCAGCCTCTACCACCGCCAGCTACAGCGTCCTGTTTGACAACTTTCATGCGGAGACGGCAGGTAATGCAGACTGGGTGATCAGTAGCAGCCAGCCCGATCCGCTGCGCGAGAACGCCAACCCTCAGCAGGAGCGTGATTGGACGGGCGGCATCAGCGCATGGGGGGTGGCTCTGCAAAAGACGGGGCGGTATACGCTCAAGACCAATACCAGCAGCCTCACCTACGGGATCGCTAGCAACCCGCTCGACCTCAGCCGCTTCAACGTCCTGGTGCTGCCAGAGCCGAACAAGCTGTTGAGTAGCGGCGAGAAGCAGGCAGTAATCCAGTTTGTACAGCAAGGCGGCGGTCTCTTTATGGTTGCTGACCATGACCGCAGCGACCGCAACAACGACGGGGCCGACTCCCTACGTGTTCTCAACGACCTGATCGCCAACAATGGGCTGGTGAAGAACCCCTTCGGCATTACCTTTGATGTGCTAAACCTGGGTAGTGAGAACCCCAACAATGACGCGCCCGCTGCTGATCCGCTGCTGCAAGGGCCTTTTGGCAGCGCAAAGTCCAGCATCATCCGCAACGGCACGACCGAGACGCTGGACACCACCGCTAACCCTGCTGCACGTGGGGTGATCTTCCGTAGTGGCTTCGACAACCAGGGGAGCAAGGGTGCGTTCGTCAGCCGCAGCAGCTACGGCAAGGGGCGGATCGTCGCTATCGGCGATAGCTCTGCCTTCGATGACGGCACCTGTGGCGGAGCCGACATCTGCTACAACGGTTGGGACGACCGGGCTGGTAGTAATGCCGCCCTGTTTCTCAATGCCACCGAGTGGCTGGCAAGCAGTGGTGGCAATCAAGCTGGCAACCCCACCGCGCTGCCCCCACCGACCAGCCTTAGCCCCACCGTTGCTAGTGGCAGCATAGAGTTGTTGAAGAACGGTGGCTTTGAGCAGGGGACGAGCGGTTGGACGGCTAAGGAGATGCAGGGCGGCAAGCTGGTTGACGGCCAAAAGCCGCACGCAGGCAGCAGTAGTGCGCACTTCTGCGGCTACAACAACTGCACCGCTAGCCTCTACCAGACGATCAGCGTGCCAAAGGGCGCGACCAGCGTCAGCCTGCGCTACTACTGGTTGGCGCAGACGACAGAGCAAACCCATAGCTACGACTTCCTCTACGTGCGCGTGCGCGACCGCAACGGCAGCCCCCTTGTCACCTTGCAGACGATCAGCGACGGCAACGCGGCAGGGGATTGGCAGGCGGCCAGCTACGACCTGAGCCAGTACCAGGGCCAAACGATCCAGGTTGCCTTCGCCGCTACCAATGGCGCACGCAGCCCCACCAGCTTCTACGTGGACGAGGTGAGCGTGGCGACGCGCTAGCCGTCAACCCTGCTCTCTACCCAGGTGCTAGACCGCCAGTCACCCCACGAACGTGGCTGGCACAACCTGTTTCTCCTCTACCAGACCCGGTTGCTCAACCAGGTTGCGGATTGGAGAGAAGATGATCCAGAGGGTGGCAGCCAGCAGCCCCAGGGTAGCTAGCCAGAGGGTTGGCCTTGCGCCCAGGTGTTGGCCCAGCCAGCCACCGAGCAGTGCGCCGACTGGTACCAGCCCTCCCACCAGGAAGTTGACGCTGGCGTTGACCCGGCCCAGCAGGTGGTCTGGCACTACGCTCTGGCGCAGACTAACTTCGTTGATCATGTACACTGTGCCAAACACATCGGCGATTTGCCCAATCAGCATGATGGCGAAGGCAAGCGGCGGCGGCCCCCCGGCTAGCGGGATCGTCAACTGAACCAGGCGGTGGGCCACCATGCAGCCGATCATCAGCTTGCCTAGCGGGTAGCGGCGGCTGAGGGGGCCGACCAGCAGCGTGCCGAGCAGCGCACTCGCCCCGCCTACCCCGATCACCACGCCGACCGCTGCCGGGTCGAGGCCGAGGTCGTGGATCGCATAGTAGGTGTAAAGGGTGCCGATGAAGTTGCCAAAGAGGGCGGAAGTTGCCATGCTGAGGGTGACCGCCCGCACGATCTGGTTGCTGCCTACCAGGCGCAGCCCCGCTCCGATCTCGCGCCAGAGGTTGCTCTGCTCGTCGCGCAGCACCGCTGCTGGCTCTGGCTTACGTACCAGCCAGAAGCAGGCGGCAGAGAAGACAAAGCTGGCAACATCAAGGAGGATAGTGAAGGGCGCGGTGAGCAGGCTAACCAGCACGCCGCCCACTGCTGGCCCACCTACCTCAGCGGCGGCATCGCTGGCCGCCAGCCTGCTGTTGGCCGCCACCAACTGCCCACGCTCTACCACGCTGGGCAGGTAAGCCTGCTCTGCCACATTAAAGAGGATGGTGAGGGTGCCAACCAGCGGGGCGACGAGCAATAGTTGGCCGAAGGTTAGTAGACCGAAGCTGGCGGTCAGGGGGATCGAGGCGAGCAGCACGGCCCGACCGAGGTCGGCAGCGATTAGTAGGGGACGGCGGCGCAGGCGATCCACCCATACCCCCGCGAATAGGCTGACGAACAGGTAGGGCAGCGACCCTGCCGCCGTCAGCCAGCCAAGCTGCTCTGGCCCCGCCTTCAGCACCAGTAGCGCGACGTAGTAGATCGCCATGCTGCTGATCTGCGAACCGAAGGCCGAGACGAGTTTGCCTAGCCACAACTTCCGAAAGTCAACATTCTGCCCCAGGTTATCATGTTTCAACCTCTGCGCTCCTCTTGGCGCAGCTTTGCACCGCCCCTCGTACAACAGTGTACCCGAAGCGGCGGCTTGAGGTTATCAGCCTTGCGCTGTATATTGGGGCTGGCAAGTGACTTTAGCGGAGCCAGCCGCGTTCGCGCAGCACCTGCCGCCCCAGTTGGCTCTGTTGCACCTCGTTGGCGGTTCCAGCGTACTCCGGGCGGTACTCGAAGCGGGTGCGCTGGAACCACTGCACCGTCAGGTCGCCCTCGCGTAGCTCATCACTGACGGGGTAGCCGAAGGTGTAGAGGCCGCCATTCGCCCGCCAGTATTTGAGGAAGCCCGCCTGCACTACGTGGCGCGTCTGTGGAAAGTATTCGATCTCAGGCCCAGCCCGGAAGCGGGCGGCGATGAAATAGCGATCCCGCGTCAACTCGGCCCCTAGTAGAGAGATGACGATTGGCTCGGTGGCGGTCAACTCTGGGTGGTACTCCAGGCGCACCCGCTCGAACCACTGCACAGTTAGCTGCTGACTGCTGGGGCTGCTGACAGGTCTGCTCGCCACCGTCTCGCTAATCTGCTCGGTTAGAGGGTAGCCAAAGACGCGTAGGCCGTCACGCTGTTGCCAGAAACGTTGGAAGTTGCCGCTGAGGTTGTGACCTGTCTCCTTGAAGTAGATCGCGCCCGCCTGCGGCTCGGCCCTGTCAGTCGGCAGGCTGGTTTGTGGGCTAGTGGTGGCCTGGGGGCGTGTAGCCAGGTAGATGGAGATGGCAGTATTGGCCGCCCCCGCGCCATACACGGTCACGCTGCTGGCATTGACGTTCGCGGCCAGCGCGACAGTCGGTTGGCTACTAATGGTCAGCCAACTCACCCCGCCATCGCTGCTGGCGAACAAACCCCCACTGCTCGCCAGGTAGAGGTCGTCGCTTGCCAGCAGGCGCAGGTCGTAGAGCAGCTTGCCTCGTAGGGCTGTGGGTAGAGCTATCGCCTGCCAGTTGCTGCCAGCATCCGCACTGGCGTAGAGTGCGCCGCGCGCCGCCAGGTAGACGGTGACGGGCGACGGCTCGGCCACCTTGAGCGCGAGGGCGGGCGGTGCCACCTGCCCGCGCACCGTCAGGGCTGCTACTTTAAGACCAGCAGGTAGGCTGCTACTGACGCTGCGCCAGTTCGCGCCTCCATCCACCGACCGCCAGAGTGGGGGCGCATAGTCCAGGGCGGCGTAGATCACCTGCGGAGCCGTTGGGTCAACCGTGAGGCGAGCAGCAGCCGCTGGGAGGTTGCTCGTCAGTGGCTGCCAGCTTCCCCCACTGTCAGTCGAGCGGTAGAGGCCGCCGAGGGTGCAGGCTGCATAGAGGGTGGCTGCCACCGTCGGGTGCTGGGTGAGGCTGGTGAGAGCGCAGGCTACGTCGTCACTGCGCTGCCAGTTCCCCCCGCTATCGTCGCTGAGGTAGAGGCCAACGCTGGTGGCAGCCAACAACTTACCGCCATTGCTGATTGCCAGGTCACGCACGTCGCCACGCAGACCAGCCGCCGCTGCCTGCCAGCTAGCCCCGGCGTTAGTCGAGCGGTAGACGAAATCAGCGCGGGCGGCAAAGAGGTAGGGCTGAGCGTTCCCCGTGCTGTTACGGCTGATGCCATAGGCAAGGTGGCTGGCAGCGGCGGCGTTGAGGTTGACCAGGCTGAGGCGATCTTCGGCCAGGCTGAACAGACCTGCATCGCCCGCCAGCAGGTAGCTGCCGCTGGTGCTGCCAGGGTCGCGGATTAGCAGGTGGTAGCTACCGGCTGGCACAGCGGCCAACACCTGCCAGGTCGCGCCGTCGTCGCTGCTCACCTGCAAGCTGCCGCCCGCTTCGGCGTAGATGCGGAGGCTGGTGTCGAGGTCGCGCAGGCCGACGAAGGTGCAGCGCACATCCTTGATCAGCGTCTGCCAGGTTGTCCCCCCGTCGCTGGAACGGTAGAGGCCGCGACTGCTGGCGGCATAGAGGCTCCTGCCCTGGATCATCGCGTTGATCGTACCCCCAGGGGCAGTCAGTGGCTGCCAGTCAGTGCCGTCAATGCTGCCGCGCCAGAGTGTGGAGCCGCTGGCGACGTAAACCAGCCTGCTACCCTCGTCCAACACGGCGGCTACTATCTGCTTACCCACCAGGCTGTTCTGCCACTCCCCACCACTCTGCTGTACGTAAATACCGCCATCCGTAGCTGCCATCAGGGTGGGGCGTTGGGCGCGGATGCTCAGGCCCAGCCAGATCGCCCGCCCACGCAGTACTAGCGCGTGCTGCCAGTGCGCTCCCCCATCCATCGTCGCGTACACACCCCCATCCGCCGCCGCATAGAGCGTCCTGCCCGCTGCATAGGAGGCCAGAGCGTAGACGCTAATGCCAATCAAGCCCGCCGTCTGCCAGCGGCCCGCACTGTCGGCTCTGTACACACCGCTAGCGGTGGCCGCGTAGGTGGCATCTTCGCTCAGGGCGTAGACTGCGGGCGGCAAGCCACCAATCGCCTGCGCCGCCTGCGCCTGCACTGCTGCACCCGGCAGCGACCACAAGCCCCCCAGCAAACCAGCCACCAGCAACAGCGCGATCATCTGTCGGCAACGCAACCCAGTGCGCCTACCTCTTTGTTCAACCACTAGTCACCTCGTTCTAGTTGATTGTAGACTGCTCAACCCTCGTTCAACAGCTTGTCGAAGGAGTAGGCGGGTATCTGGTAGTAGCCCTGCCGCAGGTAGAAGTCAACCGCTCGCGTGTTGTGGCTCATGGCGATGAAGTTGAGGGCGCGGTAGTCGCGCTCCTTCGCGAAGCCTTCGATGAAGGTAAGGAACTGGCCGCCTAGCCCCTGACTGCGCCGCTCTGCTGCCACATAGAACTCGTCGAGCAGCAGCAGCAAGCCGCCATACTCGTTGCTCCAGAAGGGAAAGAGCAGGACGTAGGCGGCAATCACACCCGCTTCGTCCACCGCCACCAGGCAGTAGCCGCACTGTTCGCCGAGGCTGAGGTGGGCAAAGGTGCGAGCGATCTTCGCGTCGTCCAGGCTGCGGATGCCATCCCCCTCGTCGTAGAGGCCGTGCATCAGGCGGGAGACCGCCGCTTCCTCGCCAACGGCGTAGGGGCGGAAGGTTGGCTTACTCATTGACGATCTCCATGACTGCACTCAACTGTTGTCTGCCTCGCTTGTTGGGGGCGGCGGTTTGCCTAGCGACAGGATAGTTCCAGATACCTTCGGTGGCTTCAGCGTAGACCAGCCAGAGGTCGGCCCGCTTGTTCAGGTCAGTAACATCCGCCCAGGGGTAGAACTTGAAGCCGAAGTTTGGGCCGCCGTTAATCGCGGCCAGCGGCATATCGTTCAGGTCAGGGCGGTTGACCATCAGACAGAGCCTGCCGCCGTGCCAGAGTCCCATAGAAGCCAGCCAGACGTTGCCGACTATGATGTTGATGTTGTCGCCCGCCACCCCGAACAGAGCTTGCTCGTAAGTATACTTCGGCAGCCACTCCGCCGCCAGTTGGAAGAAGCGCACAAGCTCCTGCCCCAACGCTGCGTCCTCGCGGATGTGTTTGTGCCAACCCAGTATCGACTCGGCCCACACGCCGTAGGGTTTGATGCTGCGATAGCTCATAGTTGCTGCTCCGTCGCGAATTGCTCAAGGCCGTAGCCAGGTTCAAGGTTAACTTGCTGCTTGATCTAGACACGCATTATTGGGATCAGTGCTTCACGATCCTGCGCGTACTTAATGACGCTGCAACGTGCGGAAGATCGTTGCGTTGTCGAAGGTTGTCACCGATCACCCCTCTTGCACTCAACCCAGCGGCCATAGCTCCTGCTCCTGCACCCCCGCCAGCAATTCCGCAATGCTGCGCCCATCTGGTAGCTGCCAGGTGGGGGCTAGCTCGGCTAGCGGTTCTAGCACAAAGCGGCGTTCGTGCATACTGGGGTGGGGGATGATCGGGCGGTCGCCGCGGACGATGCGCTGACCAGCCGCGTCGCTGTAGTCGAGGATGTCGAGGTCGATCAGGCGTGGCCCCCAGCGGAAGCTCGGCGTGCGGCCCAGCCCCGCTTCGATACCCTTGACCGCCGCCAGCAACTCGCTGGGCGTAAAGTCGGTGGCGATCTCCACCACGCCGTTGACGAAATCGGGCTGCTCGGTGTAGCCAACCGCCTTGCTGCCATACCAGCGCGAGCGTCGCAGCACTGCGATGCCCGCCATCACGTCCAGGGCAGCGACGGCGGCCTCCAGGTTGGCGGCTGGCTCACCGATGTTTGACCCCAGGCCAAGATAGGCCACGCTCATGCTGCCACCCACCCTCGTCGGATCGCATCGGCCACCCGCACCACCTGCACCATCTCGGCAACATCATGCACGCGCACGATGTGCGCCCCCCCTGCGACGCTGGCCGCTACCGTCGCTGCCGTCCCCCAGGTGCGCTGCTCTGACGGCAGGTCGCCCAGCAGGTGGCCGATGAACCGCTTGCGGCTGGTGCCTACTAGCAGCGGTTGGCCGAGGCTGTGCAACTCTGGCAGGCGGCGCAGCAACTCCAGGTTGTGGTCGAAGTTCTTGCCGAAGCCAATGCCAGGGTCAACGATCACCAACTCTCGCGCCAACCCCGCCGCCACCGCCAACTCCACGCTCTCGCGCAGGTAAGCGATCACCTCGCCCAATAGGTCGTCGTAGGTCGGTTGCACCTGCATGGTGCGCGGCACCCCCTTGATGTGCATTACGCAGGTAGGCCGCTGCCACTTGGCCGCCACCGCCGCCATTGCTGGGTCGCCGCGCAGCCCACTGATGTCGTTGATCATCTGTGCGCCCAGAGCCATGCACTGGTCGGCGACCACTGCCTTGCTGCTGTCAATCGAAAGCGGCAAGCGCACCCCGCGGTCAGGGTCGCGCAGGGCAGCGATCACCGGGAGCAGGCTGGCTAGCTCCGCGTCCGCCGTGATCCCCTCGCTGCCAGGGCGGGTACTCTCTGCGCCAAGGTCGAGGATGTCACAGCCCCCTGCCGCAAAGCCGCGCGCCTGCTGCAAGGTCGCCTCCACGTCTGCTCCCAGGCCGTCGCCACTGAAGCTGTCAGTGGTGAGGTTGAGGATGCCCATCACGAGCGTGCGTTCGCCCAGCGGCAGGCTGTACTCGCCGAGCGAGAGGGGCGCGAATGCGCGATGCAGACCATCTAGCAGCGACTTGATCTGTTCGCCAAGCTCTGGCAGGCCGAAGGGCTGACCCTTCAGCCCGTTTGCCAGGGCGCGCAACTGGCGGGCGTTGGCGAAAATCAGCACATCGCTGCGCTCCACCGCGCAGGTCAGCACCCCCTTGTTGGTCGCTGCGTCACCACCCCGCGCCAGCAACTCTTGCTTGAGGATGGCGACGGCAGGCGACTTGAGGCCGCTGGCCCGCAAGACGTACTGCTCCCCCTTGGGGGTCAGCACGTCGTAGCCAGCAGGGTCGACCCCGACCGCCTCGATCTCGGCCCGCACCAGATCGGGGCGAGCAGTGATTGTTCGCAGGTTGTAGTTCATAGTTGCCGCCAAATAGCTAAAATATGTCGCCGCGCGTCATCACCAGGCTAAGAAACTCGTTGCGCGTGATCGCGTTCTGCTCGAACACGCCACGCATCGCCGAAGTGATCATCTTGCTGCCCGGCTTCTTGATCCCACGCATGGTCATGCAGAGGTGTTCGGCTTCGACCACCACGCCCGCGCCCATCGGACTCAGCCCCTTCATCAGCGACTCGGCAACCATGTAGGTGATGCGCTCCTGCAACTGCGGGCGGCGGGCGACCGCCTCGACGCAGCGGGCCAGCTTGCTCACGCCCACCACCTTGCCGTTCGGGATGTAGCCGACGTGGACGCGACCATGGAAGGGGGCGAAGTGGTGTTCGCAGGTGCTGTAGAAAGGGATATCCTTCAGCACCACCATCTCATGGTGATCCTCGCTGAAGCTGGTGTTGAGGACGCTGATCGGGTCGATGTGCAGCCCGCTGAAGATTTCGGCATACATCTCGGCAATGCGCCGGGGGGTGTCAGCCAGCCCCTCGCGGTTCGGGTCGTCGCCAATAGCCTCAAGTATTTCCAACACCGCCGCTTTGATGCGCGGGATGTCGATCATCCCCCCCGCCCGTTCGTCGTCCTTCAACTGCTCGTCAGCGGTAAAATCGTGGTCGTAGTTACGGATCGTAGCCATTGTCTGCTTCCTTCCCCAGTGTGGATCGCCCGGTTCGCCAGATTGGTTGCACTGCCCGCGCTAGGCGGTGGCAGGCAATGTAGATTATAGCACAGAACGAAGGTAGTGGCTAGCCTTGCTGCCGTGGCTGCGTGGCCCGCTGCCGTGGCTGCCTGGCTAGCCGCCTGCTTGCACTTGCCCCGAACGTGGCTACCCCCAGCTTGACATCGCTGCCGCCAGAGTGTATAATGGCGATGCGTAAACAAGTTTGAACTTGTTTACCGAAGAAGGGGCTATCATGCTCGATAAAGAGCTAGTCGGCAGACTGCTGACCACCCTCGGTGACCGGGCGCGGCTCGACATCATCTTTCTGTTGGGTGAGGAGGGGCGGATGAACGTGGGCGAGATCGCCAGCCACTTCAGCCTCACCCGCCCGGCGATCTCTTACCACCTCAAGCTGCTCAAGGATGCACACGTGTTGCAGAGCGAGCGGGCTGGGCAGGAGATTTACTATCGGCTGGATTGGCAATACGTGGTTGACGAACTGCTGAGCATCGTCACTGAATTGCGCGAGTGTGCGGCTGAAGCAGCAGCAGAGACGGAGTTAGCCCTCCCCTGCTGCCGCCGCGCAGACCTGGACTGCACGAGAGGAGCAATATGACAGAAGATAACAAGCCCCAGGGCGTGGTATTGATCACCGGGGCCAGTAGTGGCATCGGCAAGGAGTTCGCCCGCCTCTACGCAAAGCGCGGCTTCGACCTGCTGTTGGTCGCCCGCCGTGAGGAGCGGCTACAAGCGATCTGCCAGCGGCTGCAAGAATACTATGGCATCAAGGCTGACTACATCGCTAGCGACCTGAGCGAGCCAGCCAGCCCGCAGCAACTCTACGACGAGGTTCAGCGGCGTGGCTACACCGTTGGCACGCTGATCAACAACGCGGGCTTCGGCCTGGCCGGGGGTTTCGCTAGCAGCGAACTGGAGCAGGCGATGCAGATGGTGCAGGTCAACGTGGACACCCTGATCGAGCTAACTGCGCTCTACCTGCCAGGGATGGTACAGCGTGGGTCGGGCGACATCATCAACGTTGCCAGCACTGCTGCCTTCCAACCGGTAGCCAACCTTGCTCTTTACGCTGGCACGAAGGCTTTGGTGCTGAACTTCAGTATGGCAGTCTGGGCAGAAGTGAAGGAGAGTGGTGTGCGCGTGCTTGCCCTCTGCCCTGGCGCGACAGCAACCGCGTGGGCGGATGTGGCCGGGATGCCTACCCAGGCCGCTAACCGAGCGGTTAGTCCAAAGCAGGTGGTGCGTGGCGCACTCAAGGCTTTGGCGCGCAACAAGGGCTACGTGGTGATCGCCAGCCCAGAGCAGCGGCTGCTCAAGTGGGCCGCCACCATTGCCCCGCGCCGCCTGATTGCCCAGTTGACGAAGCGGATGATCCCCACCGAGGGAGCTTGAGCGCAACCCCACTTTTGCCCCATCTGGGAGCAGGGAAAGAGAGTAGATGATGAGTGAAAAGAAGCTGACGACGGTGGCTCTGGTGACGGGGGCAAGTAGCGGCATCGGCGAGCAGTTCGCCCGCCAGCTTGCCGCGCAGGGTAACAATCTGTTTCTCGTGGCCCGCCGCGCAGATCGATTGCAGGAGCTGGCCGCCGAGTTGAGTAGCAAGCACAACATCCAGGCCGACTACCTGGCCCTCGACCTGGCCGAGGCTGGTAGCCGCCAGCGATTGCACGACGAAGTAGCAGGGCGTGGCTACCAGGTCGCTCTGCTGGTCAACAGTGCGGGCTTCGGCACAACGGGCCGCTTCAGCCAGACCCCGGTCGCTCGCTCGATGCAGATGCTGCGCCTCAACGTAGATGCACTGGTTGAACTAACCGGCCTCTACGTGGCCGAGATGGTAGAGCGCAGTGCTGGTGGGATCATCAACATCGCCAGCACTGGCGCGTTCCAGCCTATCGCCCAGATGGCCGTCTATGGGGCGAGCAAAGCCCTCGTCCTCAACTTTAGCCTGGGGCTGTGGGCAGAGGTGAAAGACAAGGGCGTGCAGGTACTCTGCCTCTGCCCCGGCTACACCAACACCGAGTTCGCCAGCGTCGCCAGCGAGCCGAACAACCCAACTGGCAGCACAATGGAGGCGAGCGAAGTGGTGCAGATCGCGCTTAAGGCTTTGGCGAAGAACGAGGGCTACGTGATCGCCGCCCCTGGCGACCAGAAGTTTCTAGCCAGCACTGCTCACCTGCTCCCCCTGCGGCTGGCCGCCAGCCTGACCGAGCGGATGTTCAGCGGCCACGAGTAGACTGCACCCCCTGGCCCCTCCCCTGTCACAGCGGAGGGGCTGTTTGCTGCGCGTCGTGTGCTATAATCAAGCAAACAACGACAGGGGGAATACTAGATGGTCAAGCGACTAACGGTGGGTATCTCTGGGGCTAGCGGGGTGATCTATGGCATACGCCTGCTGGAGGTGCTGCGTGCCAACCCAGAGATCGAGACCCACCTGGTGATCAGCCCAGAGGGGGAGACCACGATCCGCATTGAAACTGGGCGCGACCCCAAGGAAATCTACGCCCTGGCCGACCGCCACTACAAGGTAGACAACCTGGCAGCCGCTATCGCTAGCGGCAGCTTTCGCGGCCTGGGCATGGCGGTGATCCCTTGTAGCATGAAGACGCTAGCCGGGATCGCCAGTGGCTATGCTGACAATCTGCTGCTGCGCGCCGCCGACGTGACCCTGAAGGAGGGGCGCAAGTTCGTGATCGTCCCCCGCGAGTCGCCAATGCACGCTATCCACCTGGAGAACCTGCTCAAGCTGGCCCGCATGGGCGTAACCGTGCTGATGGCCGCGCCGCCCTTCTACCATCACCCCAAGACGCTGGACGACATGATCGACTACATCGTGGGGCGCACCCTTGACTGCTTCGACATCGAACACGACCTCTACCGTCGCTGGGCCGGTGGCTGAACCCTCAAGGCGGCCAACAAATCGGTTGGCTGCCTCCAAATAGCTATTTGCCGCCCGCCCTAAGATCATCAAGATCAGGGGCGGATTTGCTGTAACCTCGCTCAGCTATGTTCGTTACAAGCAGTAGATGATTCACTTGGTACTGCGGCAAGCCGCCGCTGAAAGAAGATATGATGTCCAGCCTCAACCGCTTCCGCTCCCTTGCTGTCTTCGCCCTGCTCGTTGCCCTGTTGCTTGGCAACCTGCCAGTCGGAGCCGCCCCAGCCGCGTTCGCCGACCCCGCCTTCCAAACCACCTGGACGCGCACCGACCAGCTTGTTTCCGGCGGCGCACTCAAGCGCAGCTTCTATTGGGGGCCTGGTAGCAACACCGCTGGTCTCTACGAACCCTACGCCGAGGGCAAGGACGGTCAGCACCTCGTCCAGTATTTCGACAAGAGCCGCATGGAGATCAATAACCCCGACAGCGAGCGCAACAACCGCTTCTTTGTCACCAATGGCCTGCTAACCAAAGAGTTGATCAGCGGTTATATGCAGACTGGCAACGACAGCCAGGTATTGCGCTGGCCCGCCGTCATCCCCCTCGCCAGCGACACCGATGATGGTACTGCCCCCACCTACGCTAGCTTCCGAGGGGCAGTTGCCCTCAGCGACAGCGACAAGACGGGGCAGACGGTCACGGCGATCATCTACCGCGCAGGAGTGCTAGACTTCGAGCATGGTGGCTCGGCCACTTATGGCTACGACTACAGCCAGCACAAGGTTAAGTACAGCTACTACGAGCCAACCACCCGCCACAACATTCCCGATGTCTTCTGGAACTTCCTCAATGCCAGCGGCCCGGTGCTGGAAAACGGGCGGCAGGTAACGGCTCGCCTGAACGACCCCTACTTCTACGCTACTGGCTACCCCATCGCCGACGCATACTGGTCGCAAGTCAAGATTGGCGGCAAGGCAACCGTTGCCCTAATCCAGCCCTACGAGCGGCGCGTCCTCACCTACGTGCCAAGCGCGCCAGAGGGCTTCAAGGTACAGATGGGCAATATCGGCCAGCACTACTACGCCTGGCGTTACAACGATGCGGGCAAGCCTGCCGCTGTTGCTGGCACCTGTGCCGGAGACCACAGCCCAACCCTCGGCTTTGGCAAGCTGTGGAACGAGAGCCTGCTGATCAAGATCAATCTCGGTTGCTCTGTTAGCGCAGAGAAGCGGGCTACAGTCACCGCTCAGACCTTCACGGGCGGTAAGTTGATCGCTATCAACAACTATGATTACTACAGTGGTGAACACTATCAAGATATATACGCTCTCTACAGTGATGGCACCGCTACCACCCTCTCACACATTGGTCTGCCCCGCAACTTCGACCAGCGGCAGCCCAGTCCCATCTTCCCGGCGCGTGATCAATCGAGCAACCTACTGAGTGGCCTCGGCACTGCGCTAGACAGCCCCACCGTCGTCTACTACGATAATATTGCCAAGAGCGGTGGCGCACCCATACAATACTTCGATGGTGGCCTGATGGTCTACCCCGACCTGGGCGCGAGGAAGATTTACGCCCTGCACAATACTACTGGCACCACCCACACTGCCTTTGCCAACCCCCACAGCACCCCCATCGAGATCGACCGTTGGGCAGTCTACGCCGACACGTTCGGCGGCTAAACTCATAGACTTTAGACTAGACACGGGGTGGCTGCTTCGGCGGCCACTCTTTTTGCGGTCTGCTAGATAGTACCATACCTAGTACGTGCCTATGTGGTATACTGACAAGGTCAACCCACTCACTTAGCAGCCGCCGGGCTAAAAGGGGAATATTCAGGTGAACAATCGAACCTTCCGTTTGAGCATTGGTTTCGTCTTGTTGGCTATCCTGTTTGCTAGCTTTAGCCTGGTTGCCCAGGCACAGATAGCGACCAACTACGGCTTCGCCAACGCAGCCTTCCAAAGTACCTGGAGTCGTACTGTGATAGCCTCTAGCAAGGTCAGTCGTAGCTGGTACTGGGGGCCAAAGCCCCTCAGTGATGGAACGCGTGAGCCTTATGTAGAAGCTCCCGATGGTACCGGCTACCGCCTGGTGCAATATTTCGATAAAGGCCGCATGGAGATCAACAACCCCAACGGCAACAAGAGCAACCTTTTCTACGTCACCGCTGGCCTGCTGGCAAGGGAACTGATCGAGGGCCGTTACCAGATCGGCAACAACAGCTTCAAGCCACTTGAGCCAGCCCAAATACCCCTCGCCAGTGATCTTGACGATGGCAATGCCCCCACCTATGCCAGCTTCCACAATGCCATTGCTACTACCAGTGCCAGCTTCGTTGGCAGCATCGTCGAAGCCTCCATTGCCCGCGACGGCAGCATCACCAGTAATGGCACTGGCTTCGCTAGCAAAGGTGTGACTGAGTTTGCTTACGAGCCAGCCACCAAGCACAACATCCCCGACGTGTTCTGGCGGTTCCTCAACACGACTGGCCCCGTACTGATCAACGGCAAGCAAGTGAACGCCCGTCTGACCGATCCCTACAACTACGCGACTGGCTACCCGATCAGCGAAGCCTACTGGGCAAAAGTCAAAATCAACGGGGTGCAGGGGGTCGACGTGCTGATCCAGGTCTACGAAAGGCGTGTGCTTACCTACCAGCCTGACGGGCGAACTGGCTACAAGGTGCAGATGGGCAATATTGGTCACCACTACTACGAGTGGCGTTATGCTCGTGGCGGCCAAAACCCTTAAGCGGTGACTACAAGGGTAGTAAGGAGCGCGGCTAACTGGCCGCGCCTTTCTGTTTGAAGCTAGCAGTGTAGGTCGCACTATAATAGGAGAGGCTGGGGCGCAACCTGCAAGCTGCTTGTCCGTTGATCAGAGTGACAGGGACACAAGCCCCGCCGCGTGGATCGATCCCCACAGCAACGATCAACCGTCAGCTAGACAACACTTAAGGAGTAAGATGATGAAGCGGTTTACTACGATCCTGGCAGCCATCGCTATCTTCGGCCTGCTGTTCGGCAGCTTTGGCCTGGCGAACGCTGCCCCCAATAACTTCGCGGACCTAGCGTTCCAGACTACCTGGACGCGCACTGACAGCCTGGTAGACAGCGGCGCAGTCAAGCGCAGCTTCTACTGGGGGCCGCTACCTGGCTACACCACCAATGAAGATTACGCCGAGGGAGTCGGCGGCAAGCACCTCGTCCAATACTTTGACAAGAGCCGTATGGAGATCAACGACCCCAATGGCGACAGGAGCAACCCCTTCTACGTCACCAATGGCCTACTGACCAAAGAGTTGATCAGCGGCCAGATGCAGACCGGCAACAACCGCTTCGTGGCCCGCTACGCCGCCGAGATCGCCCTCGCCAGCGACACTGACGACCTCTCCGCCCCCACCTACGCCAGCTTCCGCTCTGCTACCTACGACTACGGCGACATCAACAAGCTGAACCAGACTGCCACCTCGACCATTGACCGCGCTGGTCGGCTCGGTACCGACAGCCGCTTCAGCAGCTACAGCGTCAAGTACACCTACTACGAGGCCGCCACCCGCCACAACGTCCCCACCGTCTTCTGGGACTTCCTCAATGCCAGCGGCCCGCTAGTGCAGGGCGGCAAGACGGTCAACGCCCGCCTAAACGACCCCTACTTCTATGCCACTGGCTACCCAATTGCCGACGCATACTGGGCCAGCGTCAAGATCGCAGGCCAGACCAACACCGACGTGCTAATCCAGCCCTACGAGCGGCGCGTCCTCACCTACGTGCCGAGTGCGCCAGCGGGCTTCAAGGTACAGATGGGCAATATCGGCCAGCACTACTACTCCTGGCGTTACAACGATGCAGGCAAGCCAGCCCCGGTTGTGCAGAACTGCCCTGGCGGGCGGGTGCCAGTGCGCGGCTTCGGCAAGGTCTGGGCCGACCACCCAGAGGTGCAGCAGCAGCTTGGTTGCAACTACGAGGCCGAGCGTGCCATCACTACCGCCCAACAATACTTTGAGCATGGGCAGATGCTGGACGTGATCTACCAGTCTGGCAGCTACAGCTACAAGAAGATATACGTCCTCTTTGAAGATGGTAGCATACAAGCCTTTGATGATACCTACACCAATGAGGCAGAGCCAACCAACATCACAGCCCCGGCAGGCCTCTACGTCCCCCTGCGCGGCTTCGGCAAGGTGTGGCGCGAGGGAACGGGCGCAAGAGTGCGCGAACGCCTCGGCTTCGCTACCGCCCCAGAGACGGTTGCTGCGTTGGGCAGCCCAGCGGGTGGCGGCGCGCAGCAATACTTCCAGCGCGGCCAGATGATCTACGCCGGGCCGGTGCTGAAGAAGATTTACGTCATCTACAACGACCGCGACCAGTACAGCTACGACAACTACAACCACTGGTCTGTCTTTGACGACACCTACCAGGGCTAGGGTTGGCAGCTAGCAGCAACGAGGGGGAGCGGTAGCCGCTCCCCCTTCCGTTTGCCGCTGACTAGCTGCTAAGGGGTGAGGGTGAGGGTGCCTTCGGCTCCGTCCTTGATCGCCGCGTCGCTGAAGCGGATCGGGTTGTACTTGCCGCCCATGTAGCCATCCACCTGATCGCCGAAGTGCTTGCTGAAGGGCTGGCCGCTGGCCCCACCGGGTAGTATCCAGCGTGAACCAGCCCAGTCGCTTACGTCCTCCACCTTCCGCATCGAGGGATAAGCGGTTTCATCGTAGCCCTGACCATCCAGCGCGTCACCAACCGAGTAGTGGCTGACATTGACGGTCGTGTTGTCACCACTCAACTCGTAGGGGCCGTGGTTGAAGCTACCAAAAATCTGGATACCCAACACCTTGACCCCACCAAGTGGGTGATCGAGGTAGAGCTTGTGCAGCTTGCCCCATTGCCACTTGGCCTGGTCGCTACCCTGCTTGCCGTTCAGTTCGCCCACCGCAGTGGTGATCGCCTTGAGCAGGATGTCGTCACGCTGCTCCTGCTTGCCCGCCGTCTTCACATCGTCCCACCAGAGGTCGGCGGTGCGGTCTAGCATCTGCTCCAACTTGATGCTGGCATCACCCTCCTGGTCGAGGTACTCGTCCGCAACGCTGCCCAGTTCGTCGGCGAAAGTGTCGGTGAGGACGCGGTTGAAGGTCTGGGCATAGATTGCGGCGGTCACGCTGTCGGCGGCCATGTTGCCATCCCAACTCTTAAAGCGGTCAATCGCCTGCTGCACTGCCGGGTCGCTGCTCTTGAGGGCGGCCAGGTAGGGGGCGATCTTGGCGGCCAGCAGGCTAGTCGAGTCGTATTGGATCGCGGTCATGTCGGCCACGCTCAACTTATCCTTTGCCTCAAGCAACTGGCGGATGCGCCCGATGCGGTAGGGTGGGGCGTAGCGTGCGGCGAGGAAGGGGCCAGCGGCGGGCCGATTGTTGGCGGTGGCGATGTAGTGGCTGGGCGGGTTGTAGATGCTGGGCATCTGGTCGAAGTTGACGAAGCCCGTCCATTCGTTCTCGCCCGTCCAGCCCGGTACTGGTAGGAGGCCGTTGCCCTGCGCCCTGACTGGCACCTTGCCGGTCGCCTGATAGCCAATATTGCCGTCCACGTCGGCATAAACGAAGTTTTGGCCCGCCAGCGTCCACTTGCTCAGGGCAGTACGGAAGCTAGGCCAATCTCTTGCCTGATCCAGTTCGATCACCGCAGGTAGTAGGCCCACCGGGTCGTTGGCGACCCACTTGAGGGCGAGGGTGCTGCTCACCCCCTTAAGTGCGTCGCTGATGATCGGCCCGTGGCGGCTGATCCGCACTACATAGTTGTCAGCGGCTGCTCCCTTGATCTTGATCGTCTCCGTCACCAGCCGAAAATCCTCCCAGTCATCTTGGAACTGGTATTGACCGGGGTGAGCTGCGTCGGTGCGCTCGATATAGAGGTCTTGGGTGTCGGGGCCGACGTTGGTCACGCCCCAGGCGATGCGGTCGTTGTGGCCGATCACCACGCCAGGGATACCAGCGAAGCTGAAGCCGACCACGTTGAAGCTGCCGTCTGTGGTTTGCAGGTGCAACTGCGTCCAAATCGCGGGGTTCTGCACGCCGAGATGGGGGTCGTTGGCAAGCAGTGGCTTGCCTGTGCTAGACTTGCTGCCGTCAACCACCCAGTTGTTGCTGCCCAGCCCCTCCATCTTCATCCGCAAGGGAAAGAGGGCGATGCTCTGCTTATAGTCAGCCAGGCTACCGTTCGGGTTGCCGACGCTGGCGGCGGCCTGCTGGTCGCTCAAGCGCAGGCCGCTGCCGCTGCCGCCACTGATCGTGTTGAAGCTGGCATCCACGTCGGGAAAGAGGTCCAAAGCCCGCGTGGTGTCCAACTTGGCGGCAATGTCAGCGATGGTCAGTTCGGTAGACCAGTTTCCGCTCAAAGTCCACGGAATCTGGCGGCCAATCGCCAGGCTATCCACCGCCGTCCAGGGTTCGGGGCTGATCCCGGCCAGGGTAAACTCCACTGGCAGGCTGTCCTTGTGGCCTTCGATGAAGGCGTTGACCCCGGCAGCATAGCGGTCGAGTGGCTCCCGCTGCTCTGGGGTCAGCGTCTTGTACTCCTCCTCAGCGACGCGGCGCAGGCCAACCGCTCGCATCAGGCGGTCGCGGCTAAGGGCGCGCTCGCCAGCGAACTCGGCCAACCGCCCGCTGGCATTGCGGCGGAAAAGCTCCATCTGAAAGAGGCGATCCTGGGCGTGGGCGTAGCCGTTGGCAAAGAACAGGTCGCTGGGGTTGGCGGCAGTGAGGTGGGGGATGCCCTCTTTGTCGCGCACGATGATCGCGTTTGCGCTGAGGCCGCCCACCTTGAGGGTGCCGCTGATGGTGGGCATTGCCTTCTGGATCGAGTAGTAGACGAACCCGGCAGCCGCCACCAGCAAGAGCAGGATGATCACTAGCAAGACCCGGAGCAGGCGGAAGATGAAGGGGCCACGCCGACGAATACCAGCGTTAGCGGGGGAAGCAGCAGACATGGGCAGTTTTCTCCTGGCACGATGAGGGTACGGCTTGCATTGTAGCATTAGCAAGGGTCATATTGCAACCATCTTGCCGCCCCTGACCGTCCTTAGCCCGCGAACTGCGCCCCCAGCCCCCGCGTGATGCCGCTGGCGACCAGGACAGCGAAAAGCAGGCTGCCACCGCCCACGCTGATCAGCAGGAACAGCCAGTCGGCCCGCTCAATGCTGGTTGGCTGGCGGTAGGTGCGGGTGGGGTAGGCAGCGAAGGCGCGGCTGTCCATTGCCAGCGCGATCCGCTCTGCCCTGCGGATTGCCCCTGCCAGCAGGGGGATTGTGTCGCGCAGCAAGCCGCGCAACCCGCCCTTGCGCCCACGGATGCGGCTGGCAGCCCTGATCGTGCGGTACTCTGCTGCTAGCAGTGGCACGAAGCGGTAGGCAACCAGGGTGGCGTAAGCGATCCGATAGTTGAGTTTTGCTTGCAGGATCAGGCTGACTACCAGGCGTGTGGGTTCGGTCGTACCAATCAGCAGCAGCGAACTTGTACCGATGAACAGCACCCTCAGCCCCACCGCCAGCCCTAGCCCTACCGCTTGCGCCGTCACGGTCAGCGGGCCGAGGCTGAACAGGCTGGTGGGATGGAGGACAGGGCGGGCGAACAGCAGGTTGGTGAGCAGGAAGCCGAGGGCGACGACCACGAAGGGCGCGAGGCTGCCCGCAACCCAGCGTAGGGGCAACTGCCCGCCAAAGCGCAGGGCCATGATGGTGAGTAGCAGGTAGATCAGTGGGGTTGCTACGTCGTAGGCGAAGGTGACAAGCACGACCAGCACCACTACTGCCAGCAGCTTGATCGTCGGGTTGGTGCGGTGTAGCAGCGAGTCGGTTGGGTAGTAAGTGAGCATGGTTGTTGCTCAACAGGGCGTGCCACTCGGCTACGGTGGTCAGTAGCGGGAAGCCTGGGTGCCGCGCTTGCAGCAGAGTGCTAAGTTCGTAGAGCGGTGGGGGCAACAGGCTGGCCCTTTGCATCAACTCGCGGTCGGCGAACAGGTCGTGGGGCCGCCCGCAGTAAGCGATCTCGCCAGCCAGCAGCACAGCCACCCGCTCTGCGTACTCGGCGACCAGGGTCATGTCGTGGGTGATCATGATGATCGTGATGCCCTGCTCGTTCAGCCTTTGCAAGCGGGCCATCAAGCGGCTGGCGTTGCGCTGGTCCTGGCCGAAGGTTGGCTCGTCGAGGATCAGCACCCGTTGGCCGACGACCAGCATCGTTGCCACACTCAGCCGCCGCTTCTGGCCCTGGCTCAGGCTGAAGGGATTGCGTGCTGCATACTGAAGCAGGCCAAAATCAGTCAGCATCGTCTCTACCCGCTCGTTGATCGCCGCTTCGCTCAACCGCCGCGCCTTTGCTACGGCGCGCAGGCCGAAGGCTACCTCCTCGCGCACGGTACGGGCAACAAATTGATGCTCAGGGTTCTGGAACACATAACCCACCAGGCTGGCAGCGGCAGCACCACGCAAGCGGCCTACGTCCTGCCCCAGCACTCTAACCTTACCTTGTGTCGGTAGCAGGCCCACCAAATGGGCGGCCAGCGTACTCTTGCCGCTACCATTCGGCCCTACCAGCGCGAAGAACTCCCCCTCTGCGATGCTCAGGTCTACCTCGCGCAAGGCCACCAGCCCACCTGGATAGCGGTAGCTCAAGCCCTCTACCTCTATGATAGAACGAGGGGCTGTTGGCCGCTCTCTCGCCCCTAGATCTGCTCTAATTGCCATTGGCTGGTTGCTCCTGGCCGCCCAAACGCTTGTTGCCAGCAGCGCATCTGCCTCAATCATCGTCAGCGGCAGCGGTGCGCCCTCTGCGGCCAGTGGCAGCAAGGCTTCGCTCACCTGCGGCAGCCAAACCCCATAGCTCTGCAACATCGCCTGCGTGCTAGGGTCGCCGAAAACCGCCGCTGGACTGCCCGTCACCGCCACCGTGCCACCTGGGTCGAGAACCGCCACCCGATCCACGAAGGCGATCAGCTCGTCTAGTCGGTGTTCAATGATCAGGATCGTCGTCCCCTCCGCCTTGAGTTGCTGGCAGAGGGCAAAGAAGGTGCGGGCCGCAACCGGGTCGAGATTGGCGGTCGGTTCGTCGAGGACAAGCAGTTGCGGGGCGAAGGCGAGGGCGGCAGCAAGGGCCAACCTCTGCTTCTGCCCGCCGCTCAGGGCATTCGTTGCCCGCTCCTCCATGTCCGCCAGCCCTACCAGGGCGAGGGCGTGGCTGATGCGGGCGGGCATCTTGGCTGGCGGCAGGCGGATGTTCTCCAGGCCAAAAGCTACCTCATCACCGACGGTGAGCAGCACGATCTGCGCGTCTGGGTCTTGCAGCACCAGGCCCACGTGCTGGCAGAGTTCGGCCACCGTCGTCGTTCTCGTGTCCAGGCCATCCACTATCACCCGGCCACTGATCGCGCCCTCAAGCTGGTGGGGGATCAGGCCGTTGAGAGCGAGGGCTAGCGTACTCTTGCCTGCCCCGCTCGGCCCTAGCAGCAGCAGCACCTCCCCACGTTGCACTTGCAGGTTGAGGTCATGCAACACTGCCTCTGCCACCCCGCCATAGCTGAAGCCAAAGCCCTCAACTACAACCAGAGGATCAGCCATGTAGCTTCGCCGCTGCTCGCTGCTCGCGCACAAGGGCGAAGCGGTCAAGTACGCCGGTGGCTCGCAACGCCTCGGCCAGGGCGATACTGAGTAGCACGCCCAGGCCTGTTACCCCTATTACAGTGGCGACAAAGCCGAAGGAGTTGTAGAGCACATCATAGCCAGCGTTCCAGATCGGGTAGACGAAGGCGAAGCTGGCCGCCGCGCTGATGAAGCCCGCGAGTAGCATCACTGCCAGTCGATAGTTACGCCAGCCGAACAGGGCGAAAGCAACCTCTGCGCCTAGACCCTGCACCAGGCCCGCCACTACCGCACCCAAGAAGCCCCAGGGTGACCCAAGCAAGAAGCTGACGCTGGCAGCTATTGCTTCGGCAAAGAGGGCAGCCCCCGGCTTGCGGATAATGTAGGGGGCGAGGAAGGCGGGGATAAACCAGATGCCGTTCTCCAGGTTGGCCCAGGGGCCAAGACCAGCCACCAGCCCCGCTAGCGGCCCACTGGTAAGCAGCGTCCAGCCGTTGAACACCGCGCCGAATGTTGCCCCGATCACCGCCACCGTGACCAACTCCCGCGTGTCCCAGCCAGCCAGCCAACCGCCGCTGAAGTGGGCAATCACGAAGATCAGACCACCCATGACGATCAGCCAGAACAGCGAACCGGCGATAGCCTGGGCGATAGTCGCCCCAGTGCCAGGGTCTAGGGCGGGCTGACCGTTGCTATCCTTGATCTGCCAGGCAGTACCGATCCAGTTGTAGAAGGGAATCCAGCCGATCAGCAAGAGGATGAAGCCGAGGCCGACAGCCGCTAGTGGCCCACCGCTGTGGGCCGCTCTTTTAGTAGTTTCCAAGATGATCTCCTGTGGCAATGGCGCAGATCGCGGGCGTGGTGCAGCACGGCTAGCCTAGCCTGCTACAGCAGTTCTGCGCTCTACAGTTACTTCGCGGCGGGCTGGCCGAGGCCAGGTCCAGTCGCGTGGTCTACGATTGCCAGCAGGAGTCCGTCACCAATCTCAACCGTGGCTTCTTCCGCGAGCATTACGTTGCTGATCCCGCGTGAGTGGTTGAGGAGTAGGGTTTCGTTGTGCAGAGGGTATTGCAGTCCCGTGGTAGTCACTCCCCGTGCGTCGCCGCCAAAGGGGATCAGGGAGACGAGCGAACCCGGCTTACCCTGAATCTTGTTCTTCCCAGCGCGCAAGAGGCAGACTGCCACGTTGCCGTCCCAGACGCAGACATCGCAGCCCACCAGTTCGGGCAAAGCGAGTAGCGCGAGATTGGCTAGCTCATGATCGAGCCGCCCACCCAGCGCACCGAGGATCGCGATCTCGCGCGCCCCCGTCCGAATCGCTGAAAGCAGGGCAAGCTCAGTGTCGCTCTCCTGCTTCTGGTCGTGGCGAAAGACCGACATGGTGGTGCCAAGCGCACGTAGCCAGGCCAGCGTCTCAGGTGTGACACTATCCATATCACCAACCACCAGGTCGGGCCGCAGCCCCAGACGGCGGGCGTAGTTGCTACCCCCGTCAGCGCAGGCTAGGTAGTCATAGCCTACCCGACCACCTGCTGCCGCTGGTTGCAGCCAGTCTGGTAGCTGTTCCAGTTTGCCGCCTGTGATGATCAATGCGCGCACTTTGCTGTTCCCCTCTTAGAAAGACAGCCGACTCTCCCTAAGAGTCGGCCAGCACAAACAGGTGACTTCAAGCTGCACCTGACCGCTTCGGCCACGTGCTACAGCTTCCCTACGCTGGCATTACCCAGATCAGGTTCGCGGGGTCGGCGTATCATCGGAACGCCCTCTCAGCCTGGCTCACCAGACCCCCCCAGCCCTCACTATGCAGTTGCACCATCTATTATACATGACCGCCAAAGCCAAAGGCAAATATCGGGCCAGTTTTCGCCAATCTGTGTTATAATGCCGCTATATCCGCCAGGAGCCGCAAAGCCAAATGCCGACAGTCAAAGTGCGCGCCGTGCGCCAGCGTGTGGAGCAGGAACGGCGTGAAGCCCTCGCCGTGCGCGACCCGTTGGCGATCAGCTACGCCTCAGAACGCTACAAGGTGATCGAGGAA
>JAYUUN010000102.1:0-9509 GCA_043754535.1 Chloroflexota bacterium | reverse complement strand
CGTACGTGGTGCGGGTTTGTCCGACGAACGAGAAGCTAACCGATGTCGTCAACGCGCACCAGCTGGTCTATCTGTTCGGCAACCGGCTGCTCACCGTGCCGGGCTGGGTGGCTTGGCGCGGCACGCACTGGCCGCGCGACAAACACCTCTACACCAGCTTGCTGCTCAACTGTACGAACGACACACTCGATTTGAGCAGTGGCGACCTGCGTCCCGAGCGCGAGGGCGACCCGCTACCTGCCAATAGCCTACAACCCCACTGCCCAGTGTCCAACCTGGATGGCCTTCCTCGACACGGTGATGAGCGGCAACCAGCGGCTAATTGCCTACTGGCAGCGGGTGTTCTGCTACATCACGGCAACGGGCGCAACGGCAAGACGACGTTGCGCCCGTTGCCCTTGCGCTGGCCGGGCATTATGGGCGGTAGGCCAACCCAGAGACGTTCATGCACAAGGATCGGGTTGGCGGCAGCGCGGCCAGTCCGGATGTGGTGCAGATGGCCGGGTTGCGGCTGATTTGCACCACCGAGATCAGGCAGGGGCGGCGGCTGAACGAACCGCTAACCAAGCAACTGACCGGCGGCGACCCGATCACTGCCCGCTTCCCGCACCGCGACCCCTTCATCTTCAAGCCAAACTTCAAGCTGTGCATGGTGACTAACCACAACCCGAGCATTCGTAACATCGATGAGGGTATCTGGTGACGGGTGTAGCTGATCCCCTCCTAGGTGCAGATCGCTAACCCTGACAAGCAGATGGCCGAGTGGCTGAAGGCAGAGTTGCCAGGCATACTGACGTGGGCGGTCGCGGGAACACAGCTGTGGGCTGCACCATGGCGGTTTGCAAGACCCACTAGAGGTGTTGGCCGCGACCTCGGCGTAACGAGCGGAGACGAACGAACTGGCTGACTTTTTCGGCGAGTGTACGCTGTTAGGTGAGGGTTTGCGCCACACCTATGGAGCGGTCAAGCAGGTGTACTTCCGCTGGTGCGAGGAGAGCAAGCTACTCCCGCTCAAGCCGAAGGAGCTAGAGTAGCAGTAGAGGAGTGCGGCTACCAGCGCAGTAAGGGCAGTAGCAACGTCGCAGTCTGGGTGAGAGTGGGGCTGCTCTGGACGGTGGGGGGGGGGGTTGAGGATTTAACGTTAGGCATGGCAACGGATGGCCGGGTTTAACGTTAAGTCTGCGTTGCTGCGTTGCTATTTCTAGCTCCGAAGCTCCGATGGAATGGGTTGGCATATCCCAGCAATTGATTGATAACTCCAGAGGGGAAGTTTGGGTGGTAAGCCGGTCGGCCAGTTGATTAAACAGCATCTGTCTGATCATTTCACGCAATGCTGCATCATCAGTAATCTTCTGGTAGATGTTAAAGTTGGCCTCGATCATCGCTTCCAGGGTGCGGCTAAAGAAGCCTCGGAAAGCTAGCAATCTATCCTCCACCCTAGGGTTGACCGCAACGTTCATGGCGTTGACTAGGTTCCTGTTGCTCTCCATTCGCCGCCGCATATCATCAGTGAAACTGTTGAGCTTGTCCTCGTCGGTGAAGTCAGTACCATAATGCTCGTTGACGTACTCAAGAATCCTCGACAGGGGGGCGCGGTCACGGGCGGCCAGCGTCTGCTCGGTGCGGTCGGCAGGGGCGTGTAGCTGGCCGTCCTTGCCCAGCAACTTGATTTCGCCGCTGCCGTCAACCTGTTCGGCTTCGGCCAGACCGCCAACCGAAAGCACGTCTTTGAGCGACCTAGCCGCACCGCCCTGCTGCGAGGAATGGGCTTCGTCCATGATCACAGCGAAGCGTTCGCCTGCCAACTCGGTAATGTTCTTAAGTACAATAGGGAACTTCTGCATGGTGGTGACAATGATGCCTTTGCCCTTTTCCAATGCCTCGCGCAGTTGGCTGGAGTCTTCGTCAATCGCCTCGACCAGCCCGACGACTTGGGCGAAGCTGCGGACGGCACGTTGCAACTGGTGATCCAGTATGCGACGATCAGAGACAACGACGACCGAGTTGAAGACGCGCTGATCGCGGGCATCATGCAGGCTGGCTAGGTGGTGGGCCAGCCACGCGATGGTTTTGGTCTTGCCGCTACCGGCACTATGCTGAACCAGGTAGGTGCGGCCCGCGCCTTCCTTGCTAGTATGGGCGACCATGTTGCGGACAGCAGTTAGCTGGTGGTAGCGGGGAAAGACCAACTCGCGGCTGCCGGTCTTGTGGCCCTGCTCATCCTCCTCCTCGACGAACTGCACGAACTTGTTGACCAAATCCAACATACTATCGCGTTGCCAAACCTGTTCCCATAGGTAGGCGGTGCGAAAGCCGGTGGGGTTGGGCGGGTTGCCTGCGCCATGCTCCGTCCCTCGATTGAAAGGGCGGAAGATGGTCCTGCTGCCACGCAGTTGGGTCGCCATCCACGCTTGGTCAGGGTCAACCGCGAAGTGGGCGAGACAGCGACCGTTCTGGAAGATCAATTCGCTGGCATCACGTTCGCGGTATTGGCTGATTGCATCAAGGTAGGTTTGACCGGTCAAGGGGTTTTTCAGTTCGATGGTAATGAGGGGTAGGCCATTGAGAAACAGCACTATGTCTATGCTGTCGTTGGGGCGGCGGGTGCTAAAGTGCAACTGACGGGCTACGCCAAGGATGTTGGCGTTGTAGTGCTGTTGGTGGGTAGGATTGAGGCTGGTTTCGGGCCGGAAGTAGGCCAGCTCGAACTTGCAGCCGTGGTCGCTGACCCCTTTACGTAGCACATCGAGGCTGCCGCGCTTGCTGATTTCGGTGGCTAGCCGCAGGCTGAATTGCTCACGGGCTAGCTTGTCGTTGCCACCGTACTGCTTGACCAGCTTGGCCCACGTCTGTGGCTGGGTGGTGGTGACGAAATCGAACAGCGAGGTGAGGTGCAGGCAGAGTTCGCGGCTGTAGCCGTCCGTTCCGGCAGTGGCGAGCTTATGGTAGTAGCTGGTGGTAGTTAGTGGCAGATCGGGGTCGCCAAGCAGCCCCAGTTCAACGCTCTGCTCAAAGTTGCGTTCGCTGATGTCCGGCTTGTTCATCTCTACACCTCTCTTGCTACAACAGGCTGCTTACGTCCACCTTGCCGGTGACGACGCTAGTGATCAGGGTGGCACGGTACTCGCGCAGCAAGTCAATTTGGCTGCGGACTTGGCTAATGGTCGCGTCTATGTCGCCGGCGGCACGGTCAAGGTGGGCGGCGATAGCGCGTTGCTCCTGTAGAGGCGGCACAGGTAGTGTGATGTTTGTCAGTTGCTCCGTACTCACTCGCGGCATTTTTGTGCCGTAGGTCATTGAATTGACCAGCTTAATCAGCGGTTCGGACAGTAGTTGGTAGAACAAGAATCTGTTGCTTGTGCCTTTGCTCGGACGCAATACAAGGAGTTCGGTGGTACAGACCCCAGCAAAGTGAGGTTGAACCACCTTAGCCAGATAGGGACGCAGTTTGCCAAACAGGATGTCGCCACCGATAAATACGCTGGTGGTGCTATCTACTTTATCTACCAAGCTGTTAAGTAGTAGACGACCAGTACTACCCTCTATCTGTTCAAGGCCAATGTATGTATGTTCTTCTTCCTTGCCTACTTGCTTGGTGGTGACTTGGAGAGCAATGTACTTCAGCCGCAGTATCTCCCAGTGCGCCGGTATCTCGCCCAGCCAGTCAACGCCGCTAACTTTGAGCGGCACCTCCATCATCAGCCGCGAGTGACGGCGCGGCTGATGATGGAGGTGCGTTGCTCCTCCAGCAACTCGATCATCTTCTCATGGTGGGCCAGGATTCGGTCAATGCGCACAGTTTCGCGGTCTAGGTATGCTGCGATGGCGAGTTGCTCTTGGAATGGTGGCAAGGGGAGAGGTCTAGCATATGCCTCTTCGCGTGACAAGCCTGGTACTCCAATGTCTTGCGATAGATTGTCCAAGTGCGAAACTGACAAGACATAGTACAACCAGCGTAGATGCTGATTTGTTAGGGTCTGGTCTATGTAGAACGTCGTGTCAATAGCGAAACATGGTTTGTTGAAGTAGTTTACCTTACCGTAAGAGCCTTTGCGGCCCACAATGATGCAAGGAGCTAGCGTGTTGGCTTGTGAGTGCCAACCAACTATACCGTTTGAACCACAAACTGGTACATCACCTTTCTCCCTGTTATCAGCAGATAGTGCGTCTCCATAAGCGAATTTGGTAATAATCTTGAGCTTACGTGCCTCCCAATGCGCCGGTATCTCGCCCAACCATGTAACGCCCGACGGCTGGTGGCGGGGGTAGGGTCGCAGCTGGGGGCGGGGCGGCTGGTGGTCGGCGGCAAATGGAGGCAGCAGGCTAGGCAGGGGGGTAGGGCGTTCGCGGGGGTTCATGCCTGCAATCCTTGTAGTTGCTCGTTGATGTCGCCCTTAAGTACGCGGATGTCCTCCATGATCTCAGCCAGTGGGCGGAGCGGCTTGTACTGGTAGAAATAGCGAGTGAAGCCGATCTCATAGCCGACCTTGCCTATCTTGGTGTCGCGCAGGTCGCGGTAGGTGGTGCTGACCCACGCATCCGGCACGTAGGGTTGCACTTCGCGCTCAAAGTAGCGGTTTACATCCTCTCGCAGCGTTACGTTCTCGCTATCGCGCAGGTCGGGGTTGGGTTCACGCTCTCCCTTGTCGGTGTAGCAGGGTTCGGCAGTCTGATCGTGTTCGGCCAGCGTCTCCAGGATCGCCTTCCACAGCGGTGCGGCTAGCTTCAAACCAACCTGCTTAATTGCCGCGCCGAGGTCGGCGGTGAAATCAGGCTTGCTCTTGTACAGCCTCTCGCAGTTGAGCCTCCGCAGGGTGGCTAGCAGGCTGGTCTGTGCGTCGTTCAAGCTGTGCTGGCCGCCAGCTTGCTTGTTCAGCTTGCCAAACGCACGGTGCTGCTGCAAGCGAGCCAACCGCTCATCGCTGACCTGCCAGTTGCGGCGCATGGGCCGTTCAATGGTAATCTTACGGTAGCCGAATGCCTCAGTGTCGAACACCTTGCTGAAAGGGCCGTCGGCAAAGCTCTCCACCAGTTGCACCAAGTCGGCCATGTGCTGCTCGCTGATCTCATTGCGCTTGTCGCCGAGGCTCTTGCGGAGCTTGCGGGCGAACACTTCAGTTTCCTTGCCGCTGGTCGTGGTCATCGCCGCACCGTTAACCAGCAGCACCTTGCGTTCGCGCTCCGGTCGCTTGTTGTTGGTTAGCAGCCAGATGTAGGTGTTGATGCCAGTGTTGTAGAACATCTGGCCTGGCAAGGCGACAATCGCTTCAAGCCAGTCGTTCTCCAACACCCAGCGACGAATCTCGCTCTCGCCACTCCCAGCATCACCGACGAACAGAGGTGAGCCGTTCATCACGATAGCGATGCGGCTGCCGCCTTCCTCTGGTGGGCGCATCTTGGAGATCATCTGTTGAAGGAACAGCATCTGGCCGTCGCTGGTGCGCGGCACGCCGACGACGAAGCGGCTGTCAGCTGTATCCTTGTCGGCATTGATGTATGTATAGTCCTCACCACCGCTCCAATCACTGCCATAAGGAGGATTTGATAGCATAAATCGAAACCTATGGCTTGAATAGGCATCATGTGAAAAGGACGACCCCAGTGCGATGTTTTCGGCATCCTCCTCAGTCCCACCAATCAGCAAGTCCGATTTGCAAATGGCATAGCTCTCATCGTTGATCTCTTGTCCAAACAGTGAGATGATAGCAGCAGGCTCAATCTGCCTGGTGATGTACTCCTTTGCGGTGGTCAGCATCCCCCCAGTGCCGCACGCAGGATCGTAGATGGTGGCGATTGCCTGTTCATGCTTGAGCCGCTCTGTGGCTGGCGGGTCGATCATCAAGCGCACCATCAAGCGGATTACATCGCGGGGAGTGAAGTGTTCGCCTGCCCCTTCGTTGCGCTGCTCGTTGAAGCGGCGGATCAGTTCTTCAAAGATGGTACCCATCTCGTGGTTGCTGATCGCTGCGGGGCTTAGGTCTACGTCAGCAAATCTTTCCACAACTTGAAATAGCAAGCCCTTCTTGCCCAAATCCTCAATCAAGCTAGCGAACTTGAAGTGTTCAAGTATGTCGTAGATGTTCTTAGAGAAGCCGTTGATGTAAGCGGTAAGGTTCTCCTTAATGTTGGCCGAGTCGGACTTCAGCTTGGCGAAGTCATAGCTGGAGGTATTGTAAAAGCTGTGAGCGGCAACCGTTTGCAAAGCACCATCAATGTTCTTCAACCCCCCTCCAACAACAAACTTGTGACGTTCGTACACAGCAGTGCGGGTAGGAGCCAGCACCGAATCGATCCGCCTCAGCACAGTGAAGGGCAGGATTACGTCGGAGTATTTAGAACGAACGTAAGGGCCACGCAACAGTTGGTCGGCTACCGACCAGATGAAGTTGAATGCCGTTTGAATGTTAGCCACGCCGCCCCCCATCCTCTTGACAAAGATACCAACCAAGCGGATTATAGCGGAGTCGCTGAACAATGTCAAACACCTACAAGAAGCTGTCCATATCGAAAACACACCTCCCACAATCAGCTAGTTGCACCACTTCCACCCATAGCGTACAATGAGGGTTGATCGCGCCGCTAGCGAATCACAGCGCAATTATAAACGCAACTAACACAATTAACGAGCGGTGAGGTGGTTGAGGGGGGTAAGAAACCAGGTAATAAATGTGGTGGCCGCCAGTGGGTGTTTGAGCGTGGGCTAACCTCCAGCTAACCTAATTCCTAATTCTAAGAGGGTGTAAAGTGATGAGCGCATGGGCCGGGGCGATGCTTGCCGGGAGGGAGGCCGAGGGGGATTGTCGAGCAGTAGGCAAGACGGCGGGGGCTGACGGTTGCGGAAGTAGCGAAGCGGGCGACTGAGGTGAAGCTAGATGAGTTGGGCGAACGGCTACTGCATCTGCTTTATTATTACAAGGTGATGAGAGGCAGCATCAAGCAACTGCCCAGCGCAGCCAACGGCATTAGCCACTGACCAGCAACCAGCCCCAACCAGCGGGCAGCTCGGCTAACAACTAGCTGGGCTGTCCACCCAACATTATGTAGCAAGCATAAAGGAGCAGAAGATGTTTAAGCAAGCAGAGGGCAGTGCAGTTCTCAACCTGGGGTTGATCAGCCTGCTGGCGTGCCAACTACCCATTTGCGGCTGGCAGCGTGGCCGTTTACGTGGTTTGCTTGGTGCATCCACCACGAGAGGCAGTCCATCCATACGGCCCCACTCCACTGATGGAAGTGGAACGACTCCACCTTCAAGCTGCAGAAAGGCGGAACGGTTCCACCCTACAAACGCAAAGCTGATCACCCAGCTTCTTCCCAGTGGGTACCACCGAACCTCGGCCCTACCTGGTTGGGCTTGATCTGCTAATCGTCATTACGCTATCACTAAAGGCTATTAGCTTTACCTCCTCTGTTCAACCACTCTGTGCTTTGTCACCCAGGCACAAAATGCTCGCTCTGCGCCAGCCTGTTAGCCTTTAGCAGCAACTCTAATCCCATTCTCATCCACCAACTGCTTGACCTACGCCGCCCACCTGTGCTAAGATAGTTCTACGTTAGCAGGTGCCTAGCACTGACGCTGACCACTCGACCCCAGTGACAGGTTGAGGCCAGTTTGCGACTGCACGGTGCATGGCACTGTTCAGCTACAACCTGGTAGGCATAGCAGACCCAGCCAACAGGTTACTACACCTTAGCGGCAGGTCTACCTGGCCGCACTACTTTACACCGTAGCTGGCTAGCCCCTGTTCATGGAATGGGGAGACTTACCCGCCGCTGGTGTCGGTGCTAGCCTTCAGCCAGAGTGTGCTGACGGTTTGCACCAGCTTCACACCGCATTTGGGCTAGCTTCCGCTTAGACGGTAAGCCATCCCACAGTCGGTGCCGATGCTAACTGCCTGCCAGAGCGTGGGCGGCTACACCAACCCACCGCCGACCTGCTACCAACAGGCGGCTACCGACCGAACAAGCGGAAGGGCTACGGCCTCTGCTTGTCCGGGGCGGTCGGGCCACCCCACTCCAGCCCGCACTCTCCCCTGACAAGCTAACCTGAACATGAGGTTGATTGTGAGCGAAGCACCTGTCTATACCCCCACAATGGTAGCAGTGGATGCGATCCAAGTCCCCGCCGAGCAGCCGCGCCTGCTGCTGGATGACCTCGACGACCTGCAAGCCAGCATTGAGCAGCATGGCTTCTTCAGCAGCGTGCTGCTTGAGCAACAGCCCGACAGCAGCTACCGCCTGATACATGGCGCACGTCGCTTGCAGGCAGCGCAGCGGGCGGGCCTCACCGAGGTACCAGCGCAGGTCTACCCCGCTGGCCGCCTCAGCCCGGCACAGGTTTGGCTTACCCAGATCGACGAGAACGAACGGCGCAAAAACCTGACCCCTCTGGAGAAGGCTCTGGCTTACAAGCGGCTACGGTTGATGCTGGACTGCGAGTACTTCTGTGACCGCTGGTTCTTCGCCTGGCCGCAAGCCGAGACGCTGGCCGAGTGGCAGGCCGCTTACGACCAACTGGCGGCAGCAGCGCGCCTCCTTGGCGAGCAGCAGCTACAAATTAGCTGGCCTCAATTCGAGCGTATCGCGGGATTGAAGGAGACCAGTCGCAAGAAGTACATGAGGCTAGCAAGCCTTGAGCCGGAGGTGCAGGCCGTGATGCAGGGCAGTTCCTTGCCGCTGGATGCGTTGGTAGCGATAGCTGAAGCTCCAGCAGCGCAACGACTTGCCTTGTTGACCGCCGCGCAGAGCGAAGGCAAGCCCTACCGGTCGGTGGTGGTGCAGGCCGCCGCTCGTGCTGTGCGCGACCCAGCCAACCAGCGGTCGGTGGCCGAGTTGCTGACCGCCGCGCAGGTGCAGCTAGCCCTCAGCCCCGGCCTGTCACCGCAGCAACTATCGGAGTGCATCTTCGAGCCTACCCTTGCGCCACTTGAGGCTGAGGCTGCCGATGGTCCAACTTGGACTATGCTCCCAGTCACCACAACCAGCCCGGCCAAGACGAGCCGTGCAGCACAAGGTAGCACGCCTACCCATAAGGGGGTAAGTAGCCCAGCCACCCTGCCTGAGATGCAGCAGCACGTTGCCAGCTTCCGCCGCCAGCTTGTCGCTGACCTGCGTGACTTGCCTGCTGACGAGCGGGCCGCCGCCCTTGCACTGGTCGAGGAGACGATCACCTGGCTGACCAGGCAAGCGCACGCCCTTAGCCGCAGGCGCAGCCGGTTAGCGGCAGGGGTCACACTCTGACCCCTGCTTGACGAGGGTTTACCATGAGCCTGCTTACCAACCTGTTCAGCCGTGAAAAAGAGCTTGCCCCGTACGCCGCCAAGATTGTCAGCTACTACACACAGCTAATCAGCGACAAGGATGGCTGGCTGGGCCATTGCCCCCTGTGTGTCAGCCCGGAGTTCAGCTTCACACTAACTGGCACCCGCTGGCAGTGTGCGGCCTGCAACCAGCGCGGTGGGCTGGTCGACCTGGTAGCGAAGGTCGAGCGGCTGGCGCGGGAGGGGGCGCAA
>JAYUUN010000101.1:0-9576 GCA_043754535.1 Chloroflexota bacterium | reverse complement strand
GGGCTGGCGAAGATCAGGCAACTAGCCGCCCCCTATAGCGACTTGGTACAAGTGATCGAAGCCCCGCTCATGCCGCCTGATACCGCCTCCGGCCAGATGTTCAATCACAAGGTAGCCTGGGATGCCCTCAAGGACGAGGTAGCCGACGAGGACATCATCGTAGCTAGCGATTGCGACAGCGACCTAACCACCCCCCTGCTCTACCAGGTGGCCGCAGCCTACCAAGATGAAACGGTGGGTGGGGTTGGCAGCTTCATGCTCTATGCACCAGGGGTGGATTGGCCTGCACGGATGTACACCTCGGTGGTCATCTCTGGCATCGGCCTGCTGGCCCTCGACTCGGCCCTGCGCGGGCCGAGCCAGATGACTGGCAACCTCCTCAGCTTGCGCGCCTCTGTCTTCCGCGAGTTCGGTGGCTTTGCTAGCTATACACGACGGGAGCAACTGGTAGACGACGTGGCGACGGCGCAGAAGGTACTCGCCACCGGCAAACGGATCGCGATGGTGGGTGGTATCCGCGTCTACAACCGCTACAGTTCGTGGCGTAGCTGGTGGCAGCGGTGGACGCGCATCATGCTCGGCCTCAAGCTGTCGCAGCCCGACAAGTTTTACCTCTATGCCGCGCCGACTTACGGAGCGCAACTGGTCAGCCTGGGGCTGCTCGGCTACGCCCTGCGGCGGGGCCGCTGGGCCTACGCCGCCCCCTTCGCGGCGAACTGGGGCATCAACGCCACCTACTGCGCCCTGACTGGCGCATGGCTAGATGCACTGCTCTCCCCCATCGGCTCGCTCCCGACGCTGGCAGCGTGGGCCTACGTGCTGGTCGGACGGCAAAGTACCGTGCGCTGGCGCGGCCTTACCTTCGAGGTGCGTGATGAAAAAGATTAGCTGGCTGGCGAACATCATCCTCCCCCTTACCTGGGCAATCAACGTGGCAGGCATCGTCGGCTACTTCCTGCTCCGCCGCCGCATCGCCGCGCCCGAAGCGGTGGGCAACGAACTGCGCCTGCACATCCTGCGCCCCTACCGTACCGAAAGCGACAGTCGCGGCGCAGCGTACCCCGGTGATGTGCGCGACGAACTCCGGCTGATGGATCGCCTCTTTGTCGCCGCGCAGGAGTACGGCAACGCCCGCGTGATAGTGGTGACCAACAACGGCGACCCAGGGCTGGCGAAAATCAGGGTGCTGGCTGCTCCTTATGGCAGCCTGGTGCAGGTGACCGAGTCTGGCCCCCGCACCACCCACGTGACCGGCAAGGTTCACAACCTGATAGCGGGCTGGGCGATCTTGGATGCAGCAGTCGAACCAGCAGACGTGTTGCTCACCACCGACAGCGACTCGCTGGTGACAGTACGGCTGCTGCGCCAGGTGGCCGCCGCTTACGAAGATGAGACGGTGGGGGGGGTTGGTGCCTACTCGCTCTACATGGGGGCGAAGGAGTGGGCGGCATTGCCAGATGCAATGGCTTTCAGCCCCGGCATGGGCCTGCTCGCCCTTGATGCTACCCTGCGTGGGGGGGGACAGGTGATGAGTGGCAACCTCAACAGCATACGTGCCTCCGTCTTCCGCAGCTTCGGTGGTTACGGATCATTCACGGAGAGCTGGCAGCAGATAGCTGACGACGTGGCGGCCAGCCGCGCGGTGCTGGGGGCTGGGTACAAGCTGGGGCAGGTGGGCATCGTGCCGGTCTACAACCGCTACGCCAGCCTGCGGAGTTGGTGGGAGCGGTGGACCAGGCAGATGTTGGCGGCCAAGCTCTCCGTCCCCTACCTGTTCTACCTCTCTCCCCTACCGACCTACGGCGTACAGGTGGCGAGCTGGGCCTTGCTGTTCTATGGGGCGGCTAGCAAGCAGCGGGGTTACAGCTACCCTTTCCTCAGCATCTGGGCGACGAACCTGCTCTATGGCAGCATCACCGCAGCCTGGTGGGACGCTATCCTCTCCCCGCTTACCTGCTGGTTCAGCTTGGCGGGCTGGCTCTACGTGCTGGGCAGTAGACAGCGGGCAGTCAGGGTGCGCGGGGTGGAGTTCAGCATTGAGGGGAACACAGATGCAAGTTAGTAGGATAGCCACTCAAAACCAGCTGGATGCAGCTCCGCTGCGGGCTGTGCTGATAGGCTCGCATCGCCCCCCTGCTAGCCGAGGGGTCGGGCGACGAACTTGTGGTATAGTGCTGCCGCTCCCTTGTGCTGCAAGTTCGTCCTATGCTATACTATTTAAGTGGAGGTTTAGCCATGTCCAGTTCGGCGCGCGTTGTAATGACCAGGCTAGTTGAGTGGTTGATGTTGCTGACAACTGCGGTCATGTTCCTTCCACTACTCTGCTACCTTGGCATCCGGCTGATCAAGAGATTGCTGGGGCAGGCGGTCAAAGAGGAACCGTTCACCTTCGGCTATATTGGCCGTAGCCGATAAGCACTAGTTGGGGGGCTAGGATGAAGCCTAAACAAAGGTTCGATAATAGCTGGTTGGCAGGGAGCAGCTTTGGCAACGTCGCTCTGCTCCGTGTTGGCATCTGCGAAATGGCTGGCATCCTGATCGGTGCCTCTATCTCCGATTTGCTGACCGGTCAGTACCCAGGCTATTTGTTGTCCCTCAGTGCGCTGCTCATCTCCAGCCCCATATTTGTGCTGGCCTTTCGCTACAGCAAGAGGTACTATGTCACCATATCTACCTTGATCAGCCTGCTGGGGATAGGGCTAGGCATCGTAGGCGTGTCCTATGCCTACGGCTTTGGCAACAACCCCAACATGAGCCTAGCAGTATGGGGCGTATTGTTTGCCTCCCTGACGCTTGGCATCCGTGGGCTGCTTGTTAGTAGTATTGCGGCAACCTCCTGCTTTGCGCTGGTGTGGGTACTATCCGATCAGCAGCTATGGCCCACGCCAGACAACCTGAGCTATGCTGATTTTCGCGTCCAAGTCGTTACCTCATGCGTGTATTGGCTGATCCTGATCGCTGTCCCCCTGTATTACCATGTGCAGTACCAGCGTAAGATGGTCGTGCAACTAGCAACGATGATGGCAGCCAAGCTGCCAACACGCGCTGAAGAACTAGGAGTACCATTTTATGATCCTGTGCAAGACAAAAGAAGGTAGGAAGTTAGCCAAGCAAGAAGGTAGGCAACCAACTAAGAAGACCTCCTGCGGAAGATGCAGGAGGTCTCTGTTTGCTTCTCCCCAGACACAAGAAGCCTCCACTTTGCTTTTACGAGGGAGAAAATTGTTCGATCATCGCCACAAGCAACTGCTTCTGTGGCTCTGAGAGCTGCTCCCAATCGCCAATGAATCGCAGCAGTCGTTTATCTACATCTACGTTAGTGATAACGTCTTCGGCCATGCTCTCAACTATGCCCGGCCCCACGCGGTAAAGGAGAGCTTGAAAGAAGCCACGTTTGCTCTTAGGCAACTGGCTGCTCTCACTATCTAGAATTTGCTGTGCTGGATAGTCTTGGTCGAAGATAGGCTGCGGCAAGGCGAGTTCAGCCCCTGCCACAAGGTCTTCCAGCGGAACCCTGATCAGGCTCGCTAGCATCAGCGCATCAAACAAGTCTATTTTCTCAATTTGTCCATTTTCCAACTTTGATAGCTGGCTGGGCGACCAGCCAGCTCGTTTTGCTACTTCCACGGCAGTCACGCGTAGGGCTTGCCGCAGCCTCTTAAAGTTTGCACCAAATACAGGACCTGATGATACAGGACCTGATGTTTGTCTATCTGGCAAGTCTCGACTCCTTGATCGGCACGAAACGCTGACTTGCTGTAGCTGCCAGTTTCTTCCCCCTCGTAGAAATAAGTATTGACACCGGGGAAAATTGGTGCTACAATGTTGACAACAAGCGGCGCGCACGGCGTTCTTGGGCAATTATAGCATATGGAGGAAACAAACAATGCTACGCATAGCGAAAACGCACCCTAAAACGCACCCTTGGGTGGTCCTTAGTCTGGTCTTGATGGCTGCCAGCCAGTTCGGCGATGCCTCTGCTGCGGGCGGCAGGTGGCAGCTAACCTTTAGCCCCAGCACTCTGCTGCGGGCCGACCAGTTCGAGGAGGACTGCGCCGCCAACTCAGCTACCGGCGTACCCGGCAACCCCCCGCCGAAGTTGCAGCGGTGGAACACAGCCGCCAATGCCTGGGAGATTAGTTTGGATCGCGCCCACATTCTGGCGGGTTACCCCAACTGCGATCCTGCTACGACACACTACATCTACAGCCAAGTGGACTCGTACAGTCCCCTGAGCCAGACCCTGCTGACCCAGCTTTACCAGCAGGGCAGCTACCGCGTGATGACCCCCACCCGCCGCCTCAACTTTAACGGGGTGGCAATCAGCCATAGTTTTTGGAACACGGCTACCACAAACGTGTTCAACATGGGCTACCAGTCTGGCGAGGCAGACGTGATCAAAGCGGATGGCTCGGTTGACTTCGGGCAGTACAAGGTGCAGGGCGCATTCCTCGGCCTAGTCGCCACTGCTGACCCTACCGCCAACCAACTGCTGAATGGTAGCGACGGCCAACGTCGCATCAACTGTTACTATGTTGACTACAGCCAGGGGACGAGCTGGGTCGAACTCAACTCGCAAATCCCAGCCTCCCAGGCGGAGGTGTACTTCACCGCTCCCCACAACTACAGCATAGCCTGGGAGGCTAAAGGCCGCCCTGGTACCCTTGGTTACGACAACACCAGGTTTGATGTTGTCTACTCGATTGACGGCAACGAGGTGTGCCGCTACCGCAATAACACCACCTCAACCAGCAACTACACGTTGGCAGACTATCTGCTCCGCGCTCAGGGTGTTGATGAAGCGACCGTCGCCGCCTACCACGTCGGTCAGGACCAGCGGCTGGTTGCCAAGCGGCGCACGGTGCCAAAGGCTACTCAAGGATTGTTCGGGATTTCGAACAGCGACGCGGGCAACGTCGCCGCTGGTAATGCGCCGATCCCGACCATCCCCGTCTCCGCAACGTTGCGGAGTATGAGCATCGAGGACATCTGCCCCTTAGCCTGCTTATCAGGGCAGCCTTCCAGCAAGGCTGCCCTCACAGGGGGATGAATGAAAGGACGAGGACAGCAATGAAAATCATCAAGTGGACCGGCAGCGCGGCTCTAGCCATCGTCACGGCGGCTTATGCTGCTGGTACGGGCCTACTTTTCTGGCCGATGATCCGTGACGGCGTAGGTCGGTTGTTCGGCAAGGAGCCATCAACCAAGCCAAACTACTATCCAGGGCGGGGGCGGTAGCTATACAGTCAAGGTTAAACTCTGCGTGAGAGGGTTGGCGTAAGGAGGATGGCGATGGATAATAATAACACGAGATCGCTGGTAGCAGAGTGGCTAGTCAGCCTGGTAGGGGGGCTAGCCGTTCTTGCCGGTGGGGTGGGTCTAGTCACGGCCAGCGGGGAGCGCGCCACCTACGCAGTTGCCGTGGGCTTTGGCCTGATCGTGCTTGTTGCGGCAAGGTTGAACATCCGGGTTGCCACATACGTAGTGTGTGGTGGAGCTATCCTCAACAGTTCCCTGCCGCTCGCCGCTAACCCTGGCAACAATGCCATCCTCGGCTACGTGGCCGCTATCATCATAGCGGGCATCCTGCTGGGTGGTAGGATCATCATCCCCGCCACTGCTGTTGCGCTCCTTGCCTACCTGGCAGCCCTGTCTTTTGCCCCATCCATCGATCTTGGTGACGCTCTAGGTGGCATCATGACGGTGATGGTATGTGGCATCTTGGTCGCCGAGCTAGTCAGGCTGCTCAACGTCAATGTGCAGCAGGCTCTTGCCAGAGCGGGCGAGACCCAGGCGGCCAACACCAAGCTGGCCCGCAGCTTGGAGCGCGACCAACGCATCGCACGTGTCATCAAGCTCACAGCCGACCGCCTCCGGGAGATAGCACGCCAGCAGGCGGAAGGAGCGCAGGAGCAACTGGCCGCTGTAGAACAGGTAAGAGCCAACAGCGAGGCGCAGGCCGCCACCGCCGCCCAAATTGCCCACTCGGCCAGGGAAGCGGCTGCTGGCGCAGAGCGCACCCTCACCTCTGCCGACCTCGCCCTGAGAGCTACCGACGCAAGCAGGGAGGCAAGCAAAAGCTCTGAGGTTCAGGCCGCAGTGATCGCTACCTCTGGCGCGCAGCTGGCCTCGCAGATAGAGGTGATCGGCGGGGCCGCCACATTGGTGGGCGAGGTTGCAACAGAGACCCATCTGCTTGCTCTCAACGCTAGCATCGAAGCAGCGGGGGCAGGAGCCTACGGCAAGAGGTTCAGCATAATAGCCGAAGAACTGACCGAACTTAGCAACAGTTCGGCCCAGCAAGCCCAGAGGATCGCCAACAACCTGACCGAGCTGAACGAGGCCAACCGCGCTAGCCAGAAGGCTACGATCCAGGGCCTTGCCGCTGCCAACCTTGCTGCCGAGCAAAGTCTCATTGCTGCCGCCGCTAACCTGGCGGTAATCGAGGAAGCCAGGCGGACGAAGGGCCAGATGGGAGGCATTGAGCAGGCCACCGAGCAACAACGTAACCAGAGTACGACGGTCGCGGCGGCGATGCAGCAGGTGGGAGTCGCGGCCAGGCAGACGGCGGAGGATGCTAACGGCATCCTGCACGAGATTGAAGCACTGCTGAGGTTGACCGCCGAGTACGAGCAGGCAGAGGCTACCTCAGTCAACCCTGATCAGTCCAGTAGCCCTGAGCCGCCTAGCCAGCTTCGCGCTACCGGGGCTACGGCGGGACTTACGGTGGCGGCTCAGGGATTAGGCTGTTGATCCCCGGTGGGGGCTGCGAAGTCCGCCAATATTTGATAGAGAAGGTGTCATGCCAGAGCAGAGTAGCAGGTCGAACGCCCAGTGGTTGCTAGGCTTGATCCAGCAAGGCGAGCAGCCAACCCCCAGTCGTCCAGGGGATGAAGGTAAGGATGGCGCAGGTGCAGACCAGCGCAGCCAGTTGCTCCTGGATGCACGGGAACTTGCGGCTTATGCCTTCGAAGGAGGACAAGTGGCTGCTAAGTTGATTGCCATTACTTTGACCACGATGGCAACCTCGCACTTGCGCTACACTGCCGAATACGACGAATTGCTACGGCAATTTGCTCGGCTCTACCCTGACCTTCACCTGAGTTATCGGGTAGAGGAGGAAGTGGACCTCTTGATCGCCGAGCATGGTGGCAACAAGGCATTCACAGTGGCGCAGGTGCTTGAAAGGCTGCGAAGACGGGGAGCTGAGCTACAGCAGCGTGAGGCAACAGACGGCTTGGCAGTGCGTGATGTACTAGATAGCCTGATCGCACGTAGACGCTTGCTCTTGGTCACAGCAGGGGTATACACCGGGCGAGGCTAGCATATTGGTCATGAAGGAGTAGTGCGTTGATGAACGCGAATCCAAAAGTAGTAAGCAAGATGCTGATCCCCGGTGGGGGCCACGTTGCCGCCTGCTACGATGCGCTGCAAAGAGAGCTGGCAGCAAGAGGCGAGGGAAATTGGCAAGCAGTGACTATCCCCACCTACTTGCATCGGCTGCATCAGGCAGCCGCCTATCTGGAGCAACTCTACCCCGGCCCCAAGCTGGTAGTCTGCCACAGTTTGGGCGGGGCAATCGCTGCTCACCTGGCGGTGCTGGGTAGTGTGCGTGGTATCTGCGCCCTGGCCCCGGTCGCGCAAGGTCTAGGCGGCTCGCTCAAAGCGGCACGAGCCGCCCTGCGCTACCTGGGACTCAGGCAAGGGCTGATGATGCTGTTCGGTGGCGGTGCGTTTCCGCTTGCCGAGCGGAAGGTAGGGCGGCTGCTTTATGCCGATGACACGCCGCCAGCCGAGCAGGAGCGTCGCCTGAGCCTCCTACGCCGCGAGGCGGATGGTCAACGGCTCGGCGACGGCCTACTGCCGAAGCGAACCGCCCCGGCGGGAATGCACAACCTGGTACTCGACTGCCAGGCCGACCGCATCTGTGGAACACAGTGGTCGGCAGCCTACGCCCGCTGGGCGCACGCCGATCTGCGCACCGTCCCCGGCCCGCATAACGCGTTCGAGGACAAGAACAGCGCAAGCATCATCGCCGACCACATCCTGCACTGGTGTAGGCAAGCAGAGCAGGGTGGCGGCCACCTGACCCCAACATGACCATAAGCGTGCATCGCTGGCCCGCCCCCAGTGACCGCCGCATAGATTAGCCAGGAGATCGACGTAACCAAGCAGAAGGAGGAGCAGGCGCACGGTCAGCGAGATTATTAGCAAAACCCCAGTGTGCGGGCTGCAAGCCAACACTGGTCACAACGGCACAACCAGAACCATAAGGAAAGAAAGGGACATTAGTGAACATCAGAAACATCATCCTCAGCTTCGGGTTGGTTGCCCTGCTCGGTGGCAGCGGCAATCCATTCGGTGATGGGAGCGGCCAGCGCCTGGCCGCCACCACCGAGCTGATCAGCAACCCCTACGCCGATGTAGTCGAAAGCCCCACCCCACCGCTCCTGGCTTCCACCCAGGAGCGCAGCCCCAGCCCGTCGGTCGTGATCATCATCATTGGCTAGAGTTTCATTCCAGAGGGGAGCATGCTCCCCTCTGGAGCTACGGCTACGGTAGCGAAGGCACGACTACCGCGGGAATGGACACAACGAGGTAACTCCCCACCCCCTGTGAGAGGGCCAGGCGCGGCGGGGAGGGGCGGTAACAGACACGAAGGCGGCCCCAACCTGGTGGCTCACCAGCCTCAAATCACTCTATTAACTATGTCGTACTGAGGAAAAGATGACTGACAGCCAGCAAAAAAGTAATACGGCGGTGGTTTGGTTGCCCCATGCTTACCTCAAACACCACCAGGCTAACTACCTGCACATCAAAGCCTTGGTGCTGCTGAAAGGCTGGTACCTGCTTGAGCAGGATGAGAGCGAGAGTGGCAAAGAGCAATCAGCCACTAAGCCGCAGGCAGGCTCCTACTACGGCCACGAAGCCTTTGGGCGGCGGTGGGGCAATAAAAGTAAGCGGGCTATCGGCAATGTGCTGCAAGAACTCTACTGCCGCCGCCTGCTCGTGGATAAGGTAGGCAACCCTATCCTAGACGCAGCTGGCGTACCCCAACTCGAACCCCTCAAGGAAGGCGAGACTCGCCTAGAGTGGATCATCCTCCGCAAAGGTGCGCCGCAGCAGCCCTCAACAATCTACTTCAAGCCTGCGCCAGGAGTAGGGCGCGACAAGCACGACCAGAGCGGGGTGGCCTACGGCAACGGCAACCATGCCGGAGCAGTAGCGGTGCCACTCGCCCTCGCCAGCGATGAACGGTTGCACCGCACCTATGATGCCACAACGGCGATCTACGCAGTCATCGCCATGCTGGGGCAGTTGGGTAAAGAGGAGTCGCTGACCCACACCAAGATCGGTAGCTATGTGGGGCTGCAAGCGGATGCCGTGCTGATCAACTTGCACAAGATGCGCGATCTCGGCTATTTGACTTGGTGGTGGCGCAGCATAACCGAAAGTTGTGTCTTCTACCTACCGAGTGAGGAAGCGAGTGGCAAGCGGGAGCAGGTAGAGCTAGAGATGGATAGCTACTACGATCAGCAGGTGGCCGCCGCCGCCAAGCAGGGCCTCACTATCCGC
>JAYUUN010000100.1:0-9664 GCA_043754535.1 Chloroflexota bacterium | reverse complement strand
CAACGCCCTACGCTATCTCCGCCGCGCCCTCGAACTCGATCCCAGCTTGCGCGAGAACGCCAAAGACCCAGAGGGCTTCGGTTGGCTGGTGGAGAATGACCCACAGTTTGCTGCCGAGTTCCGCCAGTTGGTGGGCGGCTAGACTGAGTTAGAAGCGTATCAGAGTTCCACCCGACCCTCCTGGTTTGCTTGCCGCCAGCTTGCTCACCTGCTATACTCTGCCCCAGAGTAGCAAGCACAGGAGGGCAGGTGGATGGCAGCGAGTAAGGAGCAACCCCCGTTGCGTGGCATGAACAACCGCCGTGTTGAGGCACTGGTTGATGGTACATTTGCTATCGTGATTTACCCTACTGGTGCTAGAGGTGGCTGTACCACCTGTTGAGGGACACAAGGCTGGCACGCTGGCTGCGGAGGTGGGCCACCTGCTGCCCAAAATCCTCAGCTTTGTAATCAGCGTGCTGATCGCTGGTATCTACTGGATCGGCCATCACGGAATGTTCTACCTGGTGCGGCGGGTGGATCGCAGCCTGTTGTAGCTTAATGTCCTCTTTCTTCTTTTCGTTGCCTTTATCCCCTTCAGCAGCGGTCTGCTCGGTGAGTACGACTTGGCGCAGGAGAACATCAACGAGGCCGACAGCCGCTTCGCCCTCATCTTCTATGGCAGCAATCTGATCCTCTGCGGCCTGTCGCTCTGTGCGGTCTGGCTCTACGCCACTGCGGGGCGGCGCATGGTGGATGCTGAGTTGCCCAGTCGGGAGATACGCTCGGTAGTGCGGAAGTGCCTGCAAGCCCCGGTTATCTACCTGCTCGCCATCCTCGCTGCCTTCATCCCCAATGGCCTCTGGCTCAGTGCTAGACTCTACTGCTTTGTCCCCATCCTGTACATCATCCCCGACCGGGCAGACCGGCAATTGCGCCCCCAGGATAACGACCACCCGCTTGGCATTGAGACGCACGACCATGACCTGCTACCCAACGTTGACAGGTCGGCTGCCAGCAAGGGGTTAAAGATAGGGCGTAGCCACGTGGCTGCGCCCTACTGATCGCCTACTCGCTGTGGTTGGGCTACTGGGTGAGAACATACTGCACGTGGACACGGGGCGTTGTGCCATCCCACCGCTTGTCTACGCTGGTAACAGCCTGGGTGAGAGTGTAGGTGCCATCGCCATCGGGTTGCGCGTTGCTGAGGTCTACATTGATCGGCACCACGCTGCTCTGCTCCAGGGGTTTGGTCTCGGTCACGGCGGTGCCGCCCCTCTCAACCCGGTAGCTGATCTCGTTCTTGTAGTTGAAGGTGAGGTTGAAGCCCACGGCCTTGAGCCTGGCAGCGGCGGGTGGTGTGCCGCCACCTTGCGGCGTGGGCAGCAGCGTAGTGTTGTCAGCGATCTTGAGCGTCACCTTCACCGTCATGTCGCGGTCGCCCTTCTGCCCCGGCTCGGCCTTCACTTCTTTGACCACTACGCGCTGGGTGCCAACCGCACTGAGGGGGAGGGGGGTCGGTTCGGGGAAGAAGCGGTTGATGCCGCCAGTGAAGTAGACGAACGATGCGCCGCCGAAGACAGCAAGGAAGAAGATAGTCAGCACGCCGATCAACACCCAACTGCTGCCACTGACCCGCTGGCTGCGCCCAATCCGCTGCACATCCTCTGGGTCGGTGGGGACGAGATCGGGTGTAGTGGTATCAATATTGTCTGCCAAGTGCGTGTCTCTCCTTCACTACGGTTGATGATTTGCGCTCAAGGTGCGCTGCTGAGGCTGGTGCTGCTGACGAAGGCGGAGGGTGCGCCGACATAGGCCGCACTGGGGATGATGTGGGTAGTACCCTCACCGAGGCCACCCGGCGCAAGGTTGCGGATCGCAGCTACGCCAGTGCCAACTGGGGCGTTGCGTGCATCCTTGACGATCACGGTGACGATCAGACTCTCCACCGTCCGAGTGCCACTGTTGTTGACCTGTACTGTAACGTCCACGCTACCGTCGCTGTTCGTTCGCGGGTTGAGGCCGACGATAGGCAGCTTGTCGGCGTAGGGAACGATGGTGGTGGGTTGCACCGCCTGCTGCACTCGCGCCAAATCCTGGTTGCGGTTGTTAACCGCCGTCAGTATAAGAGTGAGGGCGATCAGGGCAGGGATCAGCACGATAGCAGCAATGGCAAGGTAGTCACCAAGACCACGCCCGCGCTTTGCTGGTCTGGGCCGCTCGCCTCGGCGGGTATAATCTACACCCTGAAAGGCGTTCTCGTCCTGCTCCTCGTAGCGGTAGACGCTCAATTTGTAGTCGAGTTCGGGGTCTTCCTCGTCGGGCGTACCGGCTATTTTGGCTGCGTCTTGATCATCGCGCACCCGCCCCAACAAGGCTGGTGTCTCTGGCTCGTCGTTGCCACCGGACGCGTTGCCGCTGCCATTTTGCTGCTGCATCCGCTCCTTGTAAGCAGCTAGCCGTTCTTCGACTGACCCGCTACCCGCTTCTGCTTGTTCGCCCTGGTTATAATCTTTGCTCATCCAGTTTAGCCTCGTTTCGCCTGCGGCGCAATTATAGCACAGATTTGAGCTTGCTAGCAACTTGCCCAGCGTGCTACAGTGACATAGCAAGTATCATGCAACGACTGGTTGGTAGCAGCGAGCTATCAGGGCAGCTATCCAGAAGATGAACAAGGGTAGATAGCAGAAGATGGCTCACGCGCTGCCATCGCTGGCTGTAGTGCTATTACCAGGCTGGCGCAGCAGTCGCCCCACTTCGAGCCTTTGTCGGCTAAGTTGCGGAGCCTGGAGGAGAGAGGAAGCAAGAGGCGCACGCTGCTTTCTCTCGCTAGCTAGGCGATGGCTGGCACCAACTCCGCTGGCCGTTGGTCTACGTGGTCGAGGCCGGGGTACTGCTTGGCGGCTGGCTGGCTGCCCTGCACTGCGGCAGCGATGAAGTCGCGGAACAGAGGATGCGGGCGGTTGGGGCGGCTCTTGAACTCTGGGTGGAACTGGCAGGCAACGAACCAGGGGTGGTCGCGCAGTTCGATGATCTCTACCAACCTACCGTCGGGTGATAGGCCGCTGAAGGTGACCCCCGCTGCTTCAAGCTGGCGGCGATAGCTGTTGTTGAACTCCCAGCGATGGCGGTGCCGCTCTTGCACCAACTGTTCACCGTAGGCCTGGGCTGCTCGCGTGCCTGGCACAAGCTGGCAGGGGTAGAGGCCCAGGCGCATGGTGCCGCCCAGGTCGGCAATGTCGCGCTGGTCGGCCATGATGTCGATCACCGGGTAGGGGGTGCGGCTGTCGATTTCGGTGGAGTTCGCCCCTTCCATGCCAATTGCACGAGCAAGGCCAACCACCGCCATTTGCATCCCGTAGCAGATACCAAAGTAGGGTATGCTGTTCTCGCGGGCATAGTTGGCGGCCAGCATCTTGCCCCGCGTGCCGCGATCCCCAAAACCACCAGGCACAAGGATACCGGCAGCCCCCACCAGGGTCGCCTGCGCCCCCAGCTTCTCGACCTCCTCGGTGTTGACCCAGCGCAAATCCAGGTCTACGTTGTTGTGCAGCGCAGCGTGCCGCAGCGACTCCGCGACGCTGAGATAGGCATCACGCAACTCGGTGTACTTACCGGCCAGCGCAATAGTCAGCTTTGGCTTCGGCTGGCGGATGCGCTCGACCAGGGCTGTCCACTCGCGCAGGTCGGGCGCGCCAACTTTGAGGCCCAGCCGCTCAACTACGTAGTTGCCCAGCCCCTGCTCCTCTAGCACCAGTGGCACGGCGTAGATGCTGTCCAGGGTGAGCAGGCTGATCACTGCCCGCTCCTCCACATCGCAGAATAGGGCGATCTTGTTCTTGATCTCCTCCTCTACCTTCATGTCGCTGCGGGCGATGATCACATCGGGGGTGATGCCAATGCCGCCTAGTTCCTTGACTGAATGCTGCGTGGGCTTGGTCTTCAGTTCGCCACTGCCACCCACATAAGGGAGCAGGGTGACGTGAACGTAGAGGACGTTCTCGCGACCTGCATCCTTCCGCATCTGGCGGATCGCTTCCAAGAAGGGGAGGCTCTCAATGTCACCAACCGTCCCCCCCACCTCGACGATTACCACGTCGGGGTTGCTCTCGCGGCTGACCAGGGCGATGCGTGCCTTGATCTCGTTGGTGATGTGCGGGATCACCTGGATCGTGCCGCCCAGGTAGTCGCCCCGCCGCTCTTTGGCAATCACCGAGGAGTAGATTTTGCCGGTCGTCACGTTGCTGGCCTGCGACAGGTTCTCGTCAATGAACCGCTCGTAGTGGCCGAGGTCAAGGTCGGTCTCCGCCCCATCGTCGGTGACGAACACCTCACCATGCTGGTAGGGTGACATAGTGCCAGGGTCTACGTTGATGTAGGGGTCTAGCTTGATGATGCGGACGCGGACACCACGCGCCTTGAGTAGCCGCCCAATGCTGGCAACAGCGATCCCCTTGCCGACCGAGGAAACGACCCCGCCCGTAACGAAGATGTACTTGGTCATGATAGATGTCCTTTCTACTCACCCCACTCGTCTCCCCATCGCGGGAAGGATGGTAAAGTTTGAGCGGGTAGCGGCCCCTCGGCTCACTACCCGCTCTGTTTGCTACTTCGCTTCTAGCAGGATGACCTGGGTGTTCTCTGGCAGGTCAGCCTTCTTGATACTCAACTTCTCCAGGGCTACCGGGTCTTTCAAGCCTAGCTCTTTGGCGAAGCGTTCCACCGTGTCCAGCTTCACGTCGGGGGCAGGTTGGTTCTCGCCAGTGCGGTAGCGCATGGGGATCACGATGCGCGGCTCAAGCTGGCCGATCACCTCGCTTGCCATTGCTGCGTCCATGCCGCCGTTGCCGCCAATGGGGATGAATAGGATGTCTACGTCACCAATCGCCTCGTTTTGAGCAGCGGTGAGGGCGTGGCCGAGGTCGCCGAGGTGACAGATGTTGATGTCCTCCACGGTCATGGTGTAAATAGTGTTTTTGCCACGCTCTTGACCCTTCTTCTTGTCGCGCTGGCTGGCAATGCCATTGATGAAGACAGTAGAGACCTCGTACTCGCCCACTCCATCAATCACCCGCGCTTCACCCTCCTTGCGCTTGATCGCAGCAGTATTGTTAAGGTAGGTGTCATCAGGATTGCTAACGGTCACGATGTCGGCCAGCAAACCCTTCGGCAACTGGTAGCCGAGGCCGCTAGCGTAGGGGTCGGTGATGATCGTTGCTTCGCGGGCGCGAATGCGGAAGCACTCGTAGCCCAGCCAGGTAATCTCTGCCATTGGGTGGCGCGTCCTCTTTCTTGTCTACCCGCCCAGCGGGCCGCTCAATAAACCTTATTCTACCAGATCGCGGGCTGGGCGGCAAGTCTACCGCTCGTCCTGCAACTCGTTCCATAGCTTGTCGGTGACGTAGCTGATCGTGGCAAAGCCGTAGCCGCGCCGTTGCAGGAAGGAACCAAGTCGCCGCTTGAACGCCAGTCGGTCGAGGTTAGCATAGGTGCGTAGCTTCTTGCGGGCGGCTGCCAGGGCGTTCCGCTGTTCGGGGGTTGCGTCGTCATCAAAGGCCTCCTCATCCAGCGTCTGATCATCCTCGTCCTCGTCCTCATCTGCACCCGCAGCAACAGCGGCAGCCTTTGCGCTGGCGCGGCTGAGGGTAGCAGCGGCGGCGGCTAGCTCCTGCTCGCGCTCGGCTTCGGCAGCGCGCTCGGCAGCGTACTGCTCCAACGCCTGCACGATAATGTCGTCGGCGATTCGCTTTTGGCGCAACTCCATCTTGAGCAAGCGTTCTCCGCTGGGGCGGAATTGCTGGCGGTTGCTGATCCAGAACATGGCGAAGGCCAGATCGTCCACCAACTTCTGCTCACGCAGCTTGTTCATGATCCGCTCGATCATTTCCTCGTTCACGGCTGCGTTCGCTTCGGCCTGCATTTCGGGGTCGTCGGCATCCTCTGCCGCCTGGTCAAGTTCAGGGTCAAGCCCAAGGTCAAGTTCCTCGACCTCCTCAAGTTCCTCCTGCTCCTCAACTTCTTCCTCTACTGGCTTGCTGTAGCGGCTGCGGCCAAAACCTTGCTTGACAGATTTAGATTTCTGGTAGCGTTTGACTGGCTGGGGGCGGGCTGCCTTACGCTGCACTTCCTTGAGCTTAGCGATCACCTCGTGTTCACTGCGTGGGCGGGAGGTGAGGAAGAACAGGGCGCGGTCATAAAGCTTACTGTAGCGTTCGGCCTGCTGCAACTCGCTGACGCGCTGGGTGGGCATGGTCTCGCCCACTTTGAGGCGCGCCTCAGCCAGCACCATCAGGTTGACGGTCATCACGTACTTACCATCTACGTAGATGTGCAGCCGTTCTGGATCGCGCTTGCTTGGGGTGATCGCGCTGATCTTGGGGCCATCTGCTGGCTGGGCCGGGACTGGCAGGCCACCCAGGATGTTTTTGGGGTCTATAACGGCCATCTGCTTACCCTTCCAAAGGAAAATGGCTGCGACTCATCGCCGCAGCCATCGTAGGTGCCTGTCCAGGCACGGTTACTCCTCTTCGTCAGCGGCAACAACAGCAGCAGCAGCGACCGCAGCCTTGCTGCCCTTCTTGCCACCATCCTCTGAGGAAACCCCCACCTCCAGCAGAGTGGTGCCGTTGTTGCGAATCTTGCCCTCGATCTCGTCGGACATATCAGGGTTCTTCCTGAGAAAGTCCTTAGTGTTCTCGCGGCCCTGGCCGAGCTTGGTGTCACCGTAGTAGTAGAAAGCTCCGCTCTTGCGGATGATGCCCAACTCTGCGCCGATATCGGTGAGTTCACCCTCGCGGCTGATACCCTCGTTGAACATCAGGTCGAACTCGGCGACGCGGAAAGGTGGCGCGACCTTGTTCTTCACGACCTTGACGCGCACCCGGTTGCCCGAAACCTCGTTGCCACTCTTGAGGCTCTCGACGCGGCGCACTTCCATGCGGACGCTGGCGTAGAACTTTAGAGCCTGGCCGCCGGTGGTGGTCTCCGGGTTGCCGAACATCACACCGATCTTCATCCGAATCTGGTTGGTGAAGATCAGGCAGGTCTTGCTCTTGCTGACCGCCGCTGCCAGCTTACGCAGTGCCTGCGACATGAGGCGGGCCTGCAAGCCGACGTGGGTATCGCCCATCTCGCCCTCAATCTCAGCGCGAGGGGTAAGAGCAGCCACCGAGTCCACCACAACGACATCAACCGCGCCGCTGCGGACGAGGGTCTCAGCAATCTCAAGCCCTTGCTCGCCATTGTCGGGCTGGCTGATCAGCAAGGTTTCGAGGTTCACGCCGCACTTTTCAGCGTAGACTGGGTCCATGGCGTGTTCTGCGTCAATAAAGGCGGCGACCCCACCCAGCCGCTGGGCCTCGGCGATGATGTGCTGGCAGAGGGTCGTCTTACCCGACGACTCTGGGCCGTAGATTTCGATCACGCGGCCACGCGGCACCCCACCGATACCGAGGGCGAGGTCAAGCGCGAGGCTGCCAGTGGGGATCGACTCGATCTGCATCTTGGTGGCATCTGCCATCTTCATGATCGTACCCTTACCAAACTGGCGTTCGATTTGGGCAATGGCGGTTTCGATAGCCTTGTCTCTGTCTGACATAACTCTTTTGCGTCCTCCTGTGTTCTGGTTGCGGATGGTTGAGGCTGGCAAGGGCTGGTTGCGCGTTCTGCTACCCCGCGCGGGAGGCAGCTAGCCACTTGCACATATGTTCTACACACACCATATTTTACCACTTTTTGGTCAGGAAGTCAACAGTTTGGCGGCATTTTGCTTGATATTGTTAGCAAAGCAGGGTGCAGGGTCTCTGGCTTAGAGGCTGAAAGCTGGGGCAACCTATATCATGCTGGTGTGCAACGAGAAAGAGCGCACCTGAACTGGTGCGCTCCTACTCTGCTGCTCCTTGTGGGGTTGGCGTTAGGCGACTGGCACCAGCGGTTGCTGCTGCTCAGCCTCACCCTTGTCCGCCTTGTTGCTGCGGCTCTTGCGGGCTGGGGTCGCGGGGGTCAGTGGCTCTAGCGCGTTCTCGATCACCTCGGCCATTGTGTCTACGAAGATGAAGGTCATCCCCTTCTTCAGTTCCTCGCTGAACTCCTCCACGTCCCGCTCGTTGCGACGCGGCACGATGATGGTGTTGAGGCCGACCCTTTTGGCCGCTAGAGACTTCTCCTTCAGGCCGCCAATCGGTAGCACCTTGCCACGCAGGGTGATTTCGCCAGTCATCGCCAGGTTGTTCTTGACCTTGCGGCCCGTCAGCAAGCTGGCGATGGCGGTGGTCATGGTGATACCTGCGCTCGGCCCATCCTTGGGGATTGCCCCTGCTGGGATGTGCAGGTGCAGGTCGCTGCCCGCGAACACATCCTCGTCAATGCCAATCTCTGCGGCGTGCGAGCGCACATAGCTAAGCGCGGCCTGCGCCGACTCCTTCATCACATCACCCAGTTGCCCGGTGATGATCAGTTGCTTGTTGCCCTTCATGCGAGTCGCTTCGATAAAGAGGATGTCGCCACCCACTTCAGTCCAGGCCAGGCCAGTAGCGATACCCGGCACCTGCATCCGCTCGGCCAGTTCGCTGTCGAAACGCGGCTTGCCCAGGTACTCGTGGACTTGCTCGGTGGTGACGGTGATTGGTAGTTCAGGCTTCTTCCTATTCTTCTTGTTGGCTTCCTTGCTCGGCTCCTCCTTGCTGAGGGCCAGGGCTACGTCCTTCACTACCTTGCGGCAGATGTTGGCGATCTCTCGCTCAAGATTACGCACGCCCGCCTCGCGGGTATAGCCGCGCACCAGGGTGAGGATTGCCTCGTCGGTGAAGCTCATGTCCTCCTCGGTCAGCGCGTGGTTGAGTTGCTGCTTGGGTGCAAGGTACTTGGTGGCAATGTGCAGCTTCTCGTCCTCGGTGTAGCCACTGAGGTAGAGAATCTCCATGCGGTCACGCAGTGGACCGGGGATGGTGTCTAGCGAGTTGGCGGTGGCGATGAACATCACCTTGCTGAGGTCGAATGGCACATCCAGGTAGTGGTCGCGGAAGGTGTTGTTCTGCTCCGGGTCTAGCACCTCCAGCAGCGCACTGGAAGGGTCACCGCGATAGTCCATGCCCAGCTTATCTACCTCGTCGAGGATGAATACCGGGTCATTGCTCTCGGCCCGGCGAATCGCCTGCACGATGCGCCCTGGCATTGCGCCGATGTAGGTGCGGCGGTGGCCGCGAATCTCGGCCTCGTCGCGGATGCCGCCCAGCGACACGCGCACAAACTTACGGCCCAGCGCCTGAGCGATGGAGCGGCCCAGGCTGGTCTTGCCCACGCCCGGTGGCCCAACAAAGCAGAGGATCGGTTGGCGCATCTGCCCCTGCGCCAAGCGCCGCACCGCCATGTATTCCAGGATGCGCTCTTTCACTTTGGGCAAGCCATAATGATTGGCGGCCAACATCCGCGCAGCATCCTTGATGTTCAGGTGATCGGTGGTCTGCACGGTCCAGGGCAGCGTCACCAGCCAGTCAAGATAGGTGCGGATGATGCCCACTTCGGGGGCCATGGAGGGCATGAGGGCCAAGCGGTCCAACTCTTCGACCGCTTTCTTATGCACCTCTTCCGGCATCCCCGCCGCTTCGATCTTGGTCCGCAGTTCATTCGTCTCGCGCGTCTGCGGGTCGTCTTCGCCCAGTTCGTGCTGGATCGCTTTGAGTTGCTC
>JAYUUN010000099.1:0-29796 GCA_043754535.1 Chloroflexota bacterium | reverse complement strand
GCTACTGGCAGTGCGTCAAGGGTGCGATCTTGCTCGCTGCCATTGTCGAAGCCAACCATTGAGACGTGAACGTTAGCCCCATCTAGTGTCCAGGCCCGATCAGCCCAGGCCATGAAGATGTCACCGGTCTGCTTGATGTTCTCCAACACCTTGCGGTTAGCCCCGCCCCTGATCCCCTGCGTTGCCAGCAGGCCAGCACGGTTCGTAGCCTTCGCCAGGATTTGCACTCGCGCCCTCTCAAACCAGTAGCAGACCAGATCAACGCCATTCGGCACGCGGTTGCGGTAGAGTTCGTACAAATCCCCCACATATTTGTTGCCCAGGTCGGTTCGTAGCATCTTGTTACCCAAGAACGGCGGGTTGCCGATGATGAAGTCGGCGGCGGGCCAGGTGGGTTCGTAGGGCTGGCCGTCGGCGGCGTAGGCCAGGATCGCGTCGGCATGGCGGATGTTGTCGCCCAGGTTCTCCAACACGGGGTTGTCGTTGGGCTGGTAGCCATTATCGCGCAGCCACTGGATGAAACCGATCCAGACGACGAGGGAGGCCAGTTCGTGGGCGAAGCTATCCTTCTCGATGCCGCGCAGTTGGTGGGGGCTGACCTGCCGCAGCATCAACACCACCCTGCGCTCCTCGGCAAAGAGGCGAACCTCACGCTCCAGGTCAAGCAGGGCGCGCAGGGCGACGTAGAGGAAGTTGCCACTGCCACAAGCAGGGTCTAGCACCGTCACCTCGGCCAGGCGGCGCAGGAAGCGGACGATCAGTTCGTCGGCCTTGTTCTGGCTGGCATTGCGCAGGGGAGTACTGCTGGCCGCGTCGCGCTGGTCAAGGAAGGCGGCAGCTTCGCGGCGGGTCTGGTGCCACTCGCGGTGCAGGGGGCGGAGGACGACCGGCTCGACGATCAGCATAATGTCCTCGCGGCTAGTATAGTGCGCCCCCAGTTGCTTGCGCTTGCGCGGGTCAAGGCTGCCCTCGAACAGGGTACCAAAGATGGTAGGGTCAATATTGGCCCAATCCAGGCGGGCCGCCACCGTCAGGATAGCGATCTCTGGCTGCTCAAGCTCAATCGGCAGCACCTCGCTGGTAAAGAGGCCGCCGTTAAAGTAGGCGATCATGTCGGTGCCAGAGACGGACTCGCCCGGCTGGGCCATGAAGTGAAAGAGGTTCGCCACCTTCCTGTTGTAAAGGTCGATGCTGGCGGTCGAACCGCGCAGGATGCGGGTAAATAGTTGGTCAGGCAGCAATGCCGTGTCCTCGGCAAAGAGGCAGAATAGCACGCGCATCAAGTAGCGAGCGACGACAGCGCGATCATAATTGCGGGGCAGGCCGCCGGGGCTGAATGGCTTGTTGAGGCTATCGGCAAGCTCGGCGAAACGGCGTGCGGCCTCCTTCGTCACCTCTGGGGCGACCAGTTCGGGCTGCAAGAGTTGGGGCGCAATAAAGACAGCCTGCAAGACCGCGAGGGGGGTGAGGCGGGGGCAGCGTAGGGTAATCTTGTCGTTGCGAAGATCATTGAGGTCGAAATCGTATAGCTGAACCGGGTGGCCGGTGTAGTGGGTACGCACCACGAAGCGGTTCATGTCGCAGACGACTAGCACAGGCGGGTTCAGCAGGTTGTCGGCGTAATCCAACAACTGGCTATAGGCTTTAGTCAGGTCTTCGCCCTTCGCCTTGTACTCCCAGCCAAAGAAGCCCTTCTTCCAAACATCAGCGAAGCCGCCCTTGCCGCTGGCCCGCTGGACGTAAGGCTCGAAGATGAAGTCGTTGCTACTACCAGGTGGCTCAACACCGAGCATAGCGCAGAGGTCGAAGAAGTGGGGATGCGAACCCTGCTTCTCATTGAGGCTCGAAGCCTCCCATTTGGCGGCAAATTGCGCCGGGTTGATCGCTGCCATCGTTGCCATCGTTGCCCCACCTCTCTACCACAATGATGCTGCGGCTATTATAGCAGATCGTAACAGCAGCGGCAAGGTAGCGGTGGGCGCAGGCCAACCAGTACACTCGGCCTCGCCATGAACAAGAATACTACAGTGCGAATGGGCAACTACAACCACCACCACTACCTACTTCAGCTGGTTGGACTGGTACGCACTGGCGGCTTCAACTCCGCCGAAGCGATCACAGAGGATCAGCCGCTAACCGACGCAATGACCGCCTACAAGGCATCCGACACCAGGGCAAGGTAGTTGACAACTGCTTTTCTCCATCTCAGATACGACAAGCAACCGGCTTTGCCCTTCACAATGCTGGCACACATCCTGCAGAGTATGCTAACAAATAGCCTGCTTGCAAGCGCACGTATTCTGTGCATCTATTATCGGGTGTTTGCGGGCCAGTAAATGTCAGTTTGTTGTTTTAGGAAGGGGTGAACAGCAGTAGGCTACTCACTCTTTAGCACCGTGCAACGCACTCCTGCGCATCCCCTAGTGTAGTTGGCATACCACGTTGAGAGAGGTTAGCAACAATGGCAGTATCCCACGATCAGCTTGAGCAAGCTGAAGTAGCCTATGACCTGATTTGCTTGTCCCACCTGCGCTGGGATTTTGTCTATCAACGGCCTCAACACTTGATCAGCCGCTTTGCGCGAGAACGGCGGGTCTTCTTTGTAGAGGAGCCAACATTTGAGGACGGCCCCGCCCGTCTCGACCTCAGCCCCCGCGAGGATGGCTTGACCATCGCCACACCCCGCCTGCCACATGGCATCGGGCCGCAAGAGGCAGAGGCAGCCCAGCGCAGTCTACTAGACGGGCTGATCCACGAGCAGGGGATTGCACAGTTCGTCCTCTGGTATTATACCCCAATGGCTCTCGGCTTTAGTGACCACCTTGAGCCGCGGGCTACCATCTTTGACGCAATGGACGAACTCTCTGCCTTCCTCGGTGCGCCACCACTGCTGCTAGAACGCGAGACTGAGTTGCTGAAGAAGGCAGACCTGGTTTTCACGGGCGGTTACAGCATCTACGAGGCAAAGAAGGATCGTGCTGCCCGCGTCTACCCCTTCCCCAGCAGTGTGGATGTACCACACTTTGCCGCTGCTCGGCAGCCACAGGCCGACCCCGAAGACCAGGCGGCGATCCCGCATCCCCGCCTCGGCTTCTTTGGCGTGATCGACGAGCGGTTCGACATCGAGCTAGTGCGCGGGGTAGCCGAGGCACGCCCAGAGTGGCATTTGGTGATGCTAGGCCCCGTAGTTAAGATCGAACCAGCCAGCCTACCTCACCTACCGAACGTCCACTACCCCGGTGGCAAGAAGTACGCAGAGTTGCCCGCATACATCGCGGGTTGGGACGTAGCCCTGCTGCCTTTCGCCCGCAACGAGTCTACCCGCTTCATCAGCCCAACCAAAACGCCGGAGTATCTGGCAGCAGGCAAGCCAGTGGTCTCCACCCCGATCCGCGATGTGATACGGCCCTATGGTGAGGGCGGGCTGGTACAGATTGCCGAGACGGTGGCCGAGTTCGTAGCTGCTGTTGAGCAGGCATTGCAGGAGGATCGGGCGGCACGTCTGAGCAAGGTAGACCCCTTCCTGGCCCAGCTATCCTGGGAGCGTACCTGGGCCGAGATGCGCGACCTGATCAACACACTCGTCCTCGCCCGTCATGCTGCCCCAGTCGGGGCCACCAGCCACTAAGCGCACACCGCAGTCCGCAAAGGTGGAACAAACGAATCAAGGCAGTAAAAGTAGACTGTCATCATTCCAACAGGAGGAAATTGGTAATGTTCGACTACCTTATCGTTGGGGCTGGTTTTGCAGGCAGCGTACTGGCCGAGCGGCTGGCACGAGGCGCAGGCAAACGTGTTCTAATCTGCGACATACGAAACCACATTGGCGGCAACGCCTACGACTACTACAACGAAGATGGCATCCTGATTCACAAGTATGGACCGCACATCTTCCATACCAACGCCAAGAATGTGTTTGACTACCTCTCCCGCTTCACCGCCTGGCGGCAATACCAACACCGCGTCAAGGTAATGGTGGACGGGCAACTGCTGCCAATGCCGATCAACCTGGACACGATCAACGGTCTCTACGGCCTCAACCTCACCTCCTTCCAGGTAGAAGACTTCCTTGCTAGTGTCGCCGAACCGCGGGCTGAGATTCGCACCTCCGAGGATGTGGTAGTCAGTCGGGTGGGGCGCGAACTCTACGAGAAGTTCTTCCGCAACTACACCCGCAAGCAGTGGGGGGTCGACCCCAGCGAACTGGATGCTAGTGTCACCAGCCGAGTGCCGACCCGCACCAACCGTGACGACCGCTACTTCACCGACACCTATCAGGCAATGCCGCTACATGGCTATAGCAAGATGTTCGAGCGGATGTTGGACCATCCAAACATCAAGATCATGCTCAACACTGATTGGCGCGAACTGAATGGCATACTCCCCTACCGCGAGATCATCTACACTGGCCCGGTGGACGAGTTCTTCGACCTGCGCTACGGCAAGCTACCCTATCGTTCGTTGGAGTTCCGCTTCGAGACACATGAAACTGAACGCTACCAAGATGCGCCGGTGGTTAACTATCCTAACGATTACGAGTATACGCGCATTACAGAGTTCAAGCAACTGACTGGGCAGACCCACCGCAAGACCAGCATCGTCTACGAGTACCCGCAGGCCGAAGGTGACCCCTACTACCCCGTGCCAAACCCAGAGAACGCCGAGCTATACAAGCAGTACAAGGTATTGGCTGACAGCACAGTGGGTGTACACTTCGCCGGGCGGTTGGCGACCTACAAGTATTACAACATGGATCAGGTTGTTGCTCAGGCTCTCACCCTCTACAACAAGCTAACTGGCAAGCAGCTTGCGGAGAGTGCAACCTTCGATCAGCCAGTGGCCCTGCCAGTCACGCCAGTTCGCAATGTCGCCCTACCACTTAGCCTGCCAGTCAGCAATGGCAATGGACACCCTAACGGCCACAGCAACGCTCACAGCAACGGCAACGGTAAGGCAGGCGAGTTGGAGGCCACCGTTCCCTACACCAGTGCGCTTGGGCCGCTCAACGGTAGTGGGATGCAGAACTAGCTGACGCTCCGCACCCGCTGGTACGATCCGTGCTGACTATCTGGTTTAAGACAACCAGAGGAGGACGGAGATGGATAGTACCAGTATGAGCAGCGAGGATATGTTGATCCAACAGTGTATCTCCAACTGCCAGGACTGCCACCGCATCTGCCTGGAGACGGTGGCCCACTGCCTGGAGATGGGTGGATCGCACGCCAACTCAGCCCACATCCGCTTGCTGCTAGATTGCGCGCAAGTCTGCCTGCTCAGTGCCGACTTCATGACGCGGGCTTCCAGCTTCCACCCACAAGCCTGTGACCTCTGTGCTGCTGTCTGCACCGCCTGCGCCGAGAGTTGTGAGCAACTGGCGGATGATGACGAGTGGATGCAGACCTGTGCCGAGATGTGCCGTATCTGTGCCGACTCCTGCCACGAGATGGCAGCGATGAACTAAGCAAAGGAGTAGCAAATGGAGAGCAAAACCAAGATCGTCGGCCATCCGATCCACCCTATGCTGATCGTCTTTCCCCTCGGCCTTTTTTCCAGCTCGCTGATCTTCGACATGGCCTACCTGGCAACGAAGAAGAAGGAACTGGCAACCGTCTCGTACTGGATGTTGGTTTCTGGCCTGGTTGGCGGCATGGTGGCTGCACCGTTTGGCAGTAACGACTGGCTGCACATCCCAGACGGCACGCGGGCGAAGTCGGTGGGTATGATTCATGGCCTCGGCAATTTTGCGGTGATTGGACTGTTCGGGGCTAGCTGGCTGCTACGGCGTGGCAAGCCAACACAACCAGGAGCAGCCGCCATCGCTGTTGCTCTGCTGGCGGGTGGTCTGTCGCTCAGCACAGCCTGGTTGGGCGGTGAGCTATCCTACCGCTTGGGAGTGGGCGTGGATCGTGGGGCGCACCTGGACTCGCCAAGCTCGTTGAGCGGTGAACCAGCCAGCCACAACGCCGCCGAGGGCGAGATCATATAGCTACCTGCTACCTGACTTAAGGGGCGGAGAGCAGGACAGGAACAAAGTAGGGGCGGGTCAGTGGACTCGCCCTTTTGCTAAGGAGAAACGAAGATGCCTAGACCAATCAGTGGGCAGACGGTAGTGATCACAGGTGCATCAAGCGGGATTGGGCGTGCCACTGCCTTGACCTTTGGCAAGCTGGGGGCAAACGTGGTGCTAGCTTCGCGCAGCGAGGCTGCTTTGCGCGAGGTGGCCGCCCTGATCGAGAGCGAGGGCAGCAGGGCGCACGTAGTCGTCACCGACGTGAGCAACTGGATGCAGGTAGAGCATTTGGCTAAGGAGGCAATCAACCACTTTGGCCGGGTGGACACCTGGGTGAACGATGCCTCGGTTGCGATCTACGGCACGATTGACCAGCTTGAGGCGGACGAGCTTGAGCAGGTGATCCGCGTCAACCTACTGGGCGTGATGTTCGGCACAAAGGCGATCCTACCATACATGGAGCAGCAGGGTGGAGGGACGATTATCAACGTCGCCTCTGGCCTGGGCGAACGCTCCGTCCCCTTGCAGGCAGCTTACAGTGCGTCCAAGCGTGGGGTGATTGGCTTCAGTGAGGGCATTCGCATGGAGCTTGAGCAGGCGCAGAAGGGGATCACGATCACTGTAATCAAGCCCGCCTCGATCAACACTCCCTTCTTCAACCATGCTCGCAGCAAGACCGGAGTCAAGCCCCAGCCGATCCCGCCTGTCTACCCACCACAGTTGGTAGCAGACAGCATTGTGTTCGCCGCCGAGAACCCGCGACGCGACCTCAGCGTGGGCGGGATGTCGAAACTGGTGGAGATCGGTGAACACTTCAGCCCTAGCCTCAACGACTGGCTGATGAAAGCGGGCGGCATTATGTTCAAGATGCAGCAGACTGACCGGCCTGATGATGGGGTAGACAACCTGTTCGCAGGAGTGGACAGCGTGGGGCGAGTGGAGGGTGACTTTGGGCAGATGACGGTCAAGAGTAGCCCCTACACTACCTTGCTTGAGCAGCACCCTGGTCGCAAGCGTGCGCTCTGGCTGATGGGCGCGCTTGGCCTCGGCGTGCTGCTGCTGCGCCGTAGGTGAAGGATATCGCGGTGCCACTTACGATTAGGGACTACTAAGTTGGATACTGAGTAGACACCAGCTACAGAACAAGCCACCAGCGAGGATCAGCCAGCGGCCCAAGGTACTTACGCCCATCTGCCATTGCAGCGCAAGCAGGATAATTAGGAAGGGGAAGAAGTCCAGTGCGTAGCGATAGCCGATCTGAGGAACACCAGACCAGAAATACAACATCAGCGTAGCAAAGAGCAACACCGTGGTTGCCCAGCAAGCGCGCTTGAGCGGGGTGTCGAGGCCACTACGAAAGGCGTAGAGGAGGGCAGGGCTAGTAAGGAACAACGACATCCCCCAGGGATTAGGCTGTATCCAGGGAAAAGGTAGCACCGGGTGGGCCAGGCTAGGGCCGAAGGCTGTAGTTGGTATGGGGCCACTCAGGAAGGCGGAAAGCAGGTTCTTTGGCACATGGGCGAGACTGAAGAAGCCCTGGTTGTAAGCAGCCCGCTGTGCTGGGGGCCAGTCGCAGAGGCTGAAGCCAGTCTGCAAAGGGTTATCGAAACGAGCGTAGTTAAAGAGCATGAAAGTCGCCAGGCACAGGCCTACGCCCAGGCCCATCCCGCTCAAGGGGACGAGGTAACGACGCAAGGGCCAGCGCAACATCCGCCCCTCCTCTACCAGCAGCCAGAGGAAGAAAAGCAGGCTGAGGACGACCGCATAGCGGTTGAGCAGGCTACAGCCTACCAACAGGCCGATCAGCAGCCATGCCCGCCAGCGCAGATCGGCTAGTGGCTGGTGCAGCACAATGTAGATCGCAAGCAGCGTAGTAGTCATGGTCAACGCGTGCTGCAAGGGCCAGGGGCCGTCAAGTAGAAAGTTGTAGAGGTAGGGTGAGCTGACAAAGAGCAAGGCTGCTAGCCAGGTACGAGCCGAACTAACCACCCCCAGGCTGCCAAGCAGCAGCCACAGTATCCAGCCACTAATCCCACTCAGGATGTAGACCATGTAGACCTGGTGGAAGCCATGCCCAAACAAGGCTACGAACGGCATCATCAGCACCCCTGGCAAGGCACCGAAAGGGATTTGACGTTGGCCCTGATAATAGCTGATGTCGTAGGCTTTGCTGTTGATCGCATTTATGTCCAGGCGGCCATGGAGGAACGAGTCGGCCAGGTAGACATAGTGGGGGTTAGGTCCTTCTGGAGTTGGGTTGCGGATCAAGTAGACCACTATGAAGGCGATGAAGCAGCCGAATCCAATCCAAAAAAGTCGCTGGATAGCAGCATTCCCAGACTGGGCGTTCGTGGTGTTTATCAATAATCCTCCATTGCTGCCCCAGGCAGGTCATAAGTAGCTAGGTGACTTGAACCCTTGTTATTATACAGCATTGGCCGCTGGTGTTGCAGGCTAGTTTGTGCTAAAATGCGGATGGTAACTTATATCATTGTCTAATGGAGGGCAACCATGAGCGAAGCCGACAAGTGCGCGGCGTTGGTCGAGGAGTTCACCACCGAGTTCTTCGCTGCCAACCCAGTCAGCGCAGCAGCGTCTGGCCTGCACCAGTATGATGGGCAGGTGGCAGACCTTAGCCGCGAGGGGATAGAGCGGCGGCTGGCCTACCTACACGAGTTCTTGCAGCGAGCCGCTGCGGTGGATGAGAACCAGCTAGACCGGCTGGGTCGCTACGACCTCGGTTTGGTAAAGTTCAGTGCGGGTCAGCAGATTTTCCAGATGGCCGACATGGACGCAGCCGCAACCATGCCGATGATCTACAACTGGCAGATTGGGGTGAGCAACTACGTCAAGCGCAACTATGCGCCCTTGCCAGAGCGGGTAGCTGGACTGGTGCAGCATCTGAAGGCGATCCCTGGCGTGCTGGATGCTGCTCGCGCCAACCTCAAGCCAGCCCTCAGCCGCCCAGTGCTGACTACTGCTCTTGGTATGTTCGGCGGGCAGGTGCATTACCTGCAAGGCGAGCTGACCGAACAGGTGATGGCTGTCAACGACAAGGAGTTGATGAAGCAGTTTGATCTTGCCCGTGACAACGCAGTGATGGCCCTCAAGGACTTCCTTACCTTCTTGCACCGTATGGAGAAGAACGTCAGCGACGACTTTGCCATTGGCCGCGACCGCTACCAGAAGCTGCTATGGGCCTATGAGATGGTAGACCTGCCACTGGACGAGGTGCTGGCGATTGGCGAAGCCGACCTGGCCCGCAACAAGGCGCGCCTGCTTGAGCTTGCTAGCCTACACTTCGCGGGCCACGACCTGCGCACAGTGGTGGCCGAGATGGGCCGCGAGCATACCAGCAGCGAGCGGCTGATCGAGGAAACCCGTGCCAGCCTGGAGCGCATCCGCCAGTTCCTGCTAGACGAGCAGATCGTCAGCGTGCCGAGCGAGGTGCGCGCCCTGGTCGAGGAAACCCCTCCCTACATGCGCTGGGCCTTTGCCTTTATGTCGTCGCCTGGCCCCTTCGAGCAGGTCGCCGACCAGGCCTTCTACTATCTCACCCTGCCCGATCCCTCCTGGCCGCCAGAGAAGCAAGATGAGTGGCTGACCAAGTTTGACCGCTACACCCTGGACGACATCTCGGTACACGAAACCTATCCCGGCCACTACGTCAACTTCCTACACATGAAGAACGCCCCTAGCCGGGCTAGCAAGGTCTTCCGTGCCACCACCTACGTCGAGGGCTGGGCGCACTATTGCGAACAGATGATGATCGCCGAGGCTGGCTACGGCAAGGCAGAGTTCGGGGTGAAGCTGGAGATCGCCCAACTGCTGGAAGCCCTGGTGCGTAACGTGCGCTATGTCAACGCAATCAATATGCACGTCAACGGCCTCTCGGTGGACGAGGCAACCAGCAGGTTTGTGGCAGATGCTTACATGGAGGAGGCGACCGGGCGAGCCGAGGCAGTGCGCGGCACCTTCGACCCCGGCTACTTCGCCTACAACCTCGGCAAGCTGATGATCCTCAAGCTGCGGGCTGATTACCAGCAGGAGCAAGGGGACAGCTACGACCGCAAAGGCTTCCATGACCGCTTCCTCTCCTTCGGTAGCCCGCCAATCAAGCTGCTGCGTCCGCTCGTCCTCGCCCACGACGACGGCAAGCTGCTATAGTGGAGTAGTTGATCAGCGGCAAAAAGGGGGCGCATCCACAGTGGATGCGCCCCCGCTACGTGTCTCTAGCTACCAGCCCTTAGCCGACCGCCAGCACGCGGTTGCCCGCGATCAGGTTGGCGACCGAAGGCTGGGCTTGCTCGGCGGCACTCAGTTGGTTGATCAGCACCACTTCTGGCTCAAAGTGCTGCATGGTAATGCAGTTCACCGGGCAGACTTCGATGCAGAGGCCACAGCGGATGCATAGCGACTCGTCGATCAACATCGCTGCGCCGTCACGCCAGCCCAGCGAGGTGGTTAGCAGGCCATGATCGGGGTCGCCATTTACCGTGTCGAGGCTGTCAAATGGCACCATCAGCAGCACGCGGGGCGGGCAGATGTCAATGCAGGCGTTGCAGAGGATGCACATATTGCCGTCCAGGAAGATGTTGAGTTGGCATTGCAGGCACCGCTTCGCCTCCTGGAAAGCCTCATCGCGGGTGAAGCCAAGCTCCACTTCGCGGGTCAGGCTGCCACGCTGCGGCACGTCAAGCTGGGGCATCTCCTGCCGCTCGGTCACATCGTAGTCGTCACCCACTTCCAGGCGACGTTCGGTAGTGGTGCGGCTCCAGATGCTAACCGGCTCGTAGTGCTTCTCCGCCGTCGAATTGGCGAAGGCATCCATTGCGCTGACCCGATTGAGCGCGTCGCCCAGGGTGCGGGGACGGCCTACCCGCTGCTTCTCGCTGACCGCAATGAGCTGCGAAACGCGCTGGTGGTAGTCGCTGACGTTCTCAAATTGCGGTGCGAGGCTGAAACGCGAGCGTAGCACGACCGGCTCTGGCTGTACGTTCTGCAGCCACTGGTCAATGCTGATCGCCGCCTTGTGGCCGTCGGCTACGCAACTAATTACGTTGCGTGCGCCCTCGGTGTAGTCGCCAGCAGCAAACAGGCCAGGAACACTGCTCATATAGGTGTTGTGGTCGATCTTCACCTTGCTGCGGTTGAGGACTACGCCTAGTTCCTTACCGGGGATGTTGGGGTCGGCGTTCTGGCCGGTGGCAGCGATCACAGTGTCTACATCTAGCACAAACTCGCTGCCAGGGATTGGCACCGGGGCGCGGCGGCCACTCGCGTCTGGCTCACCAAGCCGATTACGGATGCACTTGAGGCCGCTGATGTTGCCCGCCTCGTCATAGATGATCTCAGTCTGAGTAACGAGGAACAGGTATTCGACCCCCTCATGGGCCGCCTCTGCCGCTTCTTCTTCGTAGACGGACATCTCGTTCTGGCTGCGCCGATAGATCACGTAGACCTTCTCCGCACCCAGGCGCAGGCTGCTGCGCGAGCAATCCATCGCGGTAAAGCCGCCGCCGATCACTACTACCTTGCGGCCAATCTCCACCTCCTCACCCAGGTTAATCTTCTCCATGAACGGTAGGCCGTAGTAGAAGCCGTTGAGGTTCTTGTCTTCGCCAGGGATTTGCATCTCCTGTGGCACCTGCGTGCCAGCAGCCAGTAGCACTGCGCTGTATTCCTGCATCAACTGCTGCACTGTAACATCCTTGCCCACTGCCACGCCAAGCTTGATCTCGACACCGAGGGCAGCGAAGAAGTCGTCGATTTCGTACTTGGTTACGTCGCGGGGCAGCCGCCAGGCGGGGATACCACAGGTGAACATCCCCCCAGGGATCGGCAGAGCCTCATAGACAACCACGCCGTAGCCCATGCGGGCGAGGTCGCGGGCAGCAGCCAGCCCGGTTGGGCCAGAGCCGATCACGGCCACCTTCTGCGGCTTGGTACGCTCAGGGGCATTGGGCAGGTTCTTGTTGGTGCGGTAATCACTACCAACGCGCTTGAGCCAGCAGATCGCAATCGGCTTGTCCACCCGACCACGCCGACAGGCCGGTTCGCAGGGACGGGCGCAGATGCGGCCCAGCATGGCAGGGAACACGTTGTCTTCGAGGTTAATCCTGTAGCTTGCGTCGTAGTTCTCGGTGGCGATGTGAGCAATATAGCGGGCCACATCGGTGTAGGCGGGGCAGGCAGCCTGGCAGGAGATGTTCGCCAGGAACCAGTCCGCATCACCCGTGTGTACGTCGAGGCCCGCCACGTCCTGCTGGGGGTGGGGGGCATAGCCTTCCGCCTTGACCATGCTCAACAGCCGGATGCGGCGGCCACGCTCCAGTAGTTGGAGTGCTGCGTCAGCCATCGTTCTCTCCTCCTTCGCTCCTAGTGGATAACCAATTCTGTTTTTAGCTAGCCTTATGTTCTGCGCTTAAAGTAATGGGCCAGGGCCGCTCTTATCACTCTCCGGTGGCTGGCACAGGCCAATGGCAGCGGGTTATAGTACGCCGCTATAGGCTGATTATACCACAAAAGCCGGGTGCAATGGTATGTAAAGTGCATGAAAAAGTCAGTCCTGACTACGCTTGACAGCAGCCGTTGCAGGTGATAATCTTGCCAACATGGAACAGCCGATGGACAACGTAGCCCCGGCAACAATCGCTGACCCCTACGCCCAGCAGCAGCAGGCACACCGCTACGCCAGCCTACGCCGCAGGGGGGGACTCGCAGGGCAGCTACTTGCCCTTGCCTTCGTCGTCACTCTCCTATTCGGCCCCGCCCGCTGGCTGGCTGGGTTCGTCGCTGCGCTGGGCTGGTGGCCGCTGGCAACTGCGCTCTACATCAGCATCCTCTTTCCACTCTATGCGGTGATCAGCCTGCCACTGGACTACTGGGCTGGCTACCGCTTGCCACGCCAGTTCGGGCAGTCGCACCAGCCGCCCGCTGGCTGGTGGGCTGACTATGCAAAAGCGACCCTACTCACCCTGGTCGTTCTGGTGATCGCGGTGGAGGGCGCACAGTTGATGCTACACATTGCGGGTGGCTGGTGGTGGCTGCTGACCGCTCTTGGCGCAACTGCCTGCATGGTCTTCTTCACCCTGATCTTCCCGGTTTTCCTGCTCCCCCTCTTTTACAAGTTCAAGCCCCTAACCGGCCCATTGCTCGTGCGCCTGCTGGCCCTGAGCGAACGGGCGGGCAAGCCAGTACGCGCTGTCTATGAGGTGGAGTTTAGCAGCAAGACGCAGGCGGCCAATGCTGGGCTGACGGGTCTCGGCCCGACCAGGCGGATCATCGTCAGCGATACTATGCTGGCTCATTACTCGGCGGACGAAATCGAGGCAGTGATGGGCCACGAACTGGGCCACCAGGTCTACAACCACATATTGATCGGCCTTGCATTGCAGAGCGGGCTGATCTTTGTTGGCCTCTATCTTGCAGACGTATTGCTGCGTTGGGCCGTGCCGACCTTCGGCTATGCGGGTTTGACTGACCTTGCCGCTTTGCCGCTGATAGCATTGTTGCTGGCTGCCCTCGCTATCCTTACTCTACCCCTGCTCAATGCCTATTCGCGGGCGGCAGAGAGTGCATGCGACCGTTATTCTGTGCAACTGGTAGGTAAGCCGATAGCTCTCGGCCACGCCTTGCTCAAGCTGGCGGGCCAGAGCCTTAGCGAGTTGGAGCCACCCCGCTGGGTCAAGCTCCTCTTTTACACCCATCCACCAATAGCAGAGCGGCTGCGACCGCTCGGTTTCGTTCGCAATCCCGATCTGGAGGTAAACGCTGATGCCCGGCAAGATCGACCAGGAAGTACGTAAGGAACAGCAGCAACGCGATAAGATTCGGCTGCAAGCTGAACAGAAGGGTAAGAAGCAGCACAAGATCAAGCAGCAGGAGGCGAACATCAATCGTGGTGGATTGACCGCCAACCGACCACTGGCAATCCTCAACCCCCTCACTCTCGTGCGTCTGCTGATCGAGCGTGTGGTTGACCTCGCTCGCTACGGTAGCTGGCCCTACGCCCTACTCGCCTTGATTGGTTGGCGCACCATTAAGCAAGAGCAGGAGCGTGCTGCCCGTCTCAGCCGCCGCCACGATTGGCAAACCCTCATAGATCAGGGTCTCTCTACCCCGGAGCGACAGAAGAACAAGTAGCTAGCAGGCAGATGGATGGCTAGCTCCTGCTATAGAAGAAGTTAGCCCTGTTGTTCTCATCTGCTGGCAGTCCGCTACACGCTGCTAGCTCAGTACCAGTTCGCCAACTGCGAGCCGTAAAACCCTGCCCAGTAGTTGCTTCTTGGCCCTAAATGTGGTACAATTGTTCTAAATTGGACGCAGGCCAGGATAGAGGGGTAAGGGGAAAACGAATGGCAAGCACTATGGAATGGATAAATAATATGGTACGGGTCAAGGCAGAGCGGGCTGCTGCCCTGGTGGCTGCGGGCAAGGTGACAGCAACGGTGCTGCCGGGCCTCTACGTAGTGACTGGTCGGCAGCACTACTGCGTAGACCTCGACCGCCAGAACTGCACCTGTCCCGACCACCAGCGCGGCAACCGCTACTGCAAGCACCTGATGGCGGCCACCCTCTACCACGCTCAGCGCAGGGCAGCGTAGGCACAGCCTCTCCCACAGGCACGTAGCAGAACTCTGCAGGCTGGGGCGATTGTAAGCAGCAAAAAATGCACAGCGGGCGGGGCAGCAACCTTGATAGCGCAAGGCTCAAGTCTAACCATGCTCTAACTGGCCTCTTACTCCGCTCCAACCTCACCTGTGCTATACTTGTGACAGATAAAGGTTGTGCAGGAGGTTTGTGTAATGAGCATCAACATGAACAAGTATACGGAGAAGGCGCAGGCCGCGATCTCGACCGCCCAGGAGATCGCCCAGCGCAACCAGCACTCGCAGGTTTCACCCGACCACCTGCTACTCGCGCTTGCTGAGCAGGAGGAGGGTCTGGTACCCCAGATTTTGGCGAAGCTGAACGTAGAGCCAGGCGTAGTGATCGGCAGGCTGAACGCCGACCTGACTAAGCAGGCGAAGGTTTACGGCGGCGGTAGCCAGATGTATGCCTCGCCAGAGTTGAGCAAGGTGCTGGCGGCAGCGCAGGGTGAGGCTGACAAGCTCAAGGATGAGTACGTCAGCACGGAGCATCTGCTACTAGGCATCACAGTGCAGCCAACCAGCGGGCGCGACGCTAGCCCAGCGGCAGAGGTGCTGCGTTCGCTGGGGGTAACAGCCGAGGCGGTTACGCAGGTCTTGCCGGTGATCCGTGGCAGCCAGCGCATCACCGACCAGAACCCGGAGGCCAAGTACCAGGCTCTCGAACGTTACGGCGTAGACCTGACTGCCCGCGCCACCGCTGGCAAGCTCGACCCGGTGATTGGCCGCGACGAGGAGATTCGGCGGGTGATCCAGGTACTCAGCCGCCGCACCAAGAACAATCCCGTGCTGATCGGCGAGCCTGGGGTGGGCAAGACGGCTATCGTAGAGGGCCTCGCCCGCCGCATTGTCTCTGGCGACGTACCAGAGGGGCTGAAGGGCCACCGCCTGGTTTCGCTGGACCTCGGCGCACTGGTGGCAGGGGCGAAATATCGTGGCGAGTTTGAGGAGCGGCTGAAGGCTGTCCTCAAAGAGGTAGCCGACTCTGCTGGGCAGATCATCCTCTTTATTGACGAGCTACACACCGTCGTCGGGGCGGGGGCCGCTGAAGGTGCGATGGATGCCAGCCAGATGCTCAAGCCGATGCTGGCGCGGGGAGAATTGCACACCGTGGGTGCGACCACCCTGGACGAGTACCGCAAGCACATTGAGAAGGATGCTGCCCTGGAACGCCGCTTCCAGCCAGTGATGGTCAATGAGCCAACGGTGGAGGACACGATCAGCATCCTGCGCGGTTTGCGCGAACGCTATGAGGTGCATCATCGGGTGCGGATCACCGACTCCGCACTGGTGGCGGCTGCCGTCCTCAGCAACCGCTACATCACCGACCGCTTCCTACCCGACAAGGCAATAGACCTGATCGACGAGGCGGCCAGCAAGATGCGGATCGAGATTGACAGCAAACCGACCGAGATTGACGAACTAGATCGCCGCATCAATCAGTTGGAGATTGAGCGTGAGGCTCTGAAGAAGGAGCGCGACACCGCCAGTCAGGAGCGGCTGGGGCGCATCGAGAAGGAAGTGGCGAACCTCAAGGAGCAGGCCGCCGAACTGCGCGCCCGCTGGCTAGGCGAGAAAGAGGCACTGGGCAAGGTTAGCGAACTGAAGGAGCAGATTGAGGCGGCCACCCTGGAGCTTGAGCAGGCTACCCGCGCCTATGACCTTGAGCGGGCTGCCCGCATCCAATACGGCCAGCTACCCGACCTCAACCGCCAGTTGCAGGGGGCTGAGACCGCCATCGTGAGCGGCGGGGGCAACCGCTTGTTGAAGGAGGAAGTAACCGAGGAGGACATCAGCGAGATCGTCGCCAAGTGGACGGGTGTGCCAGTCAGCCGCATGATGGAGGGTGAGGTCGCCAAGCTGCTGCGGATGGAGGAGCGGCTGCACCTACGAGTGATCGGGCAGGAGGAGGCGATCAGCGCGGTCGCCAATGCAATCCGCCGCGCCCGTGCTGGCCTACAAGACCCTAACCGCCCACTGGGTAGCTTCCTATTCCTCGGCCCAACGGGGGTAGGCAAGACAGAGCTAGCCCGCGCGCTTGCGGAGTTCATGTTCGATGACCAGAACGCGATGGTACGGATCGACATGAGCGAGTACATGGAGAAGTTCGCGGTGTCGCGCCTGACTGGTGCGCCGCCCGGCTATGTCGGCTACGAGGAAGGCGGCCAGTTGACGGAGGCGGTGCGCCGTCGCCCCTACAGCGTCCTGCTGCTAGACGAGATTGAGAAGGCGCACCCAGACGTGTTCAATATCCTGCTGCAAGTATTGGATGACGGGCGACTGACCGACTCGCAGGGGCGCACAGTAGACTTCAAGAACACCGTGGTGATCATGACCTCTAACGTTGGCAGCCAGTACATTAGCGGCGGCCAGGCGGCGGAGGAGATGCGCGAGGAGATCACCGAGGCACTACGCGACCAGTTTCGCCCAGAGTTCCTCAACCGCATCGACGAGGTTGTAATCTTCAACCAACTGACACTCGCCGAACTGAGCCAGATCGTGGACATCCAGCTAGCGAGTGTCCGCAAGCGGCTAGCCGAACGCAAGCTGGGGCTGGAGGTAACAGCGGCGGCGCGGCAACTGCTGGCAAACGAAGGCTTCGACCCCAATTACGGCGCACGCCCGCTTAAGCGCACGATCCAACGGCGGCTACTCGATCCGCTAGCCCTCACCACCCTGCAAGGTGGCTACCACGAGGGCGACACGATCCAGGTGGATGCCCAGGATGGCAAGCTGGTCTTTGCGAAGGAAGCGCAGGCAGCAATAGCCTAGATAACAAAACAGCACCAGCTTTCAACGGAGGGGTAGTGGGCAGCCGCAGCAGCCCTCGCTCCTCATCACACCTACCGTTCGCTAACCATGCCCCCAACACGTGCAGCTTACGCAGCAAGCGATCCTCTATCCTGTCGGTCAGGTAGACTGTGCCGCCGCTCTGCAAGCGCACGCCGTAGAGGTTGCGGGCCGCCAGGTAGTCGGCCAACGCTGCTTCGTGCTGGCCCAGCCGCAGGTATGCGTCGCCACGCTCCTCATAAAACTCCGCGTTGTCTGGCTGGATCGCCAGCGCATGGGCATAGCTGTCCAAAGAGTGGGCTAGCTCTCCGTTACGCAGGTATAGCCTGCCAAGTTGCAGGGCGGCGGCGGCCCGTAGCTGCTGAGGGTCGTCATCCAGTTCGCTGGCTAGCACGGCGGCATACTCGTGGATCGCGGACCTCAGCTCACCCGCTTGTTGCTGGGTTTCGGCCAAGTCGAAGTGCAGTTGAGCGGCGGCAGTGGGGTTAGCTTGTAGGGCGGCGGCGTACTCCTCCGCAGCGGCCTGGTAGTCGCGGCTAGCAGCATAGCGGACAGCCTGCCGTTGATGGGCAAGGGCAATCTGCGCTGCTTGCCCCTGCTGCTGCTCAAGGCGGGCGGCTAGTAGTTGCAGCCCACCAACGCCCACCAGCAGGATCGTCAGTAGCAGGCCGAGGCGCAGGCGATTGTGACAGGGGGCTGGCGGCGGATGCGTGCTGACTACTTGCCGCTGGTGCGACGGCCAGCGTTCATCATGCTGCTGTGCAGTGGGCGGATGTAGAGGATGATCCGCTGCTCATCTGGGCGGTGCCAGGGATAGTCGCGGCCAATGTACCGCTGGGCCAGGCCGTTGATGAAGGCCAGGTCGTGGTCATCCTCTACCTGCTCAACAACCCCACGCAGTTCCAGATAGCGGAACTGGTTCGCTGGGTCAACAATGGAGAGGGCGATATGGGGATCGCGCTCAAGGTTGCGATACTTCTGGCGGTGACGTGTCAGCGTGAGCTTGATGTACTGGCCGTCCCAGGCGAACCAGACCGGGTTGACTTGCGGCTCCCCCTGTGGGCCGAGCGTAGCGACGTGGGCCAGCAGCGGCAGCGCGAGCAGGTCAGAGTGCGTCTCAGGGATGATCATCGCTTCCTCCTGTTTTGCGCGATCATGACAACGGGCAAGCAGCACCGAACGTCATTCGTTCAATGCGTCGAGCAAAAGGCGGTTGAAGTCGGCGGGCGAGTCCAGCATGGGGAAGTGGCGCGACTTAGGAAAGATATGCGTCCGCACGTGGCGTGGCCCCTTGCCATTCTGGAAGAACTGAATCTGGTCGGGGTTGACCACCTCATCATCACCACCGTGCGTCGCCAGCACTGGCACCTTGATGTTGCGTAGCTCCTCGCGCAGGTCGGTGCTGACCAGTGACTCCATGCTCTGGCGGCTGGCTTCTGGTGTCACCTTCGCCATATCCTCCAGGATTTCGTTGTACCAGACCTGCCAGTTGGTGGCGATCCAGCGTTGCAGCAGCGGCTTGTTGAGGGTGGCAACCGAGTTGGAGCGCACCAGACGGTTGAGCGTGCGGTTGGCAGCCATCTTGAACAGGGGCGTAACCGACTTCCCCACCACAGGACTGCCGACGGTGACGAGGCGGCTGACGCGATGGGGGTATTCGAGGCTGAGGCGCATAGCGATGGTGCCACCCATTGAATGGCCGACTACCGGCGCGTCGATCAGGCCCATGCGATCCATGAACTTGTCTACCAGTTCGAGGTAATCAGTCAGGGTACAGTCGTGGTGGTTCTTATCACTGTCGCCGAAGCCCCAGAAATCGAGGGCGTAGCAGCGGTAGCCCCGCGAGATCGACTCCATGGTACTCATCCAGTACCGCCAGGAACCCATCCAGCCATGGAGGAAGATGACTGGCTTGCCCCGCCCGATCACCTCGTAATGTACCAACCCATTGTCAATGACGATTGCGCTCAACTGGACTCCTCGCCCCCGACCCCGCCCCTTGTGGGGAAGGGGTGTAGTTCACACCCTGTCCACGAACGCACTGCTGCACGCCCGCTTGCTAGCCAGCTAGCCGCTTTGTTCGGCGATCAAGCTACGCACCCGGTTGATCAACTCCTCTGGCACATAGGGCTTGAGGATGTAGGCTACTGCGCCCGCCTCCTTACCCTCGGCGATCTCGGACTCCTGACCGAGGGCAGAGAGAAAGACGACTGGGATGTGGGCGAAGGCAGCTATCGCCTTAATCTGGCGGCAGGCGGTCAGGCCGTCCATTACTGGCATTCGCACATCCATCAGGATCAGGTCGGGTAGCTCCTGGGGAGCCATCTCCACTGCCTGCTGCCCGTTCTCAGCCTCTACCACTTCAAAGCCACCATAGCGCAGGCTGAAGCTGGTCAGCATCCGAATATCCGGCTCATCTTCCACTACCAATATCTTTGCCATTTTAGGACGGCTACCTCCAAGGTTCAGGTGCGACTCTCAAACCACTTTTTGCGCTCGGCGAGCAACCAGGTTGCTCCAGGGCTGGGTACCGATCTCGGCCCGGTTGGCGGCGTTGATAATCCGCACCATCTTAGCACTAAGTTGGGCTTTGCTCAAGCCCTCCATCTTCTGCAACAGGCCTCTGGCATTGTAATAGCCACCGAAGGCCAGGGCCGCCAGGATGAATCGTGTTCAACTCCTTGTACTCGGCACTGCTGGTTGGCTCACTAACCTTCGGGTAAACCTCCTTCACCCAAAGGTAGCCACCTGGTTGTAGGGCTGCCTGGGCTAGCTCCACCATCTTCGCCAACTGGTGGGTGTGCATCATGATCGTAGAGGCGTAGGCCAAATCGAAGGGGCCAGCGGGTAGCTCCTGTTCCACATCAGCAGCGATGAAGTCTGTATTTTGCAAGTGCAGGCTAGCAGCGTGTTCCCGCGCCCGCCCAATTGCCGCTGCATCCTTGTCTATCCCCACCAATTGCGCAGCAGGGTAGACCTCGCGCAGCACCTGCCCCAACTGACCTTCGCCGCAGCCGAGATCGAGGATGCTATGCACCTCATCCCCAACTAGCCGCTTTGCGTTGGCACGGATGTAGTTGCTGAACAGCCGCGTCTGCGTTTCTAGCCGCTGGCGATCCAGAACGGAGTTGCCAAGCACGTATGATTCTTCCACTACTTACTTACCTCTCTCGTCGCATCTGGGGCAGCCGTCGCGGTAAGCGGCAGCACCTTCTTGATCTGGTCTACGATCTGGCCGACGGAGAATGGTTTAGTCAGCAGTTCCTCGGCCCCCAGCTTGAGCATATGCACGCGGGCATCGGCGAGCGGCACGCTGGCGGTAAGCATTATCACCGGGATGTTACGGGTGCTTTCGTCGTGCTTAAGCGTCTCCAAAACCTGGGTGCCGCCCACGCCTGGCATCCGCACATCCAGCAAAATCACATCGGGCCGCCGCTGGGCAACCCGACGTAGGCCGTCCTCACCACTGAAGGCAACCGTAACATCGAAGCCGTAGCTCCGCAGAGCTACTTCAAGACCCTCTACTACGTCACGCTCGTCATCAATGATCAGCACGCGGCCAGGATTGTCGGCACTGGGATGGATAAGAACCCGCTCGATGCTACGGAGCAGGGTGGCCTGATCAACAGGCTTGGGCAGGAAGTCCACTGCGCCGAGGGCGAATCCTTCCTCATGTTCGCTCACCAGGCTGACGATCACCACTGGGATACCAGCCGAGTTGGGGTCTTCGCTGAGGGCGCGCATCGTCTCGAAGCCGTCCATCTGCGGCATGATGATGTCCATTGTGATCAGATCGGGCAACTCCTGGGCGGCAATCTCGATGGCCCCACGCCCGCTATATGCTTTGAACACTTCGTAGCCTGCGCCTTCCAGGGCAGCGGCCAGGCGGTCGGTCACGCTTGGGTCGTCGTCCACCACCAGGATGCGAGCCTTCTTGTTACCCTGCCGTGCTGCGACTTCAAACGGAGGCTCGATTTGGCTGTTAGGCAGCGTCTCGACGAAGGCAGGCATAGTGAAGTGGAAGGTCGTCCCTGCACCCAGGGTGCTATCCAACCACATCTGTCCACCCTGAATCTCGACCAGGTTCTTGGCGATCACCAGCCCCAGGCCGGTACCCTCTTGGATGCGGGCTTGTTGGTTGTCGGTGCGGAAGAATGAGGTGAACAGCTTCTCTTGGTCCTTCTCCGAGATGCCAATGCCGTTGTCCTGCACGTCCACTTGCACCGAGCGACCATTACTACCAAGGAGGCAGCGCACGCGGATTTGGCCGTTGTTCGGTGTATACTTGACGGCATTGGTGAGCAGGTTGGTCAGCACCTGCTCGATGCGGGCGCGGTCAACCTTGACTTCTGGCAGGTTGGGCTGCACATCCACACTGAGGTTCTGGCCCTTAGCCTCAGCCAGTCCACGCAGGTTGCTGGCAGTGGACTCCACGATCTCGGCTGCCTCGTAATACTTGGTGTCAATAGACTGGGCGATCTTGCCCGTCTCGATGCGGCTGACCATCAGCAAGTCATCGGTCAGCGTCTTCATCCGCTCGGCATTGCGCTTGACCGCCAGCATGATGTTCTGCTGCATGGGGCTGAGAACTCCAGCGGCACCCATCAGCAGCAGGTCTGTGTTACCCTTGATTACGGTCATCGGGGTGCGGAGTTCGTGCGAAACCGTAGAGACGAAGTGCGACTTCTCCATCTCCACCTCTGCCTCACGGGTTATGTCGCGCAAGACGGCTACGATACCCATCGTGTCACTGCTGCTGGCGGTGACTGGAGAGATGTTTACGTTGACGATCCGTTCGCTGAGGTTGAAGCGGCGGCGGCTGAGGTTGGTTTGGCCGCCAGTTCCTTCGCCCGCCGACCGAATCACGCTCGTCACCAAGTCTAGCAGTTCGGGGCTGGCGTTGGTGATCTCACGCAGGTCGTCGGGGACTTGCTTGCCAACCAACTGGCTAGCTGGCACGCCAAGTATTTGCTCGGCGGCAGGGTTGACCAGGCTGATCGTGTTGTTGCGGTCGAACACTAGCACACCATCCACGATACTCTCCAGGATCGCCCGCGTCTTGGAGGTCTCCTGCTCTTGCACCAGCAGGTTACCCGCCAATTGGTCGGCCTGTTCGCTGATCAGGTTGTAGAGTTCGGCATTGTGCATGGCAATCGCCATCTCGGTGGCTACCGTGCTAACCAGGCGCAGTTGATCCTCACTGAAGTAAGCCACATCCTGGTGGCTAAGGTTGATCACGCCATAGACATCTGAACCAGTGACCAGCGGTACGGCCATGAAGCTGCGTACATCGTCGCCCCAACCAGTCAGCCTGTCCCAGCGCGCATCGTCACGCACATCGGACAGCAGCACGTTGGTGCGGCTCTGTACTGCCCAGCCAGAGAGACCCTCACCTATCTTCCAGGGGGTTTGCTTGCCGCCCGCTGGCACTCGCCGCCCGCCGAGCGAAGCGCGATAGACGAGATAGTTGTTGGCTGGGTCGACCACCATGATCGACCCACGCGTAGCCCCCACCGCGTCAGAAACCAGCCGCAACCCGCGATTGAGGATGTCTTCCAGGTCTAGATTGGTGCTGAGTTGGTGGCTGATATTGTAGAGGTGGCTCAGGCGATCCTTCTCCTGAGTGAGTTGCGAGTTGGAGCGGGCCAGGGCTTCGGTGCGTTCGGCTACTGTGCTTTCGAGGGTGGAGTTGAGTTTGCGGATTTCGTCAAACAGGCTGGCGTTGCGGATTGCCACCGCTGCCTGTCCGGCCAGGGTGCCGAGAGCTTGCAAGTCCTCCTGGTTGTAAGCCCCAATGTTGCGGCTCTGCACAGAAATCAAGCCGATCACCTCGCCACCGAGGAACATTGGCACCCCCATCCAGGAGCGTTCGTCGTGCGTACCAGTGCGGGCGGCATGATAGCTCTCATACTGGTCATTCATCGAAACAAGGTCGTCAATCAACAGAGGGCGGCGGTTGGCGATCACATAGCTCGCCAGCCCTTCGCCTAGCACCGTAGTCTGCCCCTCACTCTCAATCCGCACTTCGTCTTCGACCATGAAGGGGTAGACGATCACCCCTTCCTCGCGCTTGTAGAGGGCGATATAGAAGGAAGAAAGGTCGAAGAAGCGGCTCACGTGTTCGTAAATCTTTTGGAACACCGCCTCCTCGTCCAGCACTGCGCCGAGGACGCGCCCGATCTCGTTGAGGGCGTTCAGCATCATGATCCGGCGGCTAGCCTCGTCAAACAGGTGAGCATTCTGGATAGCAATAGCTGCCTGGCTACCAACTGTACTGAGCAGTGCCTGGTCGTCGTCAGTGTAGATGTTCTCTACCTCGTAGCTCTGCACCGCGATCACGCCCAACACGCGGTCGCCCAGCACCATCGGCACGCCCAGCCAACTCTTGGCTGCGTCACCGATGTGATCCCAGCCATGCTCGGCAGCGTAGCGGGCAGTATCGTAGTTAATCAGCAGCGGTTGGCGGGTCTCGATGATCTGGGAGACAAAGCCAGGGCCGAGCCTGCGTGGGGCGCGGGGAACGGGCCGCCCATGCTCACGCATGAAGCGGAACTGAATCTCCTGCCGCTTCTCCTCATAGAGGGCAATGAAGAAGTTGCGGGTGCTGATCACCTGCGTCACCTGGTTGTAGATCACCTGCAACAGTTCGTCAATTTGCAGCGAAGAACTGATCTCCTGAGCCATCTGGTTGATGGTTGCAAGTTCAGCGATTTTGCGTTCGCGCTGGTTGAACAAGCGAGCGTTCTCGATGGCGATAGCCGCCTGGTTTGCTACACTGAGCAGCGGGCGGATGTTGCCTTCGTCATATTGGTTGGGCTTGTAGCTTTGCAGGCTGAGGATGCCGATCACTCGCCGCCCGACCATCATCGGCACCCCTGCCCACGAGCGGGTGGCCTGGGGGCTACCATATTGAATGGGGATCAGGGTGGCGGCCAGGCCATTGGCATTCTCAAGATCGCCGATTACCAGTGGCCGTTCGTTCTCGATCACCCACGAACTGATCCCTTCGCCGAGAGCAATCGAAGGGGCTTCCATGCGCTCACCCTGTTCCAGGGCGAAGGGCCAGCTAATCTCATTGCGCGCATCATCAAACAAACCCATCATGAAGATGTCAAAGTCCATAAACCGCTTCATGTGTTCGTAGACCAGGACAGCTACCGCATCAATGTGCATGCTGGCGGCCAGCATCCGGCTTAGTTCGTTGAGCGAGTCCAGTTCGTCGATCCGCAGCTGCGATTGGGCAAAGAGGCTAACGTTCTCAAGAGCAATAGCGGTCTGGCTAGCAACGGTGTTGACGAAGTTAAGGTCACTCTGGCTGTAGACGTTTGGTTGGTAGGATTGCACGCTCAGGGTACCCAGCACCCGCTCACCGATCAGTAGTGGCACACCGATCCAGGCACGGCTAGCCTTCTCACCCCCAAGATGCACCACTTCGAGGTTGGGCGGCAGCACATCGTTCTCCACATCACCAATCATCAGCGATTGGCGGGTGCGGATCACGTAGCCAGTGACGCGGTTGCTCAACGGCATAGGCGGGGAGTCTACTTCCTTACCATCATCTAGCACCAGCACGGGCATGATCGTGCCGGCCTGCTCATCGTAGAGGGAGAGGGCGTAGAAGTCCACTGGCACCGAACCATTAAGTTGCTCATAGACGGCCTGGGCCACATCTTTCGCGTCCAGCTTGGTCGTCAAGATGCGGCTAAGGTTGTTGAGCGAGTCCAGTTCGGCGATGCGCCGCTCGTTGCGTTCAAAGAGGCTGGCGTTCTGCAAGGCAGTCGCTACCTGGTTCGCCAGGGTACTGAGTAGGGTCAGTTGCTCTTGATTAAAAGCGTTGACCTTATAGGCTTGCACGTTGATCATGCCGATCACCAACCCGCCACGGAACAGGGGAACGCCCATCCAGCTACGGGTACGCTTCTCCTTCGGCCCCACTCGTGCGTTGATGCCGAACATTGGATTCTGCTCTGGATCCTCCGAGTCGCCGATCAACAGCGGCTCACCACTTTTGATCACCAGACCGCTGATCGACTTATGCAAGCTAGCCTTGTAAGGTGGGGTGATGGTATCACCTAGCCGCTCGTGAACGTAGACCATATCGATCTTGTCACTGCCCTGCTCGTAGAAGGCAACTGACAGCGAGTCGTTACCAAAGAGCAACTGGGTGTCCTTGTACAGCAGGCTGTGGATTTGGCTCACATTGAGGTTGGCAGTGATCTCTTGGGCCACCTGGTTGAGGATGCCCAGGTTGCTGATGCGCTGCTGGTCGCGCTCAAAGAGGAAGGCATTCTCCAGGGCAGTAGTAAATTGATTGACAAACAGGGTGAGCAACGTCACCTGCTCGGTGGTGAAGCTGTCGGCTGCGCTTGCCTGCAAGACAAGGATGCCAAGTACCTCGTTGCCACTGAGTAGAGGAACACTGAGCCAGGAGCAGGGGATCATGTCGCTGTCCGGTGTTTGCTCACCACTAAGACCGAGGGGCAGTTCCTCTGGGTTGGTCACGTTGCCGATCAGTAGAGAGCGGCGGGTTCGCAGGGTAACCCCCGCCAGTTCCATTTCTAGGCTATGTGGCTGGGGTGAGCTATCACTCTCGTCCTGGGCGCGGCGGACGAAGGAGGGGGTAAGGGTACCACTCCCCTGCTCGTAGCGCAAGACCATGAACGCATCGGCGTTGAACAGCTTGATCGCGCTACTGTGGGCTAGTTCGTAGAGGCGGGCTTCATCGCGGGCAGCAGAGAGATCGCTGCCGATCTCGTTTAGTTGGGCGAGGTCGCCCACCCGCTGGCGGTTGCGCTCAAAGAGGGTAGCATTGTCCAGGGCGGTGGCTAGCTGATTAGCAATAGTGGTCAACAGTTGTACATCACGGTTGGTGTAGGCATAGTTGCCATACTGCTGGACAGAGAGGACACCAAGCGTCTTGTCGCCTACCCGCAGTGGCACCCCAAGCCAGGAGCGTGGGCGGGTCAGGCTGCCGACCAGTACTGTCGATTCTATAACCTCATCATTTTGGCTGTTGATCACCACCGCCTCACCGTCGTGCAGCACCGCTTCACTGAGCGTCCCGGTAATCGGCAGTGGGGGCATGAGGACTCGCTCACCCATGTCTACTGCCAGCACTGTCCGCATCTTATCGCCCTCTTGCAAGGCAATATGGAAGGCATCAATCGGCATGATCGGGGTCAGGCTGCGGTAGACTGCTTCGGCCATCGCGTCGCTATCAAGTTGGGCGGCCAGGTCGCGGCCAATCGAACTCAAGGCGTTCAGTTCGGTGATCCGTTCGCTGTAACGGCGGAACAGTTGGGCATTCTCAACTGCGTTGGCCGCCTGGTTGGCAAACACTTCGAGGGCTTCAACCATCGAGCGGCTGGGCCGCTGGCCGCTGAGGGGGTCATCCACTGAAATCTGGCCGAGCAGGTCGCCAGTAGTGCTGTAGAGTGGGACGAAAAGTGCGTCTTCAGGCTGCCAGCTACCCGCCTTGTAGGAGTGGCTGGTGTCCATCAAGGTGACAGTGCTAGATGTGGTGGAGAGCAGATCGCCCTGATCCTCAAAGGGCAGGAAGTAGGAGCGGCTGATGCGGAATCGTTCCTGGTAGCTGCGGAGCGTCTCCTCTACCGGCACTGTTCTGCGCCGCTGCTGCTCAAAGACCACCACTGGCACACCAGCACTGGCAACCCGACGCATGAAGTAGCTACCCTCCTCACCCTCAACCAGGCTAACCAACACCATGCGGAAGCCGATGGTGTCCGAGATGGCGTTGGCGACCTGATCCATCAGGTCGTCGAGGTCGCGGTCGGGGGTGATCGAGTTGCCGATCTCCAAGACCTGGTTTAGCTGGTTAGCGCGTAGGCCGAGCAGTTCGCTCTGGCGCATCTGCTCCTGGTAGACTTTGGCGTTGCCAATGGCGATAGCCGCCTGGTTCGCCAGAGCTTCGATAAAATGGACGTGTTCAATGTCGAAGGCACTGACTTCGCTACTGTTAAGGTCAATAAAGCCAACCACCTCATCCACGTAGTTAATTGGCACGATCAGTTCAGAGCGCACTTCAGGCATGAACTCCAGATAGTCAGGGTCTCGCCGCACATCGTCAACCAGCACCGGCCCTCTGATCTCCAGTGACCGCCCGATCAGCCCCTCCTTCATAGGTATGCCAACAGATGTCCCTTTCGGCACAGGTAGGTCGCCGAAGAAGGAGCGGATGAAGACCAGCTGGTTATCTGCGTCAACCTCGCTAATGATCGTAAACATTGCGCCAGTTGCCTGGGCAGCCTCGGTTGCCACCAGTTGGAAGATTTCGTTGAGGTCGAAGGTAGAGTTCATCTCCTCACCAATGCGCTGCAAGACGGTCAGTTCGCTCAAGCGGCGAGTCAGGCGTTCGTCCGTTCGCTCGTAGAGTTGGGCATTCTCAACCGCGCTGGCGGCCTGGCTAGCCACCACTTGCAGCAGGTTAAGGTCGCTCTCGTCATAAGTATTGTCAACCTCACTGGACACCTCCAGGGTACCAACCAGCCGATTGCCGATCAACATGGGCGCGCCGATGAATGAGCGCACCGAGCTAGTTGAGACGATCCCGTACTGCGCCCGCTCACTGGGTTTGCGGATCAGCAGCGGTTTGAGGTTGCGGCCCAACCAGCCAGAATAAGTTGGCGCATCCAGTGCGTATTCGGCACTCAGGTTATCCTCGCTGGTGGTGCCAGTGGTGATGTGCGAAACAAGCACATTGCGGGTGCTGTCGTAGATGGTTACTTCCCCGGCATAAGAGGTGATCAGGCGGCTCAGGCTAGTTAGCACCGTCTTGAGCGTCTCATTGAGGTCTAGGCTGGCGTTGATATTGCGGCTAATCTCTTGCAAGAGGCCCAATTCGCGGTTACGCTGGGTTTCGTTCTCGTGCAGGCGAGCGTTTTCGATGGCGGTGGCGGCTTGCTCGGCAATGTTGCCGAGGATACGCACGTCATCTTCAGTAAAAGCACGAGCGCGCACGCTACCCAGTTCCAGTGCGCCGACAACCGTATCACCAAGCAGCAGCGGCAGGCCGACGTAGGAGCGCAGCGGTTCGCTCTGGGCGGAGTAGCCGAGCTTGAGCAGGTACTCCTCGTCGGCGGGACCACCCAGGAGCAAGGGGTGGCGACTGGCAACGATCTGGGCGGTAATGCTAGGGCCATCCAGTGGGTAGAGGCGGTGGGCATCCCGACTGTCCGCTGTTAGGCCGCTGAGGTTGTGGGCCACAACCCTGGTCAGAGCCTTGCCATCGGGGTTCATCAGGCTGATCTCGGCAGCATCGTAGTACATCAAGCGGCGTACGGAGATCAGGATCGCATCGAGGGTATCGCCCAGTTCGAGGCTACGGTTGATCATCTGGCTTACTTCGCGCAGCAGCAGGGCTTCCGCCGTCTTGCGGCCCGCCTGCTCCTGGTAGGAGGAGTACTCCATACTATTCGCGGTCTGGTAGGCTATCGCTTCGAGCAATTCCTGCTCGCCGGGGGTGAACTCATGTTCGCCCTTGTAATAGAGGTCAAGGGTGCCGAGCTTGCGCCGCCCACTGAGCAGCGGCAGCGAATAGATCGTGCCGATCCCCTCGGCCCGCAATGTCTCGCCCACTGCGGCATCGGCGGCGGGGGTGAGTACGCTCAAGCTGGGTAGCAGGGCTGGTGCGCCCTGGTACCAGGAGGCTACAGTCGGCAGGTGGAACTCGCCCTTCGGTTCACGGCCCGCTTCACCCTCGCTCTCAAGCACTGCGCTGGCCGTCTCGCGCACCGACACATTGACGGCGGTAAAGAGGCGGTCGCTGAGGCCGTGCAGCCCAGCGGCGATGAAGCGACGCTCGCTAGCCGGTAGTAGCTTCTCATACTCCTGGCGGCTGGGGCTGACCCGCCAGATTACCACCCCTGCGCCCGTGCCTTTGGCGATCATCTGGGCAGCACGAGTGCAGAGGACATCCACCTCACTGATCGGGATCAACTCTGGGCCGAGGGCAGAAAGCAGGTGGAGCAGGCGGTCTAGTTGCGCGTCCAGCACGTGGCTGCGGGTGCGTCCCACAAGAATGCCACCCAGCTTGCGGCTGCGGCGGGTGCTGCGGCTACGACCGGCAGGGCGAACGGCGGCATCATTGCCGTTGCCATTACCGTTGCTCTCATAGCTATCTTCTTCGCCAGCTTGTGGCCTCGTTTGCTTGCGCTCGTCTTCGGTTAGCATCGCACTGCATCCTTCCGCCTTTGAAATCGTGAACTTCTCTAATTATACCCTATGCAGTCACTGCTGTGGGGTAGCCACCACTGGCGAAACCAGTTCCCTGTATTGGTCTACTACGATGGGGGTGACTACGATGGGGGTGACTGCCACTGGTGTACC
>JAYUUN010000098.1:0-30180 GCA_043754535.1 Chloroflexota bacterium | reverse complement strand
TCCTCTGGCATCCCAGGACGGGTTAGCTGCTCCTGCGCGACCGCGAACAGGTCGGCATCGCTCAGCAGGGTCTTTAGTTGCTCGGCGGTGTAGCTAGCGACGGCGGCATCGCTCTCACCTGCGCCGCTGCTTGGCTCGCTCACTGGGCTGGCATCCACCCCCCGCGTGTTCGAATTATCTTCCCCGCGCCGTACCACGTCGAAGACGAGCAACTGGCCGTTGGGCGTGCGGAGAACGCGGCGAGCCTCCTTTAGCACAGCCAGCAAGTCGCTGCCAAACTTGTGCAGGGGGCGGTGGATGGTCACCAGGTCGAACTCCGCTGCGTCGAAGGGCAGGTCATCGGCCTCAGCCTGTTGGAAGTAGATGTGGCCGCCACCCGCCACCTGCTGCACCTCTGCCTCCGCTGCGGGGTCGCGATCAACAGCGATCACCTCGGCCACCTTCGGCGCAAAGGCGGCTGCCGCTCGCCCATGCTCGGTGGCGATATCCAGCAGCCGCTCACTACCGTGCGGGGCAGCCAGCTTGAGCATCACTGCCACCTGGTGGCTAGCAAGGGGAGCGGCCACCGCTGCGCTGCTATCGGCCTGGGTTGTCGGTTCGCGGAAGTCAAGGTCGGCCATCGTCTGGAAGTTGCCAGCCTCAGTGGCCTTGCTAGCCTGTGCGCCAGGGCCGGTGGACTGGTCGGCAATGTTCGGGTTCTGCTTCGGTTGCTCGGTCATGGTTGCTAAGCTCCTAAGTGTAGATTGCAGATGCACAAAGTATCGACTACAAGCTACTAACTCCTGGGGCCGCCTGCTGCGGTAGAGCCTTGCCAGCGGCGCGAAGTAGTCGTAGTCCCACGCTCCGACGAAGGTGTAGAGTTGGCCGCCGAAGCCTTGCTTGAAGCGGTAGACCCCCCACAAGCCGTCGCGCACGTTCTGCTCCTCGTCGCCAGCGTGGGCGGCTTCGGCAGCAACGATGTTGGCTGGCACCCCCCACATATCATAGCGGGTACAACTGCGCCCCTTGCACCACTGGATCGCCTCCCACTGCAACAGGTGGTTGGGCATGGCGGCTCGCCCGCGTTCGCCACTTGCGCCGTACATATAAATGCCTTCGGGCGGCAGAGCGAAGGCGAGCAGCCCCGCTATTGGCGCATCACCCTCAGTGGGCAGGTGAGCAAGAAAGAGGCCACAATCACCGCTGCCCCCCGGCCCGAAGATGCGGAAGCAGTCGCGGTAGTACTCTAGGGCGTGAATGCCGAAACTGTCACGGCTAGCCGTCTCTTGCATCAGAGCGTAGAAGCCATCCAAGTCAGCTTCTGTAGTAGCCTGGCGCACCTGTACCCCACGCTTGGCCGCGAGGCGGATGTTGTAGCGCGTCTTAGGCTTCATCGCTGCTAGCACTGCCTCAGCTTTGGCCGATATGTCTACCGCGATTGTGTTGCGTGGCTGGAGCGGCGGCGAGGGGCTGAAGCCGAGAGCAGTCAATCGCTGCTGCATCGTTGCAGCCTCCGCCACGTTCGGTTCAAGGGTCAGAGCGATAGCCCGGTGGCGGCGGGCGACCGCGTGTACCTGCTTGAACAACTGGCGCACCAGCCCAAAGTCTCCCCAATCTACTACTGGCCCACGCGGGATGTAGGCTACGCTGAACGGCCCCACTCGCCGTAGTAGCAGCAATGCCGCCGCCCTGATCCTCCCACCGTCGTTAGCAGCGGGAGGGTCAGTCAGGGCGAGCATAAGCGGTCGCCAGCCGTGCTGCTGCTTGAGTTCGGCCCAACCGGAGGACTGTAGCACGCTGCCGCCTTGCTCGCGCACAAAGCTGTCCCAGCGGCCAGCGTCGCGGGCAGTGAGGATCACGGGTTGCAGGCGGGGGTTAGTAACGAGGCTCATTGTTCACTGGCGGCTGGGCTGGCACCCAGTTGACGGGGTAGTTGCGGAAGATTTCGGGGATAGTCGTGATCTCGGTGAAGTGATCCGCCGCCGCGATCAGGTCGTTGGCTGTACTAGAGCGGAAGCTGATTAGCTCAAAGCGCACTCCCTTGCTCTGCACTGCCTGCACCAGGCGCACAAAGTCACCGTCGCCGCTAACCAACACCACCACGTCTAGGTTGTCGGACATAGTGAGGATGTCCACCGCCATTTCGATGTCCAGATTAGCCTTGACCCGCCCGCTATCATACTTGTGGATGTCCTTGCAAATTACCTTGTAGCCGTTGGCGCAAAGAAAGTCAATGAACTTGCGCTGGTTGGGGTTGTCTGGGTCAATGCCAGTGTAGGAGTAGGCGCGGATCAGGTTGCGATTACGCACCGCGTAATCTAGCAGGCGGCAATAGTTGACCTCCACACCAAAACTCTTGGCCGAGTAAAAGAGGTTGGACACATCCACGAACACGCCAACATTCAGGCAACAGTGACCAGCTTCTTGTGTATACATCTATCTACCTTCTATTATGACCAACGAACAGCGCAATAGGCTAGCAGTCGGTGATGGTACATTTGGCACAGGGGTCTTCGCTGTCGCTTATTATAACCTACTTTGGCCCAGATGTACTACGTTTTGCGCCGCTCAAACTAGCATCGCTACAGCACAGTGGCGAGGGTGCGGCCCAACCGCTTGATCCCTTCCTCAATCTCGTCGGGCGTATTGTAGCTGAAGGCGAGGCGTAGGTAGCGGCTACCTTCCCCACTGGCGAAGCAACGTGCGCCTGGCACGAAGTCTACCCCCTCCTCCCAGGCCCTTTGCTGGAGGGCAGTGGTGTCTACCCGCTCTGGCAGCGTCACCCAGATGAAGAAGCCGCCTGTCGGTTCAGTCCACTGCACACTACGCGGGAAGTAGGCCCGCATTGCCCGCAGCATGATGTCGCGCTTGCGCCGATAGTGCTGGCGCAGGTCGGTGATATGCAAGGCCAGTTCGCCCGCTTCGGCGAAGGTGGCGGCCACATGCGCGGCAAAGGGGTTTGTGCCACCATCATCCTTGAAGGCAGTTAGCTTCTCGATCATCTCCGCTGGGGCGACCACCCAGCCCAGGCGCAACCCGGCGGCCAGTATCTTGGAGAAGGTGCCGGTGCGGATCACGTGGCCGCGAATGTCGCCCGTGCTATCAATAGCGAACAGCGAGGGTGGCACTTCGCCCTCAAAGCAGATGTCGCGGTAAGCATCGTCCTCTACGATCAGCGCACCATGTTCTACCGCCAGGTCGAGCAGCTCGTGGCGGCGGGCGAAGGCCATGGTAAGGCCAGTGGGGTTCTGGAAGCTGGGGATGGTGTAGATGAACTTGGCAGCTCGGCCCTCCGCCTGCAAGTGGCCGAGGGTGCGATCCAGGTCGGCAAAGCCAATTCCCTCCTCATCCAGCAGCACCTCGTAGGGGGCAGCCAGGGCGCGCAGGAAGGTGTTTACTGCGCCAACGAAGGTGGGGGCTTCGACCACAATCGGGTCGCCAGGGTCAAGCAGCACGCGTGCGATCAGGCTGAGGGCGTGCGACGAGCCGTTGGTGATCAACACCTGCTCTGGCGTGACGGTCAGCCCTTCATCATCCTTAAACTTCTTGCACAGTACCTCGATCAGGCGGCGATAGCCCTGCACGTTGCCATATTGCAGGGCAGTAGCGGCATGGTCGCGCAGCACCAGTTCGGTAGCGGCGGTTAGCTGGTTAGCTGGGAAAGTAGCTGGGTCAGGGAGACCCCAGGCCAGGCTGATCATGCTAGCTGTGCGCGGAGTGGTCCCCCAATCAGTACGGTTGCCCCAACTGCGGGCCTGCGCCGACCATAGCTGCTCGTAGAGCGGGTTAGTATCCAGCATAATTTAGGCTTTCGTAGGCAGGCGGGCGCAGAACCTCGCACTCACTCGCGGTTGCAAGCTACCTCTACAAAGGGTTGAGCGGATCACTGGTCAGGCGCGCTTCAGAGATCGCCTCTTGGGCGGCTGCACTGGTCGCTTCGTCGGGGCTGGTGGCCGCTTGGCGCAAGGCATTGTTAGCAGTGGGGCCACCGATCTGCCCCAACGCCCAGATCGCCATCAGTCGCACTTCACTGTCCTCGTCCTCGATCAGGCCCACAAGCTGTGGCACTGCCTGGGGGCTGCCGAGTTCACCGCTGGCGCGAGCAGCCTCGTAGCGCATCTCAGCGGCATCGCTAGCAAGCTCGGCTAGCACCGACTCCAGCCAGCGTTGGTCGAGATTGCGGCCCATCGCCAACACCGCACTGGCTTTCTGGCGCGGGTTGCTGTCAGCATAAGCAGCAGCGATCAGCTTTGTCACCGACGGGTCGTTGCTCAAATAAGCCACCGATTCTAGGGCGCGGCGTGACACATCGAGGGGCTGGTCTGCGTCCTCGGCCAGCTTCAGCAGGGCGGCCCGCAGTTCCGCGCACTGGCTAGGCCGCAGCTTGCCAGTCTCGGCCCGGTAGACGAAGCGGCCCAGGGCAGCAGCGGCGGCGGCTCGTACTTCGGGCTTCGCATCCACCGTGCGGTCGCTAATCGCCGCCAGCACTTCACTGCTCTCATCTTCCCACAAGCCCTCGATAGACTTGCGGCGCACCACAGGGTCAGTGTCAGTAATGGATTGGAGGTAGAGATTGCGAAAGTTGTACTCGACATTATCTTCTTCAAGCTGGGTAAGGATGTCCACCATGCGGCGGCGGCGAGCGGGGGCGATCCGGTTCCAGGCGCGGGCCAGTTCACTTGCCTCGGCACGGCTGAGGTCGGACAGGCCGATCAACTCGCGAGCAGCAGGCTCCTTGTTGCCACCGATCAGGTCAGTCAGCAGGCTGGTAAAGCGGGCCGACCGCCCATCACGGGCTTCACCGTCGGCAGCCAGTTGCGCCCGCAAGCGTTCACTCTCCAATTCCTCCTCGTCGTCACCAACCAGGTGCATCCCCTTGACGACCAACTCCTCTGCCGAAGGCTCGTCTTGTAGTGCCTCATAGTATTCTTTTAGTTCGCGTTCGTCCATTTTCTTCTCTTTGCCGATTGGTATTGGGTAATACAACGAATGATCTAGAAGTCCTGTAGAGTGGGGGCGGGCAGACACCCGCCCCCTGCTTGCCTGTTGTTCGTTGCTACTTCTTGCCTGGGTTGTAGTAGTAGACCCCTTCGTTCTCGCTGTCTGCGCTGAAGGCGGGGTACTGGCTGCTGCTCATCAAGGCGCGCAGGTAGGCGCGGCTGAAGGGGCGTTCGATGTTGACCACCGGAAGCAGGTCATCTAGCAGGGTCATCAAGGCCGAATGGCCGTCACGCTCTACCGTCTCACCGATGCTCTCGAATGCATTGGCTAGGATCAGTTCGGGCTTCTTGCGCTCGGCCTCCTCCAACTTGTGCGAACTCTCAAGCCGGGGATACTTCGCCTCGGTGATCAGGGCTGCCGGGTCGGTTTGCACGTTGAAGACAACTGGGCGGAAGATGTAGCGGGCGCGCCGCTCGTCGTACTGCAACAGCCGCTCCTCCTGCGATCCCTTCAGCCGCTCGTAGGTCAGGGTGTAGACGTTGGCTCGACCAGTAGCTTCTAGCACGAAGGTAGCACCAGGAACCAGGTTCTGGTAGAACTCGTCCAGGCCAACAATGTAGCCGCCACGGTTGCCGCTGCTGAAGCGCAGTTCGGTGAGGAAGCTGAGGTAGAGTTGGGGCGACTCGAAGCGGAAGACTGCCGCCCGCTGATCGTCCATCACTGGGCCAGGGAAGAACTGCTTGGCCGCCTCGTCATAGGGGATCAGCCCGTTCTCGTATTCGTAGTAGGTGAGGGTGTGGCGCAGACGTTGCTTGCCACCGACCTCCTCTACCACGTTGAAGCCATCGCCGCTGAGGCTAGGTTCCTCAAGGAAGCGGTAATCCTGGCCGAGTTCGCTGGCTTTGCGCTTCTGGGGAAAGAGGGTGGCCCCATTCGCCAGCCAGAGCCGCTCATCGGCCACGCCCACGAACTCGAACTCCTTCTTCTCCTTCAGCAGACGGTAGTTGAGGCTAAACCGCCAGACCTCATAATCGGCCTGCTCTGGTCGCTTACCGAACAGGTCGGCAAGGAAGGCGCGGTCGGAGAGTGCATCGTTGGTTTCAGCCAGGTAGTCCTTGATCTTACGGAGATCGCCCTTGCTGAAGCGTTCGACCATATCCTCCAGGTACCACTGCCCAGCGAAGCTGACGAAGCGGAAGTCGTCGCTGATGCTGCGGCGCAAGAGGTTAGTGAACTCGGAGCCATACTGGGCAAAGATGCCGTCGGCATTGTTGGCAAAGTCCAACGTCTGTTGACCGTTGGCAGTGTCCAGCAAGTAGGTGAGGTTGCGAGCGGGCGCGGGTGGCACCTCGACCAATGGTACAACCGGGGCGGTTGGCACGGTCGGCGGCGTGAGTGGGACGGCGACAACCGGGGTTGGCGCAACTGGCGTGGCCTGCTCCACTGGCGTAGCCTGCTCCACTGGTGTAGCCTGCTCCACTGGTGTAGCCTGCTCGACCGGGCTGGCCTGCTCCACTGGCGTAGCCTGCTCCACTGGCGTAGCCTGCTCAACCGGGCTGGCAGCTAGCGAAGGTGTGGCAGCAGTTGGGATGAAAGAGTCGGCGGTGAGGTCGCCCGCATCGGCCTCGATAGAGGCAATGGATGCGTAGAAGTCGTTGCCCAGCAGGTCATCATCCATCCCGCTAGACTGGCTCTGTCCGGCCAGCATCTCAGCGGCGGCAGCGGTGGCAAGGCGCAGGCTCTCCTGCTCGGCACGCAGCGCATCCTCGCGGGCGCGCAACCGAGCGGCGCGGTTGGCCGAGGCGCGGGCCGCATACTGCTCGCTGATCTCCTGCCGCTGCTCGCTAGAAACGTCGGTGGCGGTGGTACTCATGCGGCTGGCAAAGTTGTGGGTGGGCTTCCAGTCGGCCACCGGTGGGGCGGTGCGGCCCGGCTTCTCCGTGCTGAAGTAGACAGTGCCGCCCCGCTCCTCGTGCTGGAAGCGGTCGTCGGCGGTCAGGGTAGCAGCCAAGTTGGCAGGCTCCACCCCCAGGGCGGCGGCCAACTGGCCCAGTTCGGCGGTCACTTTCGCGCCGATTGGCAGCAGGGTGGCCCGCTTGAGCATGGCGGCAATTGTCCGCTCGACCAGACCCACATCCGCCGCTATTACCTTACTAATAGTCTTCGTCATTCTTCGCTTTCCCCTAACGTCCCTTGCTGGTGGCTTCTTCGCGCATGATCTCGACCAGATGGCGGCTCATCTCCTCCAGAGACTGCGGCTGGCCGCCACGACGCAGCCACTCGATCAGCTTCTCAATGTCGCTAGACTTCACCTTAATTACCTCATCAGCCATTATCTACTCCTCAAAGGCGCATCACGCGACCTTACATTTGTCAGGCATAGCAAACCTAACCTCACGCGGGTGGGGCTGTTACATTCTACTACATCTGCGCGCTTTTCGCAAACCAGTAGGGGTAGGTAACTGTTCAGGGTTGCGAGGAACAGCCAGCGAGTCCATAGAAACCAGCGCGACCAGCCAGCTTCTAGCTCTCCTTTGCGCTGTGCCAAACCCTGGGTTGCACTTGTCCCCGCCAAAAGTCAAGGCAGTGCATCCAGTGCATGGAGGGCAGCCAGGCTCTCCTCGGCGTGTGGGTCAGTGTGGAGGGTACGGAGGTCGTGGGCGGTGGCGTAGGCGGCGCGGGCAGCAGGCAGGTTACCAGCCCGCTGCTGCGCAATGCCGATCAGGTGCTGCGCGGAGGCCAGCATCAGCGGTGCGCCAAGTTCCGCGCTGATCTCAGCGGCCTGCTCGGCTTGGGCGAGGGCTGCGGCGGGCTGGTCAAGGGCCAGGTAGTCAGTGGCGAGGGTGGAGTGCGTGCGAGCCAGCCGTGGCTTGTTCTGCACCTGCTCGAACCAGGCCAACGCTACCTGATGCTGGCCCAGGGCTTCCTCGGCCCGACCCAGAGCCAGGTAGGTGCTACCCAAAGCACTGGCAACGGCCCCCCGCTCAAACTGGTCGCTGTCTTCGACCAATGCCTGCGCCCCAGCGTGGTAATCAAGGGCTAGTGGATAGTCATGGCTGGCAGTGTAGTCTTCGCCCAGGTGGGAAAGGGCGGAGACGCGGCCATCGCGGTCATCACACTCCACCGCGATCTGCAAAGCGCGCTGGTGCATGGCCGTAGCAGCGGCCACGTCGCCCAGGCTCAGGCGGGCCGCGCCAAGATCGTTCAACACCGCCACCTGCCCGCGTTGGTGGCCGCGCTCCTCAGCAATCGCCAACGCACGATGGTAGTATACCACCGCTGCCTCGGTCTGCCCAAGAGCGGCGCAGATCACCCCCAGGTTGTTGAGCGCACCCTCCTGCACCCCTGGGTCACCGCCCGCTTCGGCCAGGGCGCGTTCGCCATACTCGCGGGCGGGCATCAACCTGCCTAGCATCAGCGACGAGCGGCCAAGATTGGTGAGGGCGCGCGAGACAGCCACAGCATCGCCTGCCTGCTCAGCCGCCGCTAGCGCACCCTGGTAGTAGACCATCGCCTGGGCCAGATCGCCGCGCATGGCGTAGACAATGCCCATCCTATTATATATATTGCTAACCCGTGCCGAGTCGCCCAGTTCCCGCGCCAGGGCCATCGCCTGGTTGTAGCAGGCCAGGGCGCGCTCCCCCTCACCCAGATAGTTGTAGGCCAGGCCAAGATTGCTCAAGACCTTCACCTGCGCTGTGCTTTCCAACGCAGCCTGGGCTGGAAGACTGATTAGCCTGCCGAGCAACTCCGCCAGCGTCGCATACTCGCCCCAGAGGTAGAGCCGCTGGTAGAGGCTGTCGTCTGCATTGCCATCCGCTGCTGGGCCAAGTGGCTCCTCCAAGAGGTCGTAGGCAGCCACATAGCTGCCCGCTGCCGCGTAGTGGTAGGCGGCATTGAGCAGGCTAGCCAGGTCTGCCAGAGCGCGCACACCGCCGGGCCTCAAGGTGAGCGCGAAGCTGCGGCGGTAATATTCGGCGGCGGCAATGTGGTAGAGGCGGCGACGTTCGAGCAACAGGGTGCCGTAGGCCACCTCCTGAGTCAGGGAGTGGCGAAAGAGGTACTCGTCGCGCTCCACCAGCACCATCTCGCGTTCCGTCAGCAGCAGCAGGTTGCTCTCCTGCGCCGCTGCTCCATCCAGCGCGCCCAGTACCAGCGGGCGGAAGCGACGGCCCAGCACACTCGCCACCTGCAAGGAGCGGCGGGCTGCCTCTGGCAAGCCATCAATGCGCGCCCCAATAATACCCTGCAAGGTGGCTGGTACCTCCGGCGGCACGTCGCTGCTCGCTACAGCCCAGCCATCCACGCTGTGTACTAGCCAGCCACGGTCGATCATGGTTCGCACGCACTCCTCCACATAGAAGGGGTTGCCGTCCGCCCGTTCCTCTACCAGCAGGCGCACAGCCTCCGGCAACTCTGCGCTACCCAGCAGGTTGGCGACCAGCTCCTCGCTAGCAGCGTTGCCCAGCGGTTGCAGGTTGATCGCCTCCCACCGTCCTCCCCCGTCGTCAGCGATCAACCCGCGCAGGAGGTCGGCGGCCTCCCCTTGTGGGCGGCAGATGACGACCAGCAGCAAGGGCAGGTTGGCCAGCAGAGGCACCACCGCTTGCAGCAGGCGCAGCGAAGGCCCATCGGCCCAGTGCAGGTCTTCTAGCACGATCACCAGGGGGTGGCTAGCTGTAAGAGTGCGGCAGAGGGCAGCAATCGCGCTGGCGGCAGCAGCAGCCTGCTGGCTAGGGTCACCCTCACTTGCCGCCAGGCCGAGGATGTGGCCGATCTGCTGGCGATCCCGCGCATCCTCACCAAAGCCAACTGCATCCAGCGAGCGATCAAGCTGCTCCTGCGCTCCTACACTACCCTCTGCCTCCACCCCTAGCAGGGCGCGCAGGACCTCCTGCCAGGGTTGGTAGTCGAGGTTGGCCCCGTAGCTGAGGCAGCGGCCAAAGGCAGGAGCAGTGGGTAGCTGTGATACTGCCTCATCCACTGCTTCTTCTATCAGTCGGCTCTTACCCAAACCCGCCTCGCCAAACACGGCAACGAAGCTGCCCTTGCGCGCCTGCGCCCCCGCTATCGCCCTCCTGAGCGTCGCCAGTTCAGCAGATCGCCCCACCAGCGGGCTGTGCAACCATGTGCCACGTAGCTGATTGGTCAGCCCTTTTGCCCCCAGCAGGCGGTAGAGGATCACTGGCTCGGCCTTACCCCGAATCTTTACGCTGCCCAGGTCGACCCACTCGAACAGCGACCCAGTTAGCTGCCAGGTCGCCTCACCAACCAGGATTTCACCCGGCCCCGACAGTCCCTCCAGGCGGGCAGCCAGGTTCACCGCGTCGCCCATCACACTGTAGCTCTTATTCGTTGCCCCCACCTGCCCAGCCAGCACCAAGCCCGTGTTGATACCGATGTGCAGGTTTAGCAACTGTGGCAACTCAGCGGCGTGGCTAGCGTTGTACTCAGCAAGGCGGCTCTGCATCGACAGCGCACAACGCAGGGCGCGGGCGGGGTCGTCCTCATGGGCCAGCGGCGCGCCAAACAGCACCATGATCGCATCGCCAATGTGCTTGTCAATCGTGCCATCATAGAGGCTAACCGCTTGCTCCAGCACACCAAATACCTCTCCCAGCAATGCACTAACGTGTTCTGGGTCGCGCTGTTCGCTGATAACGTTGAGGCCCGCAACGTTGGCGAAAAGGGTCGTCACTACCCGCCGCTCGTCGCTCGGACTGACGGGTAGCTTTGCCCCACAATTGGCGCAAAACTTGAAGGCGATGTTGTTAGCACTCTGGCAGTTTGGACAGCGCATCTGGGCAGCAGCACCTCCTGATCGATTACTCTATTGTACCACAGCTGGCAAGGCTGCCAGCCAGCTGGCAACATATGGCGGGCTGCATCTGCTTCTGCAATCCTAAAAACTTCCACCGCTAATTTGACAAATTGGGAGGGGGTAACTATAATGCTGACTACGCCACTATTGGTTGGTGGCGAGAGTCTATCTCTGTGCAGCCGGTTGCGGGTGAGCTTCGCGCTTGTCCCTCAGTTGGCAGCTATGGGCAAACAAGGAGATCGGCTTGTTCTTTCGGCGCGCAAGCGCATAGGATACCCTCAAGGAGGAACTGTTTAGTATGAAGTCATTTTCTAAGGCTGGTTCGCTGTTGGTCGCCGTGCTGATGTTGAGCATGGTATTGGCCGCCTGCGACAACAACACTACCGCGACTCCGGCTCCGGCAGCCGTTGCGACTGGTACCTCGATGGTGGCTGCGGCTACCAACACCACCGTGATGGCTGCGGCCACCATGATGGCCACCCCGATGATGGGCATGACCCCGATGATGGGCATGACCCCGATGATGGGCATGACCCCGATGATGACCGGCACCATGATGTCCACCCCAATGATGGGCATGACCCCGATGATGACCGGCACCATGATGATGGGTATGACCCCAATGATGACCGGCACCATGATGTCTACCCCGATGATGGGCATGACCCCAATGATGACCGGCACCATGATGTCTACCCCGATGATGGGTATGACCCCAATGACCGGCACTGGGATGATGACACCAACGGCAGCCGCTGTTGTCGCTGGCGAAAAGGGTAGCAAGGGCGTAATCCGCATCGCGGTCGACCTGCCCACCAGTGGCGCGGATGCCAGCATTGGCGTACCAACCCGCAACGGCGTGCAGCTCGCCATTGAGCAGGCCAATGCGAAGGGCGAGATTGTCCCTGGCTATAAGCTGGAGATGTATGCCCTCGACGATGCCGTGAACGGCGTTCACAATCCGCAGCAGGGCGCGAACAACGCCCAGGCTTTCATCGCTGACAGCCAGGTTGTGGCGATGGTCGGCCCCTTCAACTCCAACGTTGCCCGCGCGATCATGCCGATCATGAACGACGCAAACCTCGCCCACATCAGCCCCTCGAACACCAACGAGAAGCTGACCAAGCCAGAGTTCGGCGAGACTGGCACCTACCGTCCTAACGGTACTATCACCTACTTCCGCGTCTGCACCACCGACGATATCCAGGGGCCAGCCCTCGCGGATTACGCGATCACCAAGCTCAACCTTAAGAGCGTCTACATCCTGGACGACCAGGAAGCCTACGGCAAGGGTCTGGCTGACAACTTCGAGAAGGAGTACAAGGCCAAGGGCGGCACCGTCGTCGGCCACGATGGTATCCCGAAGGGAACCACCGACTACAGCACCATCGTCCCCAAGATTGCGGCGGCCAGCCCGGCCCTCGTCTTCTACGGTGGCACCACCTCCAATGGGGTTGGCTTGTTCCGCAAGCAGATGAAGGACAAGATGGCTGGTGTCCCCCTACTCGGCGGTGACGGTATCCAGGACGACCAGTTCCTCAAGGACGCGGGCGACAACGCTAATGGTGGCATTGCCTCCGTGGCTGCGGTTAACGCCGAGTCGCTGCCAGATGCCAAGCAGTTCCTGGCCGACTACGAGAAGAAGTTCGGCGCGAAGGTTGGCGCGTATAGCGCGAACGCCTACGAAGCCGCCAACATCATCATCGCCGCGATCAAAGCCAGTGGCAGCAAGTGGAAGGATGGCGATCAGGTCAGCAACCGCGAGACCGTGCGCGCCGCTATCGCTGCGACCAAGGACTTCAAGGGCGTGATCGGCAACACCAGCTTCGACGCGAACGGCGACACCACCAACAAGATCATCAGCTTCTACCAGGTCAAGGGCGGCGCATGGACCTTCCTCGACCAGACTCGCTTCGGCGGGCAGTAAGCTACCTAACCCTGGCCTGGCCCTCCATCAGGAGGGCCAGGCCAGCCCTTTCCGCTTCCAGGGCGGCTGGCCCACCCCCAGTGAGCAAGCCTGGAGAACCAAGACCACAGCCTCGTAGTTAGAAGGAAGGAACAAATAAGGATGAAATCTCTACACAAGTCTGGTTCGCTGCTGGTAGCTTTGCTGATGATCAGCATGGCCCTGGCCGCCTGCGACAGTAACAATGCTGCTGCCCCTACTGCTGTGACCGCCGCCACTAAGGCTCCGGCAATGGCTGCGACCAACAGCCCAATGATGGCCGCTGCGACCAGCACCCCCGCGATGGCAATGACCAGCACCAGCATGATGACCCCAACGGCAGCCCCAGTGATCGTTGGTGAGAAGGGCAGCAAGGGCGTAATCAAGATCGCAGTTGATCTGCCCACCAGCGGTGCAGATGCTAGCGATGGTATCCCCACCCGCAACGGCGTGCAACTCGCCATTGAAGAAGCGAACAAGGCAGGTGAGGTACTCCCTGGCTACAAGCTGGAGATGTACGCCCTCGATGATGCGGTGAACGGTGTTCACAACCCGCAGCAGGGCGCAAGTAACGCCCAGGCCTTCATTGCCGACAACGATGTGATCGCCATGGTCGGCCCCTTCAACTCCAATGTTGCCCGTGCGATTATGCCGATCATGAACGATGCGAACGTGGCCCACATCAGCCCCTCGAACACCAACGAGAAGCTGACTAAGCCTGAGTTTGGCGAGACCACCACTTACCGCCCAACTGGGATCATTACCTACTTCCGCGTCTGCACCACCGACGATATCCAGGGGCCAGCCGCCGCTAACTACGCCTTCGACAAGCTGGGCGCAAAGAGCGTCTACATCCTGGACGACCAGGAAGCCTACGGCAAGGGTATCTCTGACAACTTTGAGAAGCAGTTCAAGAGCAAGGGCGGCACCATCCTAGGTCATGACGGCGTGCCGAAGGGGACGACCGACTTTGGCACCATCGTGCCGAAGGTAGCGGCCACCAATCCAGCCCTCGTCTTCTACGGCGGCACCACCTCCAACGGGGTTGGCCTGTTTCGTAAGCAGATGAAGGACAAGATGGCAAACGTGCCGCTGATGGGTGGCGACGGGATCGTGGAGCAGCAGATGGCTGACGACGCGGGCGATAACAGTACTGGCGTGTACGGCACGGTTGCCGCCGTCAATGCAGAGACGCTGCCCGAAGCCAAGGCCTTCCTCACCAACTACAAGGCTCGCTTCAACGCTAACGTTGGCTCCTACAGCGCGAACGGCTACGAGGCGGCCAACATCATCATCGCTGCGATCAAGGCCAAGGCCAGTAAGTGGAAGGATGGCAACCAGGTTAGCAACCGCGAGGCTGTGCGGGCCGCTGTCGCCGCCACCAAGGACTTCAAGGGCGTAACCGGCAGCACCAGCTTCGACGCGAACGGTGACACCACCAACAAGTACATCAGCATCTACAAGATCGAGGGTGGCGCGTTCAAGTTCATTGACCAGATCAAGTTCGGCGGACAGTAAACCATCCTCCTACGCGAGCCGAAAGGCGGGGCCAAATCCCCCGCCTTCCTTACCCAGAGGCGCAAGGTGGTGCGCCCCAGACACGGAGGGGGCGGCAGCCAGCCGGTTGCTACCCCCACCTGTTACCCTCCAAGTCCAACCCCCTAAAATGCGGAGGCTGCTGATGGATCTGCTGGTACAACAGCTACTTAATGGGCTGGTCAAAGGCTCGATTTACGCCCTGATCGCCCTCGGCTATACAATGGTCTACGGTATCGTTGAACTGATCAACTTCGCGCACGGCGATATATTTATGCTCGGCGGCTTCATCGCCCTGGCAGTCCTCGGCTTCTTCGGCGTAGCAATCAGCCAGGCTCTCAACCCAGCCGGGTTGGTACAGGGCGGCATCCTCCCTACGATCTTCGTGCTGCTAGCTACCATCCTACTAGCCATGCTGATCACCGGCCTGATCGGGGTAGTCGTCGAGCGCGTAGCCTACCGCCCGCTCCGCAACGCCCCCAAACTCACCGCCCTGATCTCGGCCATTGGTATGTCCTTCATCTTGCAGAACGTCGGCCAAATCTGGCACGGCCCTGCCCCTGTCCCCTACCCCGAAGTCTTTGCCAATAATAGCTTCACCCTTTTTGGTCGGGTGACGATTGGCTTGAAGGATATTTTCGTGGTATTGATCTGCATCACGCTAATGGCAATCCTTCAGTTCTTCATCCAGCGCACCAAGCTGGGCAAGGCAATGCGGGCTACCGCCCAGGACTACGACACCAGCAAGCTGATGGGCATCAACGTCAACCTGACCATCACCATCACCTTCTTCATTGGCGCAATGCTAGCTGGGGCCGCCGGGCTGATCTACGGGATGCAGGTGCATAGTATGCAGTTTGTGCAGGGCTATCAGGCAGGCCTCAAGGCATTCACCGCTGCCGTGCTTGGCGGGATCGGCAACATACCAGGGGCAATGCTCGGCGGCTTCCTGATCGGCCTGATCGAGGCGATTAGCGACCAGTACATCTCCACCGCCTGGACTCCGGTCGTTGTCTTTGGCGTACTGATCTTGATCCTGACACTGCGCCCCTCTGGGCTGCTGGGCCAGCAAGTTCCTGAGAAAGCGTAGGCAGGCAGATGCAAGCAACCAAAACCCCGGCTACCCCCACCCAGGGGCGCACCATGCGGCGCGTCTTGGAGGGCAGCTTTACCAGAGGCCAGATCATCGGCGGCCTGATCGCCCTTGCCGTGCTGATCGCTCTCCCCTTTATTTACAACAAGGATAACCTGACTGCCTGGAACATGAAGGCGATATTCGTTGAGCCGCCGGTGCTAATCGGCACCATGGCCGACGCTGCCCAGTACGTGATCCTCGCCATCGGCCTCAACATCGTGGTCGGTTTCGCGGGGCTGCTCGACCTGGGCTACGCTGCCTTCTTCGCCTTTGGTGCCTACACCTACGCCTTCCTCGCCAGCGGCCACCTAGCCCAGCTAACTGGCGGCAAGATACAGATTCACTTGTCGTTCTGGCTGGTGCTGTTCATCGCCGCTGCCGTCTCGGCCTTCTTCGGCGCGCTACTCGGCTCACCTACCTTGCGACTGCGCGGTGACTACCTGGCAATCGTCACCCTCGGCTTCGGCGAGATCGTGCCAGCCGTCTTCCTCAACCTCGGCAACATCAAGATAGGCGATACCTCGATCAACCTGACCGGCGGGGTGGACGGCATCAGTGGGGTGGACAAACCGGGGATTGCCACCTTCGGCCTCGGCAGCGGCATCTGTCGCAACCTCAAGATGAACCCCAACCCGCTGACTGGCGGCTGTCGCCTGAACAACCTCAACCCAGAACCATACTACTTCCTCTACATCGGCATCGTCGTGCTACTGGTAATTGCGGTCAGCAATATGCGCTCCTCGCGCCTCGGTCGCGCCTGGATGGCGATCCGCGAGGACGAGATAGCGGCAGCCGCGATGGGTATCGACACGGTTAAGACCAAGCTGCTCGCCTTCGCCAGCGGTGCAGCCCTGGCTGGAGTCGCGGGCGTGATGTTCGGCGCGAAACTGAGCCTGGTTGGGCCAAACAGCTTCGACTTCAACACCTCGGTCTTCATCCTCTGCATGGTGATCCTCGGCGGCATCGGCAACATCTACGGCGTGATCGTCGGTGCGCTGATCCTCTATCTTACCCAGACCATCTTCCTGATCAACCTGCCTAACGCCCTCAACAAGCTGGGAACGGACAACAAGATTGAGTTCCTGGCGAAAACGGACTGGTCAGGTCTCAAGTTTATGATTTACGGCATCATCCTTGTAGTGCTGATGATCGTGCGGCCTGAGGGACTGATCCCCAGTGCGCGGCGCAAAGCCGAACTGCGCGGTGAGACTGGCGAACCACGTGCGCTAGTGGCCGGGGCAGCGGGGCGCGGCAGCGACGAGGCAGAGCGGGCGAATCCGGTCGCCACCGCCGAGCGCGAGAGCCTCTACGACGTGCAGACCGAGGAGCAGCCGACCGAGAGGAATGACCGCTGATGGCACTACTTGAAGCAAGCAAAGTAACCAAGCAATTCGGCGGCCTTACTGCTGTCAACAAGGTTGACTTTGACATCCCACAGGGGGCTATCGTCAGCCTGATCGGGCCGAACGGTGCAGGCAAGACGACTTTGTTCAACATCATCACTGGCCTCTACAAGCCGACGACCGGGGCTATCATCTTTGACGGCCACAACATCGGGGGCGGCAACCCCAGCAAGATCACCGAACTAGGCATCGCCCGCACCTTCCAGAACATCCGCCTCTTTGCCAACATGACCGCGCTGGAGAATGTGATGGTCGGCACCCACAGCCGAATGCGAACCGGGCTGATCGGGGCTATCCTGCGAACCCCCAGCGCAATGCGTGAGGAGCGCAGCGTGGCCGAGCGTGGCCTCGAACTGCTCGACTTTGTTGGCCTCGGCGGGCAAGAAGACGAGTACGCCAAGAACCTACCTTATGGCGACCAGCGCAGGTTGGAGATCGCCCGCGCCCTCGCCAGCACCCCAAAGCTGCTGCTGCTGGATGAGCCGACGGCGGGCATGAACCCCAACGAGACGCGCGAGATGACCGACTTCATTAGCAAGCTCCGCAGTGAGCGCGGTCTCAGCATCCTCTTGATCGAACACGACATGAAGGTGGTAATGGGCATCTCCGACCGCGTGTCGGTGTTGGACTACGGGGTGAAAATCGCCGAGGGTTCGCCCGACGAGGTACGCAACAACACGCGGGTGATCGAAGCCTACCTGGGCAAGGGCCAGACCAACAGCAAACCAATCAACCCGGACGTGGCAGTGGATACGGCTGGCTAAGAGGACAAAATACGATGCAGCAACAACCTGGCAGCGCATACAGTGGGCAGGCGAAGGACGTGGCGAAGCCAAGGGGCGAGCCAATGCTGATAGTAGACGGCATTGAGACCTACTACGGTAACATCCGCGCCCTTGCCAATATTTCGCTCACCATCTACCCCGGCGAGATCGTTACCCTGATCGGTGGTAACGGGGCGGGCAAGACGACCACGCTCCGCACCATCTCTGGCATCACCCCGCCCAGGCGCGGCGCGATCACCCTCAACGGCAAGCGCATCGAACGCACCCCCCCAGAGCAAATCGTGCGCCTGGGCGTATCGCAGTCGCCAGAGGGTCGGCGCGTTTTTAGCCGCATGACAGTACGCGAGAACCTGGAGATGGGCGCGTTCAGCCGCAGCGACCGCGAGAACATCGCCGAGGACACCGAGCGGGTGCTGAACCTCTTTCCGCGCCTGCGCGAACGGCTGGAACAGAAAAGTGGCACCATGTCAGGCGGCGAGCAACAGATGTTGGCGATCAGCCGCGCCCTCATGTCGCGCCCACGGCTGCTGCTACTGGATGAGCCGAGCATGGGCCTCTCCCCGATCCTGATCCAGCAGATTTTCCAGATCATCACCGACATCAACAAGCAGGGTACTACGATCCTGCTGGTCGAGCAGAACGCTCTGCAAGCCCTCTCTATCTCCCACCGCGGCTATGTAATCCAGACCGGCAACATCGTGCTGGAAGATAGTGGCGCGAACCTGCTCAAGAGCGAGATGGTGCGTAAGGCGTACCTGGGAGAGGACTAGTGCGCTATGTAGAAATGCGCCGCCACACCATGCGCGTCAAACCAGGTGATCACCTCTCCCAACCAGGGGTGACCCTGGCCCGCAGGGTGGGTGAGCAGCTTGGCCCCTTCGCTCTGGTGATCACCAGCAAGATCGCTCGTGCCTTTGAAACAGCCCTGGCGATGGGCTTCGCGGTAGACGAGCAAAGCCAGCTACTCAATACCTACGGCAGCTTGGCAGAGGCCGAGGTACCGTTTGGCGACACCGATTTTGCGGGCTACGCGGCAGCAGTACGGGCTGGCGGGGCGGCGGCAATCTACGCTCTGAAGCTGACCGCCTACCTGCGCTCAGTCGCTGGAACCATGCCGGAGGGTAGCACCGCCCTCGTTATCGCGCACGGTGGGGTGGTCGAGCTTGGTGCAGTAGCCTCCGTGCCAGAGATCGACTTCGCGGCCTGGGGTGATTACTGCGACTACTGCGAAGGGGTGCGGCTAGCCTTCGACAGCGGGCAGTTTGTCGCCGCTGAGGTGCTACGCCTACCGTAGGTGAGTACTTACCGCCTAGACCTCCTCCACATCCTCATCCTGATCCATCGTCACGTGCAGGTCGTTCAGGCGGGCGTTGAGGGCGGCCAAATCCTCTACGCCAAGCTCCTCCATCAGGTCTAGCACCTCGCTGATCGCAGCCTCGTCAGGGTAGGCCGCCAGCCGTGCCTCGGCCTCCGTGCGGCTGCTCACCCCAATCTCCTCCAGTTGCTCACGCAGACTCTCCAGTTCATCCAGCAGCACCATCGTCTCATAGCTGTCGCGCTCGGTAGTCATCGCGTTCCTCCTCGCCCAATGAATAGTGTATAATAGCTGACACGTACTATACGCCAGCCAGCCAGCGGGGTCAAGCATGACAGACAGCAAGAGGGGTACCAAACAGGTCGGTGACGAGGGGGAGCGGCTGGCTGCCAGCTACCTGGTTACCCAGGGCTACCAGGTACGCGAACGCAACTGGCGGTACAGCAACGTTGGCGAACTGGACATCGTGGCCGAGGAGGGTGGAACGCTCGTCTTCGTCGAAGTCCGCACCCGGCGCGGCAGCGGCGCAGCGGGGCTGGCTGAGGAGAGTGTCGGTCCGGCCAAGCAGCGCAAACTGGCGACCCTGGCCTACGCCTACCTGGACGCGCACCCTGCCGATAGCGAATGTGCCTGGCGCATTGATGTGCTGGCGGTGCAGTTGGTTGGCAGCCAGCCACGCTTCAGCCTCTACCGTGATGCGGTCGGTGAAGTAGATGAGTAAATCCAGCCAGCGGCTAGCGAACGTAAAGATGGTGAGTGAGCAGGCGGCTCCCGCTTGAAGGACGAGATGGACTACCACACCCTGTCGGATCGGGAGTTGATCGAGCGGGTAGTTGCCCGCGACCAGGCCGCCCTCGGCACGCTTTACGACCGCTTCGCCCGGCCCGTGTACGCTCTTGCCTTGCGGATCATGGGCCGCAGAGAGCGGGCCGAGGAGGTGGTGCAGGAGGTTTTTGCCAAGCTCTGGCGCAAGCCTGCCAGCTACAACCCAGAACGTGGTAGCCTGATCAACTGGATTTTGAGCGTGACCCACAACCAGGCGATTGATCTCTTGCAGAAGGAGCGCAACTACGACACCGCCATCCCTCTCGATCTGCACGATGAGGAGGAAGTCCACCCCGCTCAGCAAGTGGTGGACGACTCCGCCGACCCCGCTACCCTCGCCTGGCACAGCGCACAGGCAGCGATCATCAAGCAAGCATTGCAGGAGCTACCAGAGGCACAGCGGCTGGTGATTGAACTGGCCTACTACGTTGGCCTGACGCAGGTTGAGATCGCGGCGAAGTTGGGCGAGCCGCTAGGGACAGTCAAGACGCGCACCCGGTTGGCAATGCAGAAGCTGCGCGCCAGCCTTGCCGAGAAGGGTTTGCACAGAGAATCATGAACTGCGACGAGCTAGAGCAGAAGATCGCCGATTACGCAATGGGGACATTGCCCCCAGCCGAGGCCGCTACCTTCGAGCGCGGGCTAGCTGCCTGCCCCGATCTTGCCGCTGAGTACGCCGACCTCTGGCAACCAGTGGTTGCCGCCCTGCCCTTTGCCCTAACTGCCCCAGAGCTTGACCCCGCCATGCGCGCCCGCGTCCTCTCCTTCGCCACCACTAGCCAGCCAGCCGCCCTCTCCACAGCGCAGCAACCCGGCCACCTGGCTCGTAATGGTAGTGCCGACCGCAGCAGCAGCTACCAGCCACCTGTCCGCCTACTGCCAACAGCCCCAACACCGGCGGGGCAGCGGCTGACTGCCCTGCTTGCTAGCCCTCGTCTTGCCTGGGCCGCCGTGGTCTTGCTCCTGCTAGTCAACCTCGCTAGCGTTGGTTGGGGGGCGAACGTGGCTAGCCAGTTGAACGAGCGCATCGTTGCTAGCCAGCAAGCCAGCGGGCGAGCTGCCGCCACTGCCGCAGCACAAATGAGCGAGATCGACCGCCAGAAGGGGGAGATCGCTGCCCTGCTCTCCGAACGCGACGTGCAGATGGTTTCGCTCAAGCCGATGAAGGAGCCGAACACTGTGGTGCGTGCCTACTATGTGCCAAACAAGCATAGCCTCTATGTCGTCCTCAGCAACTTTCAGCCACCAGCCCAGAAGGGGGGTAGCTGCCAACTGTGGGCGCGCATGGACAACACTTACGTCAACCTCGGCCCAGTCGAGCTAAGTGCCGATGGTGGCAGCATTATGACCCATGCTGACCGCCAGATCGCCAACTACAGCGGCCTGGTGATCACCTGGGAGGTGGGCAAGAGCAGCCAGCCTTCCAACATGATGATCGCTGAGGGCGATATGACCGTCCACTGAGTGGTTGGAGCAAAAAGATGAGCGGGCGGATTGCTTCCACTATGCTACGCAAAGGTGCATATTAGGAGAGACAGTCTGCCCGCTTTCGTCAGCCCTGGGGTTAGCTACCGCTTGTTGCGGTTCTCGCCCTGGGGTTCGGGTAGAGCGTTGGGGTCAATGCCAATCGCATTGGTATAGCCAGTATAGCCAACATAGCCGGTGCGCGGGCGGTTTTGCCAGTTGGCCGAACCCAGCACCTTGCGCCGCACAGTGTCAAACTCGCTGGGCGATAGGTTCTTCTGCAAGAAGCCGACCATGATATTGGCGATCTTCTCCGCCGTCGGGCGGTCGAGACCAGCCTGGAATTGCACTTCTTCAACAAACTTCTCTAGCATGACAAACCCTCCTTTATAGCCCCTAATCGTTGCCTTAATTTAGCACATCCCGTGCCAGATTGTCAAATCTCTCACAAACGGGTATAATCATGCTATGCGGGCGCGCTCATTGCGCCCCCTAAACCGTCCACAACCAGCCAGTTGTAAACTCAAACAGAGCGGAGAAGCTAATAAATGGCGCAGATTTTGGAGAAAGATATAATGCGCGCCCTGTCCCGCGTAGTTGACCCCGACCTCCATCGTGATATAGTCAGCCTCGGCATGGTCGAGAACTTGCAGATCGTGGGCAACGATGTAAGCATGACCCTGGTGCTGACTACCCCCGCCTGCCCAATCAAGGAGCAGATGAAGGCCGCCTGCGAAGAAGCAATTGGCAGCATTGCGGGCGTAGATGCGATCCTGGTCGAAGTTACCAGCCGCGTGCCTCAAAACCGTATCGGCGCAAACAAGGTGGCGATCCCCGGCGTGCGTAACACCATCGCGGTCGGCAGCGGCAAGGGTGGGGTGGGCAAAAGCACCGTCTCCGTCAATCTCGCCCTCGCCCTTGCCCAGGACGGCGCACGGGTCGGCTTGCTGGACGCAGACATCCATGGCCCCAACGTCCCCCTGATGCTCGGCATCACTGATAAACCGAAGCCCGCCAATGGCAAGATCATGCCAGTCGAACGCTACGGCCTCAAGGTGATGAGCATGGGCTTCTTCGTGGCCGACGGCGACCCGATTATCTGGCGCGGCCCCATGCTAGCCAAGATGTTGCAGCAGTTCCTCTACGATGTAGAGTGGGGCGAGATCGATTACCTCGTGCTTGACCTGCCGCCTGGCACCGGTGATGTGCAGCTTACCCTTGCCCAGTCCATGCCGCTCACTGGCGCGCTAATCGTCAGCACCCCACAGGACGTGGCCCTGATGGACGCAATGAAAGCCCTGAATATGTTCCTCAAGCTGGATGTACCGATCCTCGGTATCGTCGAGAACATGAGCTACTTCGTTGCCCCTGACGGTCAGAAGATCGAGATTTTCGGGCATGGTGGGGCGCGAGCGGCAGCAGAGCGGACGGAGGTTCCTTTCCTCGGCGAAGTGCCGCTGGACATGGCGATCCGCATCGGCGGTGACAGTGGTCAGCCGATCACCCTGCAAGAGGATGGCCCGCAGAGTGCCACCTTCCACCATATCTCACGCGGGCTGGCGGCGCAGGTCAGCATCCTCGCCCTCGGCCTGCAACAGCCAGTCGAGCCGAACCCCGTAAGCGCATAACCTGGTGGCTCGCTCCTACAAACAAACCACCCCAGCCTCCTTCTCCAATTGCTGATCCTTGACATAACGTGTACAATGAGGGTGCAGAAGCAGAGTGGGAGGGATGGGCGTGGCAGCAGACGAGCAGCCGGGCAGCCGCTTTGAACATAGCAACGTAGTGGTCGCTGAGGGGGGAGCGGGCGGACAGGTTGCGCCGCTGCTGGGGCTGGGGTTGGTGGTCATGCTGCTGCTCGGTAGCCTCACCTACTGGCTGGCTGGCAACTCTCCCACCGCCAATAGTTCGCCGGTCAATCTCGGCCTGCTAGCCACGTCGACCGCCGCCAGCCGCTCCAGCCTGGCTGCTCCTACCACGTCAACCAGCCAGCCCGCCACCGCCCCAGCCAACAACCCCTTGCCAGCCCAACCGCCCCTGGCAACCGAGGAGCTAGCCACCCCACCGCCCCTGGCAACTGAGGGCGCAGTGATCCTGCGCCTGCCACCCAGCCTCACCCCTGGCCCAACCAGCACCCCCACGCCAGTCCCCACCGCGATCATCTACCGCGACAGCCTGACAGGGCTGGAGATCAGTGCAGAGGAGGCGAACCTACGCCCGCTATTGGTGATGATCGACAACCACTGGGATGCAGCCCCGCAGTCGGGCCTTGACCACGCCAGCCTGGTGTACGAGGCACTGGCGGAGGGGGGGATCACCCGCTTCGCCGCCATCTTTGATGGCAGCAGTGGTGAGGTAGCCGAGATTGGGCCAGTGCGTAGCTCGCGCATCTACTTCGTAGAGTATGCGTTGCCCTATAGCCCTCTCTACGTCCACGCGGGTGGCAGCCCTGCGGCCCTAGACTACCTGACCAACCCGGCCCACGACCTCCTCAATCTTGACTTGCTGGAGGCTGGCCCTTCCTGGCGTAGCACAGCCCGCCTGGCTCCGCACAACCTCTATGCCAAGAGCAGCAGCCTGCGCGCCTACCTCAGCCAGCAGCAACTCTCTAGCCCTTCGCCGCTGCAAACAGCAGGCTGGCAGCACAAGGCCGACCAACCGCCAGCGACCCCCCCAGTCAGTACCACGATCAGTTTCAGCTTCAGCGATGCCAACCGCTCTGACGTGCTATGGAAGTACGACTTCGCCACCAACCGCTATCTTCGTTCGCAGTGGGGCGGCCCGCACAGCGACCTGATCAGCGGCGAACAACTGACCGCCCACAATGTCGCTATCCTCTTTGCTACCACTGCCCCACTGATTGGTGACGAGAAACTGCGGATCGAGGTTGCCACCAGTGGTAAGGGTGACGCGCTGTTTGCCATTGACGGTCAGTTGCGCCTCGGCAAGTGGCAGAAGCCGGGGCAGAGCGATCCACTTACCTTCACCTACGCCGATGGCAGCCCCGTCGCCTTCAACCGGGGCAACACCTGGGTGGAGGTACTACCCAGCAGCCGCAAGGTGCTGTTCAAGTAGCAGCCAGGGCTACGACTAGAAGGCATCAGTCCAGGGAGGCTGCTTCGCTGTCAGGCTGGAGGAAGCGGGCAACCAGGGTCAGCAAATCGTCTGCGCCAAATGGCTTGCTCAGGTAAGCATCGGCGCGCACCTTCGCCGCCTTGCTGGCTAGCAGGCGGTCGCCACTGACCAGGATCAGGGGGATATTGCGCGTGGCAGGGTGGCGGCGCAGTTCGTAGCTGATCTCCTGACCGTCCATGCCAGGGATCATGATGTCGAGCAGGATCAGTTGGGGCTTGAACCGCTCTAGTGCGAGTTCGGCGGAGTCTGCGTCGCCCGCCCCCTGCACTGCATAGCCTTCGCTAGCCAACAACTCGCTGACGTAAAGGCGAATGCTCTCGTCGTCGTCGATCAGCAACACGCGGCGGGCTGGCGGGTCGGGCAGCAGCGTAACGCTCTCTGGCAATGCTGGTTGGGCGTTGCTCTCCTTCTTCTTGCTACGACGCAGCAGCCACGGCATGGCGATCTCCCTGTTTAGCTCGCAATAAGTAACGGTGCAGGCCACTAGATCGTGCGCTCCCAGCCAGCCTGACAAGGCAAAGTAGCAAGTTGAACACCTGGTGCCAGCAAGCATAACGGCAACGTGGCAAAGGCGTTCTAACGGACAGAGGTAAGAGACCTCATTGGCTAACCATTACTAAACAGGAGCATATTAGATGAAGACTGCCCGTTTCTCTGCCGCTATCTTTGCGGCCCTCGTGTTGACCTTCGCCCTCACCCTCGGTCAGGCCGCCGCCAGCCCCAGCCGCAGCCTCACCGCTGCGCCAACCCCCTTCCAGTTCCGCGTCGAGGCGGGTCAGAGCTTCCGCACCGCTGTGCGTGGCTACTGCATTGACTTTAGCAAGAAGTTCCCTACTGGCTCACTTGACCTGAAAGCTGGCACCGATCCGCGTGTCAGTTCGGCCCTGGCCTACGCCTTCGAGAAGGGCTACGCTGACAACAACTACAAGCAGACTGGGCTGGCGATGTGGTATCTGCGCGACAACACCTGGCACGACAGTGTTATTGGTGAGAGCAACCACAATGTTGCCCAAGAGATTGTCAATGCCGCCCAGGGCAGCTACACAGACGCAAACGTAGGTGCTTCGGCCTCGCTGGTGCAGGCAACCCAGGCCAACCAGGTGCAGGCCCGCATCGAGAACTTCCGCGCCATTGACCAGCAGCCCGCAGGGGCCAGCTTCTACGGCGAAGGCGAGTTGGTTGTCACCAACACTGGCACTACTGCCCTCAGCCTCTACCTGCCTTTCGGCACCGTCGGGCCTGCGCCCAGCGAGGGCTTCCAGAACATGGCTCTCTATGCCGTGGGTCAAGTGCAGCAAGCTCCTGCCACTGCCGAGGCTCTGGCGACTGCTGCCCCGACTGCTACCACCGCGATGATGGCACCAACCAGCAGCGACAGTGCTGGGGCAACTAACACCATGCCTACTACTGGCAGCGGTGGCCCGGAAATTGGAATGATCCTTATTGCCCTCAGCATCGTGCTGCTAGCCAGTGGTCTGGCCCTACGCCAACGCCACACTGCTTGACACGCTAGTATCTTAATCAAGCAGCCAGGGCCGCTCCGTTGGGATGGCCTTTGCTTTTCGCCAGAGGAGGTAGCAACTATGGATGACCAGGCCGACCGCCGCCACGACGCGGACACCGTTGAGCAGCAGGGCTTCGCCAACCCCGAAGCCACTATCGCCGACACCACCGAAGGGGGCAGTCGCATCCGCCCGCTATCTATGCCCGACCTCAACAACGACCCACAGGCGAAGGTTGAGGGTGGCACAACGATTTTCAGCGACCACCTGGAGCTTGAAGATCAGACTCGTGACCAGGAGTTGGACAAGGAAGCACAAGCTACGATACTTGGCCGCATCCAAAGTGGCGGTTGAACGACCGCTAGAAAGAGGTAAGCAGTGGACAACCAACCAGTAGGCGATCCTGCCTCCGGTGACTACGACCCGCAGGATCAGGACAGTGGCACCTTCGCCGCTGCCAACGACGAGGGGGTGCTACTCACTCGCCCAGAGGACAAGGCAGGCGACTCGCTGGCTATCGCTAACAACCCGCTCGGCACCCGTGACCATCAAGACGTGGGCGAGGGCAACCCCAGCGGCGAACAAGTCTTCTTTGACCACCCAGAGGAGAGCGACGACGCAGGCCGTGACCCGCAGCAGACTATCGGTGCCTCGCCGACCGATATCCAGGCCCACGCTCTCGAACGGCTCCGCACAGGCGGCCCTGGCCTACCCACCACTGGCGGTTGAGAGTACAGACGCTTGAGATAAACACTAATAAACAGCCCCCTTGTTTGAGGGGGCTACTTTTTGGCCGAATGTGGGTTAGCCACCTGGTTAGCTGGCTCTCAATCAAACGATAGAGGCGAGGACGATGCCGTTGATCGTACTGGCCTGCTCTATCGTGTTCTGATAGGTTTTGTGCGTCACCCAACGCATACTGACTGCTCCCCAGGGAGTAGTATAGGGTTGGCCCCACTGCTGTGGCGAGAGGCGGGCGATGAAGGCGCACTCGGTTGAGCGCAGGCGGCGTAGCTCCTCGATCAGGTCGCTGATCGATTTCTCTGGACGCGGTATGTCCCAGCGATCTTTCTCCTCGGCGGCAAAGCTGAGGGCTGGCCCCATCTCCATTACGTAGCGCAGGGTTGGCACCGTCAATTCGCGCTCAAAGTTGTTCAACTGGTCTAGCACCCGCTGCGGCGACTGCTCACCCAGTTGCGTCCAATCGGGAGGGACCACAAAATAGCGGTTGGGCGGCAGGCATTGCATTGCCCAGGCAAACTCCTCGGCGGAGGTGACGAGGCGGTGGATGAACAGGTCGCGGTTGTCGTTTAGCATACCATTCCTCTGATCTCTATTGCTCTCATTATAGCACAAAGCAGAGTGGCTTGCACATCGATAAGGCTGAAAAGCGGTTGGGGCTTGATGCCGCTCGGTAGCTGTGCGCCACAGCCCTTGAGCGGCAGCCGCAACCCTGGCTTGCCAGCCACCCTCGTATCGTGCTAAGATAGGCTTACACAGACGCGCTCGCCGCCACAGAGCGGGCTGGTCAAGGATGACCAACGCAACGACAAAAAGGAGCAAGCCGACAATGGTTAAGCTGGTAGCATTGTTTAAGCACCCTGGTGCAGAGAACCTGACCGCCTTTGAGGATCATTACCTCAACACCCACCTACCCTTGATTCGCCAAGTGCCAGGTATGGTGCGCTTCGCGGCGACGAAGCTGACTAGCCTGCGCCCTGGGCAGGAAGCCCCCTACTACCGCATGGCCGAGATGTACTTCGCGGACAAGGGTAGCTTCGATACTGGCATGGCAAGTGCCGAGAACCGGGCGGCGGGCAAAGACCTGATGAGCTTCGCCCGCGACTATGTGACTATGCTCTACGCCGAGGAAGAAGCCTGAGATGCTAGACTATCCACGCGGTCTGCCGCCAGAGGAACTTGACTTCCAAAGCATCATCTACACCAAAGCGGCGGGGCGGGCGACGGTGACGCTCAACCGGCCTGAAGTCTACAACGCCTTCAACTTCCAGACCCTCAGCGAGATGGCTCGCGCCTTTCTCGATGCCTCCTGGGACGACGAGGTGGCTGTCCTGGTGCTGACTGGTGCAGGCGACAAGGCGTTCTGCACCGGGGCCGACCTTGATGAGCAGATGAAGTTTGAGCAACGCCCCCATGACTACTGGAAGTGGATGGGCGCGTTTATCGACGCACACGACCGCCTCCGCAATATTGGCAAGCCGACAGTAGCGCGGATTAACGGCATGGCGGTGGGCGGTGGCAACGAGTTCAACATGGCCTGCGACCTGGCGATTGCTGCCGACCATGCAATCTTTCGGCAGGTTGGCACGGCGCGGGGCAGCGTGCCAGCAGGCGGCGCGACCCAGTGGCTGCCGATCATTATCGGTGACCGCCGCGCAAGGGAGATGCTCTGGCTCTGCGAAGACGTATCGGCGGCGAAGGCTCTGGACTGGGGGCTGATCAACCAGGTCGTTCCTGCTACTGCACTCGACGCAGCAGTGGACGCAATGGTGGCGAAACTAATGGATCGCTTGCCCAACATTATGCGCTATGCCAAACAGCAGACCAACTTCTGGCGCGACTTCTCCTGGAGCATGACGGTTGGTCACGCCCGTGACTGGCTCAGTGTCAACGCCGACTCCGCCGAGGTGCGCGAGGGGCTGGCCGCCTTCCACGAGAAGCGGCAGGTCAACTACGACGCGATTCGTGAAGCACGGGTGGAGCGGCGCGAGCAGTAGCAGCTGGCTCGCTAACCGCAGGGCTGGTGGCTAAATAGCGATCTGTAAAGGGATGTACATCCTTCTGTAAAGAGGTTGCCGCAGCAATCTGCCGCTCCTGTGCTACACTGCCAACAGCACAGAAGCGAGGGGGGTAGGGATTGAGCGACCTGGTACGGCAATGGAGGGATTGGGCTGCTCTATCTGTATAGGCCGCTCAACCTCAGGCAGGATAGGAGCGGCAGGGTGACAAAGCTACCGACTGGCACGGTGAGCTTCCTTTACACCGACATTGAGGGTAGCACCCGCCTCTGGGAGCAACACCCACAGGCGATGCACGCTGCCCTTGCCCTACACGATAGGCTGCTGCGCCAGGCAATCGAGGCATGGGGAGGACACATCTTCCAGACGGTCGGCGATGCCTTCTATGCTGCCTTCACCACTGCGCCTGCTGCTCTTGCTGCCGCCGCCGCCGCTCAGCAGGCACTGCACACAGCAGCCTGGGGGCCAGTAGAGCCGCTCCGAGTGCGAATGGCTCTGCATACTGGCCCTGCCGAGGTGCGTAGCGATGACTACTTTGGCCCAACGATCAACCGCGTGGCTGCCCTGCTAGTGGCTGGTCACGGCGGGCAGGTGTTGGTTTCGGCGGCCACCCGCGAACTACTGCGCGACCTGCTCCCGCCCGATTTCAGCCTGCGCGACCTTGGTCAGCGGCGGCTAAAAGACCTGACTCAGCCAGAGCAAATATACCAGCTAGCTGCCCCCGGCCTGGATAGCAATTTCGGCCCGCTCAAGACGTTGGACACCCACCCCAACAACCTGCCTTTGCAATCCACATCCTTCCTGGGCCGCGAGAGCGAACTGACAGACCTGCTCGCGTTGCTGCGCCGCCCTGATGTGCGGCTGCTTACCCTCGGCGGGCCGGGTGGTAGTGGCAAGACGCGCCTCAGCCTTCAGGTGGCAGCGGCCTTGCTGGATGATTACGCAGACGGCGTGTACTTCGTTCCGCTCGCGGAGATCAGCGACCCCAAATTGGTGATGGCGCCGGTTGCTCAAACCCTCAATCTGGCGGAGATGGTTGGGCAGCCTTATGGCGAAGCGGTTAAGGCTTATGGCCGTGAACGGTCGATGCTGCTGGTGTTGGACAACTTTGAGCAGGTGGTGGAGGCTGCTGTCCAACTTGGCGAACTGCTCACCGCTGCCCCACGCCTCAAGCTGCTGGTCACCAGCCGTGAGGTGCTGCACCTCTACGGCGAGCAGGAGTATGCGGTGCCGCCCCTGGCCCTGCCTGACCTCAAGCAACTGCCGCCCCTCGATGAGCTTGAGCAGTATGCAGCGGTCGCCCTCTTTGTCGCCAGAGTGCAGACGATCCGCCATGACTTCCGCCTCACGCCAGAGAATGCGCGGGCGGTGGCCGAAATATGCAGCCAACTGGATGGCCTACCCCTGGCTATCGAACTGGCCGCAGCGCGCAGCAAGCTGTTCAGCCCGCAGATGATGCTGGACCAACTAAGCAACCGCCTCAAGGTACTGACCAGCCCAATGCGCGACCTGACCCCACGCCAGCAGAGTTTGCGCGGCGCAATTGATTGGAGCTACAACCTGCTGAGCGAAGGGGAGCGGCTACTGTTCGCCCGCCTTGCGGTCTTCGTGGGCGGCTGCACCCCCGCAGCGGGC
>JAYUUN010000097.1:0-30245 GCA_043754535.1 Chloroflexota bacterium | reverse complement strand
GCTCGTAACAAATGAGCCATTAGTATTGTTGAGCTGACGATGCCGCCAGCCTCGCCATCTATGGTGGGTGGGGGGCAGGGGCGTACTCACCTTGAGCAAGGGCAGTCACGGCCAGTCCTGCGCGGGAGCGTGCCTGCTCATTCACTACTACAGGGTCATGGTTGGCTGCCAGACTCTCCCGATAGCAGACCCCAGCTTGTTGGTACTTAGCCTGGGAATGGAGCAGGTCTGCCTGGTTGTTGAGGGCGCGAATGACACCTAGCTTGTCACCCACCTCGCGAAACAGCCTCAAACTCTCTGTCCAGTACCGTTGAGCAAGTTGGAGCAAACCTTCACTGCTGGCAACGTTCGCCAGATTGTCGAGCGTGTGGGCCTCGCTCAACTTGTGACCAGCGTCCCTGCTGATCTCCAAACTTTCTTCGTAAAGTTCGCGAGCCGTAGCATAATCACCTTGCGCGGCAGCTACCATACCTAGGTTGCTGAGGGTGGCTGCCACCGTCGTGTAGTCGCCCAGTTCGCGGCTGATCGCCAATGCCTCCAGATGAAGTTCGCGGGCGGCAGCATAGTCACCAGCCGCTGTGGTCAGCAGCGCAAGGTTATTGAGGGTGGTGGCGATGCCGACCCGATCCCCAGCCGCTCGACGCAGCTTCAGGCTTCTGAGGTGAAGCTGCCACGCCCCAACTGCATCCTCCTCACCGACAGCGAGGGCCAGGTTGTTGAGGGCGTTGGCAAGTAGAACCACGTCGCCTAGCTCCTCGCTGAGGCTAAGGCACTGTTCGTAGTAATGGCGGGCATTTGCGATCTCACCCTGACACCAGGCCAGAGTGCCTGCACCACTGAGCAGGCGCACCTGCTGCACTACTTGACCAGCCACCGGGAGGTTCAGGATAGCGTCAATCCAGGCCCGCCCCTCGCTAAAGTGGCTGTGCATATACCAGAAGCGACAAAGTGCGCTGCCCAACCTGATCGCATGACCTTGCTCGTGCTGCAACGACCATTGCAACACGGCCCTCAGGTTGTCGTAACTATCCTCAAGCTGCTGCACCCAGGTTGTTTGCTGTGCGCCCCGTAGCAATGGGTCGGCTGTCTCGGCCAGGTTCAGGTAGTAGAGGGCGTAGCTTCGCTGCCACTCATGCTGCTCCCCCCTCGCTACCAGCTCCTCCTGGGCATAGTGGCGCACGGTTTCCAACAAGCGATACCAATTCTCCCCGTTCTGCATCTCGACCATCACTAGCGACTTGTTGACCAACTGCACAAGGTTGTGGATCACTTCGCCTCGCAGCAGGCTGCCGCCAGCACAAACCTGCTCGCAGGCTGCCAGTCCCCAGCGGCCTACAAAGACGGAGAGGCGACACAAAAGGGTGCGCTCCGCTTCGCTCAGCAGATTGTAGCTCCAGGACATTGAGGCGCGCAAGGTTTGCTGCTGAGGGTTCGCGCCCCTGCGCCCGCCACTTAGCAGCGCAAATCGCTCGTCCAACCGCCTGTTGATTTCGGCAACGCCAAGAGCCGCAGTTAGGGCGGCTGCAAGTTCAATCGCCAGCGGGATGCCATCCAAGCGGTAGCAGATGGTTCTCACCGTATCAGCGTTGTCCTCAGTTAGCCCGAAGGTTGGCAGTACCTGCTGGGAGCGTTCAACAAACAGTTGTACGGCATGGTACTGACTTAGCTCGCCCACATCGGCTGCTCCGCCCGTAAGCCGTGGCGTGAGCAAGGGAGCCAACGCCCAGATCATCTCTCCGCCGGTATCAAGCGGCTCACGGCTGGTTGCTAGCACTTTGAGAGAGGGACAGCCACGCAGCAGTTTGTTACACAATTGTGCTACAGCACCAATCAAATGTTCGCAGTTGTCAAGCACAAGCAAGAGTTCCTGGTCCTGCAAGTGGTTCAGCACGGAGTCAGCAAGCTCCTGGCCGGTCTGCTCTCTCACCCCCAGCGTGACGGCTACTGCCTGCCACACCAGGCCCGGCTCACTCAAGCTGGCAAGCTCAACCAGGAGTACACCACCGCTAAACTGGGCTTGCACTTGTTCAGCCAGTGCCAGAGCTAGCCTGGACTTGCCTACCCCTCCGGCACCTGTTATGGTGAGCAACCGATTGTCAGCAAGTAGTTGGCTGAGGGTAGTCAACTCCTGGCTCCGTCCAATAAAACTACTTTGCTGCTTCGGCAAATTGGGCCTGGGCCGCCCATGCGGTCGCGCGTGGATCGACAGGTTGGTGGCTAGAGGCACCCCGCCCGGTAGTGGCTTGAGCAGGTCGAGCGGCGGAGCCTGCCACTCGGCAGGAGTGAAGGGAGTACAGGCCAACAGGGCGAGTAGCTCCAGAGCCTCGGCTTGGCTCTGGATCGTATCCCACTCTACTAGCGTCCTGACAATCGAGCGAATGTCGCGCTCGCTCAGGCTTTTACCCTTTGTGCCGTTCAATCGGTTGCTCAATTCGAACTGACTGAGGCCAATCGCCTCCGCCAGGTCGCGCTGGGTTGGCCGCTTGCCTACTTTGTAGGGCTGCGCCCGCCGATAGAGTTCTTGCACCCGTTCCCGAAAGATTTGCGAGTTCTCCACTGCTTGTCTCCCTCCACCGCTGAGCAAGGTACAATTGTCGCCAATAAGTGAGCCGTGTGACCTCCTGCTGACGATTATATAACCTTTACATCTGATACGCAATTGCCAAATGCAACAAACTGACCAAAGGAGGCCAATGAAGGCCAACAAAATGGACAACAAACCCCAATGAGATGCAACAGAGTGGCTGTACAATGGGCAGGATCAGGGTTAGCCTGGGACTCGGCAACGTGGCCCTTTGCAGCGGACAAGCAAGAAGGAGGCGGGTGATGAAGTATCTTAAATCAAGGTGGGTGTGGCAATTGCGTTACGCCCTCACCATGCTGGCAGTTACAGCAACCATCCTACTGGGCAGTCTACCATCATCGCTGGCGGCACCCTCACCCCAGCACCAGCTTGTGGCTGAAGCCCACAGCATGAAACCACCTGTGGCTAACCTCACTGCCAGCGATGAGACGAACGGCAGCGGCCCCAGCTTCATCCGCCTACAGTACGCCACCTTCGACCCGCTCAAGGGTGAGCCAAACATCCCCACCAACCTGCGGGCTAGCAGCCAGGCGGGAGCAGGCTACCGCTACTACATCGTCCAGCTTAGCGGGCCGGTGTACGAGTCTCAGAAGGCGCAAATCCAGCAAGCTGGCGGAGTGATCTTTGATTACATCCCCGACTACGCCTTCATTGTCCACCTCGACGAGCAGAGCAGGCAGGTAGTGAGCAGCCTCCCCTTCGTGCGCTGGGTTGGCTACTACCAACCTGCGTACAAACTGGCTACTCCGCTTATTCGCCCTGACGTGCAGCAGGCAGAGACACAAAAGCTGGTAGTCCACACATATGAGCAGAAGGCAGCCGACGGTGTAGCTGCTATTGTCGCCAACAGTTTGATCCAGCGCAGTGACCGTACAAATGATCACATCCTGACCATACAGGCGAACACCACACAGACCCTGGCGATCATTGGGGTAGAGGGCGTTAGCTGGATCGAACCTTACAACCAGATGCGTGGCCTTAACGACCGTGCCAGGGCCATTACTGGGGTAAACCTGATCCGGCAGAATCTCAACCTCAAAGGTGATGGTGAGATAGTAGCAATGGCTGACAGCGGCTTGGATTTGGGGGTGCTAGGTAATGCCATACACCCCGACTTCCGTGGTCGCGTGCTACACGGCTACCCTTTGGGTCGTGCGGGCTACTGGGACGATCCGGAGGGTCATGGTACTCATGTGGCTGGTACTATCCTGGGTGATGGCAGTGGTGCCGACGGTAACAAGTGGGCTGGTGTGGCTCCGCACGCTAAACTTGTTGTGCAATCGTTGTGGGTCAACAATAGTAGTTGGAACGTGCCAGCCGACATCCGCAACCTCTTTGACCAAGCTTACGACCCTTACAATGCAGAAGAGCGGGCGCGTGTACACAACGACAGCTACGGTAGCGTAGATCAATATGGCAATCCCATCTATGGGTATACAGGTTCATCACGTGGAGTGGATGATTTTCTCTGGGAGAAGGCGAACAGCAACGCAGACGGTGAGATGGTGATCGTCTTTGGGGCTGGCAATGACGGCAGCGATGTTGATGCGAACGGGTACCACACTGGCGTGATCCAAGCCAAAGGTGTAACCGCCCCCTCATCGGCTAAGAACGACATCACTGTTGGTGCGAGCGAGAACCTGCGCCCACCGGAGAACCACGAGGGCGGTTACAGCGACAGAACCTGGAACGAGTGGGGCCAAACCAAGATACCTCCGGTCTCCTACAATGATCCCATTGGTAGCGACTACCCAGCAAATAATATTAGCGGCATGGCCCCTTTCAGCAACCGTGGTCGAGCAGGCGAAAGGATCGAGCCCAGCATTGTCGCCCCTGGGACGGAGATCATCTCGACGCGCTCACGCCACTTCCTAGCGAGCAACTGGGGCTTCCCTGTGCCTGGGCATGAAGACCTCTACGTTTTCCAGAGTGGCACCAGCCACGCTGCTCCTCAGGTTTCTGGTGCCGCCGCCCTGGTTCGCCAACACCTCATCCACGACCTGAACTGGCCGAACCCCTCAGCCGCCCTGGTCAAGGCTACCCTCTTGAACAGTGCCATTGACATCTACCCTGGTCAGTATAACGAGATCACCAGCCCCCGTCCGAACAACGTAGAAGGGTGGGGCCGCCTCAACGTTAAGCAAGCAGTTGACCCTGATGCCCCGCAGGTGTTTAGCTTCAAGGACATTAAGGATCAGGCCGGTCTGCGAACTGGGAAGAATCGTGCTTTCAAGTACGCTGTGTCGGATGGTACAGTACCGCTCCACATCACTGTCGCCTGGACGGATGCACCTAGCCCAGCCAACACCAGCGGGGAGCTAGTAAACAACTTGGACTTGAAGGTAGAGGGTCCAGATGGTGCGATCTACTGGGGTAATCGAGTGCAAGACGGTGACACGCTTAACAACGTAGAGACTGTAGACATCAGTAACCCTCCTGTTGGTGAGTACAAAGTCATTGTCCGCGCCAGGAACGTAGCGGTTGGTGGTAAGCAACCGTTCGCCCTGGCTGTACTGGGTGGCCTCGGCTGCACAGATGCAGCAAACACGGCTTTGCAGCGACCCACCGCCCCCGCCAGTTGTTGGCAGCAGGGCAGCACGCCAGAGACTGAGGAGACCAATATCTTGCGCGGGGTCGCCCCGATTACTAGCAACGATGCCTGGGCGGTTGGCAGTAAGGAGACCTTCGACTTCAGCGAACTGACCCCTCAGCTTCTGCACTGGAACGGCACTGCCTGGGCTGTCGCCGACCAACCTGCCTGCGTCACGCAGCCGCTAGTGGCTGCGAAGCTAGCTAGTGGTAGGCGGGTGGACGATGAGCGTGGAGATGTGGGCAAGTCGTTCAACGCGGTTGCAGCAGTCAGCAGCAGCGATGTGTGGGCGGTCGGCCAGTGCCACTACTTCGCCAACGACCAGGAGGTGCAGCGCACCCTGACCATGCACTATGACGGCACGGGCTGGACTAAAGTGCCTGCCCCCGACGCTAACCCGCACTTTAACACCCTTGAGGGACTAACCGCCGTCCCTGATAGCAACCAGATTTGGGCCGTTGGCTATGCCCGACCCAACGAGCAATCACCCGATCAGCCACTAACTATGCGTTGGGACGGCAGTGGGTGGAATACTGTGACCGCCCCCGGTTACGCTGGCGAGCAGAAGCTCTATGCCGTAGCCGCCAGCACAATCACCGATGTCTGGGCGGTGGGTAGCAGCGGCTCCGACCCCAACACTACTGCCTTGCTCTTGCACAACGACGGCAGCGGCTGGGCCAACATCAGCCTAAACCTGACCAGCAGCCTGACCCAGACCCTCTACGCGGTGACGGCGATTGCGCCGAACGATGCCTGGGCTGTCGGCGCAGATAGCAACGGCGTGCTGATGCTGCACTGGGATGGCAGCAACTGGACGCGCACTCCCTACTCCACCTCGCTGGTGGGCAACCTCTACAGCGTTGCTGCGCTAGATAGCCGCGATGTGTGGGCGGTTGGTGAAGACACCAGCGGCCAGTACCCTGCTGCGCTCACCCTGCACTGGGATGGCGTGACCTGGAGACAGGTGGATGCGCCGCGCCCCGGCTTCCAGCAAACCCTCTACTCCGTCGGTGTGAACAGCAGCGAAGGCGAGGTCTGGGCGGTGGGCGACAGCCACGAGACTTACCCCGTCGCGCATAACCTGACTTTGTACAAGCACTACACCGCCGCTACGCTACAGAGCAAGGGCGGTCACTAGCAGCGGACAGTGGGCGGCTGGTTCGCAGTCGCCCAGCCCAGGTTAGACAAGGGAGTGAAGAAATGAAGAAGCTAAACCGAAAACTTACCATTCTCCTGCTGCTCGTCCTGCTGATGAGCAGCTTCGCCAGCCAGTTCCCCCTCGCGCCAGAGCGCAGCACACCCGGTAAACAGAATGAACCTAGTAGTGGGCAAGCACAAGCCCTTGCCCGCCTGGGCGAGATGCCCCTTAGCTTCGAGCCGAACGTCGGTCAGGCGGACGCAAGCGTGCGCTACCTGGCACACGGCGCAGGTTACAGCTTGCTGCTCAAAGCCGACGAGCAGGTGATGGTGCTGGGCGGCACGAAGGGGGACAAGGGTAATACTGAGCCAGTAGTACTCCACTACCAACTCAAGGGTGCGAACGCCAACCCGCAGATCAAGGGGGCTGAGGAGCTAGCGGGCAAGAGCAACTACTTTCTGGGGGCTGACCCCAATCGCTGGTTCACGGACGTGCCAAACTATGCCCGCGTCGAGTACCAGGCAGTCTACCCTGGTATCAACCTGGCCTACTATGGCAAGAGCGGCAAGCTAGAACACGACTTCATCGTGGCTGCTGGTGCCGATCCTGCCGCTATCCGCCTGAACGTAACTGGGGCGTACAGCACCGAGGTGGTGGCTGGCGACCTGGTGCTACATACCAGCCTGGGGGAGGTGCGCCAGACGGTGCCGCACGTCTACCAGGATGGGGCGGGTGGACGCAAGCAGATCGCGGGTGGCTACACCCTGCGGGCAAACGGCGAAGTTGGCTTCCAGCTAGCCGAGTACGACCGCAGCCTGGCCCTGGTGATCGACCCAGTTACATACGATATTGACTTTGGCGGTAACAACAGTGCTAGCTTCGCTGTAGCCGTAGATGCACGAGGCAATGCCTACTATGCAGGCGCAGTGACGAGTGTCGGTTTTGCCAGAGGCTCCAGCCCCTGGCAAGGATACTTGGCTGGTAGCTACGATGGCTACTTGCTGAAGGTAGATGGTAGTACGGGCAACGTAGTTTACGCCACCTACTTTGGTGGTAGCTTGGATGATTACGCCCATGACATTGCCGTAGATAATCAAGGCAACATCTACATCAGCGGCTACACCAGCTCCACTGACCTACCGACCAACTGCGCCGTTCAGAGTTCGCTAGCAGGCGGCAGTGATGCCTTCGCTGCCAAGTTCTCTGCCGATGGCACCCAGTTGCTCTACTCTACCTACCTCGGTGGTAGCTCGAAAGAGGTCTTCGTCTACGAAAACGGTGGGGGTGGCATTGCCGTGGACAGTCAGGGTAATGCCTATATCACTGGTGAGACTCAATCAGCAGACTTCCCGATCACCCCTGGAGCCTTCCAAGCCACCAAGCAAGGCCCCAATGATGCTTACCTCGTCAAGCTCGCAGCTAATGGCTCAAGCCTACTATATTCAACCTTTCTAGGTGGCATTGGTGTTGATGGTGGCTACGCCGTGGCTACAGACGCACAAGGTAACGCTTATGTTGTGGGTCGCACCCGGTCAGCAGATTTCCCCACTACTGCTGGTGCCTTCCAAGCCGCCAACGGAGGTAGTTATGATGGCTTCATCACCAAGATCAACCCCACTGGCTCAGGTTTGGTCTACTCGACCTACCTGGGCGGCAGCGGAGCCGAAGTAGTTAACGCTGTCGTTGTAGGCTCGGACGGTTCGGCCTATGTCACAGGTGGTACCAACTCCACCAACTTCCCGCTGCAAGCCCCACTGCAAGCCGCCTCTGGTGGTGGCGATGAGGTGTTTGTTAGTCACCTAAACCCCCAGGGTACAGGTCTGCTCTACTCAACTTATATTGGTGGCAGTAACTCGTCCAACGATAATCTCTACTACGAGTCGGGCATGGGCATAGCCCTGGATCAGGCAGGTAACGCCTACGTCGCTGGCTACAGTTGGTCGCGCAGCTACCCAATGTACAGGGCTATCCAGAACACTCTGAGCGGCCCCTACGACAATGCAGTTGTCTCTGTCCTTAATCCTAGCGGTAGTGCGTTTCTCTACTCTACATACGTAGGAGAGTCTCATGGTTCGCATGGCACTGGCCTGGCTGTAGATAGCACGGGTGCAGTTTTCCTCGCTGGCAGCGGTGATGGCTCGCCTGTCGCTCTAGGCCCAGGGCAAACAGAGGCACCCCAGCAGCCAGACAAGATTAAGGGCAATGGGCATGGCTGGAAGCTGCCGCCTCCCCCACCTGGCAGCCCCACCCCCACTTGCGAACCCAATGTCGTCAGCAACAAACCACTAGCTGCCATACCGACACCAGTCGTCCGTAGTGTGCCACCGGCCAACAAGGCGGCAGTGGACAACCTACCTGCACCAGCGGCGCAGGCTGCCCAGCCAGCCAGTAACGCTGGCACGCAGCCTGCTGCCAACGCAGCGGAGCAGCCTGCGGTTCAACTCGCTAACCCTGCTGCGGAGGCCCGCCCCGTGAAGCAGCGCACCCTCATCCGCTTCGACTTCGCCACCTTCGACCCGCTCAAGGGCGAGCCGACCATCCCCACCAGCTTGCAGGCTAAGGATGCCAGCCTCGCTGCTGATGCCCCACGTTACTACATCGTTCAGTTCAAAGGCCCAGTCTACGCCAACCAGAAGGCGCAGTTGGCTAAGATTTCTCCCCTGCTGGAGTACGTAGCTGATGATGCCTTCATCGTGCGCCTCACTGCTGCTCAGCAGCAGACGGTCAGCCAGCTTCCCTTCATCCGCTGGGTCGGTCGCTACCAGCCTGCCTACAAGCTGGCTACCCCTCTCACGCAAGAGGTGCAGACCGCAGGGCCAATCAGCCCGCAGCGGCTAGTGGTGCGTACCTTCACCACTGCTGGGGCCGATGCTGTGGCCCTCTTGCTTGGCAATCAGGTCAGTGAGCGCATCAACAGCAACGCAGGCCCGCTCTTGCTCCTCACTGCCAACAAAGAGCAGACCATTGCTCTCGCTCAGTTGGAAGACGTACTCCGCATCGAGCCATACTACGAGCCACAGCTAGCCAACCGCGAAGCCCGTCAGATCACCCACGTCAACGAGGTCTGGCAAGACCCCGGCCTACAAGGGCAAGGCCAGATCGTAGCGGTTACTGACACCGGTCTAGACACAGGAGTGCAAGGTGCTATCCACCCCGACTTTGCGGGCCGCATCGCTGCCACCTTCGCCCTCGGTCGGCCCGCCACTGGCGACTGGTCAGACCCCAATGGTCACGGCACTCACGTAGCAGGGACAGTGCTTGGTAGTGGGGCGCAGAGTGGTGGTCCCGGCCCTAACTCCTATGCTGGCGTTGCTCCCCAGGCGCGCTTGGTTGTGCAATCAGTCCAGGCCGCCAACGGCTCGCTAGCTGGTATCCCTGCCGACCTGGTTGGCGGGCTGTTCGGCCCAGCCTTTGCTGCTGGCGCGCGGGTACACAATGACAGTTGGGGTACCCGCAATAGTGCTGGCTCTTACCTCGACAACGCCCGCCAGGTAGACGATTACTTGTGGAGCAACCGAGCGAGCGGCGAGCAGATGGTCGTCGTCTTTGCCTCTGGTAACGATGCGGCTGATGGTAATGGGGATGGGGTTGTAGACCCCGGCAGCGTCTCCGCACCCAGTACTGCTAAGGACGACATCACCGTAGGCGCGAGCGAGAACAATCACCCAGCCAATCAAGGTTGGGGTGGCTACGCTAACCTCACCTGGTCGCAGCGAGTAGCAAATCGCTATCCAAGCAATCCTGTCCGCGACGACTACATCGCGGACAAGCCAGATGGTATGGCGGCCTTCAGTGGGCGCGGCCCGACCAACGGAGGTCACATTGAGCCGAGCATCGTCGCCCCTGGCACCAACATCATCTCCACCCAGTCTCAGCGCAACAATGCAGGGGTAGGCGAAGGGCTGCTGGCGAACAACCCCTTCTACAGTTACAACAGTGGCACGAGCATGGCCGCCCCCCACGTCAGCGGCGTGGCCGCCCTGGTGCGCGAGAACTTCGCCCGCAATCTGGGAACTGCCAATCCTTCAGCCGCCCTGGTTAAGGCTACCCTGCTCAACAGTGCCGACGAAATGTACCCCGGCCAGTATGGGCAGGGCGCAACTCAGGAGATAGCTGAACGCCGCCCCAATAATGTAGAGGGCTGGGGGCGGGTCAACGCCCAACTGGCGATCAAACCTGACCCTGCGCTCTACAAGTTCAAGTTCGACGACAGCCAGAGCCTCCTGGCCGGTGATGTACGTCAGTATACCTACAACGTCGTCACTACCTCGGTGCCGCTACACATCACCATCGCCTGGTCAGATGCCCCTAACGCATTCCTGGTCAACGATCTGGACTTGGTCGTGACCGCCCCTAACGGCACTCTCTACGGGGGCAACCACAATAACCTCGGTGATGGAGCCAATACAGTGGAGACGGTAGACGTGATCAGCCCTACCGAAGGGGTCTACCTGGTCACCGTCTACGCAACCAACATCCCGCAGGGGCCGCAGCCGTACGCCCTGGCGGTACTTGGTGGTCTAGGTTCTACGATCAAGGGTAAGGTGGCAGATGCTGACACTCATGGCCCGCTCCAGGGGGTTGAGGTGAAAGCTGAAGGACCGGCCAGCTACGTAACCAATACCCTGGCTAGCGGTCTCTACACTATAACCAATGTAGTCTCTGGTACTTACAGCGTCAAGGCCCACCTCGACCTCTATCAGCCACTGACCAAGACAGCAACCCTCACTGAGGCCAGCCTGCGGATCGTCAACTTCGCGCTCAAGCCGACGATCATCAGCGGCACGATCACCGATGCGGAGACTGGTGAGCCGCTCAAGGGGGTTAGCATCCGTGCTAGCGGCCCAACCAACCGCACTGGCATGAGCAACGACCAGGGCTTCTACTCTGTAACCAAACTACTCACCGGCAACTACCAGGTGGTAGCCAGCAAGAACGGCTACCAGCCACTAACCAAGACTGTCACCCTGCCAGAGGAGGGCTGGGCCACCCTCAACTTCGCCCTGCAACCCTCAGCCCTCAGTGGCACTGTACGCGACGCTCTTACCCGTGCGCCTTTGGAGAATGTCAGCATTCGCGCTAATGGCCCAGCCTCGCTAGGAGCCTTGACCAACGCCAGCGGAGTCTACTCGATCACCCGCATCCTGTTTGGCACCTACACGGTAGCGGCCCGCTTGACTGGCTATGTGCCATTGACCAAGACAGTCACAATCCCTGCTAGTGGCTTGGCCCAGCTTGACTTCGATCTGACTCCTCTACCAACCCCGACCCGCCCACCCTGTCCTACTGCCACGCCTGGTAGCACTGGCACGCCAACGCCAGTGCCGTGCGACATAGAGGGTGCGAGCCGGATACAGGCTACCTTGCCCGCGACCGAGAAGATTGACGACCTGTTCCGCATCCGCGTCCCTGCCGCTGACGGCACTGAAGACCTGAGCGGCGACGTGGATATCACGCGCTATTATGGCCCGATTGACGGCGCGGGCCACCCTGCCCCAGGAGATCGGCTACGTACTATCGCTGAATACGCTCGCCTGACCATCCGTGCCTACAACGTGCTGCCAGAAGACCCGATCCAGGTCAGCTTCGCTGGGCGGCAGTTCCAACTCGATACTGCGCCCAACGCCTGGAGTACTACCAGCTACAACGTCCCTACCAACCTGCTATTCCTGCCCGACAAGGGTAGCTTCAGCAGCGAGCCAGCAGCCGCCCACAACCCGATCACCATTCGCCACACCCGCAGCAAGCACTGCTCCCGCGTAGACCAGGTGCTGCTGAAGGTGCAGGGGATGCGCCCCTTGATCCTCCAGGCTGGCTTCAAGTTCTGGCCGATTGGCAGCAACGATACCAACACCAATGGCTACTTCGGCTGGCCTGTGCATCCCGCTTACCAGGCGATGATGTTCAACGCTCCGCGCAACGGCCACCAAGCCTACGAGTTCAATGGCGCGGTGCTATGGGGCTTCGTCCAGAACATCAAGACGATGTACGGCTCACCCGCTGTCAATATCATCGGCCACTCGAAGGGTGGCATTGACGGTCGAGTTGCAGCTACTCTGGCGACTGGTGGAGGCGTAGACAACCTGATCATGCTGGGCAGCCCCAACCTCGGCAGTTATCTGGCCGACACTGCCTCCGGCGCGGCCCTGATCTGCCTGGTGCCAGTCGCAGCCGCCACCCGACCCTGCCAGCTAATCAGCCAAAACTACCGGAGGATGATGCCAGCCATCAGCCAACTTACTACTGCTTATATGCTGATCCACAACGCCATTTACCCACAGAACCTTAAGACCAACTACTACGCGCTGCCGGGTGAGAGCTACGACTGTCGTTGCGACGGCGTGGTGTCGAGCGACAGTGTCTACGCAGTTGATTATGCGGTACGGCTGGAGCCGGTTGCCACCACTGGTGGACTTGACCTCTTTATCCACAGCCGTGAACCAAGTCAGGCCGAGTTCTGGAACGCGATGGAGCCATACGCCAACCTGGAGAACAGCCACTTCCTTCAGGGCAATGCTAGCGTTGAGGTTCCCCAGCAACAGGCAGTGAAGCAGACCAGGCGGCAACTGCCCAACAAGGTGCTGACCGATAGCAACCAGCTACCGATTGGCTACCCCGCAATTGTTGACGAGGTCAGTGCAGGCAGCGTTTCTAGCCACACGGTGCAGGTGGATCAAGCAGAGAGCGTCAGCTTCCAACTCGGCTGGGTCAACGAGACCGCCACCCTCAGCCTCAGCCTGGTAGACCCAGCCCGCCACGTGGTCAGGCTGAACTCGCAGGCCAACGGCCAGAGCATCACCCTCAACAACCCGCTGACTGGCACCTGGCAGGTGGTAGTGCGGGCGATCACTACCACAGCCCAACCCGAACCCTACTACGTTTCCGGACAATTCGGGGGCGGGGTGCAGATCAGGCCCAGCCTTTCAGCAAACAATGACCCCGGTCAACCACTGACTCTCACCGCCAGACTAGAAGACCGCAACCCGCTCCCTGGCGCGAATCTGACTGCTACTATCGCGGTGATCACAGGCGGCGAGCTAAACCAGAGCTACTCGCAGACGCTTGTGCTTGCCCCAGTCAGCCCTGGTATCTACCAGGCTACCTATGTACCAACGATTACTGGCACCTACATGATCTACATCGAAGCCAGAGGCCAGAACAGCCAGGGCCAGCCGTTTGCCCGCACCAGCCTGACTACGGCAGAGCTGAGCAATGCTGCCCACCTGACGGGTAGCTACGCCGACGAAGGCCACCGCAGTGGCAGCAGCTATGATTACCTGGTAGTCACTGCCACTGCCCAGATCACCGAGAGCGGACAGTACAACCTCGCGGCCAACCTCACCACCACCGATGGGCGCAGGCTTGGTGCAGCCCAGCAAAGCTACACGCTAAGTCCTGGCAGCGTTCCTCTAACCCTCACCTTCGACGGCAGGCTGATCGGTCAGGCTGCTGCTAACGGGCCTTACCAAGTGCGCGATCTGGTGTTCACCAAGGTGGATAACACATCCCTGATACTCGACAACATCGCGCTGGCCTACAACACTGCCGCCTACAGCCGCTCCAATTGGCCGCGACCCAACATCATCCAGACGGGGCCAGCCACAGAGCAGGCGGTAGACAGCGACGGCAACGGCCTCTACAACAACCTTGATGTGCGCTTGTCGCTCGACCTGCTGCAAGCTGGCAGCTACGCCGTGGCCGCTACGCTCGTTACCACCGACGGCACCACCGTAGCCCAGCTCAACCGCAGCGGACAGGCATTGGTAGCGGGTAGCAACCAACTGCTGCTCCGCTTCGATGGTGGAGAAATCCACGACAGCGGCCTGGATGGGCCGTATAGCGTAAGCAGCGTAATGCTGTGGCCGGTCAACGACCCAGCTGCAGTCAGCGACCTTGGTCAGGTGGTAGATGCCACTGCTGCGTATCGGGCTAGCCAGTTCGAGGCCAGCGCAACGCCTACCGCAACCGCCACCAGCACTGCTGTTATCATAGGTACGGCTACTGCTACTAGCACTGCTACCGCCTTCGGCACCAGCACCATCACACCGACACCACGTTCTGGCTGTCTACCACAAGGGCCACGACCGACCAACACGCCGAGCAGCACCCCGACTAACACCCCAACCCCAACCAACACGCCCAGCCCTACCCCCTTTGTCTCCCCTTGTGGCAGGCGGATCGCTGGTTACAGCTGCGCTGACGATGTGGCCTACGGTATCATCACTGGTACTACTCAGGTGACTGGTTTCAGCGGTGCTGACGATGGTCTAGCCTCACTAGACTTGCCCTTCGACTTCGTTTACTTCAGCACAACCTACACGACGGGTACGACGATCAGGGTTAGTACCAATGGCAATCTGCAATTCACTGGCAGCAGCACCAGCTACAGCCCGGTTGCCATCCCCAACCCCTACGAGCCGAACAACGCCATCTACCCATTCTGGAGCGACCTGATCATTGGCGGTGGAGTTTACACAGCCACGCTCGGCACTGCGCCCAACCGCCGCTTTGTGGTCGAGTGGCGTAACGCCTTCGTCTACGGTGGCGGTGGTTCAGCTACCTTCGAGATCGTGTTGGAAGAAGGTAGCAACAAGATTTACACTAACTATGGTGCGCTAGCCGTTGCCAGCAGTGGACGCAGCTTCACCTTCGGCATCGAGAACCAGGACGGCAGCCAGGCTCTGCAATATGGCTACCTCCTTGGTGTTGGTGCTGCTACCCTCAGCAACCGCTCTATCGTCTACATCCCCGATGACAGCTCTGGCGGCAGTGCCACAGCCACACCAACCAGCACACCAACTGCAACCGCTACCAGTACACCTACCAACACGGCTAGCAACACTGCGATCCCAACCGCCACTGCCACGACAAGCGTTCCCTGTAGCAACATCTTGCAGAACGGCGGGTTTGAGAGCGGCGATCTGATGAGTTGGTTCGCGGTACCCAATCCACCTGCCGACGTTAGTCTGATCGGCGGCTACAACAGTACATACGCCGCCAGATTGACATCCACCAACGGCAATGCCACTAACTTGCGCCAGAACTTTATCGTCCCTGCTACTACCCCAACCTGGAGCCTCGACTTCCGCGTTAACAGCATTGGTGGTGACGTTGCTGCCCTGTACATCTGGCTGATGGACGCTAGCACCAATGAGCCATTGGTACCGCTGTACACCGGTGCTGCAAACCAGTTTACAGGCTGGACGCACCTCAGCGCAGACCTCTCTAGTTACGCTGGGCGCAACGTCTACATCCTATTCAACCTCCGCAACGGCAACTCCACCCCGATCACCTTGGATGTAGACAATGTAGCTGTCGCCCCTGGCGGTTGTGGCAGCAACACGGCCACACCCAGCCCAGTGGCAGTCGTGCAGCAAGCAATCAGCCCCATCCTCGAATGCGTCGTTGCCAACAGCGGCGGCAGCTACACTGCCCGGTTCGGCTACTACAACCGCAACAGCTACACAGTAGTGGTACCAGCCACCACCACCAACTACTTTTCACCCGCCCCACGGGATCGCGGCCAACCCACTGCTTTCCTACCTGGTCGCCAGGTGGCAGCCTTCAGCACCAACTTCGACGGCAGCAACCTGGTCTGGCAGCTACAAGGGCGGACAGCTACCGCCAGCAGCAACAGCCGTCGCTGTGCCACTATAGTCAGCTTCAGCGATGTGCCAGCCAACGACCCCTTTGCGCCAGACATCAACTACCTGGCGGCGGCGGGGATGGTTAATGGGATACCCAATGTGGCGGGCGGCTACCGCTTTGAGCCAAGCAGCCTGCTCACTCGCGGCCAGTTCGCCAAGCTCGTGATGATCGGCTTTGGTCTTGCTGACTATAGCCCCAGCCAACCTACCTTTAGCGACGTGAACCCCAGCGACGTGTTCTACCCTGCCATCGAAGCAGCTTACCACGCGGGAATACTCAATGGTTATGCAAGTGACGGCAGTAGTCAGCGGCAGTTCCGGCCTGCTCAATCTGTGAACCGTCTGGAAGCAGTATTGACTCTCGTTCGCCTACACGACTGGCAGCCGTTGGCAACCACCAGCAGCAGCTTCCACGACCTGCCAGCAGGCAGCTACGGCTTTGCAGAGATCGAAACTGCCGCCCAGCACGGCATCATCAGTGGCTACCGCAAGGCTAGCCAGTGCGCGGGCGATGCACCTTGCTTCCGCCCCAGTGCGCTGATCCGCCGTGGTGAGATGGCAAAGGTGCTACACAGAGCGATGGGTGGGCTAGCCCTCCCTTAGAACCCAGTAGAACTTAGGGGAACGAGACAGGTAGGCTGGCCTGCGGCTGGCCTACCTGTTATTATAACTTCGCTTGAAGAACAGGTGCTGCTTTTTTATCACCGCCCTAACCAGCTTAGCGGCTAAGTGACTGCCTGGGGGTTGCAGACTGGTGATGGTTCGGTCAGGCTGACTGCTACCGCTGGCGGTGAGCGTAGCTTGACCGACAATGCCGACAGCAAGTACCTGAACCGAGCTTGCTCATGGCGTGATGAACAGCAGGACAACCATGGTGGTCGCCAAAGGTGTCCCTACGCTACTGTACCTTTGGTCTAGCAACCGCACTCGGATAGCTAGCGAGGCCGCCGTCCTGAGCCGCGACCTGATGTTGGTCAGCCAGCAACACGAACAGCGGCCAGCACGTGCGGGCGGTTAGCGTTCGTTTAGCGTCGGCTTGCCGTCCAGCAATAGAGGAGGTGATTAGGCTATGATTGGTGCATAGCAAGTTAGTTGCTAGGAGGAAACAAGTAATGGACAGTAACAGCAACAAAATCAGCCGTCGCCACTTCCTGATTGGCGGTGCGACCACAACTGCGCTAGCTACTCTTGGTACGCTCTGGCAGCCCGGCGGAGAGGCTCTGGCTGGCGTAGCCAACAGCATACCCGCAGCGTCGGCCACTCCAGTGCGCAGCCCTGCTAATGGCACCGACCTATTGGCTATCCACCTGCTGCGGCGTACCAGCTATGGCATCGCCTTGCCCGACCTGCTGCGGATGATTGCGCTAGGCCGCAACAACTACATCGAGGAGCAGCTGAACCCGTTGCAGATCGTTGATGCTGACTGCAACCGCCGCCTGCGGGCCTTCCCGACCATCAGCCTCAGCAACTCTCGCCTTGCTGCTGACTACCCAATGGATGGATCAGACGGCAAGAACATTGGCACCTGTATGGTTGAACTTCAACGCGCCACCATCGTGCGGGCAGTATATAGCAGGCGGCAACTCTACGAGGTGATGTGCGACTTTTGGAGCAATCACTTCAACATCTACCAGGACAAGGACAATTGTGGCTGGTACAAGACGACCGACGACCGCGATGTAATCCGCCGCCACGCGCTGGGTCGCTTTGGTGACTTGCTGCGGGCTAGCGCGACCAGCCCAGCAATGTTGACTTATCTGGATAACGCCTACAGTACCACCGAATCTGTCAACGAAAATTACGGGCGTGAAATCCTGGAACTGCACACCTTGGGTGTAACTGGCGGCTACAGCCAGCAAGATGTCCGCAATGTGGCGCGGGCTTTTACTGGCTGGACAGTAGACTGGAATGACGAGGAGAAGCGGAAGGCCAGCCACCAGTTCTACTTTGAGCCAACCACACACGACATGGCGGAGAAGCAGGTGCTGGGCCGTACCCTGGCAGCGGGGCGCGGGATCGAGGATGGGTGGGACGTGCTTAACATCCTGATTAACCACCCTGCCACCCGCAAGCACATTGCCACCAAGCTATGCCGCTACCTCGTGACCGACGAGCCACCCGCCGGGTTGATCGAGCAGGTCGCGGCGGCCTGGGGCAATGAGGGCGACATCAAGGCGATGCTGCGGGTGTTGCTGAACAGCAGCGAGTTCTATCGCAGTGCTGGGCAGAAGCTGCGCCCACCATTCCGCTACGCCGCCACGATAGTGCGGACGTTCGGCGGCGATACCGACGGTGCAGTGCTTAACGACAGTATGTATAGCCTGGATCAGCCGCTCTTTCGGCATAATGGCCCGACCGGCTACCCGACCCGGACGGCAGAGTGGCTGGGTGCTTCCGCCCTATTTGCCCGCTGGCAATTCGCCCAGTACATTCTCAGCCAAGACCTGGAAGGTACGCGTCTGCCGCTGCCTACTCTCGTCGAGCAGTGGAAGCCCCGCGATGCCAGCGAGGTGGTCAACCGCCTCAGCCAGTTGCTAGTGGGCGGCAATCCGTGGGGCGCAGCCAACCAACAGCTAATTAAGATTGTGGGCGATGATCGGGAGGTGTGGCCTGACACCATACCGCTCTGCGCGAGCGTAATCCTATCCTCGCCACAGTTCCAGCTAACTTAAAGGAGCGAACCAATGTCTAAAGTACAACAGGTCGAGGCCGACCGCCGCGAGATCATGGGGCGACAACACGCCCTCAGCCTGGGCAGTCTGTTGGCCGCTGGTGGCACTGCGATCATGCCCCACCAGCTTGGTAGCCGCAAGGTACTGGCTGCCCCCAGCAAGAGCCGCCGCGACCTGCTGGTGGTCATCTTCCTGCGCGGAGCCGCCGACTGCCTCAACATCGTGGTGCCGCATGGCGATCCCGAATACTATCGAGTGCGCCCGAACATTGCTATCGCCCGCCCTGGCAGCGGGACAGGAACCGCTCTCGACCTTGACGGCTTCTTCGGCCTGCATCCCAAGATGGCCGCGCTCAAGCCACTATGGGACGACCATCGCCTGGCGGTGATCCATGCTGCCGGTTCGCCAGACGACACCCATTCGCACTTCGACGCAATGCAGTATATGGAGTGTGGCACCCCTGGCAATCGCCTGGAAGCGACCGGCTGGCTGTCGCGCCACCTGCAAAGCACGCGGAGCAGCAACGACTCGGTGTTCCGCGCCCTCAGCATCGGCGGGCAGGTGCCGCAATCGTTGCGCGGGCAGGTGTTGGCAACGGCGATCAGCAACCTGCAAGGCTTTGCCCTCAGCGATGACCTCGCGGTGGCCGCCCAACTGGAAGGAGTGCTGGGCAGCCTCTACAGCGGCGACGACCTCCTGCGACGCACCGGCCAGAGCGTGATTGGCGCAATCCGCACCGTCCGCAGCGTCCCACTGGAACCGCGCACCACCAACCCACCCTACCCGGATAGCGACCTCGCACGCGGGCTGACCCAGGTCGCCAGTGTAGCTCGGGCTGACATTGGCATGGAGGTGGCCTGGCTTGACTACGAGGGCTGGGATACGCACGTGAACGAGGGCGGCGCAGACGGCCAGATGGCTAACCTGCTCCAAGACCTCTCCGAGTCGCTAGCGGCCTTCGTCGCCGACCTTGAAGCGCAGATCGGCAACACGACGATTGTGGTGATGACCGAGTTTGGGCGGCGGGTCGAGGAGAACGGGCTGGGTACCGATCACGGGCATGGCGGAACCATGCTGGTGCTGGGTGGGGCGGTTCGCGGCGGCCAGGTCTACCTCAACAACAACCAGTGGCCCGGCCTCAAGCCGGAGAACCTCTACGGCCCTGGCGACCTCGCGGTGACAACCGACTTCCGCTCGGTGCTGGCCGAAGTGACGCGCCAACGCCTCTACAACCCCGACCTTGCAACGGTCTTCCCCAACTTTACGCCAACCAAGGTCGGGCTGTTCGGCTAACTTCTGTTCGGCTGATCTTCATTGAGCCGATAACCATGCCCACGCACTGTGATGAGGAGCGGTTGCTCCCCGGCAACGGTGGTCAGTCGTTCGCGTAGCCGCTTGACGACGGCATCAATAGCCTCATTGCTGACCCCCTCGCGGTCATATTCGGGCCAGAGTGCTGCGGCAAGCTCGTCGCGGCTGAACACCCGACCAGGCGCACGCCGCAGCATCGCCAGCAGATTGTACTGAATAGGCGAGAGCGGTGGCTCGATCAGCTTGCCATTGTAGCGTACTGCGCGCCGCTCGTCGTCAAGGTGCAGGCCACTGGCAACCGGCTCTGGCGCAGCCAGATGTAGGCTACCAGCGGGCAGGGTTGCGCCCAATCCGGCGAAAATCAGGCGGAGGTGGCTACCAAAGCGCACTTCGGCTCCGGTGCTGAGGAGCGCAGGCTGGTTAGCGGCTAGACGCTCATTGTTCAGGTACGTACCGTTGAGGCTACCGTCATCCTCAAGGTAGTAGTTACCATCGCGCTGGCTGATCCGGGCGTGGCTACGCGACACTTCGGGGTCGGGCAACATGATGTCGTTGCCGCTGACTCGCCCGATACTGGCTGGCCCAGTGAACAGAAACTCCCTGTTTTGCAGGGCGGGCGACAGACTCGCGATCACGATTAGCGTTGCGCTGTAGCTAGTCTGACTTGCATTACTCACGGTTCATCCTCCAGGTGTGCGCGTAGGCGTGGCCGTTCCAGGCGTGGCTGGTGCTGCTGTAGGTGTGGGTATAAACGGTGTACCTGACCCCGGCGTAGTTGGTTCTGGTGTGGCTAGCGGCTTGAGCGGAAAGGCCATGATGCCTGCCCCACTGACGTAGAGATAGTTCGCGCCCAGGCTGAGGCCGCCGTATTCGCCGGGCCAGCGGTCAATCAGGGCCAGAGTGTGGCGACCTGGCTGATCCGCCACATCCTCAAGCCGGTTGCGGTCGAATGCTACCAGGCAACCGCCACCATCGCTGATCAGCAGCAGCGTGTTGCTGACCGTTAGCGGTGGGTGGGTGTAGAAGTAGAGCGCGGCGGGTGGTTCGGGGGTAGGCTGGTTGGGCTGCGAGGTCGGTGGGTCAACGCAGGTTGGCGGTGTGGCTGGCACATGGTAGAGGTAGCGACCCGTGCTAAAATCAAAGGCATAGATTGCACCATTCGAGGCTGGGAAGTAGACGACCCCATCGTAGGTGGCGGCGGCTTGGCTGATCACAACGGCACTACCATCATTGAGGTGGGGTAGATCGTACTCATTAGTCCAGCCTTCGTCGCCCACATTGGCGCGTTCACCTTTGTCCACGACGGCGTGGGCCACGCTGTCTCTCGTCACATAGAAGATGTAGTTACCGACGAGCAGCAGCGGGCTGCTGATCGGCGAACCGTTGACCTGGTTCCACACCTCACTGCCATCGTCAGGGTCGAGCTTGTGCAAAATACCCGCACTGTCGGCCAGGTAGATTGCATTCTCGCCGACCAGGGGCGGGATCGTCAGGCTGATGCCAGCGGTGGCGGTGAACGACCAAACTGGTGCAAGTGTAGCAGCATCGAGGGCTAGCAGCACCCCATCACGGCGAGGCAGGTAGAGGCGGTTGTCACGGTAGATATCCCCAACTGGCGCAGCGGTCAACGGCACAGTTGAGTAGTAAACGTTGGTCAGGTCACGGGGATTGGTGACGGTGGTAAAGTAAATTGCATTGTTGCCACCCCGCACCGCCAAGCCACCGTCCTTAAGCAGCGTGGGTGGGCCGATTAGTTGCACGCCGCTGCCTTGTGGGTCATGGTTGAGGCGGGCGCGATTCTTGAGGCTCTGGCTGTTAAGTACAAACAGGTTGCCGCCCTGTGTTGCCCCGTTTGCGTCGCTGACGATGTAGAGCGAGCCGTTGAGGATCACTGGCGGAGTATTGAAGCGGACATCGGCAGGCAGGCTGGCAGTCAGCATGGGTTCGCTCGTCTGCGCCACCGCACGCTCGGTGTAACTACTGCCAAATTGCATACTTGACCAGCCTTCCTCAACCTCGGCCCCTGGTACGACGGTGGGTAGCGGTAGAGGGGGGCTGGGTTGGGCTGGCTCCTCGGTTGCTGGTTCCCCGCTGGGCCTGAACGTCAGCGGCAGGATAGCAACTGATGGCGTAGCGGTGCCGTTCTGCGCCAACTGGCCTGTGCCACTGATCGGGTTGAGAGCCAGGTAGAGGAGGATCACTGCCGCTACCAGCCCACCGCCAATGCCGACCAACCGCCGACGGGGAGCAGGAGCAGCAATGCGCGCCAACTCGCCCGCTGCTGGCTGGTCGGCATTGGCGGTGGGCTGCGGCAGTTGATTGGTTGATGCGGAGACGGTAGAATGCGCTTCAAGGGTTGGGGGCAGGTAGGCGGCACGGAGAGCCTGCTGAAAGTCGGCTGCCGATTGGTAGCGGTCAGCAGGAGCCTTTGCCAGTCCTTTGAGGATCACGGCCTCGACTGCAGGTGGCAACAGCGGGTTGTACTCGCTGGGCAGCGGCGGGGCTTCGGTCAGGTGGCCCTTAATAATATTGCTGATCGTGCCGTTGAAGGGGCAGAAGCCGGTCAACATCTCGTAGCCAACCACTGCCAGGGCATAGATATCGGCGCGCCCGTCGACGGCTTGCCCCTCAATCTGCTCCGGCGCAATGTACTGCGGGGTGCCAAAGACAGTGCCGGGCATCGTCACCATCGTTAGGGCCGTGTCGGCTTCGCTGTAAGACTTGGCGAGGCCAAAATCGGTCAGTACTGCCTGGCTCTCGCTGGTAAGGACAATGTTGGCGGGCTTGATGTCACGATGAATTACGCCTTGCCGGTGAGCATAATTGAGTGCGTACGCGACCTGCTCTAGCATGGGGATCGCTTCGGCCAGCGGTAGATGGTGAAGCTCATGCAGCACCTCAGCCATCGATACGCCTGCCAGCAACTCCATAACGATGAAGAAGCGGCCATCATCCTCATCCAGATCGTAGATAGTAACGATGTTAGGGTGCCGCAAGCGGGCGGCCAGGTTTGCTTCGCGGCGAAAGCGAGCATTGGCCTGCGGATCTCTGGTTAGGGTTGGGTTGAGTAGCTTGATTGCGACTTCACGCTCAAGTACCAGGTCGCGGGCGCGGTAAACCGCACCCATCCCACCCCGTCCCACTTCGCCGAGGATCAGGTAGCGACCGATCTGTGCTGGCTGTTGCTCTGTCAATGGATTGCCCCTGCTGAGCTACGTTATGTGTTGCTGACCAGCCCAGCATACCACATCTAGCCCACATTTTGCAGCCCTATACGCGGCTCCAGTAACAGCCCGCTGCTAGGTAGAACTTTTGTGCTAAGCTCGTCTGTGACTAGATCACCGCTCCGCCAACTTTGTACTCAAGCGGCAGGAGCAAGGTTGCCATCGGGAACTAGCCAGTATAAACCAACTTTTTGTACTCATAACCTGATGCCTATGCGGTGAAACGGTGCTACCCGCCCAGCTTTGACAGCGCAGGGTCACTAACCGCCATCGTGCAAAGGTGGCACCATTCCACCTCTGTGGGGCAAGTGGTGAGACGTGCCTTGCTTATGTTATAATGGTGATAGTACAGCAGGGAATAGTGGCACATGAGTGTGCTGGACTTCTTGCCTGACCGTTCCAAGCACAAGCTGGTTGACCGCTGACGGTGTGGCTGCGTGAAGCAGCATGGCCGTGACAACCTCGGCAAGGCGGCGCACCTGTTCTCCTCGCACGGCCTGCTCTACGACGCGCTCGACAAAACCAACAGCCAAGCCTACCACCGGTTCCAGAGCTACCCTGACCCAGAGCTTGTCGCAGCGATGCTTCAGGCTGCCACCTTCTGGCAGTTGCCCAGCGTAGAGACTGCACCGCTGCAACTAGCGGCTGACCATGTATTGGCTGGTTCAAACTGAGGCATGGCAAACAAGTGGATGTCGGTTATGTTGTGTCTTCGTAGCATGGTTCAGGGCGTTACCTTATAATCTAGCTGGCATAGCGGCAAACGCCACTTGCTGAACCGGCTAGCTAGCAGCCAGAGAAGTATATGTATGATTTGGACACCTTCCGTCGGCGCGTGCTGGCCCTGTGCAAGGAAATGGCTACCACTACTTTGGGTCGTCCACCCACTCAAGCTGACCTCGCACGAGCGATTGGCCTCAGTCGCACTGAACTCAGTCGGCGGCTCAACGGCAGTGGTGATGTGCGGCTCACCTGCGACAACGCCAAAGCCATCGTCCGTCAGCTTGCCGCCTGCGGGACACTTCAGACTCAGGCCGCCGCGCTCGATCTGCTCGACCTCCTGCACTGCCCTCCCTTTAGTACACAAGAATGGCAGGCTGCACCCCTCACCGCCCTCGCCTCCAGCCCTCTGCGAGTCCCATTTGGTCGCCGTGCCAACAATCTACCCATCGCGTTCAACAGCTTTATCGGTCGAGAAGTCGAACTAGCTACCGCGCAGGAGTTGCTTGCCAATGCTCGCCTGCTTACCATCAGCGGGGTGGGTGGGGTCGGCAAATCGCGCTTTGCCGTAGAATTGGCTAACCGGCTGCGCGACCGCTACCCTGAGGGAACCTGGCTGGTCAAACTCGCCCCACTTAAGGATAGTCGCCTGGTTGGGGCTGTGAGTGCCGCCACGCTGGGGTTGCATGAGGAGCCAGGGCGCACTATTGCCCAAACCATCTGCGATTACCTGCGCCCCCGTCAGATGCTGCTCATCCTCGACAACTGTGAACACCTGCTTGCTCCCGTCGCTGCGTTCGCCGAACTGCTGCTCACCGCTTGCCCCCGCCTTGTGGTCATCGCTACCAGCCGTGAACCGCTCTCCTTGCCCAGCGAAAGTAGGCTGCGCCTGCCGTCGCTAACCACCCCTCCACCTCAAGCGCAGCCAGCGGTGGCACAGGTAAGTGACTATGAGGCAGTGCGCCTGTTCGTGGCGCGGGCCAAAGCGGTGCGCCCCAGCTTTCGCTTGACCAGCCAAAATGTTGCCCCCGTTGCCCAGATTTGCGCCCGGCTGGACGGCATCCCGCTGGCTATCGAACTGGCTGCCGCCCAACTCGAAGGTCTTTCGCTAGAGAAACTGGCCCAGCGGCTGGATCATAGGCTCACCAGCTTTGCGTCAGCATCGTCTACCGCCATGCCTCATCAGCAGACGCTGCGGGCTTCAATCGAATGGAGCTATGAGCTACTCAGCCCCGCCGAGCAGGCCTTGTTGCGGCGGCTCTCTATCTTCGCCAGTGGTTGGAGCCTCGAAGCAGCCGAGGCAGCCTGTGCTGGTGATTTCAAGTTGCCGTTGGCGACTGATAACCCCGTGGCGCAGTCGAACACTGCACCCGTTGGATGGGCAGTTGATCTACAATCCAGCGAGGTGCTTACCAGCCTGTTGCGCCTGGTGAATAAATCTTTGGTGGTCGCCACCGTCGTGGATGAGCCTTCGCGCTACCATCTGCTAGAAACCATCCACGAGTTTGCCAGCGAAAAGCTACGTGCCAGTGGCGAGGCAGAAGCGATGGGCCGCCAGCACGCTGCTCTCTATCTTACCCTTGCCGAAGCCGCAGAGGAGGGCTTGATTGGGGTGCAGCAGGGTGAATGGCTGACCCGCTTGGAAGCGGAACACGACAACCTGCGGGCCGCCCTCAGTTGGACGTTGAGCCATAATCGGGAGGGAGCGGCCCGCCTGGTTGCAGGTGTCTGGCGGTTCTGGTCTATGCGCGGCTATCTAAGTGAGGGGCGTAGCTGGCTAGAGACGACCCTGGCCCAGAGTAGCCCCACGCCCAGCCCCCTGCGGGCCAATCTGCTCAACGCGGCGGGTTGGTTGGCCGCAGTGCAGGGCGATTATGCCGCCGCTGCTGTGCTGCTGCATCAAAGCCTGACGATGGCGCAAGCAGTGGGCAGCATAGCGGCGCAGGCCAAAGCACTCAACAGCCTGGGTGTGCTGGCCTGGAACCTGGCCGACTACCCCGCTGCTGAACGGCTACTTGGTGAAAGCCTCAGCCTGCGCCGATCGCTAAACGACCGCTGGGGCATGACCCAATCGCTCAACAACCTGGCTATTATTGCAGCAGAGCAAGGTGATTACCGCCAGGCGGCGCAGATGTACGCGCAGAACCTCGCCATTCAGCGTGAACTAGGCGACAGCTACGGCATCACTGCGTCGTTGAACAACCTCGCCGCCACTGCCCTGTATGAGGGTGATTACGCCACCGCGCAACCCGCCGCCGAGGAGTGCCTGCTGCTATCGCACGAACAAGGCGATCAGGATGGCATCGCCCTCGCACTGCTCAATCTGGCTAGCGCGTTGCTGTTCCAGCAGGCTTATGACGCGGCAAACGACCGCTTTGACGAGTGTCTTGCGCTGATGCGCGCCCTGGGCGACCAGACAGGCATTGTCCAGTCGCTCACTGGCCTGGCGAACGTAGCTAGGCAGCAGGCTAGCTTTGGACAGGCTACAGCCCGCTACAAAGAGGCACTCACCATCGCTGAAGCATTGGATTACAAGCTGGGCGCAGTCGGCGCACTGGAGGGATTGGCCCTGGTTGCTGTCGCTGTGGCGCAAGCGGAGCAGGGAGCGCGGCTGTTGGGTGCGGCAGCCGCGCTCCGTCAGGCGATCAACGTCCCCCTGCACACCTTCGACCGCCACGAATATGAACAGGCCGTCGTCACTTTGCGCCAGCAATTGGATGGGGACAGGTTTGATCAGCAGTGGGCCAGCGGTCAGGCTCTCGCACTAGCCATCGCTACTGCCGATGCCCTCAGCCTGGAAGTCCTCGCTGTAGCCACTACCCTCACCCGCTAGCTGGTAAACCGCACCAGCCGCACATTATTCCGCACAATACTCCGCACAATACTTCTTCCCTTTCCAGCCTATCCCCCGGATAATGGTAACAGTACGTCTTGCCCGAAAAAGAAAGGAACTAAGCCCATGAACACCCGAAAGATGCTACCCACCCTGCTGTTCGCCGCCATCCTCAGCCTTACCCTGTTCGGCTGCGATAGCGGCAGCAACTCTAGCAGTGCGGCCAACAATGCCGCCAACCAACCGACCAATGCCAGCGTCAGCAACCACCCCGTCGCCAATCCCCCTAGCGGGGCTAGCAATGCCACCAGCAGTGTGGGCAGTGGCGGTGCTACCAAGCTCACCCTGGTCAAGTACGTGCCGCTGCAACTGAGCAGCGGCGGACAGACCTACTACGATTATATCGGCATCATCAAGAACGACGGCAATAGCAGCGTGGCCCAGCCCCGGATACAGCTTATGAACGACAGCGGCACCGTACTTGGCACTGGGGTGACGGAGGGGTTGTTGGCCGAAGTCTACGCCCTGCCGCCCGGTCAGAGCGTTGGGTTCAATATGCTCTATATGATGGGGGCATCGATTAAGCAGCCCCAGTTCAAACTCAGCGTTGAGGGTGACAGCGCACTCGTCAAGATGTGTACCAAACTCCCCGTACTCAGCCAGCAGGCTAGTACATCGGGAGCAGGCCAACTGCTTACAGGTACGGTGAAGAACGACACTGCCCATTCGCTCATCATGTGGTCTGTCAACGTGATCGCTTACGACGATAGTGGCAACATCGTAGATACTGGCTCTGGCAACGGTGCTAGCGCGGGCAACGCCAACGACTCAGGCATCCCCTTCGACGCACAGAGTACCCAGAAGTTCAGCGTCACCTTGACCGGCAGTGCTGCTAAAGCGACCCACTACGACCTCCTTGCCAGTGGTTGTTGGTTGCACTAGCGCACGCGGAACAGCAAGAACGCACAGGGTGTGCTAAAAGTGCGCCCCAACCTGAAAAGAGAAATAAAGCGAACACCCGAAAGATGCTTACCCACCCTGCTGTTCGCCGCCATCCTCAGCCTCACCCTGTTCGGCTGCGATGGCGGGGGCAGCAGCAATAGCGGCGCGACCCGCCAGCCCACTACCTCCGCCAGCAACCCGCCGCGCAGCAACAGCCACGCCGCTGCCAGCCCCAGCAGCAATTCCACTGCTTCTAAGGCTGGCGCAGGCAGCACTAGCGACATCAAGCTAACCGTAGTCAAGTACATCACCACCACCGATAGCAACCCCGGCTTCAGCACCCACTACCTCGGCATCGTGAAGAACGAAGGTAGTATCACTGCCAAGGAACTCATGGTGCGGGTGGTGGACGACAGCGGCCAGGTGCAGGAGCAACCCGCAGGTGATGTGGAGTATGCGCTGCTGCCACCAGGCCAGAGCGCAGGCTTCAACATGGATTACGTAGGCGGGGATATCAAGCACCCCCAGTTCAACGCCAGTGGCACCGCGATCACTGCTGATGACCCCCAGCCTGCGCAACTCAGCATCGTCAGCAGCCAGTTCGCCACCTCGCCCACCGGCGGGTAAGTGGTGGAGGGCGTGGTGAAGAACGACAGCGATCACCAGGCCGTCCTCTGGATGGTCAACGTCATCTTCTACGACGGCAGCGGCAAGATTGTGGATGTGAGCAGCGGCAACGGCATGGATGCCGCCGGTGCTGCGCTCCCGCTTGAAGCGCGCAGCACGGTGAAGTTCCACGTCAACGTAAGCGGTATCTACGCGAACATGAGTAGTATCTCCGGGGCGAAAACCACCAGGTACGACTTGTTCGCCTCTGGCTATCAGTATAAGCTACGCTGAGGCTTTAGCGGCGGGACTGGCAAGGTAGAGGCAGAGCATGGCGAGATCGCTACTATCCAGGCAGGCGATGGCCTTGATCAGGATACTGCTGGCATAATTCTTCATCACGGAAGATGGCTCCTACGGCTAGATGACTCTCTGCTGCCCTTAACATAGTACAGCGAGCAAGAGGCTGCTTTGTCTTCGCTATCTGACCGGCCCTGCTCAAGCGAAGGTGGTTGGCAGCGTAGTTGCGTTCAGCGCGGCTCGTCAGCGACCTGCCAGTAGCTGGGTAGGGTGTAGCCAGTCAGAGTGAGGCTGTAGAAGTAGTAAATCTTGCCGCCATCGCGCAGCATCAGCCCCTTGCCGAAGAACTGGTAGTCACCTTCCCCGATCTGTCGCTCCGGGGCAGTGGCCCAACCAAGCCGGTCGCGCAGTAGACCAAAGCCAGCCCACTCTTGGCGGAACGAGGAGCCAGGGGTATAGAGACCGGCGGGCGGATTGGTGGCCGCTACCGGCTGCTCATCGTGACTGAAGCTGAAGTAGGGATAGGCGGTATAGTCCTTGAACAGATAGAAGATTAGGCTGCGGCTACCTGGTACACCGCTAGGTGCGACGTAGATTAGATGGCCGCCCTGGAAGTGTTGGATGCTGACCTGCGCTTTGCTACCGCCTATGTTAGGGCAACTAAGCTGGGTTGCCACCATGCTGCTGCTCAACCACAGTTTGCCGAAGCTACCACCAATCATCGCATTGCAACTGGCTGCGAGCAGCGGCACGTTCTGGCGGGTCCAGCCAGTGTATTGCAGGTTGCCGCCCACTAGCACGTAGACGTGGTCGAGGTCAGGGCCAGACTGGAACAACAGACCACGCTCGAAGAAGTTATACTCCACCGCTGCCATCTTGCGCTCATAGCTCGTCGCCCATCCCAAGCGTTGCTGTACACTGGCATCCTCGCGCCAGACCTTGCCAAAGCCGAGGTGGGGTGCGATCAGGCTGGCCGGTGGGTTGAGGGCGGGGTCCTTGCTACCGTCAACAAAGGTGTCGGTAAAGCGTTGCACCTTACCATCGTCGTAGAGGACGTAGACGTACTTGATCGTTTTGCTGTCGTAAGGGTCGGCCTGCACGCTGACCATCATGCCGTGTGCAAAGGACTGCCGGATCACCGGGTTGAGCAGGTCGGAGTTGTTGTTCAGGGGGCAGCCAACTTGCTGGCGCACGCTCGCGGTGTTGTTCCACAAGAAGGCGACACCATCGGCCTGGGTACCCTTCGGATTGCCCCCCTTGCAGTCAGGGTCGGAGTCGGTCGGCAGTTGTGCTGTGGGTGAGCTGTACCGCCACTGGTAGTAGTGTTGGCCGATGTTGCCTATCTGCACCTTGTAGCTGGCGGGGGCGGACGGCACGTAGGTCAGAACCCGCCGCTCGAACGCCTGGATCAGTACAGGGGTGTTTGGCTGCCCCGCAATCCTGGCCTTCGCCCAGTAAGCCGCGCTGATCGGGTAGCCAGTGGCGTAGAACCAGGGGTCGTTGAGGCGGGCGTTGGTCCGCTGACCGTTCTGGCTGATCAGGCCGGTCTGATTGAGGAACTTCCAGAACACGAGCGGGATGTTGTGCTGGGTGGCAGGCTCAAAGTACCCCTGAGTCACGTTGTAGCTGTTATAATCGGCAGCCGTGCTGGTAGCACCAGCACGATTGATGGTGGCGT
>JAYUUN010000096.1:0-9869 GCA_043754535.1 Chloroflexota bacterium | reverse complement strand
TCAGTTCGTTGTCATAGATCGAAACGGCAACATCAAAGTGGCCCTCCAGCAGCGGCAGCTTGGCGATCTTATAATCCACGTAGCCCTTACCGTGGATGTAGGGGATAGGAGCGTGAGCAAACTTGTTGTTCGGGCCATTAACCTGCACCTGCCCCAGCTTGTAGATCGCCAGCCCAAAGGTGGGCAATGCTACCTGCTGCGGAGCATCGTAAGCGATGCGGATCGTCATCTCGTCACCAGTCTGGTAGAGGCTCTGCTGCTTACCCTTGCTGTCAATGAAGTACACGCCACTGATCTGTGCCTCCTGGTTGCCCCAGCGATTGGCTGAACCAATCGGCGGCGGCCCCAGCCTGCGATCCTCTACCACCAGCTCCTGTGCTTGCTCCTGCTCACCCTCAAGTGCGCTGGGCAGGGGTACAGGACCGCTGTGGTGGCGGCTCTCCTCAGCCAGGCGGTTGCGCTGCTTCTCATTGCTGAAGTGCAGGTACTTGTCCACCACATCCGAGGCTGGGCCGTCCTCACGCACATGGCCGTGGTCAATCCAGATCGCGCGGCTGCACAGGCCACGCACTGCTTCCAGGGCGTGGGAGACGAAGATGATCGTCTTGCCCGCCCGTCGGAAGTCGCCAATCTTTGCCAAACACTTGCGCTGGAAGTCTTCGTCGCCGACAGCCAACACCTCGTCGGTAATCAGGATGTCTGGCTCCATGCTGATCGCCACCGCGAAGCCCAGCCTCATGTACATACCAGAGGAGTAGTGCTTGACTGGGGTATCGATAAACTGGCGCAGTTCGGAGAAGTCGATGATCTGCTCCAACTTGCCGTCCATCTGCTTGCGGCTGAAGCCGAGCAAACTGCCATTGAGGTAGACGTTCTCGCGCCCGGTCAGGTCGTGGTGGAAGCCCGCGCCCAGTTCGAGCAAGGCGGAGACGCGCCCATCCACAGTGACGGTGCCACTGGTGGGGGTGAGAATGCGGGTCACTAGCTTGAGGGTGGTAGACTTGCCACTGCCGTTCTCGCCGATGATGCCAACCGCCTCGCCTGCGTAGATGCCAAAGTTGGCCTCGCGCAAGGCCCAGAAGGTCTCGTTGCGTGGGCCAGCAGCAGCCCCCCGCCGCGTCAGTGCGTCGGTGCGCCGCCCAAATAGGCTGGTGAGCATCCCCTGGAAGCTGTTGGGCCGCTCATGGTGCAGCACAAATCGCTTGCTGACGTTGCTAAACTTGATCACCTTCTTGCGCTCAGGCTGCTCCTGCGCCGATTCGCGCAGCCTGCCGCGATCACTATTACCATTCTGACGTGCTTGTGCCATAAGCTGAAGTTTAACTTATCTAGCCGTGATTGGCAAGGGGGGTAGGGGCAAACCGTTTGGGGTTGCCGCCACGGTTGGTAGATGCGTAGAAGCGGATAGAAGCTGGGCAGCCCATCGCTGTGGATAAGAGGGCAGATTAGCCCCACAGCTAAACAGCCGCTCACCCAACTAGCTATCCGCTAGCTGCTCTCAACTCCAGACAGTACGTAGAGGGAACGGCAGCTCAACCCATCTGCTTGCGGGCTACCGGCTGGATCACCACTGCCGTGCCATAGGCCAGCACTTCGGTAGCACCCTGGGCGACCTCGTTTGCGTCGTAGCGCATCCCGATCACGGCGTTCGCGCCGGTCTGGGCGGCGTGTTGCATCATCAGGTCGAAGGCTTCCTGGCGGGCGTGTTCGCACAGTTCGGTGTAGAGGCTGATGTTGCCACCAACCATCTGTTGGAAGCCCGCGCCGATCTGCCCAAAGACGCTGCGCGAGCGCACGGTGATGCCGCGCACGATGCCGAGGTAGCGCACCACCTCGAAACCTGAGAAGTCGAACCCGGTAGTGACCAGTAGTTGGTTCTGCATGAAATCTCTCCTTAAACTGTTATTATGAGGGACGAAACGGCGGGAGGTTCTGGCGACTGGGGTTAGCGGCGGCGGCGGTTGCGGGGGGCAGGTGGCTCCTCTTTGATGTCGCTCATCACCTGCTCTACGGCGCGGGGCGGGTTGGCGGCGGCCTGCACTGCCTCTCTCTGCTCATCCCTAACCTCGACCTCGAAGAAGCGGCGCACAAAGTAGAGGCCGACCAGTGCGCAACCAAGCAGCAGCGGGTAGTTAACCGCCCCCGCGACCAGCAAGCCATTGGGTGAGAGGACATTGCCCGCGAACGAGGCGACCACGTTGGGCGCAGCGTAGAGAGCGAGGGCGATAGCTGCCCACTGCCAGCCCCGCCCCTTGAGCGTCTGCATCACCAGCACCGCCACCCCGAACAAGACGGCACCCTGGGCGGCGACACTGAGCAGCGAGAACAGCGGCTCAACCCCACTCAACGTCCCCAGACTCTTGACGAAATCACGGTAGGAGGCTACCTGATCAACTGGCAGTTCGGTGGGTGGGCCTAGCAGGAAGCTGAGACCCTGGAGCGCAGCGAAGGCCAGGCTGCCAATCGCATTTAGGGCGAGGCCGCCTGCGCCGAACATCATCGCGTTGGCCCAGGTACGGTCGTATATCCACTTGAGGATCAGCACATAGGCCAGATAGAGTAGGGCGATGTTGAGGATCGCGCTGAAGGCGATCAACACCAGTTCGGCGAGAAAGAGGTTGAAGCCCTGCAACTTGCTGGGGTCGCCCCCCACCACGCTGGCGGCCAGCGGCTGCACCAGATAGCCGATAGCGAACTGGGCGACGATGCCCACGAATGCGCCCCAACCGAAGTTGAGCCAGGTGGCCCCAAATCGCCGCCGCAGGTAGAGGGCTGGGGCGACAGCCAGTACCAGCGCGAAGGCCATCACCACTCCGTAGCTGGTGATCAGCAAGCCAGTATTGCCCGGTAGCGGGATGTTGATTGGCACAGTTGGCGTAACGCTGCCAGTGGCAGTAACGGTGCCGCTGGCAGTCAGCACAGCAGTAAGGGTGTTGGTGATAGTCTCTTGCAAAAGGGCGGTTTCCTCTCTCGTTCAGGTCGCGCCCATTATACCAGATCGCAGCTAATTGCGCCCTGGTAGCCGACGTGTGTCCCGATCCACTTCAGGCTGCTCGTCCGCATCGGGTAGTGGCTCCCCTTGTTTGCGTTCGAGGCTGAAGGGCCGCTGGGTGAGCAGGCGGTTGTAGGTGGCATTCAGTTCGGCCATGCTCAACCGCTTGCCACTCTCATAGTACTGGGCGACCGCCTGCCCTATCGCCCAGGTGCCAGCGGCAGCAAAGCTGGCCGCCACAATATTACCCGCGATAGGGATCACCTTTGCCACCGTCTCGCGCGCTGCAAACTTAGCCCCCTGCTGGGCAAGGTAGCGCACACTGAGGCCGCCGAGGATCGCCCCCATCAGTTCGCGGGCGTTCTTGCTCTCCAACGGTTCGCCGTAGACCGCCGCCAGCCGTGTGACCATCTGCACCTGTTTGGCGATCACAATCGGGATGTCAATAAAGGGGATCGGCTCGGCTCCAGCAATGGTGCTGATCAGCATGGATCGCTTGATCACCTGCTGGGCGGCCATGCGGCGAAAGGCGGGCAGTTCGCGGCCAATCGCCACCGCCATTGCGGGTTGCTGCGCCAGCACTGCTGGGATCAGCCGCTCGGCCACGTTGCTGCCTGTCTTGGCGGAGATCGGGATCACCGGGGTGGCTAGGTAGTTGCTCATGTCGGCCACCACCTTGTCAACTTCGGCCTGGTCACCGCCGCGCCGCAAGAGGCCACTCTTGTGCAGCAGGTCAACCTTGTTGAGGACGACCACTACGGGTTGGTTGCTCTTGCGGAGCGCACGATAGAGAGCGATGTCGCCTTCGCGCAAGCCCTGGGCCGCATCTAGCAACATGATCACTACGCCTGCGCCGCGCACTGCCGCCAGAGCGGTGTTAGCCCGCTCGGTGTCGCCCATTTCGCCAAAGCCAGGAGTGTCTACCAGGGTGAAGGGGCCAAGCTGCTCACCAATATTGCGCCGGGTCGTCCCCCCAATCGGGCTGACTTCGCTGACCTCACCGCCCTGCAAGAGGTTGAACAGGGTACTCTTGCCAGAGTTGACCGGCCCAACGATCACGATCTGCGCGTTCGCCTCGGCACGCACCTGCTGGCGGATGCCCTGCCAATCCACGCTGCTCCACAACGAGCGCAAGTCTTTGAGCGTCACGGGGATGCCCAGTGGATTGAAGCCGCCACCGCCACCGCCACCGTCGCTGTTGCTAGCCATGCTGCTACCCCTCCTCAAGCCGTTATCTCTGCCTATTATAACGCATCTGGATGTGATACAATGCGCCCAAACTTGTCAAGAGCGAGTCAGATCGGGTAGAATAACTCATACATATGTGCTAATATGCCAGTTTCAGGAGAGAAGTGGAGCGAAAGATGCCGTACAACCGCGGGCAGCAGAGCAGCAAAACCAAAGACAGCAAGGGTCAGCCCACTGCGATCTACAAGCAGTGGCTAGCCCTCAAGGCCGATTATCCCGACATGATCCTCTTTTTCCGCCTGGGTGACTTCTATGAGACGTTCGAGACCGACGCTTTCATCGTGTCGAGCGAGCTTGACGTGGTGCTGACCAGCCGCGAGATGCTGATCGGCAGCCCAGACCGCACCCCCATGGCGGGCGTTCCCTACCACGCTGCGGAGAACTACATTGCGCGGCTGATCGCCAAAGGCTACAAGGTAGCGGTCACGGATCAGGTCGAGACCAGCAACAAGGAGCTACGTGAGCGCAAGATCAGTCGGGTGATCACCCCTGGCACCGTCGTCGAGCCGGGGATGTTGAGCGAGACACGCAATAACTACCTGGCCGCCGTGTTGCTAGACGGTGAGAAGGCGGGCCTGGCCTACGTGGACATCACCACTGGCGAGTTCCACACCACCCAGATCGAGGGCGCGGATACCCTCCTGCGCCTCAGGCAAGAGCTTGACCGCATCGGGGCCGCCGAGGTACTTGTGCCAGCGGCGATCAACCCGCGCACTACCCGCCCTGCCTCTACCGCCGAGATGCGCCGTTGGTCGAGCGAGGGGGCGAACGACGCAGTGGCTAGCCCTACACAGGCCGACATTGCCCCACCAAGCGACATCACCACCGCTGCCCAAAGCCCGCATCCAATGGTCTACTGGGGGTTGGAGCGAGCGCGGGCGTTGCTGCTTCAACACTTCGGCACGCCCACGCTGGAGCCTTTCGGCTGCGCCAAACTGCCGCTGGCGATCCGTGCTGCCGGGGCGGTGGCCGCCTACCTGCGCGACACCAACCCGACCGCTCTGGCCCAGATCAGCAAGCTGACCACCTACTCAGTCGAGAACTTCATGAACCTTGACCCACAGACGCGCCGCAACCTTGAACTGGTTGAGCGCAACGGCGAACGGGCCTTCACCCTGATCAGCGTGCTGGGCCGCGAAGTCAAGACGGCAATGGGCGCACGGCTGCTCACCCGCTGGCTGTCGCAACCACTGATCGATCTCAATCGGCTGCGAGCGCGGCAAGACGCGGTCAGCGCACTGGTTGAGGCGCACGGCAAGCGAGCGGAGATTCTGCAAACCCTTAGCAGCATATCCGACATTGAACGGATCACCAACCGTATTGCCCAGAACATTGCCTTGCCGCGTGAACTGGTCGCTCTCAGCCTGTCGCTGCTCAAGGTGCCACGCCTGAAGGAACTGTTTGGCGCAACGCGGCCCACCGCAACCAGCCCGGCAGACGAGGATGAGACAGGAACCCCCATCCTACCAACTAGTGTGAGCGGAGAACGGAAGCGAGATGCGATCTTTGGTGCGCTAACTGCCCGCCTGACCGATTGCACAGACATCTGTCAGTTGGTGGAAAGCGCGATTTACCGCAACGAGGCTGGCGAGGCGGTCACGGTGCTGGGCAAGGGCAAGGCGATTGCGCCCGGCTATGACCGCGACTACGACGAGGCGCGCTACATCCTGGACAACGCCGAGGAAATCCTGGCGAAGATGCAGGAGCGCGAACGCGAGCGCACAGGCATCAAAACGCTGAAGATCAGCAACAACAGCGTGTTTGGCTACTACATCGAGATTGGGCATGGCTCAAACAACAACAGCAAGATACCCACCGACTACGTGCAGAAGCAGACGTTGGTCAACGCCAACCGCTACGTTACCCCCGCGCTGAAGGAGCTTGAGAACCAGATACTGACCGCACAGGACAGGTTGGTGGAGATTGAGCGCAAGGCGTTCTTCCGCATCCTCAAGGCGATCACCGAGCAGGCCGACCAGTTGATGGCGACGGCCAATGCTATCGCCCACATCGCGGTCTTCGCGGGGCTAGCAGAGACGGCGGTCGCCAACAACTACGCCTGCCCGACCCTGGACGAGGGCGAGCGCATCGAGATCGTCGCGGGCCGCCACCCGGTCGTCGAACTGGCCTTGCGCGGCGAACCATTTGTGCCGAACGACCTGAGCCTCTCGGCTGACGAGGAGCAACTGCTGCTGATTACCGGCCCCAACATGGCGGGCAAGTCCACCTACTTGCGGCAGGTCGCGCTGATCACCCTGATGGCCCAGATCGGCTCCTGGGTGCCAGCTCAGCGCGCACAGATCGGCCTGGTTGACCGCATCTTCACCCGTATTGGTGCGCAGGACGACCTCGCCACTGGTCAGTCTACCTTCATGGTCGAGATGGTAGAGACGGCCAACATCCTCAACCATGCCACCCGGCGCAGCCTGATCATCCTGGACGAGATCGGGCGTGGCACCAGCACCTATGACGGCCTGGCTATCGCCCGCGCTATCGTCGAGTACCTGCACAATAGCCCGCGCCTGGGTGCAAAGACGCTGTTCGCCACCCACTACCACGAGCTAACCGAGCTTGAGAAGCTACTACCCCGCGTGCGGAACTACAACGTGGCGGTGGCCGAGGAGGGCGACCACGTGATCTTCCTGCGCCAGATCGTGCGTGGCGGGGCCGACCGCAGCTACGGCATCCACGTGGCAGAGATGGCGGGCCTGCCACGCAGCGTGATCCGCAGGGCCAACGAGGTGCTGACCGAACTGGAACGCAGCGGCGGCAAGGAGGAACGACGTGGGGCGATGACCCGCCTCAACCAGGTGGGCAGCAACCAGATGTTGATGTTTGGCTCTGGCAACGGTAGTGCCGTGATCGCCCCACCCGCGCTTGAAGTAGAGGTTGCTGCTGCCAACCCTGCCCTCGAAGCTCTGGCTAGCGAACTGACTAGTATGAGAGTAGATGAGATGTCGCCGATTGAGGCGATGACACGGCTGTACGAATTGCAGCGCAAAGCGAGGGAAGCCAGCAAGGAAGCATAGATGGCCCTGACAGCACTGGAGATACAGGTTGCGGCACCACGACGGCGCAGCAGCAAGCGACTACGCAACGTACTACTTGCCACTCTCACCCTGATTCTGCTCACCCTACCGCTGATCATCGCGGTGGGCATGACCTGGCCGATCCACCTGACGATGAAGGCAGAGGTGGCTGACTGGATTGGCCCGAAGTGGCGCAATGTCGCCTTCGCTAGCCACGAAGATCAGGTGCCACTCAAGGGCTGGCTGTTCAACAGCGAACACCCAAACGGGCGCAGCGTCGTCTTCATCCACGGCTGGTACTCGCAACGCTACGGCAATCACGCTCCCCTGGCCCGCCAGTTGATCAAGGATGGCTATGACGTGCTGCTCTTTGACCAAAGGGCCAGTGGCGAGAGCGGTGGCGACCACCAGACGCTCGGCAACAAAGAGTGGCACGATGTGCTGGCCGCCTACGACTTCATGCAGGCGCAGGGTTATCAGCCAGCGAAGATGGGCATGATTGGGGTCAGCATGGGTGGTGCGTCATTGCTGGAAACCTCCGACCAGATGCCTACCCTCGGCGCAGTGGTGGTGGACAGCGGCTACGCTGAGTTGCGCCCGCTGCTAGAAGCGGAGTTGGGTAGACGGCTTGGCCCCCTTTCCTTCTACACTGGGCCGACCCTGGCCCTGGGGCCGTTGTTCGGGGTTGATCCCGACCTACGCCCCGTAGACAAGGTGCGGGCGCAAGCAGAGCGGCCCATCCTTTTCTTCCACAGCGACAGCGACGAGCTGATCCCCTTCGCGCAAGCGCAGGAGCTACGTGCTGCCAGCCACAGCCCACAGAGCGATCTGGTAGTGATCCACAATGCCGCCCACTCGCTTACCTACGAGCAGGAGCCAGACACCTACCGCAGCCGCCTCTACCAATTCTTCGACCAACAGCTAAAGTTAGCTACTCCTGTGCGCCCAGCAAAAACAAGAGAGCCAGGCAACCTGCGCCCGACTCTCAGCACCAATCAATGCCACTGCTCTAGCGGCCACCCTTCGGTTCGCCGAGGATGCGATCTACTAGCATCACCGCGAGGCGGGTTGCCAGGGTGGTAAGCAGGATGGTCAATACCGCTTCGAGGATGCGGCGAGGCAACTCCTCCTGATCGCCACCGCGCCCGCCTTGCATCGCTTCCATGATATTCCGCATTTGCCTTTTCTCCTTGTTGTTAGTGGAAACACCCACCTTGCCACCCCACGTGGGGAACAGCAAACTTCGCTTTATTCTACTTCTTGCCGGTCAATCTTGCAAGCAGCCCCGCTAGCAGTGCGCCGCCTGCGGCCACTGCCACCACTGGGGCGGCCTTGACCAGCGTCTCATCCTGCTTCTGCGCAAGGGTACGACCCCCGGCTCCTGCCGCTGCCGGGTCTATCCGCTGCTGGCTAGCCTGCTGCCGCTGGCTGATGCGAGCGCGCACGGCGGCCAATTCCTCCTCCGCCTGGGTGCGCTTCTGCTCGGCGGCCTGCGCGATGCTTGACTTACGCTCGCTGGCTACCTGCTGCCTGCTGGCACCCTTCTCCGTTACCTCCCTACGTTGCTTCGCATATTCAGAGCAGAACTCCGCCCCAATCAGCAGGATTTGGGCAGCGATGTAGATGTAGAAAAGGAGACCAACCAGCGAACCAAGCGGGCCATAGACCTTGCTGTTGTTGGCAAAGGCCAGGTAGAAGGCAAACAAGTTTTGCAGTAGCGTGAGGCCAAGCGCACCAACCAATGAGCCGAGGATCACGTCTTTGAAATCGATCTTCGTTCGTGGCAGGAACTTGTAGACGATGATCAGCACCAACCAGAGCAGCAGCACTGAGATCAGCAGGTTGACGATGTAGAAGACCCAGGGCGGCAGCCTGAGACCGAGGAACGCCAGGTCCTGCGCCCCGCTGGAGACCACCCCCAGTACCCCGCTGGCGACGTTGACCGCCAGGAACAACCCTCCTGCCACTAGCAGGCTGAGTAGATTGCGAAAGTAATCGAATACGATGTTGCTCTTGGCCTTCACGTCCCAGGCGATGGTCATGGCGTGCGAAAGGGTGCCAAAGATACCAAGCGAGGAGAAGACGAGGCCGATTACACCGCCGATGCTGGCCCCGCCGCCCTCCTTGGTCGCGTTGTCAACCGCGCTCTTGATCACCGTCTCGCCCAGGCCGGGGAAACTTTTGGTGATCGCGTCACTGATCGTCCTGCGCCCTTCCTCCGAGTTGTAGAGCAAGGCAACGACTGCCAGGGCGAGCAGAGCGAGGGGGAAGATAGCGAGGAAGATGAAATAGGTTAGCGCGCCTGCATAGGTGGGCATATCGTCGTCGCCGAACTCCTGGATCGTGTTTTTGCCAACCTCAACCAGGTTGACCTTGGAGCTAGAATGCTCGTCTTTCTGCTTGTCGTTGTCTGCCATAGCGGTGTGCTACCTCCCCAGGCCCGCCACAGAGGACGGGCGCGTAACTTTTTGGCGGCTGGCTGCTTGTTGAGCAGCGTTTCGCTGTAGTCGAGGCCGTGCTTGCCCAGTTCGTCGAGCATCTCCAAGATGATCTGCACGCCAGCCAGGTTCACGCCGAGGTCGTGCGTAAGATGCTGAATG
>JAYUUN010000095.1:0-30346 GCA_043754535.1 Chloroflexota bacterium | reverse complement strand
CGCCCGCCGCCAACGCCTGCATCTCCAGGCTGCCAGGGTAGACGATCAGCGGGGCGATCCATTCCACCTGTGCGCTAATCCAGCTAATCAGCATGGCCGAGTAGCAGAGCGAGCCGGTGAAGACCAGCGCATCCGGGCGGCTGCCGAGGGCGGCGGCCATGTGGCCCACCCCCTTGCCTATATTGTAGGCCATTGCCCGATAGACTAGCTCGGCCTGCTGGTCGCCCCCTGCGATCCGCTGCTCTACTTCGCGGGCATCGTTCGTCCCTAGATGAGCAACCAGGCCACCGCGCCCTGCTATCTTCTTCATTACCTCGGCATAGGTGTACTGGCCGCTGAAGCAGATGCGGGCGAGATCGCCAACGGGCAGGCCGCCGCTTCGTTCGGGCGAAAACGGCCCTTCGCCGTCCAACGCCTGGTTCTCGTCTACCATCTGGCCCAAACGGTGGGCGGTGACGGAGATACCGCCGCCCAGGTGGGTGATCACCAGATTTAGTTGATTGTAGGGCTTGCCAAGCTGCCGCCCAGCCTTGCGCCCTGCTGCCTTGACGCTGAGGACGTGTGCGAGAGCGCGGCGGGTGATCTCCGGCCAGCCAGTCAGGTGGGCTACGGGCGGCATCTCATCCACCGGCGGTGGGTCTACGATGAAGCGTGGTACATAGTGGCTGCCCGCGCCTGCCTCATCCGCGAAGCTGGTGGCGAGTGGCACGCCGAGATTGCTGGCGTGTTCGCGCTGGCCGCCAGGGTCGCCCGCCTGCATCTCGTCCACCATCGCCTGGTTGATCGCGTAGGTGCCGCTGCTTACCTGGGCGCGAAAGAGGCCGCCCCGCCCAACTACCATGCCAACCTCCGCCAGCTTCGTCTGCTTCCTATCTAGCAGGGCAGCAATGTCAGCCCGGCGCATCCCAAATTGGTCGGCAATGCGCGAGTACTTTGCCAACTCTGCTGCACTGTGGGTGATCGTCTCCGCCCACACCTCGCGTAGCGGTTCGTCTACCCCTTCGGGCTGAGGTGCAGCAAGCGCAGAGAACAGGGCTACTTTGGTGCTGGTACTGCCAGGGTTGATGGTCAGGATCAGGGTGTCTGCTGTAGGCATTTGACCTCCGGGGGCTAACCGCGCAGGCGCAGGCGGTCTACCAGGGTGGCGGCGAAGTAGTTGCGCGGCTGGATGCGGGCCATCAGCGCGGTGATTGGGCTGGCCTGCACCCGCATAGTGTCACCAATCTGCATCTGGATGTCCTGCTGGCCGTCTACGGTAATCAGTGCGTCAGTCGCTTTGGTGATCTGGAGTTCAAGGATCGCCTGTTCGGGTAGCACCAGGCTGCGAACGAGGGCAAGGTAGGGGGCGATAGGGATCACAGTGATTGCCCGCGAATCTGGGGTGACGATGGGGCCGCCCGCTGCCAGACAATAGGCAGTGCTGCCAGTTGGGGTGGCGAAGATGATGCCGTCGGCGACGTAGGTGGTCAGCACTGCGCCGTCCACGCTGAGGATGCACTCTACCACGCGGGAGAGCGAACCGCGATTGGCTACGATGTCGTTGAAGGCGTGGAAGGTGTTGATCGTCTTGCCGCCACGGATCAACTCACCCTGCAACATCAGCCGTTGCTCAATCCAGTAATCGCCTGCGACGAAGCGCGGCAAGCTGGCAACCGCCTGCTCCGCGACCAGTTCGGTCAGGAAGCCGACTTTGCCCAGGTTGATGCCGACGATAGGGATGCCCAGCGGGGCGGCGACGCGGGCGGTTCGCAAGATGGTGCCGTCACCGCCGAAGCTAAAGATCAAGTCCAGGCGATCTCCGCGCCCAAAGCAGTGGTCGATCTCCGAGTCGTGGCACTCGCGCACACTGACTCCCTGCCGCTCCAGCGCGCCGTGCATCTCGCTGGCAAGCTGGACGGCCCCCGCCTTGTTCTCGTTGACCACGAAACCTACTTCTTTGATTTTAGGCTGCGGCTGGCTATGGTGATTGTCGCTCAAGGTTGGCTTCCTTCTTGTTCTACTATCGGATTGTTGACGGCCTGTTTGATCTCGGCGGCCACATCCAGCGGTGGCCCTGGCTGGCGGGTCAGGTGAGCCAGGAACTCGACGTTGCCCGCTGGCCCTGTAATTGGCGAACGCACGTAGCCGCGCAGGTAGAGGGCTAGCTCTGGATTAGCCTGGTTGTAGCTGATCAGCCAGGCCGCAAGGTCGCGCAGCACTGCCCGATGCAGGGCGGGCTCGCGCACCACTCCGCCCTTGCCCACCTGCTCTCTACCCACCTCGAACTGCGGCTTGACCAGAGCGACGATCCAGCCGTCGGCGGTCAGTAGCCGAGCAGCGGCGGGCAGCACGAGGTTGAGGCCGATGAATGAGGTGTCTATTGTAGCAAGCTGCACCGCTTCTGGCAAGTGTGCCACGTAGCGGATGTTCACCCCTTCCATTACCACCACGCGGGGGTCATTACGCAGCTTCCAGGCAAGCTGGTTTGTACCAACATCTATGCAGTAAACAAGGATTGCGCCGTTCTGCAAGAGGCAGTCGGTGAAGCCGCCGGTGGAGGAGCCAATGTCGGCGCAGGCCTTGCCCACCACTTGCTCGCGCAAGCCGAAGTGTTGTAGGGCGTGGGCGAGCTTGAGGCCGCCGCGACTGACGTAGGGGATGCCGCCGCGCACCTCCAGCGGCAGGTCAGGCAGGATCGCCATACCCGCCTTGTCCATGCGCTGCTGACCACTGTAAACCTGCCCAGCCATGATCATTGCCTGCGCCTGCGACCGCGACTCGGCCAGCCCGCGCTCGACCAGCAGCACGTCCAACCGCTCCTTCTTTGCTTTAGCGGTCATCCGTGCCACCAGTAGTAGCTATCATACTGCCCGACCAGCCGAAAGTTGCTAGCGAGGTAGGTGGGCAAGGCGGGGTCGTCAGTGGCAACATCGGCAGTGAGGGTGTGGTAGCCGCTCGCCAGCGATTGGCAGGCCCAGGCCAGCAGCATCATGGTGGCAGGCTGGTGGGCTGGCGCGACGACCAGATGGCGCAGGTGGGCAGCCTCTGCACTGTCGCCCGCCTCGGCCACGCTGAAGCCGACTGCTTCGCCCTGAGCGAGTAGCACTCTATTACCCAGCAGTGACCACTGATCGCTGCGCCCCGCATAGTTCGCCAGCGTGCTGCGGATCAACTCTGGGCTGGGATGATTGATATGGTAGCCAGGGGTGCTACGGATCGTGGCGGCAAAGACTGGGGTGAGGTCGCCGACATGGCGGGGTAGCAGGCTAGCCAGGCTGTAGCCGATTAGGTCGGAGGCGGGGGCTGGGCGATTTTCCATCGCCAGCGTGAGTTGCTGCTCGCTGCTGCGAGTGAAGGCGGCAAAGTGGCGCAGCCAGGCTGGATTGGCCGGGGCGAAGGAGCTAACTATCGCTCTGTACTTCTCTTGCAGGTAGCCAAGCGCGGTGGGCAGCAGCGCGTCTGCGTCCTCGTCGGTCAGGGCGTGGTAGAACAGGATTTGCTGTGCGTCGGCGGCCAGGTGCGACTGGCGGCTGAGGAGGAAGCCCCGCGCCCGGCCATCGTCCTCCAACAGCAGGCGGCTGACGATGGGTAGGTGCCAGGCGTGGAAGATATTGGAGAGCGGATCGGAGCCGGTGCGCTCCTGGTAGTCGGCGACGACGGTGGGCGGGAACTGCTCGTCTGCGCCCACGACGGCCAGGGTGTAGTCTGCCATAACGCTCCCCCTGTACATTCCACAGCAACAACTGACGGCGGGCGGCTAACGCCCTGTTCTTCTCCAACAACGCGCTGAAGCGGGCGGACTGGATGTGGCAGATAGCCAGGGCCACGCCGTCTGCGGCATCATCGGGGGTGGGCGCAACCTTGAGCTTGAGGATCATCCGCACCATCTCCTGCACCTGCTGCTTCTCGGCCCTGCCGTAGCCAACCACCGCCTGCTTGACCTCCATCGGCGTGTACTCAAAGACGTTGAGGCTACGGTGAGCGGCAGCCAGCACCGCTACGCCGCGTGCCTGGCCGACGCTGATTGCAGTGTTCACGTTCTTGCCGAAGAACAGTTCCTCGATTGACATGATTTCGGGGTGCAGGCGGTCAATAACAGCCAACACCCCGGCGTAGAGGATTGGCAGCCGCTCGGTCAGCGGTGCCTTAGCCCGCGTGGTGATCGCCCCGTACTCGACCAGTTGGAGGTTGCTGCCACCTGCGTCCGCATCTACCACGCCCCAGCCCATGATCGCAGTGCCGGGGTCAAGACCAAGCACGCGCATCGTTATTCCAGCCCGGCCATTGCCGCCTCGGTAAACTCAAGGTTGGTGTAGACCTGCTGCACGTCGTCCAACTCCTCCAACTTCTCGACCAGGCGCATCACCTTCGCGGTGTCGTTCGCATCCAGTTCCATCGTGGTGGTGGGGGTCATGGTGCGCTCAGAGGATGTGACTTTGAAGCCAGCAGCGTTGAGGCTCTCGGTGGTAGCCCGCAGCCCAGCGAGCGGGACGTAGACGATCACGTTGTCTTCCTCATCACTCTGCACATCGTCGGCCCCGGCTTCGATAGCGGCTAGCTCGATCTCATCCACGCTGTACTTCTCTGGCTCAACAGCGATCATGCCCTGGCTCTTGAACATCCAAATCACTGAGCCGTTCTCGCCGAGATTGCCGCCGCTCCTGCTCATTGCAGCGCGAATCTCGCCAACGGTGCGGTTGCGGTTGTCGGTCAGAGCCTGGATGATGATCGCCGACCCGACCGGGCCGTAGCCCTCGTAGGTGATCTCCTCGTAGTTGCTCCCCTCTGCACTGGCCCCGGCCCCGCGTGCGATAGCGCGGTCAATGTTCTCCGAAGGCATACTCTCGATCCGCGCTTTCTGCACAGCGAGGCGAAGGCGGAAGTTGGTGTCTACGCTAGCCCCCCCCTCTTTGGCAGCGGTGGTGATCTCACGGGCTAGCTTGGTAAACATCTGGCCGCGCCGCGAGTCGGTGATCTCCTTCTTGCGGCGGATCGTTGCCCATTTAGAATGTCCAGACATAGCAATGCTCCCTATCATGTAGTCGTGATCGGCTGGCTGCTGCTTTGCTTGCGGCTCACCCACCCTGGTTGACCACAATTATACCACGCTGGCGCAAGGGCGGGCAAGCAGAGGGTTGAGTTTCAAGTTCTTGCTCTCAGCCGTTCTTTGCAGCTCTGCTACCTGGCCCGTCTATCAGCGCGTGCCGTCCATGCATAATCTACCCTGTGCTGCGTTGCCGCCACTGCAAGACAATCAATCGCGCTACCCCCTTGCCCCCTGCTGGCTAGCTGTGCTATAATTATGTAAAGACGAAAGCTGGATAGTGGAGGCGAACTGATGGACGCAGTGCTTGTGCTATTGATCGCTCTGGGTGCGGTGGTGGTTGCTGGCGGGATTGGCTGGGTGGTCTACCGCCGCTTCTTCCCACAGCAACGCCGCCCACAGTCGCGTACTGCCAGCAGCCCCCTGCGCGGAGGGGTAGTAGAGAGCCAGCCCGCTCCTGCTATGCAGCAGCCTAGCAGCCCGCTAGCAGCCGCAGCGCAGCGCAGTAGCACCCCAGCTAGCCCAGCAATCCGCCGCAGCAGCAATCCAATCCCCGCTGTGGCCTCGCGCAGCACAACCCGCACTGTCGCTCCGGCAACGGGCAGCTTCAGCCGCCAGCCACTTGCCACTGGCCCAGCTTTGGCGGCCCAACTAGCTAGCCGCCCGCTTGCAGGGCAGACTACCCGCGAGATCACCCGTCTCACCCCTGCGCCTACGCCTGCTCGTCCCCTGCGCGGTCGTCTACGCCGCCTGACTGACAACCCAAGTGGCACGCTCGGTAGCGACGACGCTCAACTGGCCCAGGCAGTGACGGCAGCAGAAGCCAACCGCAACCGCCCCTACCTGCCTGAACTGGCCCCAGCGCGCCCGCGTACTGGCCGCCTACGACTACGCTCAGTAGACGAGGAGGGCGCACTTGGAGCCAGTACTCCCTTCGCTATCTTCTTGCTGGTCGCAGTCCTCGCTGTAGTTGGCGGGGTTGGCTGGCTGGGCTACAACACCTTTGTTGCTCGACCCGCCCCGCGTGAGCAGTTCGCGGTCTACGTCGCCCGCTTCGGCAGCAGCACCGCCAGCGACCGACTGACAGACGAGTTGCTCAAGCGCGACTTGCCCGCCGCCCTCAGCCGCCAGCAGGCCGCCAGCCTGCACGTCTACGAACTCGGTGAGAGCGTCACGGATCCGCAGCAGGCAATAGCCGCTGCAAACCGCCGTAATGCAGACCTGCTGCTCTGGGGGGTGGCGGACGAGGGGGGCGGCAGCTTCAGCCCACACATTACGATCAACTTCGACGACTCGCCCAATCGCTACCAACGGCAGGGTATTGCCAGCCAGCTACTCAACCTCAACAACCTCTCGCTCGGCAGCCAGCCACGCAGCCGCCAGGCCGATGTGGTAGCCCTGGTCGCAGCCCTCGCCTACTATGGGCGCGACGATGCGGCTAGCGCAGCCAGCGAACTGGCGAAGCTGACTGACAAGCCGCTAGCCGCTGCTGCGATCCACTTCTACCACGCCAACGCCCTCGCCATGCTGGGCAACTACCGGGCGGCGGTGGCAGAGTATCAGCAAGCGGGTGGGTTGGACGACGCGGCTACTCTCAACAACCGCGGGGTGGCACTGCTGGATAGCGGCAACCCGACCGCTGCCCTCGCCGACTTCAACAACGCGATCAACCGCCTGGGTGGCACCACCAATGCCCCGGCTCGTGGCCTCTACCCGCTTCGCAACCGTGCGTTGGCGAAGGAGCAGCTTGGCGACCGCCAGGGTGCGCTGGAGGACATCAACCTCGCGCTCAAGCTCAACCTCAACTTTGCGCCCGCCCTCTATGACCGCGCCCGGCTCGGCTACGACCTCGAAGCGCGTAAGGGCGACGCAAAGCAAGCTAGCCAGGACTATCTGGCCGCGATCAGCCGTGACCCGGAGTACGCCGACGCTTACGTGGGCGAAGGTGCGCTCTGGTTGGCGCGGCTGAACGACGTGGGCCAGGCGCAGAATTACCTCGGCAAGGGGCGCGGGCTGCTGGAAGGCTGGTTGAACGAACTGAACACCGCCCAGGCAGTGAAGAAGAACAAGAACGAGCCGACGGAGCAGATCGCCGACCGCATCCTCACCCTCAACCGCAGTCTCGGCAATGCGCAATACTGGCAGGGCCGCCTCAATATCGTGCAAGGGCAGGCTGCGGCAGGCGACAACTTCTTCCAGGGTGTCCTCAACCGGGTGCAGGGCAAGGTCAACGGCTTTGAGCAGGCGGTGGCGGACCTGACCGCCGCCCTCGCCAGCCGTCCCCGCTGGTATGAGCCGCAGTACCAGCTAGCCCGCGCCCGTTGGGGGCAGGGCCAACCCGCCCAGGCGTTGGCGGAACTAGATAAGGCGAAGCAGATCGACCCCCGCCGCCGCGAAGCCTACGTCCTCGCTGCTGCGATCTATCAGCAACAGGGCCAGACCGATGCGGCTCTCGCTCAGTACAGCAGGCTGCTGCAACTCAACCCCGAAGATAGCAGCGTTTATCTCGCCCTTGCCAGCTACTACAAGTCGTTGGGGCGGCCCGCCGACGCAGAGGCGACTTACCGCCGCGCCATTGCTACCAACGCCAGCACTGCTGATGACTTCTACAACCAGGGTCTTGCCTACGACGAACTGAAGGATACGCAGGGGGCCGCTACTGCCTACCAGCAGGCGGCGAAGCTGAACGCTGGTTCGGCGGACGCGCACCTGCACCTAGCCATTGCCGCCGAGCGGCTGAACCAGTACGATCTGGCGATTGGCGAGTACCAGCGGGCGGCACAACTGGGCAGCCCAGCCGACAGCGCAAACTACCGTAGTGGCAGGGTCGCCTTGCTGAAGGGAGATCGGGAGGCTGCCCTGGCTTACTGGCTAGCGGCGGTCAAGGTGAACCCCGGCTATCTGCCCGCGCAATATTCCCTTGCTCAGTATTATCGGCAGGCGGGCGACAACGGGCGGGCGGCGCAGGCATACATTGCTACCCTCAATGCCGCCCCCGCTACCGCTGCTGGCGAAGGGCTGGATGCCAGCGTGATCGCCGCCGATAGTCACCTGCAACTAGGCAACCTTTATCAGATTGCTGGGCGCACCAGTGATGCCGCCCGTGAGTACGATGCAGTGCTGACTGCCCGCCAGGATATAGAGACTGCCATCCTGGTCTGCAAGTTCTACGCCCGCCAGGGCAACGTGGGGGCGGTCAGTGGGCTGCTGCCAGGTATTGAGCAGTTGCAGGCAGGCTCGCCCGCCTCACCCTACTGTCTAGGCCTCGCCCAACTAAATAGCGGCGACGACAACCAGGACGCAAACGCAGTCAAGAACCTGGAGACTGCCAGGGAGCGCGCCCCCAACGACCCCGATGTGCAGAACGCCCTCGGCCAGGCCTACCTCAAGGTGGGTGATAAAGACAAGGCGGCGCAGAGCTTCAATGCTGTGCTGCTGGCAGATGGGCGCAACAGCAACGCCATGCTCGGCCTGGGCGACGTAGAGGAGCGCAAGGGCAATGCCCCTGCCGCCCTCGACCGCTACAAGCAGGCGGTCAACCTGGACGGCAACAACGCGGCGGCCCTGACTGCCTATGGCAAGGCTCTGGCGAAAGACAACCGCGATGAGGCCGAACGCTACTACCGCAAGGCGATTGAGAAGGACGCTTTGCTAGCCCGCCCGCATCTTGAACTCGGCCTGGTGCTAACCTCAAAGAACAACGAAGCAGGCGCACTGGCCCAGTACCAGCAGGCCGCCAGCCTGCGCCCCACCTGGGGGTTGGCTCATTACTACGTGGGTAGATCGCTGTTGAAGAAGGGCGACATGAATGGTTCGCTGGGTGAACTGAAGCTGGCGACCCAACTCAGCCCCCGCCAACCGGAGCCGTTTGCTGCCCTGGGAGATGCCTATCGCGCCGCTGGGCGCAGCAACTACGACGCGGCTAGCGCAGCCTACCAGCAGGCGGTAGACCTCAAGCCCGACTATGCCGAAGCCTGGTTGTCGCTCGGTCAGACCCAACAGGAGAAGGGCGACGTGGTGGCCGCCAGCCGCTCCTACGCCCAGGCGAAGGCGGCAGCAGGCAGCGACCCCGACCTACAACGGCGCGCCCAAGAAGCCCTCGACCGCCTCAACCGGTGAACGCAGCAGCAGGCGGCTGGGTGCAATGCTACACCGCTCCAATCTGTTGCAATGCTGGGCAGCAGGCCAGCACATTGCTTGATTTTTCACGAACTTTAGGTTATACTACCCCCGAAACAGGGACGAAGTTGGTTAGGAGAAGGGGATCGCGGATGCTGGATCGCTCTACTATGCGCGCCCTGGCGATCATGTCGCAACTCGGTTTGAGTATTGCGCTTCCCATGCTTGCTGGGGTCTTGCTGGGGACGTGGCTTGACGCTCAATTGCGAACCAGCCCGCTGTTCACCCTATCGGGGATTGCGCTTGGTCTGGTACTTGCAGTGCTGATCCTTGCTCGCCTGTTCAAGTTCCAACGTAGCAAAGAGGACATTGCGGCGGAGGCAGCTAAGCGCGCCGCTCGTGTGAAGGAGAAGGCAGAGATTGCCGCCTCACACACTGCCGCAGACGCGGCCTTGCAACGTGCCTTGCTGGATGAGCCGGGCGAAGCTGAACAACTCGATCACGACCGGCCCAACTAGCCGGTTTTTGGCAAATTATAGACAGAAGTGGAGGACCTATGTTCCACGCACTGCCTTTCCTGGCTGAGGGTGCAGAGAAAGTCACGGACACCACCAGTTTCGTGGTAGACAGTCATCTACCCAACACGGCCCCGCACATCTCGATCAGCGCAGAGACGCTGTTCAACCTCGGCCCGCTACCAGTGACTAACTCGATGTTGAACAGCACGGTTGCCGCGCTGCTGCTGCTTGGCCTCGGTCTGCTGGTCGCCAGGGCGGCCAAGTTGGTACCAGGACGGGGGCAGAGCGTCTTTGAGAGCATCGTTGAGTTTCTGCTCAACCTGGTGGAGGGGGCGGCGGGCAAGAGGGTCGGCCGCCAGATTTTCCCCTTCATCGTCACCGCCTTCTGCTACATCCTGCTTGCCAACTGGCTTGGCATCCTCCCCTTCTTCGGCGAGTCGTTGCGGGTGCGGAGTGCCGTCACTGGTGAGCTTGTTCCCCTCTTTCGGGCTGCCAATGCCGACCTGAACAGCACCCTCGCCCTGGCTATCGTCTCGGTGGTCGCGGTGCAAATCTGGGGCATTCGGGCGCACGGTGTGGGCGGCCACTTCAAGCACTTCTTTAATCCCATGCACGCAATTGATGAGGTCAGCCACCTGATCTCGCTCTCTGCCCGACTATTCGGCAATGTGTTCGGCGGCGAAGTGCTGGTCTCGATCATGTACTTCCTGCTCGGCAGCCTATTTGTCGGCTTTGGCACCGTAATCTTCCTCGGTCTGGAGTTGTTCTTCGGCCTGATCCAGGCACTGGTGTTCAGCTTCCTCACCTTGCTCTACATCAGCCTTGCTAGCCAGAGCGAACACCCAGAGGAGCATGAGGGCGCACATGGCCCTAGCCGCGACTTGCCTGCCAGTAAGGTCGAACCTTACACCCAACAGTCCGTTCCGGGCAACTAACGCCAACTACGCTGACCAGGGCTGGTCAGCACCCATCGGGGTTTGCAGTACCCCCAACCGGCCCGCGCGCTCCACGAGCCGCATCAACACAACATCATGTGCTTTACGCAACAAGGAGGAGAGACAAGTGGATTTCATGCACGCAGCTACAGTTCTAGCCCAGGCCACTACCACCACTGATGTGGGACCCAATGCGATCAAGCAGGCTGCCCGCCTCGCTGCTGGCCTCGCCATTGGTATCGGTGGAATCGGCCCCGGTATTGGTATTGGGATCGCTACCTTCGGCGCAATGCAGGCCATTGGCCGCAACCCAGAGGCTGAAGGCCCCGTTCGTACCACCCTGGTTCTCGGTGCAGGTTTGGCCGAGGCTGTCGCCATCTACGCCTTCGTGGTCGCCCTTGCCCTGATTTTCGCCGTCTAGTTTCGCCAGCAGAGCCAACCCCGAAGCCCTGTACCATCCGGTGTGTCGCGTCTGGTTCGCCTGGCGCGGCACACCAGCAGCAAGCACAGCCCAACTTGCCGCCAAGCACAATAGAATGAGGTAAGACAAGATGGCCCAGTTTAGTACCCTGCTCACCAGCATTCTCGCCGCCGAGGGTGATAATGCCGCTACTACGGCGGCAAGTGGTGGCATCAACATCAATCTTTGGATCATCGCTTACCAGGTGATCGCCTTCCTGCTCCTGATCCTTGCAATGCGTGCCTGGGTAATCGGCCCAGTCCTCAAGGTGATCGACGAGCGGCGCGCCCGCATCGAGGAGAGCATGGTAAACGCCGAGCAGATCAAGCGCGACCTGACGGCAGCGCAAGACAGTAGCCAGCGCATCCTGAACGAGGCCCGCACCCAGGCCCAGCAGAACATTGCCAATGCTCAGAAGCAAGGCGAGACCTTGCTCGCGCAAAGCCGCAGCGAGGCTCAACAGCAGGGTTCGCAGTTGATCAGCCGCGCCCAGCAGGAGATCGAGGCGCAGAAGGAGCAGGCGAAGGCGGAGTTGCGGCAGGAGGTTGCCAGCCTGGCGATCATGGCCGCAGGCCGCGTAGTGCGCCAGAACCTCAACAGCGACACCAACCGTCGCCTGGTTGACGAGGCGTTGGTCGAGGCTGAGCAAAGCAGTTCGCGGAGGGCTGGCTGATGGCTAGCGCAGCACTGGCCCGCCGCTACGCCCAGGCCGCCTTCGAGATCGCTCAGGAGAAGGGCCAGCTTGATCAGTGGAAGGCCGAGCTTGACCGCATCGGCATTACCTTTCAGAGTCCGCGCATGGCTGCTGTCTTTGACGATCCCAAATACACGCGGGAGGAGCGCGAACAGGCACTCGCCCAACTGCTACAAGGCAAGGTCAACCCGCTGGTCTACAACCTGGTCAGGCTGCTGGTCGAGCGGGGGCGGGTGGGCCGCATTCCGCAGATCGTGCGTGAGTTCACCAAGATGTACAACCAGGCCCGCAATATTGCGATTGCCGACGTAACTACCGCCACCGAATTGGATGAGGGCGGTAGACAGCGGGTGATTGCCACCTTGGGTCGGATCACTGGCAAGCAAGTGCAGCTACGCACCCATGTTGACCCCGCGATCCTTGGTGGCCTGGTAGCCCGCGTGGGTGACGAACTGATTGATGCCAGCGTTGCCACCCGCCTGCAAGAACTGGGGCGTAGGTTGACCGCCCGCTGACAGGTTTATTGGTTGGGGTGCCAAAGCACTACACCACATCTGCTAAGAGGTTGCGGGGGCTGTGACCCCCTTCACAAGAGGAGGAGCCGAAGATGGCGATTGCAGAAGAAATTAGCTCTATTATCAAGCAGCAGATCGAGCAGACTGATGCGGGGGTGCGTACCACCAACGTTGGCACTGTGGTAGAGATCGGCGACGGGATCGCCACTGTCTACGGCCTCAGCAACGTGATGGCTCAGGAACTCGTCCTGTTCAAGCGCACTGGCGTAACTGGCCTGGCCTTCAACCTGGAGGAGGAGAGTGTTGGCGTGATCATCCTCGGCCCCTACACCCACATCCAGGAGGGTGATGAGGTGGAGGCAACTGGCACGATCTCCTCGCTGCCAGTTGGCGATGCTCTACTTGGTCGCGTAGTCAACACTCTCGGTGTGCCACTGGACGGTAAGGGGGCAATCGCCAGCACCGAACGCCGCCCGCTCGAACTGATCGCCCCTGGCGTGGTCTACCGCAAAGGGGTAAACACCCCGCTGCAAACTGGGATCAAGCCGATTGACGCGATGATCCCGATTGGTCGCGGCCAACGCGAGCTGATCATTGGCGACCGCCAGACGGGGAAGACTGCGGTTGCCATTGACACGATCATCAACCAGAAGGGTCAGAATGTAATCTGCATCTATGTGGCTATTGGGCAGAAGACAGCCCAGATCGCCCAGGTGCAGGCTACCCTCGAACGCTACGGCGCAATGGAGCATACGATCATCGTTGCCGCCTCTGCTGCTGACCCCGCCCCTTTGCAGTACCTCGCCCCTTACGCCGGGGCTGCTATCGGCGAATACTTTATGCACAAGGGTATGGATGCGCTGGTGGTCTTTGACGACTTGAGCAAGCACGCGGCGGCTTACCGCCAGGTTAGCCTGCTGATCCGCCGCCCCCCTGGACGCGAAGCCTACCCCGGCGACGTATTCTACCTGCACAGCCGCTTGCTAGAGCGTGCTGCTCGTCTGGACGAAGCGTACGGCGGCGGTAGCCTGACTGCCTTGCCGATCATTGAGACGCAGGCCAACGACGTGTCTGCTTACATCCCCACCAACGTGATCTCGATCACTGACGGCCAAATCTTCTTGGAAGCCGACCTGTTCAACGCTGGCATCCGCCCCGCAATGAACGTCGGCATCTCGGTCAGCCGTGTGGGTAGCTCGGCACAGACGAAGGCGATGAAGCAGGTGGCCGGTAAGCTGAAGCTCGACATGGCCCAGTTCCGCGAATTGGCCGCCTTTGCCAGCTTCGGTAGCGACCTGGATAAGGGGACGCAGAACCAGATCAATCGCGGCCTCCGTACCCAGGAGATACTCAAGCAGCCACAGTACCAGCCGCTTAGTCTGGCCCAGCAGGTGACCATCCTATTCGCGGTCTCCAACGGCTTCCTGGACAATGTACCAGTGGAGCAGGTTCGCAATTACGAGCAGAACTTCCACCAGTTTATGGCTGGCAGCTACGGGCCGTTGGTGGAGGAGATCATGCGCGACAAGAAGCTGAGTGACCCAGCAATTGAGACGCTGAAGGCTGCTATTGGCGAGTTCAACCAGGCCAATGGCTACAGCCAGGCCCCCGCAGCGGCCAAGTAGGTACGGCGGTCGGCAGTGACGACTTTGTAGGGGAGAACGAATAGTGCCTAGTACAAGAGAACTGCGCCGCCGAATCAGCAGCGTCAAGAACATCGCCAAGACAACGAAGGCGATGGAGACGGTTGCCTCCAGTCGGATGCGCCGCGCCCAGCAGACGGTGATCGCTACCCGCCCCTACGCCAGCAAGATGCTTGAGATCATCCGCAACCTCTCGCAGCGGGTGGATGTGAGCGACGGCGCACATCCGCTCTTGCAGCAGCGTACGATCAAGAATGTCGGTGTGGTGATGATCACAGGCGACAAGGGGCTGGTTGGTAGCCTGAACAGCAATGTGATCCGCCGCACCACTCGCTTCATCCTCAATGAGGCGGGCGCGCCAGTCAACCTGGTCACGGTCGGCAAGAAGGGCCGCGACTTCATGATCCGCTATGGCCGCAATGTGGTGGCCGAGTTTACTGGCATGGGGGCCAAGCCACAGTTGCAGGACATCAGCGGCGTGGGCCGCCTCGTCACCGACGCTTACATCAGCGGCCAGGTGGATGCGGTCTACCTGATCTACACCGACTTCATCAACACCCTGATCCAGCGGCCCGTGATGCTCAAGCTGCTGCCGATTGACCCGAACGCCCCACAGCAAGTGCAGATCGGGGTGAACCTACCAGAGGTGGACACCACGCATAAGGCGGTGGACTACATCTACGAGCCAGGACCACAACAGTTGCTTAACGCACTGCTGCCCCGCTTCGTCGAAGTGCTGATCTACCAGGCGTTGCTGGAGTCGGTAGCTAGCGAACAGAGCGCACAGATGGTGGCGATGAAGAACGCAACCCAGAACGCCAACGACCTCGTATCCGACCTTACCCTGACCTACAACAAGGTGCGCCAGGCCAACATCACGAAGGAGATTTCAGAAATCTCTGCCGGGGCCGATGCACTGAAGGGCTAGTACCTAGAGGAGATAAACTATGACTACGGCTACACGTGTGCAGGGCAAGGTCTTGCAGATCATGGGGCCGGTGGTGGACGTAGAGTTCCCCGCCGAGCAACTACCCGGAATCTACAACGCGGTGGAGATTCCGCTAGACCGCCAGACGCTTGATGCGTTGGGCGAGGCTAATATGGGTGGCCGCCTGGAAATCAAGGATGTATCGAAGGCTGACAGCAAGATGGTGCAAGGTGGCATCAGCAGCACCAGTCGGATCATCGTTGAAGTACAGCAGCACCTGGGCAACAACGCTGTGCGCTGCGTTGCCATGTCCAGCACCGATGGCCTGCGGCGCGGCATGGCCGCCAACGACCTCGGCGGCCCGATCAGCGTGCCGGTGGGGACTGGCACTCTTGGTCGCATCTTCAATGTGTTGGGTGATGCGATTGATGAGCGCGGCCCGGTAGTTTCTGAGAAGCGGTACAGCATCCACCGGGCTGCGCCCAACTTCGAAGACATTACCACTGAAGCACGGATGTTTGAGACTGGCATCAAGGTGATCGACCTGGTTGCCCCCTTCACCGAGGGTGGCAAGATCGGTATCTTCGGCGGCGCAGGGGTTGGCAAGACGGTGACAATCACCGAACTGATCCACAACGTAGCCCAGGAGCGCAGCGGCTACTCCGTCTTCTGCGGGGTGGGTGAGCGCAGCCGCGAAGGCAATGATATGTGGCACGACCTGGAAGACAGCGGCGTGATCGACAAGACCGCGATGGTCTTCGGCCAGATGAACGAGCCGCCTGGTGCGCGCCTGCGCGTGGCCCTAACTGGCATGGCAATGGCCGAGTACTTCCGTGATGAGGAGAAGCGCGACGTGCTGATCTTCATTGACAACATCTTCCGCTATGTACAGGCTGGCTCCGAAGTGTCTGCGCTACTGGGGCGAATGCCCTCTGCTGTGGGCTACCAGCCGACGTTGGCAAGCGAGATGGGCCAGTTGCAGGAGCGCATCGCCTCTACCCGCAACGGCTCGATCACCTCGGTGCAGGCCGTCTACGTTCCCGCCGACGACTACACCGACCCAGCCCCCGCCGCAGTGTTCGCTTTCCTCGACGCTACCCTGTCGCTGGATCGTGGCCTGTTCGCCAGTGGCTTCTTCCCAGCAGTTGACCCACTAGCCTCGACCAGCCGTATCCTCGACCCGCAGGTTGTGGGCCAGGAACACTATGACATAGCCCAGCAGGTTAAGCGGGTGCTGCAACAGTACAAGGACTTGCAGGACATTATTGCCATCCTTGGCACCGAGGAGTTGAGCGAAGACCAGAAGCTGACGGTGGGCCGCGCCCGCCGCCTGCAACGCTTCCTCACCCAGCCCTTCTTCACCGCCGAGCAGTTTACCGGCACCCCCGGCCAGTACGTCTCGATCAAGGAGACTGTACGCGGCTGCCGCGAAATCCTCGAAGGCAAGCACGACAACCTGCCAGAGCAGGCTTTCTACCTGATCAGCACCATAGACGCGGTGCTTGAGAAGGCTAAGACGATGCAGGGCTAATCCTGCGGCATCTGCCTGCGGATTGCTACATAGCACAAGCACAGAGGGGTGGGCGGCCTGCCCGCCCTTTCGTGCTGATCAGCTACACGCAGCCTCAAGTAGCTGGGCGCAGACATTCGGCCCACGATGTGATATAATAGCCCCGAAGTGAGGAGTAAAGCATGGCATTGCACCTTGAAATCGTTACCGCCGAGCGGGTGGTGTTCAGCGACGACGTAGACGAAATCGTGGCTCCTGGTATTGAGGGCGAACTGGGCATCCTGACCAACCACGCGCCGCTCTTTACCATCCTGGCGACCGGCCCTGCGCGCATCAAGAAGGGAAGCGAGGAGACCGACCTACTGATCTCTGGCGGCTTCCTGGAAGTAAGCAACAACCGCGTCACCATCCTGGCCGACGTTGCCAAGCGGGCCGAGGATATCGACTTGGCCGCCGCTGAGTCCGCTCGCCAACGGGCCGAGGTGACGACCCGCGAGGGGGTGCGCGGCACGGCAGAACTCGACGCTTCCGCCCTGCGCCGCAGCCTGGCCGAAATCCGGGTCGTCCGCCGCTACCGCGCCCGGCGGGGTAGCAGTGCTGGCAGCGACAACAACAACCTCTAACCAGCTTGCTAGTAAAGCGGTACTATGTAGCTACCAACCTCTAGCTGCGCTCTGCTGTACTGACCAGGTAGGGACGTAACTGGAGCGCGTCCTTGCTGCATGATGATCGCAATTAAACTTTGGGCCGCCTGGCAAGTGGGCTGCGGACCATATGGAGAGTTGAGCAGATGGCTTTTGCACAGCAGATTGGTATCGACCTGGGTACGGCTAACGTGCTGGTCTACGTCAAAGGTAAGGGGATCGTCCTCAACGAGCCGAGTGCGGTTGCGCTCTCGACTAAGGATGGGCGGGTGAAGGCGGTCGGACGGTCGGCCTACGATATGCTAGGCCGCACGCCAGAGACGATTGAGGTGATCAAGCCAATGTCCAACGGCGTGATCGCTGACTACCAGGTGACCGAAGCGATGATGCGCCACTTCATTGGCAAGGCACGAGGTCGTTACTTTAATATCACGCGCCCAGAAGTGATGATCAGCATCCCGGCTGGGGTGACAAGCGTGGAGCGTAGGGCAGTGCGTCGCGCGGCATTGGAGGCGAAGGCTCGCGTGGTTCACCTGATCCGCGAACCGCTGGCCGCCGCTCTCGGTGCCAACCTGCCGATTGCGGATAGCAGCGGCAACATGGTGATCGACATTGGTGGCGGCACTACTGAGGTGGCAATCATCTCGCTCTACGGCATCGTGGTTGCCAGCTCGATCCGCGTGGGCGGCAACAAGCTGGACGAGGCGATCACTGCCTACATCAAGCGCAAGTACAACCTGATGATCGGTGAGCGCACCGCTGAAGACATCAAGATGCAAATCGGCTCGGCCTTGCCGCTAGAGCGCGAATTGACGATGGAGGTGCGAGGCCGCGACCAGGTGGCGGGCTTGCCGCGCACGATCCAGGTTCGCAGCAACGAAATCACCGAGGCGATCAGCGAGCCGCTCGACTCGATCATCGGGGCCGTTCGCAGCGTGCTAGAGCAGACCCCGCCAGAGTTGGCCGCCGACATTGTGGATCGTGGCATGATCATGACTGGCGGCGGCGCGCAAATCCGCCACATCAACGAACTGCTGACCCAGGTGACGGGTGTACCCTGCTATGTGGCCGACAAGCCGCTGCACTGTGTTGCCCTCGGCACCGGTATTGCCCTGGAGAACATAGACCACCTACGCGACAGCCTCTCGGACGACTAGCTCCCGCCCCCTCCCTGCGTGGAAGGGGACGTGGAGCGCGGGCGCAACCTACTCTTTGGCGTAGGCTAGCCGATCCTGAATCTCCTCGTACTTCATGCCTTTGTTATGCCAGAAGCGGGCGGCGTTGATGCGGTCGTTGGAGCAGATCACGAAGCGGCAGTAGGTGTCGCCCATGCTCAGGCACTTGGTTTCGATGCTGCCCAGGCGGGTACGCCAGAAGCCGCTAAAGTAGCCCGCCCAGTAGCCTGCGTAGATGTGGCAGGCGGGTACGCCGAGGATGCCGACCAGCCCGGCGTAGGCCGAGTCGCCCAGTTCGATTGTAAACACCTGCTTCTCTTCCAAATCCTTGACCAACTCGAAGTTGCCCCAACCGCTGAAGGCCATCGTCTCACTGGCTAGCTTCATCACAAAGGGGAACTTGAAGTCGCGCAGGGTCTTGCCCTTGAACATGGCACTAGACACCTGGTTCGACCAGGCCCACTGCTTGTAGCCGAAGATTTCGCCGAAGCGGTAGAGGATGATCGCTGCTGCCTCACCCGTCACCGACTCCAGGCTCTGCTGGATCGCTACGATGAAGTCCTCTGGGTAGATGATCTGCCTCCAGCCGTTGACGCTGCGGACTTCGCCCTTCTCTGGGTTGAGGCGGATGAACTTGTCGGGGTCATAACGCACGCGCTTGCGGATGCCCGCCTCCATCACGTCAATGTCGCGGGTGGGCGACACACCCATGTCGCCAGGGGTGTCCTGCTGTATCCGCTCCCAGGCTCGTTGACGCTCAGCAGACTGCTCGGCGTAAATCTCCTGCATCTCCAGGGTCTGCTGATCTAGCGGGGTTGCTTCTAGCTTCATGCCTTCGATACCCATGAGAACCTCCCTGTACTTGTAACAGCGGGCTGCCCGAAGCCAGCCGCCGCAGCCTAAGTTGACCAATTTTTGTTCAATGCTGCTAATGTCAGCCCCTTTTTTGAGCAGGAAGCGCGCAGTATTGATCCGCTGCTCTGGGCCGATGATAAAGAGACACTGCTCGTCGCCCTTCGAGGTGCAGCGGGTTTCCAGTGCGCTGTAACGATATTGGCGGTAGGCGGAGAGGTAGCCTGCCCAGTAGCCAGCGTAGAGGTAGCAGGCAGGCTGGCCTTTGACCCCGACCACGCTGGCGTAGCCAGAGTTAAACAGGCTCATCACGAAGGTTTCCTTACCCAGCACCTCACCCAGCAGCTGGAAGACACCCCAGCCAAAGAGAGTGGTTAGCTCAATGCCAGCCTGCATCACGAAAGCGAGGGCGCGCCCGCTGAGGGGCTGCGGCGCATCGCCCCCAATAGTGGGGTTGGTGCGGGCCACCTTGTCCAGGTCGTGGAATTGCTTGCGACCAAAGTTGTCGCCCAGGCGGTAGAGGACGATGTTCGCCCCCGAACCAGTCATCATTTCCAGGCTACGTTGCAGCGAGTCGACCTGATCCTCGCTGAACAGCACCATGCGCCAGCCATAGGGGGAGCGCATTACCCCACGTACCGGGTCGATTTTGACGAAGCCTTCAGGCTGGTGGTAGAGGGGTGGGATTGCCTCGCTCATAGCTCGAGCAACTCCTCGATCACTTCGTTGAGGCTGACTACCAGCCGCCGCATCGCCAGCCGCACCATGCCGAGGTTGGTGTCGGCTTTGGTCAGCACCATCAGCACGAATTCGTTGCCTTGCTCTAGCAGCAGTTTACCGTCCTCGAACTCGATCACCGTCTTGCTCATGGCACCCTGCCGCAGTTCCTGACTGGCTTTGGCCGAGGAGGCACCCACCAGACCAGAGATCGCGCACAGCACCTCCACATCCACGTCGGCGGGGAGATTGCTGCGAAGGGCGAAGCCATCGCTTGTAACCAGAGCCGCCCCCATGATCCCATCGCTAAGAGTAACAATGCTCCGTAGTTTCTCACTGAGTGTATCATCACCAGCCACCTTGTGTCCTCCTACATCCTATGCGTCCTGTCCACTTGGGCTAGCCAGCCGAAGCTGCTTGCCGTCCATTGCCGGGCAGCACGGCTACAATATAGTGCCTGCTACTGTATTATAGCACATTTGTGGTTGCTCTGTTCGCAGGGCTGCTGCTTCGGCTATGCCTGCTCAATTATGGCATAGAGCGGGGGCAGCAGTTCGCGCTCCAGTGTGCTGCGAACGAACTCCACCGCTGGTGCGTCGTAGTGGTCGTCCAGGCCGGGGAGCAGCGGTGCCAGTTGGACGGCAGTGGCTACCTTCAGCCTACTACTGGGCGTGTCAGGTGCGGCAGCCAGGCCGTTAATCGCCGCCCGAATGCTATCACTCATCTCGCCAAGATTGCGAGTGGCTACCCGCTTCGGCTTGCCGCGTGGCCGGTAGACTTCCTCCTCGTCATTAGCACCTGGAACGAGAGCTAGACTGCTGGATAGCACACTGACTACCAGGGGCGTAATGCTCTCTGCTGGGGTGGCCGCATCTGTTGGCAGCAGACTACCACGGCGGGCAGCAGCGGCGGCAACCAGGCGGTTGAGGAAGGCGGAACTACGTTCGTCCGCTGCAATGCCCAGTTCGGCGGCAACGCGCAGGCGGACCTTCTCTAGTGGCTCTACCTGCGGCTCACTCGCTGCTAGCTGGCTGGCAATGGGGTCTGGTGGCAGGGCTGAGCTAGCCGCCAGTTCGCTGCTAGGAGGCAGTAGTGAACGGTTGGCAGACCAGAAGCCAAGCCAACGGGTGTCCTTTGGGCAGGCAAATAGGCGTAGGTAGTAGATATATTGTGCGCTAGTAGCGATCACTGTCTGGCAATGCTCTTGCATGGTGGCAGAGAGTTGGTTCATCGCTCGCTGCCACTCGCCCCAGCCCTCTAGCCTACGCCCGCTGAGGGCAATAGGGGTCTGCCCGTTGAAGCCGAGCAAGCCACCATCAAGCCAGGGGTGTTGGCGGGCGAAGCGGCTAACCACCTCTTGCAGGCTCATGCGCACCTCCACTGCCAGGTTGACAGCCGCCAGGCGGAAGGGGTTGATCTCCGCCAACAGGGTCGCTCGCTCCTCTGGGTCGGCGGTGCTGTGCAGCAGGCGAGCCAGGTATGCTGGCTGTTCCAGGGTGGTGATCAGTCGTCGGGCGCGGTCGGTGGCAGCCCGCTCGTCGGCCCACTCCTCGGAGATCAGGGCGACGCTCAGTTGCTCACTGACCGCAAAGGTGAGCAGCCAGTGACCGATTTTTTCACTGTGAGCGGTGTGACCGAAGTAGCTACTTTCGATCATGCGACGACCCGCCAGGTAGGAAGCAAAGCGGCGTGGGCTGGTCATCAATCCCTGCGGTTGCCAGTGTGCAGCCCGCTGGTGCAGCAGCAATCGCCCGTCCTGACCAACGACAAAGAGTTCCAGTAGGTCGCGCATCGTCTTCTTCCCCTATTCCCGCCCGGTAATTATGATGTTGCCACATTCAATTATAGCACAGTAATGGGCCTGTTCAATAGCCCATTGTGGCTAGTAGGCTGGCAGATAGGCAATACATTAGTCATGAGTAATATGATCTGGTTACGTGCCACCGCTGTCAGGCGTGATGTTGGTGGAAAGGAGAGAGGCTAGCTGGTCGATGGCACAGCCAGCAGGTGGTGGAGGGCAGGCAGCATCTGCTCGCCGATGGCCCGCCGCACCTCGCCAATGCGCTCTATGGTTTGAGTTGCGGTCAAGGGCTGGCGGTCTGCTTTGGTTGGTGTGGGCGCACCGCTTTCCTTTAGCCGCTTGCGGCGGGCCGAACGCACCACCACGCTGAGAAACTCGTTGTTGGCTGCATCAGCATAGGAGGGGCTGACTACCTCCGGCTCCACAGCGGCAGGGCTAGTGCCGTCGAACCGCAAGTACCAGAGGGTAGTACCCTCGTAGTGGCCGCCCGCTTCACCATTGAAGGGGATAGCCAGGTAGACGCTACGCCAACCTTGCATGATCGCTACTTCGCTCTGCTCATCCAGCACTGTGCTGATGTGTGAAGCCAACTGCCACCACTCGATCAACGTCTCGGTTTGTTCACCTTTGCTGGCAAGGTGGCGGTAGGTGAGCGAACCTGGTGGGCAGTAAAGGATCGCCCCACCGCGGATGGCTGGCTGCGCCGCGCAGAAACTGACCAATAGTCCCTCGCTCAACTCGGACTCGCTGAGAGGTGCCGTAGAGGTAGTCAGCTTGTCTACGTCGCCTAGCAGGCGTAGCTGGTCGATGGGGCCACCAGTGCCGCTGATCTGGAGGTAGGTAGCTAGTAGCTGGGTGGTTAGCTTGCTGGCTCTAGCCCAGCGGATGTTGGGCAGGAAGCGTACTGCTGCAAACAGGTCGTTGCTACGGCTGTAGACGATCAGGCTGTCTGCTGTCCGTTCGCTCTCCACCATCCTGCCGCTATACTCCTCGCTGGTAGTTTGTAGGGCGGCAATGCGGGCGGCAAAGAGGGCTGGATCGAGTTCGGGGTGCCAAATACTGGCACAGTCGTAGAGCAGTATCTCGCCATTGATTGTAAGGATAAACAGTTCCAGGTAGGAGTCCCGCAAGAGTACAACCTTCCCTATAGACTAGTTAAACATCTGGTGACTGGTTGGTTAGCGGCGGGTACGCAGGCCAAGCATGGCGATCCGCCCCAGGCTGTTAAGGAAGGCATCCACCCCATCGCCTGTGCGACAGGAGGTTTCGCCGTAGGGGAGGGCGTGCATGAGAGCGAAAGCTACCGCTTCCTCGTGGGAGACAGCCCGCCCCGTCTCGCCCGCCAGGTCGCGCTTGTTGCCAACCAATACGATTGGCACTTGTGGCAGGTTAGCCCCCACTTCCTTTAGCCAGAGCGGTAGGTTGTCGAAGCTAGCCCGGTTGGTCAGATCGTAGACTAGGCCAACCGCCCGTCCTCCACGATAGAAGCCAGGGCGCATCGAGGCAAAGCGATCCTGTCCGCCCATATCCCACAGAACCAGCTTGATGTCACGCTCAAGCACCCGCAGCCGCTTAACCTGGAAGTCCACGCCAATAGTCATCCGCCGCAGGGCAGCGAACTCACCGTCGCAGATGCGGCGTACCAGCGTACTCTTGCCCACCCCACCGTCGCCCGCCAGGATCACCTTGTGGCTGGGCTGCTCATCCATCCGCCGCAACGGTTGGCTGTCTTCGATAGGGGGTAGCATCCCGGTCTGTTCTCGCCTGTTACCTACGGTCTCCATATGCCTTCTCCCTGGTAACCAACTTCAGACTCTTACCTGGGTATCGTTAAGGCCGGGCAGCCCAACTGACTGCGTTGCCTTCTGTCATCGTGCCACAATTATACAGGTACATACAGGCTTTGTCAATAGGTGTCCTACTAAACATAGTATAAACATCCCAGTAGCTATGCTTTGGTAAGCTGGCGGTAAGGCTGGCTGAACCAGTTGCCGACGGCTACCCCACTACGTAGTACCCTTGTGTCAAACCCCTAGAGCAACCATGCCGCAGATTATGGGACTGGACTGGTAATCAACAGGCCTCGACCAGCCCGACGAGCAGACCACCCTCAGATATCACAAGATGCAATATCCGCCGCCAGCAATTCTGTGCGGCTCACTGGCGTGCTTGCCACTAGCGTGCTGCTGTGCTAAGATGCAGCCATGAACCGCTTCTTCGTCCCTCCGACCTTGCTGCTGCCCGGCCAACGCGTCAACCTGCCCGCCACCGTCGCTCACCAGTTGGTTAGTGTGTTGCGAGTGCGCGTCGGCGACGAAATCGCGCTGCTGGATGGGCTGGGTAGCGAGTACCCTGCCGTGGTGGAGGCAGTCAGCCGCCGCGAGGTTGCAGTGCTGGTCGGGCAAGGTCACGTGTTGGACACCGAGCCGACCCTGCGCCTTAGCCTCTACCCCAGCCTGCTCAAGGGCGAGCGGTTCGATTTCGTCTTGCAGAAGGGTACCGAAGTGGGGGTCAGTCGCTTCGTGCCGACAGTCAGCGAACGGAGTGTGGCCCGACCCGCCGAGGGCAAGGGCGAACGCTGGCAGCGGATCGTACAGGAGGCCGCCGAGCAGTCGCATCGGGCGCGAGTCCCCGCTGTCGCCGAGCCGCTCCCCTTCGCTGCCGCCTGCGCAGATGCGTCGACTGCCGACCTCACGCTGATCCTCTGGGAGGAGGAACGCGCCGCCAGCCTGCGCGACGTGCTGGGCCATCATCGGCAAACCTACTACGATCTAGCCAAACACGTCAGCCCGCCCTCGGTTGCGCTGCTGATCGGGCCAGAGGGTGGTTATAGTGCTGAAGAAGTGCAAATTGCGGGTACGTTTGGTATAATACCTGTTAGCCTCGGTAGGCGGATTCTGCGCGCAGAGACGGCAGCAGTCGTAGCCGCTACCCTCGTTCTCGCTGTCTTCGCTGAGATTGGTTGAGCAGTTTGCTATCTGTCTGCTATCTATAGGATAATGCTACAAAAGAGGAAGCACGTCTTGGAAATTGAACTGAAGGAAACAGAGAACCTACGCAAGAGCCAGCGCAAGGCCGGTGGCTTCATCAGCCTGGTAGCAATCGACAGCCCAGCGGCGCGCATCGGCATTGCGCCAGGCGACCGCCTGCTGGCAATTGACGGGCGACCCGTCAAGGACATAGTAGGGGTGCGCTACTACCAAACTGAGAACGCCCTGACCCTCAAGGTGCTGAAGCAAGGCGAGACGATTGCCCGCGAGTTTGCTATCCAGAAGGATTACGCCGAGGATATTGGTATCGACTTCGATGACCCTACCTTCGACGGCATCAAACGCTGCAACAATCATTGCCTGTTCTGCTTTGTAGACCAGATGGCTCCCCGCTTCCGTCACTCACTCTACATCAAGGATGATGACTACCGCTACAGCTTCCTCTACGGCAACTTCGTGACGATGACCAACCTCAAGGAGGAGGACTGGCAGCGGATCGACGAGGAGCGGCTGACCCCCCTCTACTTCAGCGTCCACGCCACCGAGATGGAGTGCCGCCGCTACATCATGGGCAACCCCCGTGTGCCAGACCCGATTGAGCAGCTACGCAAGATGGAGTCGCTGGACATCCAGGCTCACACCCAGATCGTCCTCTGCCCCGACGTAAACGATGGTACGCAGCTTGAGCGCAGTGTGCGCGACTTGGCTGCCATGTACCCGACGGTGCAGAGCATCGGCATCGTCCCCGTGGGGCTGACCAAATACCGCACCCGCTACAACGAGGTGATGCGGAGCTACACTCCAGAGGAAGCCCGTGCTGTGATTGCCCAGGTCGCCCCCATGCAGAAGCGGCTAAAGAAGGAGATCGGCAAGACCCTGGTTCACCTCTCCGACGAGTGGTACCTGCTGACTGGCAGTGACTTGCCGAAGGCCGCCAGCTACGACGGCTTTGTACAGCTAGAGAACGGGGTGGGCATGGTGCGCCAACTGGTAGACGACCACGCCCGCACTCTCCGCCGCCTACACAAGAAGCTAGCCGCCAACCCTCCTGCTCCTATCCCCCTTGCGGGCGCGGGTTGGGCTGGTAGGGGTAACAAGCGCATCCGCCTTGTCACTGCGACGATGATCGGACCGCTGCTGCAAAAGCTGACCGCCGAACTAAACAGCCTGCCAGGGATAGAAGCTGACGTGCTGGTGCTGGAGAACGAACTGTTCGGGCCACAGGTGACCGTCGCAGGGCTACTCACTGGCGGCCAAGTGGTGCGCGCCGTTCAGGAGGCGGGTACGGCAGGCCTAGACGCGCTGTTCATCCCTGATACTATGTTTAGCATCACCGAACCGCACCGTACGCTGGACGAGTTGACGCTGGAGCAGATTAACGAGCAGTTGGCCGTCCCTGTATACCCGGCTCAGAGCTTCAGCGAGGTTGTAGACTTCCTGGGGGTTCTGTGATATAATGATCGTAAGAGGGCTGCACAAAGAACAAGGGAATGCAGTCGACGGCGGGAGGAGGGTTGCCAGGAATGTCATTCGAGCGCAATGAACCAGAGCGCATCAAGGCTGAGGGTGGCGCAGTTGGGCCAGGAGGGATCATTACCCCCTCTGCTGGGATCAGCAACAGCCACTATGTTAATCCCCACCAGGGGGACACCAATCTGTTCTATCCGAACAACATGGGTCGCTTCTTCTTCGTCGCTATGGAGGAATTGTTGGGCAAGAACGGCCTCAACGCCGTGCTGAACCTCGCCGGTCTCAGCCGCTTCATCAACAACTACCCACCAAACAACCTGGAGAAGAAGTTCAGCTTCGCCAACTATGCAGCGATCAACCAGGCGATTGAGGATTTCTATGGCGTGCGTGGCTCAAAGGGGCTGCTGCTGCGAGCGGGCAAGGTCTGCCTCGAACGCGCTTTGACTGAGTACACGGCCATTGCTGGGGTCGGCAACCTTGGTATGCGCCTGATGCCGCAGAACATCAAGGTCAAGATCGCCCTCGGCGTAGTCGCCAAGACCTTCAGCACGATCAGCGACCAGTCCAGTAAGGTGAGCGAGACGAGCGAAGGCTTTATCTACGAGAACGAGACCTGCTCGATGTGTTGGCACCGCCAGACGACCAGCCCGTGCTGCCACGTCGCCAACGGTGTGCTGATCGCCACCCTGCACTGGGCAACAACCAAGAACTACCGCGTGAACGAGGTGCAATGTATGGCGATGGGCCAGCCCACCTGCCGCTTCGTGATCGACAAGACCCCGATTGAGTAGCTGGCTGCTTGCATGGTGGGCTGACGATCCAGGTTTGCGTTGGTGGTTGGCTGCAACCGACCAACGCAATTTAGTTGCTGCTACTTGCATAATTGCAAGCGGTTGGCATTTGTTGTATACTAAAGGCGACTATTATGCTGCCAGGGATGTGCGTCGCCCACCGCTTGGGCCTTGAGGGAAACGGGGTTGACTGATGCGTAAGGTGATCCTGCGCGACCATCATCGGGTGCCACCTTTTGGCGAGTACGCCAGAGATTTGCGCATCCTCAACAAGGTACTCTGGCTCTACCAGCGCGACGTTCTGGCTCGCCACTGTGATACCGAGGTGGTGATCGACGACGAGGATGACCTGCGCCACTTGCAGACCAACGAGGAGTTGTTGGTCTACCGTGACTGTCTGTTCTTCAACCCTCCCCTGGTGGATGAGTTTGTGCGTCGGGCTAGGGCGGGCGGCCAACCTTGCCAGATCGCCTTTAGCAAGGATGACAAGGCTATCGCCAACCACGTCGTTCCCCTCAATGACAGCATCATTGACCTGGGAGATCACTTTCGGGGCGAACTATGGTACTACCCGCACGGTTGGACAGAGCAGGAACTCAAGCCTTTGCAGATCGACACCGAGCCGATGGAGCTTGGCCTCTACCATGTGCCAGACTATCTGGTGCAGAGTGGCGATTTTGTCTACCATGTGCCGCTCAAGGCGTTCATCCCGATTGAGAGTTGGACGCACGTGATGATGGCGAACTCGCTGTTCGGCGCGTTCGGCTGGGCGCGGCGGCTGCTGAAGGACTCGAACAAGCTGTCGGTCAAGCTCAAGGTGTTGCTCAAAGCGGTTTTGGAGCGCAAGTCGCTGCTCTCCTCCTCGGCCCTGGTCAAGATTGGGCGCAACTGTAAGATCGACTCGACGGCGATCATCCAGGGGCCGACGATTATTGGCAACAACGTGACGATCCAGGCTGGCACACTGATCGTCAGCAGCATCATCGGTTCCAATGTCAATATCATGCAGGGGGCGCAGATCGTCCTTAGCGTGGTCAGCGACGGCTGCTATATACCATTCCGCGCTGCGCTCTATGGCTGTAGCATGATGGAGAACTCGATGGTGGCCCAGAATACGGTTATGCAAGGGACAGTGGTGGGTCGCAACACCTTTATTGGCGGCGGCATCGTCTTCACCGACTACAATCTGATGGGCAAGGCGATCCGCACTATGCACCGTGGTATACTGCGCGACGTGGGTATGGTCGCCTGCGGTTGCGCCGTCGGCCATGACTGCCGCATTGGGGCAGGCTTCGTCTTCTATCCTGGGCGCACCATCGAGTCGGGCGTGATCCTGCCTTACGTCGGTGACCAGGCGGTAATCAACCGTGACATACACTGGGAGGACGTAGCGCACCACACTACTGATAGCTACGCTCGCCATGTCACGGTAGAGGAAGATGCGAAGGCTGGTTGGCTCTGGATGCCCCACTCGCGGGATGAGTTGCAGCGTGAGGAGAGCCACGCGCCGCCGATCACTGACGTGGCTAACCTGGGGGCGAGCGGTAGCGGCCAGCCCGACTACACCCGCATCATGGGTGAGCCGATCAGCCAGGGCGAGGGTCGCTATCTCAAGCCACACAACGGTAGCGACGGCAGCAATGGCGGTAATGGCAGCAGCGAAGGCACTGACAGCGGAGTGGTCGGCACTGTGCCAGCCCCCGCTCAACCGAATGAGGGGGCAAGGGACTGATGAGCAAAGAGAAAATCCTGGTTGTGGATGATGCACCAGACATCGCCAACCTGCTGCAATTCTACTTCAATACGCAGGGTTTTGACACCAGCACTGTCAGCAATGGGCAAGGTGCGCTTGATTTCTGCCGCCGCATCATCCCTAATCTGATCATCCTTGACATCAATCTGCCCGACATGGACGGCTACGAGGTCTGCCTCCGACTCCGCCAGAACCTGCGAACCAGCCACATCCCCATCTTCTTCCTTACCGAGCGGGGCGAAAAGAGCGCGAAGATGCGTGGCCTCGAACTGGATGTGGACGATTACATCGTCAAGCCCTTCGACATTGAGGAGTTGCACTTGCGCCTGGAGAATGCCCTGCGCCGGGCCAACCGCGAGAGCCTGACCAATGCCGTAACCGGGCTACCAGGCAGCAAGCTGATTGAGGAGCAACTGAAGCGGCTGCTCAAGGATCAGAAGTGGGCTTTGGCAAGCATCAGCGTCAACAACTTTGGCCCCTTCAACGAGGTCTACGGCTTCCTGGCGGGCGACGATGCGCTCAAGACGGTGGCGATGATGCTGGCCGACGTAGTGAACCAGTACGGCACTGAGAACGACTTCATTGGTCACATTGGCGGCTCCGACTTCCTGCTGACCACTACGCCAGAACAGGTACGCCAGATTGGGGAGGAGACGATCCTCCGCTTCGACCGCGAGACGGCCCCGCTCTACTCCTACCAGGATCGCAAGGCTGGCTACATGACCTTTATCGACCCGAACGGCAAACAGCGGCAGGCTCCCTTGATGAACCTCTCTATCGGGGCGATCACCGACGCGCAGGGGCCATTCACCGACATCCGCGAACTGAGCGAGGTAGTCAACGAGGCCCGCCAACGCGCCCGCTCGGTTGGCGGCAGCGCGTTCTATATCGAACGCTGAGGTGGAGGTAAGATGGATTGGTCGCTACTAGTAGATAAGCAAACGAAGATGCTTGCCAGTTCGACTTTCGTCGCTTGGCTGCTACTATGCGTTGCCTGCAACAACCAGGCTAAAGAGCAACCCATCTCGCTGGCAGCGGGTACCCCACGAGCCAGTGATGCGTCGTTGGTAGCTGTTGCTCAAGCCTCCCCTAGTGCGGCTGCGAGCAATACCTCAATCTCGTCACCTGCTGCTACCAATGTACCTGCCTACGTAGCTACGTACAAAGCACTGCTCCGCGACAAAGTGGATTATGATGACCCAGCCTGGTCAACAGTTGAGTCTCTACAAGCAACTATCATGGCACTAACTGCTACACCAGTGCTGCGTACCCCTGGTGCACCTGTAGACCCACCTACGCCTACTTGGGACGTGTCATACACGGCAGACTCGTGTTCACAGGCTAGCCCATATGAATACTATTATGAAATGAGTTGCAGAACTTTCATGTTGAACGGCAAGCTCTGCAATGCTACTTACTCCACTCGCCTTGATAGAGACAACGTAGAACATGGCTACCTGTTTGTTATTGAACCTTGTGACATCAATGATCCTAACGTCACATTGCGTGGCTATGAAGTACCTGCTAATTTGCTAGCTAGCAACCACGATGGTATTCGCATTGCCTCACTGGTGGGGACGCGCTTTAATCTTGTGTCCGCTGTCATTCTCAATGCTGGTGCTAGCAACTGGAGTCTTGCTACCATCTCACCAACAAATCCGAACATCATTGCTAGCTTCGACATGGCGACACATCAGTTTATCGTGCAAGGTACACCAGTGGCAGTCACCCCCATCGTAGTCACCCCCATCGTAGTAGACCAATACAGGGAACTGGTTTCGCCAGTGGTGGCTACCCCACAGCAGTGA
>JAYUUN010000094.1:0-3303 GCA_043754535.1 Chloroflexota bacterium | reverse complement strand
CACACTCGATCCAGCCAGCCTGTGCGCTCTGGCCTTCAGGTGCAGCAGCACGTGCAGCCTTGATCGCGTAGGCAGCCGCCCCGAGTTCGTGGGCGGCGACATGGGCGACAACGGCAGCCTGGCCCGCGGCGTAAGCGGCTACGCGGGCAGCCCCTTTGAGGTCGCGGGCTGCTGCGTTGGCGTAACCCCCAGCAGCGCGAGCCTCAGACATCTTGATTTCGCCGCGCACCCACGCTCTAGTCTGCTCGATAGCATGGCGTGGTCGCAGGTCAGCGGGCCGTACTGCCTCGAATAGATGCAGGACGTGTTCCGCGCACGCGGCTGCCCATAGGGCAAGTAGCTGGTGGTTCGCGTCCGTAAGCGAGCCACCACGACGAATGGTGATGAAGCGCGCGTCTCTTTCTTCGGGGAGGATCAAAGGCTGCACCCGTCCTGCGTAATGGGGATCATCTGGTGGCTGCTGTGCTTCAATCCCCTCAAATGCGGGGTAGTCGTTGCAACCCGAGCTAGGAGAGGCAGGCCACCGCACACGGGCAAGGTTTCAATCCCCTCAAATGCGGGGTGGTGGTTGCAACTACAAAGGGCGAGTAGCTACAACGTCCCGATTTGGTTTCAATCCCCTCAAAGGTGGGGTGGTAGTTGCAACCCCGGCGTAGGTTTACGCACGATTTGCGTGCGAGAGGCTACTGCAACAAGCTCATTATAGCACACTGTTGGCCGTTGCCAATACCCGCTGCCGACCAATTTTGGGCCTATTTGCCGCTGCGAGAGGCGCAAACCCTAGTTCGCCACTGCACCCACCCCCGGCGGCAACGCAGGCCGCCACTGGGGGCCATCTGTCAGCCGCTCCGCTTCCGCCCGTAACGCCGCCCACCCCGCCTCCCCGACGGCTGCGCGAACGTCGGCGGTGTTCCGCTCATTAGTGCGGTCAGGGTCAGCGAGGTAAGGGCGGTCAGCAACCAGCCGGGCCGGGAGTAGGATGCCGTAGCCGAGCTTCGATTAGCCATGTTGCTGCTTCCTGTGCCAGTGGCACCCGCAATGTTGGTGTGCCAATCTACAAATATCTGCTTGTGTGATAGCACAAGCCAGCAACAAATGCAAGCCCTGTTTTATTGCTTATGGCATGGAGTTGGTTGCCCGGCGTACTACCTTGCTCAATGCGCCCCGGCTAATCACGGCGTTGGGACGACATTCGCTGCCCAGCAGGTCGGTCGTCATCGCCTCGCTGCTGGTCTGTTCATTGCTCGTCTGCTCGTCGCGCTCCTGCTCATTTATTTTAAGGAAGCTCCTTTCTAGCTTAATCGCTTAAAGCTAAGACGAACGAGCGGGCTATTGTTTCGTCAGCTTGCCGCCCAACCTTGAGCGTGACCTTGCGCGGGCCGTAGGCGATCAGATGGGCGATCTTGCGGCCCAGCCACTTGCCGACAATCGGCAGGCGCAACGGCCAGGGTATCTGCACCGACTGCCCTGCTGTCAGCGACGCTTTGAGGATGCGCTCCTGGGCTAGCTGCTGGAAGGTCTGGATGACCTTCGTCGGCCACTCGCGCTGCTGCTGCACCAAAGCTAGCTGGTAGTCGGTGACGCGCCCCCACTTGAGCGGCTGGCTGAGGATGTTGGCCGCCACAACCGCATCCTGGATCGCGTAGTTGATCCCGACCCCCCCGATTGGCGACATCACGTGGGCGGCATCGCCAAGTAGCAGTACGCCGGGCCGCCACCACTGCTTGACCCGGCTTGACTCGACGGAGAGGAAGGCAACCTGCTTCCAATCGGTCAACTGTTTGACCCGACCTGCCAGCGGCGGCAGGTAGTGGGCGACTTCGGCTTGCAGATGCTCAACGCCCTGGGCCTGGAAGTCTTTGTAGCTGCCCTTGAGCAGGATATAGCCCAGTTGCCAGTCGCTAGGGCGCGGCAGGCAGACGACCGCCACGCCCGGCCCGCTGCTGCCGAGCGGCATCTCTCCATCTTCTGGCAAGCGGGGCAGCCTGAACCACACGATGTCAACCGACCCAGCGGCCTTGACCGACTGGCTGCTCAGCAGGTGGCGCACCTTGCTGAAGCGGCCATCAGCCCCAACGGTCAGCAGGGCGCGGAGTTCGTGCCGCCCGGCCCGGTCGTCATAAGTCAGGCCGCGTACCGTGCCGCCTTCTTCAATCAACTCGTGGACGGTCGCGCTCATGTGCAGGTGGAAGTTGGGGTATTGCTGGGCCTCTGCCACCAGAAAATCAATAAAATCTGATTGCGGCACCATCGCTATGAACGGATACTTCACCTTGAGGTCTTTGAACTCGGCCAGTTTGACCATGCCGCCGGGGACGCTGAAAGCAACCGCCCGAAGCTCACCATGTGGTATTGCCAGTACGCGCTCGGCCAACCCCATCTGGTCGAGCAGATCAAGGGTCGAGGGATGGATCGTGTCGCCCCGGAAGTCGCGGTCGAAGTCGCTGAACTTCTCCAACAGGGTTACGTCAATGCCTTGTCGAGCGAGCAATAGGGCCAGCACCGCTCCGGCGGGGCCGCCACCGACGATAGCGCAGGTGGTGGTCATGGTCTCTTGTGGCTCAACCGCCGCTGTCGTGTGCGCCCGGTTCATGGTTAGGGTCGTCATTAAGGTTGCCCTCCTGTTAGCAAACCGTTGAGGAAAATAGCCACCGCCGTCTCAACATAAGCCTCTATATCCCACGTTTGAATCTGTGGCTCGCGCAAGGCCTCACGGCGCAGCGCATAGCCGATAAACATACCGAGGAACGCCTGTGCAACAAAGGCCGGGTCGAGCGGGCGCAGCGTTCCCCGCGCCATCTGCCCGGCAAAGTAGTGTTCCAGCGGGTGCAGCACCCGTTCGACGATTTTTGCGGCCAGGGCCGCGACCAGTTGCGGTTCGCGGTCAATCGCCCGTGCCATTAGTTGGATCAGCCCCCATTGCTCTACATTAGTCGCCAAACCGAGGTAGCTGTGTGCAAACTGGGGCAGAAAGATGGCGGGTGGCAGGTCAGGGAAATCAAGGTTGGGTGGCGGCAGGTTGCCGAGCGTCTCCAGGCGGGCGGTCAGCACCGCAATGAACAACTGGGCCTTGTCGGGGAAGAACCAGTAGAGGAGGGCCGAACTGACCCCTGCCCGCCTGGCTATCGCCCGGATCGCCGCCCCCTCGTAGCCTTGCGCCCCGAACTCGGCTTCCGCTGCCTGCAAGATCGCCTGCCGTCGCTCCTCGGATGGTCCTTCACGTCGTCCCATCACTGCTCCTTAATCGAACGTTCGATTAACCTATAACCTGATTATACACTCCTTGCTGGCTGCTGTCAAGGG
>JAYUUN010000093.1:0-94614 GCA_043754535.1 Chloroflexota bacterium | reverse complement strand
TGCGGCGGAGCCTCGGCACTGGTGTTGGTCGCGCGGTCGTCTACCAGCACGTAGATCACGTTCTTGCCCAGTGGTACCATGCCCAGCTTGTTGCGGGCGATCTGCTGGATGCGGGTGCGGGACTTGAGTTCGGCGATTTGCAGTTGCAGGCGGTTGTTGTCGCGCACCACCGCGTTACGCTGCGCCTCAAATGCGCGCAGGCGGTAGGACTGGCTGGCGACCTGGCTAGTCTGCATCAGATAAAGCAGGCTGATCGCGCAGACCAGCGCAACCGCCAGCAAGTAGCGCACTGCCGGGTGCAGTTCGAGGTAGCGAGGCAGGTGTTGGCGGCGGGTGCGTACCCGCGTAGCAGAGAGGGAGTCGTCGCGTCGGTTGCGCGGTAGCCCCATAGACTGGACGGCCATAAGCAGTTGCTCCTGAGAGGTTAGGATTGGTGCTATTATTGCAGGCAAAGCTGGAAGATAAAAGAGGAAAGAAGTCTGACTACTGACCAGTGCCGCACTGCTTTCCTCTTTTCTCTGCCCTCTCTGCCCTAGATTTTCTCGGCTACCCGCAGTTTCGCGCTGCGGGCGCGGGGGTTGTCGCGCCCCTCCTGCTCACCCGGCACTGTCGGCTTGCGCGTCAGCAGCCTGAGCGTCGCTGGCCGCTCATGCGCGTAGATGCTGCCCTCCACATAGCCGCCCGCCTCGCGCTGCATAAACTGCTTGACGGCGCGATCTTCCAGCGAGTGGAAGCTGATCACCTCCAGCCTGCCCCCTGGCTTCAGCAGCCGCATGGCCGCCTGCAAACCCTGGGGCAGCGTCTCCAACTCGCGGTTGACGGCGATCCGCAGAGCCTGGAAGCTGCGGGTGGCTGGGTGGATCGGGTTGCGCGTGCGCCCCGCTACCTTGCCGCCCAGTGCGTCACTGACGATTCCCGCTAGCTGCGCGGTAGTGGTGATCGGCTGCTCCTTGCGGGCTGCTACGATCCGTCGGGCGACTCGGCGGCTAGCTGTCTCCTCGCCATACTCGTAGAGCAGGTTGGCAAGCTCCTCCTCGTCGAGGTCGGCTAGCAGGTCGGCGGCAGTTGGCCCGCCACTTGCGGACTGGTTCATCCGCATATCCAGTGGCGCGTCCGTGCGGAAGGAGAAGCCGCGCTCTCCCTGGTCAAGCTGCATTGAACTGAGGCCGAGGTCGAGCAGCACGCCGTCCACCTCCCCCGCCTCCCAGCCCCATGTGCTGGCGGCAAGCTCTGTCATCTGCGCGAAGTTGCCCTGGGCCAGACGATAGCGGGCAGCGAACGGCTGCAATCGCTCCGCTGCCAACGCCATCGCGCTGCGGTCAAGGTCTATGCCCAGCAGCAAGCCGTCTGGCGCACTAGCCTCAAGCATACCCCCTGCATGGCCGCCCGCCCCCAGCGTGCCGTCAACGTAACGACCACCAGGCCGGATGTTCAGCCCCGCCAACGCTTCTGCATACAGTACCGAGATGTGCATTTGTTAACGTCCACCAACCCCTACCCTGCCCACCCCGCGAAAGGGAGGAGAGAATTATGGCTTAGAACAACCCAACTAGTTGGGCCGAGATGTTGTCAATGTCCTCGCTGACCTGTGCTTCAAGGTTCTGCCACTTCTGCCTGGCCCAGATTTCGATGTAGGTGTTCATGCCCACCACCACCGTGTCGCCTTCGACTTCAGCGTGCTGGCGGAGCATGGTTGGCACGGCGATTCGGCCCTGAGCATCCAGTTCCACATCGCTAGCCCCACCGAAGAAGAAGTGCTGCATATTGCGGGCGTTGCGGTCGGCCAGCGACAACTGACTGAGCCGTTCGGCCAGCTTGTTCCAGGCATCCATTGGAAAGAGGTAGAGGCAGTGGTCGGGGCTACGGGTAAGCACTGCGGTGCTGCCGAGCGAGTTGCGAAACCGAGCCGGTATCGCCAGCCGCCCCTTAGCATCCATAGTGTGTTCAAACGAGCCGAGGAACATCGCTTCTTCCCCTCAAAACTAGAACATTCTAGACAAAGAAGACCGGCAGAGTGGGGGAGGATGGCCCCTCACCCGCTCACCGGCTTCTCGATCTGTATGGCGGCTGGCTGCTCCCCTCTCGGAGGGGGGAGGATGGCCCCTCTCCCCTCGCCTGAGCAGCAGGCCGCTGGTCTGCGGTCGGCACCGACGCTATTGGTCGCAAGTGCTGGTTAGGATGAGCGGTCAGATGGCCCCTGCCCTTCACCCACCAGCAAGCTGTACGACCTTGTGTGGCTAGCTGGGTGCTGTGGTCGCCTGGAGTTTAGATGGCCCCTAAACTCTGGTTGCGCTTGGAAGGGAGGAAGTTATCCACTTTCTTCCCCACTTTTCCCCACTTTGCACCCCACTTATCCACATTATACTCATTTTCTGCCAAAATGCAATAGGTAGCCGCCACCAATTTGCCAAAATGTGAAGAATAGTACACGTGTTCTACCATTCTGTGCGCTTGCCAGCTTGCAGCGGTCGTTTGTGGACAAACCCCCTGATTCTGGTGGATAAGAGGGGCAATTTGTGGATAAACCCCTTGACAGACACAACATCTTGTGATACCCTTTATCTTGTGCTTTTAGTCGTCCCCAAACCCAAGATGTAGTCTCCACCAGCCTTCAGCGGCGGGTGGGCAGCTACCTGGCACCCGCTTCGGCTCAGCTTTCTTGCGAATTGGCAAGAACAGGCCGCGTTATCGCAATCGAGGCTAACTTATGCGCTGTCCCTACTGCCACCAGGACGACTCGCGGGTGATCGACTCGCGGGACACTGCCGACAATGATGGCATCCGCCGTCGCCGCGAGTGCATGGCTTGCAGTCAACGCTTCACCACCTACGAGCGGGTGCAGCCAGTCAGCATTGCGGTAATCAAGAAGGATACCCGCCGCGAGGAGTACAGCCGCGAGAAGCTGTTGGAGAAGATCATGATCTCCTGCTCCAAGCGACCGATCAGCAGGCAAGCGATCACCAACATGGTTGACGAGATCGAAGCGACCATCTTCCGCACGGGGGAGAGCGAAGTTCCCAGCCAGATGATCGGCGAACTGGTGTTGGAGAAGCTGCGTAAGCTAGACCATGTGGCCTACATCCGCTTCGCCAGCGTCTACCGCAACTTCCGCGACATTGGCAGTCTGCGCCAGGAGCTAGAGTCGTTGGAGGAGCCGAAGCTGGCTGCTGAACCAGCGGCAGTGTTGGACGACGGCTCGCGGCGGGTGGGCCGCCCCCGCCGTACCGCAGCAAAGAAGGGGCGACGCGCAGCTAGCAGCCTCAAGGAGGTAGCGGATGAACGAAGATCGTTATGAACGCGGCTGGCGTACGCTGGCGCAGTTGGATGCGGTGGGCGGGCAGCGAGTAGTAGACCGCTTGAATGCTGTTGCTCCCGACCTGGCCCGCTACACCGTCGAGTTTGCCTTTGGCGATGTTGTCTCCCGCCCTGGCCTGGAGCTAAAGAGCCGTGAGATAGCTACCGTTGCCGCCCTGACCGCTCTGGGCAACGCGCCCGCCCAACTAAAGTTTCATATGGCGGCTGCGCTCAACGTTGGCTGTAGCCGTGTGGAGTTGGTCGAGATAATCATCCAGATGGCCGTCTACGCGGGCTTCCCTGCCGCCCTGAACGCTGCCTATCTGGCCCAGGAGCTTTTTGCCGAGCAGGACGCGGTGGCAGAGTAGCAGGCAGTAAGTAGTGCTAGGCGGGAAGTGGATAGGTGCGGCCTTGCGCCCGCCGCTGAACATCAATCAACATTTAAGTTCAAGGAGTATATCCATGCGGATCGTTCGTCACTTTACGCGAGAGGGCAGTGACCCCTACGCAGGTATCAACTTTGTAGCACGAACCTCGAAAATCAGCAACCCCGACGGCTCGGTAGTCTTCAAGGCCGAAAACGTGATGGTGCCAGATAGCTGGTCGCAGGTGGCGGTGGACATCCTAGCCCAGAAGTATTTCCGCAAGGCTGGGGTAGCCGCCACGCTGAAGCCAGTGGAGGAGCAAGGCGTACCAGAATGGCTCTGGCGCAGTGTGCCAGACGAGGGCGTAGACAGTAGCAGGTCGTGTGGCGAGACCGACTCGCGGCAGGTCTTCCGCCGCATGGCTGGCACCTGGACCTACTGGGGCTGGCGGGCGGGATACTTCAGCAGCGAGGCGGACGCGCGCACCTTCTACGAAGAACTTTGCTTCATGCTGGCCCGCCAGATGGCCGCCCCGAACTCGCCGCAATGGTTCAACACGGGGCTACACTGGGCCTACGGCATCGTAGGCCCGGCCCAGGGCCACTACTACGCCGACGAGCAGGGAGCAGTCCACCGCAGCACCAGTGCCTACGAGCGGCCTCAGCCCTCCGCCTGCTTCATCCAGTCGGTTAGTGACGACCTGGTGAACGAGGGCGGCATTATGGACTTGTGGACGCGGGAAGCGCGCATCTTCAAGTACGGTTCTGGCACCGGCAGTAACTTTAGCTCTATCCGTGGTGAGAACGAGCCACTGTCCGGCGGTGGCAAGTCGAGTGGGCTGATCAGCTTTCTCAAGATCGGCGACCGCGCAGCCGGGGCGATCAAGAGCGGTGGCACCACCCGACGTGCCGCCAAGATGGTGATCCTCAACGTAGATCACCCCGATATTGAGCAGTTTATTGACTGGAAGGTGATCGAGGAGCAGAAGGTAGCCGCCCTGGTTGCGGGTAGCAAGCTCTGCCGCAAGCACCTGACCGAGATTGCCACCAGCTACCTCAACGCGCACGCCGAGGGGGTGAATGGGCAGGGGCCGAGCCTGCTAGTAGAACACAAGCGGGCGATCCGCCGCGCAAGGCAGGCTGGCGTGCCAGAGGGGATGATCCAGCGCGTCTTGCAGGCGGCAACCCAGGGCTTCGAGGGCTTCCAGTTCCCTGAGTACACCACCGATTGGGATAGCGAGGCCTACATGACCGTGGCTGGGCAGAACTCTAACAACAGTGTGCGGGTCAGCAATGCCTTCTTGCAGGCGGTAGCTGCGGATGGCGATTGGCAACTAACCTTCCGCACCAACGGCAAGGTGAGCAAGACGCTCAAGGCCCGCGACCTCTGGCAGAAGATTGCCGCCGCAGCCTGGGCCTCTGCCGACCCTGGTCTTCAGTATGACACTACGATCAACGAGTGGCATACTAGCAGCAACGATGGTGTTATCAATGCTAGCAACCCGTGCAGCGAATATATGTTTCTGGATGATACCGCCTGCAACCTGGCTAGCCTCAATCTGCTTACCTTCAAGAGCGATGTCGCTGGCGAAGCGGTCAAGATTGCCGACCTGGAGTACGCCTGCCGCCTCTGGACCATGGTCTTGGAGATCAGCGTGCTGATGGGCCAGTACCCCAGTCAGGAGATCGCCGAACGCAGCTACAAGTACCGCACCCTCGGCCTCGGCTATGCCAACCTCGGCGCACTGCTGATGCAGTTGGGTATCGGCTACGGTTCATCGCAGGGCTATGCTATCTGTGCTGCAATCACTGCGCTGATGACTGGGGCCGCCTACGCTCAGTCCGCCGCCATTGCCGGTGAGGTGGGCGCATTCGCTCGCTTCGAGGCCAACCGCGAGCCGATGCTGCGGGTGATCCGCAACCACCGCCGGGCTGCTTACAACGCCGCCGCCGCCGAGTACGAGGGGCTGACTGTCACCCCGCGTGGCATAAGCCCTGCCCTTAGCCCTGCATCCCTGCTGGCAGCAGCCCGTAGGGTGTGGGACGAGGCGTTGAATGCAGGCGAGGCACATGGCTACCGCAACGCGCAGGTCAGCGTGCTGGCCCCAACTGGTACTATCGGCCTGATCATGGACTGCGACACCACAGGCATCGAGCCAGATTTCGCTCTGGTGAAGTTCAAGAAGCTGGCGGGTGGTGGCTACTTCAAGATCGTCAACCAATCGGTGCCGCCCGCCCTGCGCTTGCTCGGCTACACGGAGGCGCAGATCGACGCGATCATCAAGTACACTATTGGTCACGGTAGCCTGCTAGGTGCGCCAGCGATCAACCATGAGACGCTGCGGACGCGAGGTTTCGACGACGCGGCTCTCCAGCGGCTGGAAGCGGCCCTGCCAACCGCCTTCGAGCTTGAGTTCGCCGTCAACCCCTGGACGCTGGGCGAGGAGTTCTTGCGCGATCAGCTACACCTGACTGCGGAGCAAATCGCGGCTGGCAACCTGCTCGGCACGCTCGGCTTCAGCAAGGACGAGATCAGCGCGGCCAACGACTATGTGTGTGGCACGATGACGGTGGAGGGCGCGCCCGGCCTGCGTGATGAACACCTCCCCGTCTTCGACTGCGCCAACCGCTGCGGGCGCAAGGGCCAACGCTACCTGGCGGCCTCGGCTCACCTGCAAATGATGGCGGCGGCCCAGCCCTTCATCAGTGGCGCGATCTCCAAGACGATCAATATGCCCAGCGAGGCAACGATCCGCGACGTGGAGGAGGCGTATATGCAGAGTTGGCGGCTCTGTCTCAAGGCGGTCGCGCTCTATCGCGATGGCTCGAAGCTCAGCCAGCCGCTTAACAGCGGTAGCGAGGACGACATAGCGGACGAGGAGACGTTGGAGGAGGTAGCCGCCAGCACGCCTGGCTTTGCCGCGCAGGTGGAGCAGCTAGCTGCCAGCTACGCCAGTGAAGTGCAGCAGGCTGTGGTGCGCCGCCGCCTACCGAATCGCCGCAGCGGGTACACCCAGAAGGCACGCATTACCGGCCACAAAATCTACGTCCGCACCGGTGAGTACGAAGACGGCACCCTCGGCGAAATCTTCATCGATATGCACAAGGAGGGCGCGGCCTTCCGCAGCCTGATGAATTGCTTCAGCATCGCTATCAGCCTCGGCTTGCAGTACGGCGTGCCGCTGGAGGAGTTTGTGGATGCCTTTGTCTACACCCGCTTTGAGCCGAACGGCATGGTAGCGGGCAACGACCACATCAAGATGGCGACCTCGGTGATCGACTACATCTTCCGCGAACTGGCGATTAGCTACCTCGACCGCCTCGATCTCGCGCACATCCCTGGCGACGATGGCGAAGCGATCCGCAGCGACGCGGTACGCCAGCTTGAGCCAACCCACGCGATCATCAACGCTGGACCTGCCGCCCCCAGCAGCCACCTGCGTCCGCTAGACAGGCTGGCAGGCAACGGCCACACTGCCGACGCGCACGCCAGTGACAGCCACGCCGTCAGCAGCCCGCTGGTCAGTAACGGCCATGGCAACAGTACGGCGGTTGCACTAGCCAGCACGATCACTCTCGTTCGTAGCACCGCCAGCCAGCAGGCCGAGGCGAAGCTGAAGGGCTATGAGGGGGAGGACTGCCCAGAGTGCGGCCAGTTCACCCTTGTTCGCAACGGCACCTGCATGAAGTGCGATAGTTGCGGCGCGACGACGGGGTGCAGTTGATCGGCGGAGGGAAGTAGCAAGTAGTAGTAGGGGCGGGTGGCGACACCTGCCCCGCTTGTGCTACACGGGGGATCGCTACTTTCTCTAGCTAGACCCCGTACTGTGCAAAGTAGCTTCAAAGGACGATCCGCTTGGCATCGTCAGGTTGTAGGCAATGAAAAGGGGGCAGCTTTCGCTCCCCGCAGAAGGCCTCTCCCCTTTTGAGGTCACGCCTATGGCAACTATACACCATCCAATGGGTAGTGTCAGCGATTTTGGGCAACGGCACGCCCCTTGCTCATCAATCCTCATCTCAACAAAGGAGTATTCACAACATGGCTGAAGCAGAACACATCCAGGTACAACACATCCTGATCGGCTTCAAGGGCAGCGTCCCTGGCAAGCCAATCAGCCGCAGCAAGGAGGAGGCCAAGACCCTTGCCTATGACCTCCTGAGCCAGGCCCAGGGTGGAACCGACTTTGACGGGCTGGTGAAGCAGTACACCGACGACTCGCACCCTGGCATCTATGGGATGTCCAACAAAGGGGTCAAGCCCGCTCAAGGCGAATACCAGCGCACCCAGATGGTACCTGCCTTCGGCAACGCGGGCTTCCCGCTCGAAGTGGGCGGCGTAGGTATCGCCGACTTCGATACCACTACCAGCCCCTACGGTTGGCACATCGTCAAACGCACTAAGTAGCCAATAAGGTGAGAGGGCGCACTACTTCCATGCTGCGCCCTCTACTTCTGCCCCGCGTACCTCTGGAAGTAGCCCTCGTCCAGGCGGCTGAGGGTGTAGCTCGCTTCCTCGATCACGCCCAGTTTGTACTCGATCATCAAGTCTACTAGCTGCTTGCCGTCGATCAACACGATCTGGCGGTCGATCTTTGCCACATACTCCTTTACTTCGCGGGTAAAGCGGCTGGTGGTGATGAACACGCCGATCACTGCCTTGCGGATACCCGCCAGTGACCCCTCGAACTCCTGCAACATTGGCCGCCCAACCGGATGGCTGGTAGCGTTTGGCCTGGATGTAGACAGTATAGAGGTTGAGCTTGTCGTTGCCCCGCACAATGCCGTCAATGCCCTCGTCACCGCTCGCCTTCGTCACCTGCGCGTTCACCTCCTTGCGCGAGCCGCCGCTGTATCCCATCGCCACCAGCAGATCAACGCAGAGGTACTCGAACAGGCGGGGGGAGGCCTGCAAGATGCGGGCGATCAATTCGTCACCGAGCAGCTTCTGCAAGGCCAGATAGTCAGCCTCGATGCGCTCCTTGAGAGGGGCAGCCTGGGGTGGAGTGGCTAGCAATTCGCTGGTCGCAATCAGCGGCTGCTTGCTGGCTATCCCCTTTGGCAGGCGGCCCGGCTGCTTGCCCGGCTTGCCCCGCAGCGTACGTAGTCCCAGCTTGGTGATTCGCAGCCGTCCCCAACTGGTGCGCCGCAGCAGCCGCAGGTTGCTCAACTCGTCGCGGGCGTTTGCCACCCGGTTGCTGAAGCGTGCTTGCTGCTCATCATCCGCCAGGCCCATGCCGAACTGGGCGGCAAGCTGACTGCTCAACTGCTCTAGCCCATGTTCGTGGCGGTCTTCCAGCGACCGCAGTAGCGTCAGCAATAGAGCTTGCACGTCGGGGATGGACATCGGATTCCCTCAAAAGAGAGCGCACCAAAGTACGCATTATGGCCGCTATTCTTCGCCGAAGTAGTCTAGGTCTATCTTCTTGCCCGCGTAAGTTGTCACTTCAGCGTGGCCCACGTTGGCGCAACGACTCGTAGAGGGCGATGCTACCCGCGACAGCAGCATTGAGCGACTCGACCTGACCGTGCATTGGTAGGCGCACCAGGAAGTCGCACTTCTCGCGGGTCAGGCGTTGCAGGCCGCTCCCCTCGCTGCCAACCACAATCAACAGCGGGCCAGTCAGGTCAGCACTCTCAAACAGGTGATCGCCAGTCTCGTCTAGCCCCGCTACCCAGACACTTTTGGCCTGCAACTGCTCGATAGTGCGTGGCAGGTTGGTTATCTCGGCGATCTGGAGGTGTTCAACCGCCCCAGCAGAGGAGTTGCTGACCGCGGGGGTGATACTGGCGGCGCGGCGGTTGGGCAGCAGTACCGCAGCCACCCCCACTGCCTCGGCAGCACGCAGGAGGGTACCGACGTTCTGGGGGTCTTGCAGGTGGTCAAGAGCGAGCAGGAGGGGATTGGTAGTTACATCCAGGGCGGCCAGGATGTCGTCGAAGTCGGCTAGCGGGTAGTCACTCACTTCCAGGGCAATCCCCTGGTGGTTGGCTCCGCTAGTAAGCTGGTCCAGGCGTTCACGTGGGGTGTTCTCCACCCGCACCGCCGCTACTTTCGCCAGGGCTATTGCCTGCTCCAAGGTGCTGCTGCTCTCGCTCTTGACCCCTTCGGCCAGCAGCAGGCGGTGAACATTGCGCCGCCCGGCCCGCAGTGCCTCGCGCACAGCATTGCGCCCGTAAAGTAGCTCCATCACTCACCCTCCGTCGGCTGGCGGGTTCTAGCTAGCTGCTGGCGGTGCTGGGCGTGTCGCTCTTGCTGTCGGCTTTGGCTTCGCTCTTGCCCTCTGCCTTAGCCTCCGCCTTGCCCTCTGCCTTAGCCTCCGCCTTGCCTTCTGCCTTGCCCTCTGCCTTGCCTTCCGCCTTGCCCTCTGCCTTGCCCTCACTGGCGGACGGTTCGCTGTTGCCCTCGCCGCTGTCTACGGCACCCCAGCGGCTCGACTTGCTAGCAGTGCTGTCGCTCATATACCAGCCCGTCCCCTTGAAGACGATCCCCGTGGCTTGCAGTACACGCTTGGCCGTGGCTCCACATTCGCAAGTGTAGATTGGCTCGGCATCAAAGCCCTGCCGCTTCTCAAACTGGCTGCCACAATCGGGGCAACGGTATACGTAAATTGGCATTGTACTAGACTCCCCTGGTTGAGTGGCCTGTTTACTGCTGGCGCAAGTACGCCTCTACGCTCAATTGTACCAAATGCCTTAGCACTCTGCAAGTTTGAGTGCTAACCCGCTGGCTGACAGCCAAAAGCCCCCCTCTGGCAACAGAGAGGGGCTAGAACGACGGTTGGTTAGCGCAGGAAGGTGAGGAAGCTGAAGCTGCCAATGAAGGTGGCAGCTAGGAGCGACACCGCGATCAGTGCGCCAGTCAGCACGTCGCTCTGGAAGGTGGCAGCCATCAGTTGACCGTAGCCTGGCACTGCCTTGATCTGCTGGGCAGCCTGCAAGCCCTTTGCCACAATTGGGAAGCTGATTAGCGCAAGTAGTGCGAACCAGGGGAACACGCCAAGCAGCACACCCACGAGCAGACTGACGTAGGCACTGATCGCGATCACCCAACTGAACTTGAGCGCACCATCCACCCCGAAGGCGACGACTGGTGTGTTCTTGTTCGCCAGCTTGTCGGCCCTCCACTGCAAGAAGCTGTGGTTGAGCAGGATCGCCGTGGTCAGCAGGCCAGTGGGCAGGCTAGCGAGGAAGGCGGCCCAACTGATCACCCCGGTTTGGGTATAGTAGGCACCCATCACAGGCAGTACGCCGAAGCTGAATAGCACGCCGATTTCGCCGAGGCCACGCCCGATGTAGCCGTAAGCAATCGGTGGGGCGACGTAGAAGTAGGCCAGTAGGAAGCCGAGGACGGCGAAGATCAACACCTGCCAGCCAGTGAGGAAAGCAAGACCAACCCCGCAGGCCAGGGCGACCGCAAAGAGGATAGCGGTGAGCAGGCCAACCTGCCCAGTGGTCATCACCCCGCTGACCAGCACGCCGCTGTGGGTGGCAACTTCACCTTCGCTCTCCGTCGCCAGGGTGTCGGCCCCACTCTTGTAATCCCAGTAGTCGTTGACTGTATTGGAGGCCAGGTGGGCCGCCGCTGCGCCGACTACGGTCAGCACGAAGGTGAAGAAGTTGAACTGGTGGGTGACGGCGGTTGCCAGCAACGTACCCAGCACCACCGGTAGGATCATCACCAGTACCACCCCAGAGCGGGTCGCCTTCGCCAGCAAGCGCACCTGCTCGCCTAGCGTCTTGTTCTCTACCTTGCCACTCTCGTTAATCCAGCCAAAGCCGCTGCCAGCGGCAGGCTTGAACTTCGGCTGCTCGCTGCCTGCCTGCGCTGCCTGCGCGACGGCGGTGTTGAGATCGCTAGCGGCATTCTCGTTCTGCGTGTTCTCGTTCATTGTGATACCTCTTTCGGCTGGCGCAAACTGTGCTGCGCTGTACTGCTGGCGTGGGCCACCCCGCCCTTGCTGCTAGTGGGCGGCGGCCTCGATCACCTCGGCGGCGTTCACTCCACCACCCGTCCAGGGGTTGAGCAGTTCGTGGCCCGTCTCGGCATCCAGGAAGTAGCGGCGGTTCTTGTCGGCCTCGTAGTAATTGGCGAGCTTGACCTCGGTGGCCTTGATGATCGCTGGGCTGACTGGCAGGTTGTCAATGAAGAACTGGGCGGCGGGAGCGTTGCTAGTCAACACTTGATAGGCGTGTTCCTGCTCGCTTTGCTCCATGATGTACATCTCACCCATGCCCTGGATGCACTCGCTGGGCTGATCGGGGCCGATGTAGAAGCTGACCTTGGGGTTGATCGCCAGGTTCTTGCGCTTGCGGCTGTCGCTTAGCACCGAAGCGTAGAAGCGCAAGCCGAACTGGTCGCTCTCACCCGCCACTGGGAAGAACTCGAAGCCCATGTAGAGGCCGGTGATCCAGGGCTGGTTGTCGTCGCTGGTGGCAACAAAGAAGGTGTTGTGCTGGCTAAGAATACGTGTCAATTCCTCAACTTGCTGGCTGTTCATCGCAAAATCCTCTCCTTACGCACTGTCATAATGGCGGAGCGTCTGCCCAGACGCTGTACAACCTGGCCGCTCCAATAGTTATTTTAATCACAATCTGGTCAAATGTCAAGGGCTGGGCATGATCTTTGAGTGTGAGAATGGTGAGAGAGCCTCAACCACCCGATTTCGTGTGCCAAAACTGCTCGCAACCTAGTTCTGACGGCTGCCTAGCGGTTTTGGTGGAAAACAAGTTGACATTTGCAATTAGTTGCGCTATTATATAGGTGAGCCACCAGCATAGCAGATTGCTGCTGGTCTCCCGCTCTCCGCTCCTCCCCTCGATTTCTGGCTCATACAACGTAGTGTGAGGCAGTGCTTATGGCATTGTCTCGCTTCTGGCTACCCCCTCAGCAAGCAGGTGCAGCGATGGTAACAAGTCACAATCAGGTCAAGCACGACCTCCCCCTTCCCTTGGTGCCAGTCAGCCACGCCACCATTGACGACCTGCGCGCCGCAATCCAACAGTTCGAGCCAGATGCCGACTTCAGCGTAGTAGAGCAGGCTTACAACTTCGCCCGCGCCGCCCATGAGGGCCAGTCGCGCCGTAGTGGAGAGCCGTACATCCAGCACCCGCTGGAGGTTGCTCTGATCGTGGTGCGCGATGTCCATCTGGTCAACCGCGAAGCTTTGGCGGCAGCCCTGTTGCATGACGTGATCGAGGATACTCCCTGCACGAAGGAACACATTGAGAAGGAGTTTGGCACCCGCATTGCAGAACTGGTGGATGGGCTGACCAAGCTGGAGAAGTCGCAGTTTGGCGAACACAGTGGGGTTGGCTCTGGCCCCGAAGTCAGTGCCGAGCGGCAGGCTGAGATGGTAAAGGAACATCAGCAAGCCGAGAATATGCGGAAGATGTTCCTTGCTATGGCGGAAGATTTGCGGGTCGTCTTCATCAAGCTGGCCGACCGCCTGCACAATATGCGGACGCTAGCCGCCCAGCCTGCCCACAAGCACAAGCGGATCGCCAACCAGACGCTTGACATCTTCGCTCCCCTTGCCAACCGCTTTGGTATGTCGGCGATCAAGAACGAGTTGGAAGACCTCTGCTTCCGCTACCTCGAACCCGAAGCCTACGCCCAGGTGCAGAGCGACCTGCAACGGCGCAAGGCGGGTGACGACCGCTATCTGGCCCAGATGATTGCTGAGATTCGTAGCAGCCTGGCCGACATCGGCATTGATGTGGTGGTCAAGGGGCGTAGCAAGCACCTGTTTGGTGTGTGGCGCAAGATGCAGCGTAAGAACCGCCCCGCGGACGAAATCTATGACGTGCTAGGTATTAGGGTGATCATCCCCTCGGAGGAGGGCGACCTGGAAAGCTCTGCTGTGGGCAAAAGTAGCCCCGGCTGGCGCAAGTGCTACACCGCACTGGGCATCATCCACAGCATCTGGCGGCCAATTATTGCTGAGTTCGACGACTACCTGGGTTCGCCTCGCAACGGCATCTACCGCTCGCTGCACACGGCAGTGCATGGCCCAGACGGTCGCTCGGTGGAGATTCAGATTCGCACCAGCAATATGCACGAGGAGGCAGAGTACGGTCTTGCTGCCCACTGGCGGTACAAAGAGGACTCACCCGCTGACGAAAAGCTGCTGGACAAGATCGCTAGCCTGCGCCGCCTGATCGACTGGATGAAAGACGTGAGTAGCCCCAGCCAGTTTGTTGAGGACTTCAAATCGGAGGCCTTCCAGGACTATATCTACGTCTTCACCCCTAACGGTGATGTGCGCGAACTGCCTGCTGGCTCGACCCCGGTTGACTTTGCCTACCACATCCACAGCGACATCGGCAACCACATGATCCAGGCGATTGTGGATGGCAAGACGGCGAGCTTTAGTACCCCCTTGCAGAACGGCCAGGTGGTGGAGGTGATCACCAACAAGGTGCTACGTCCCGGCCCTACCCGCGATTGGCTGGACGAGAGCAAGAACTTCGTCAAATCCCCCTCGGTGCGGGCTAAAATCAAGCAATGGTTCCGTCGTCAGCAGCGTGACGAGAACATCACCGAAGGTAAGCGCATCCTTGACGCAGAACTGCGAAGCCTGGGCCTTACCCGCCTGAGCTACGAAGATATCGCCTCCTACTTCTCGCGCACCCGCTTCCGTACCACGGATGAGTTCCTTGCTGCCATCGGCTATGGCGAGATCACCGGCCAGATGATCAGCGATAAGTTCCCCAAGACTGTGCTTGATCGGGCTGAAGGGGAACAGGAGGAGGAGGCGAAGGAGAAGATCAGCAAGCTATCGCTGCCCAGCGAGGAGCAGGGTAAGCTGGTCATTGACGGTTCGCGCAGCATCGCCTGGTCGCCTGCCCATTGCTGCAACCCCATGCCCGGCGATGAGGTGACAGCCTACTCGACCAAAGTGAGCAAGATCACCATCCACCGCGCCGACTGTGCCAACGTCGGCGGCTTCGACCCGGATCGCCTATTCAAGGTAGAGTGGGGAACCCACGGCCAACGCTACCCAGTGGCCGTGATGATCAATGCACTCGACAGTTCGGGCGTGCTGCACAAGATCACTGGCATCATCTCCGAGGAGAAGGTAAACATTGCGATGATCAACACCGCCCGCGAGGAACGGCGCGGCACAGTCAGCGTCACGGTGACGTTGGAGGTGAGCGGCGTGTCGCAACTGCGCCAGGTGTTGGCCCGCATCAGCGCGATCAAGGAGGTCTACTCTGCTACCCGCCTGACCAACGAGAGCGGTAGCAGTAACCGACCTCCGCAGCCTACCACCCAGCGTAGCGGCCAGCGGCCCAGCACCCCCTCCGCCAGCCCTCCGCCAGCCACGCCTGCCCGTGGTGGCTCGCTACGAAGCAACCCGCTACGCAGCAGCAACCAGCAGCGCATCATCCCCAACCCACCACGTAGCAGCCGCCTACGCCGCCCAGCCTGAGCCAGCCGAAGATTCAGCAATTCTGTTCGCCCCCCCTTGACATATCCCGAAAGTCGGGTATAATTATGTAAAGAGGAGGTAGAACGATGAGCAGCGACGATCTGCGTCCCAAGCGGGCGCAGCCAAAAGAAGATGATCTGGTGGTGATTGGCAGTCGCCCGCAGCGGTTGCGCCGCACTGCCGCTGGCGCGCCGCCCCCTGGCCCCGCCCCAGATATGAGCGTACTAGAGGGCCGCCAGCCGATCCCAGAGCGATCCGTTACCATGCAGGACTTCCAGCCAGAGTTGTTTACTATTGGCCCCAAAGGGGAGATGCTGCGCCCTATTGCCGACGTGCCAAACCTCGAAGCGAACTCCTCGCTCGAAGTGGCCCGCTGGTGGTATCGGCGGCAACTTGAGCAGGAGAAGCGGCCCTACAATACCGTCGCTAGCTATATGTACGACCTCGCGCTCTTTCAGGACTACGTGGGCGCAAAAACGATTGACAAGATCAACCCGGCTGAGATTGGCAACTTCCTCTCCCTCAGCACCAACAAGTCTACGCGCAAGCGGCGGCTGACCAGCATTGGTGGCCTGTTCCGCTTCCTGATCAAAATCGCCCACGTCCTCACCTACGACCCCAGCGCGAATTACTACCCCGACTACATACCGCTTAAGACCCCTCAGCCACTCTTTGACAACGAGCAAGACAGCATTTTGCTGATGGCCCGCGAGGAGAGCTTGCGTACCTACCTGATCGTCTATTGCCTGCTGCGCCTGGGCCTGACGCGGGGAGAGCTACTTAGCCTCAAGGCCGAGCATGTTGATATGAGTGACCCCAGCCGCCCGATCATCTACGTCTTCTACGACGAGCAGCGCAAGCAGGGCAAGGAGCGCAAGCTGGCCGCCGATGCGGAGTTCGGAGCCGACCTCAGACGCTACCAGGATGAGTACCAGCCCCGCGACCACCTCTTTGAGATGATGCCACAGTCGGTCAACAAGTTGGTAGCCCGCGTCGCCACCGATGCCGACCTCAAGAAGCTAGTCACGCCGCAAACCCTGCGCGACACCTACGCGATCAACCAATCGAAGGAGGGGGCAGACGTGGAGAAGTTGCTGCTGCTGTTGGGCCTCGCCCCCGATGCCCGCAACCGCAACAGCGTGCGCCGCTATGTCAAACTGGCCCAGCCAGCCTTGTGAGCGCAAAGGGGCAGTCTGAGAGAGGGAAGGTAGCTGCTGCCCAGCCCACCTTTCCTCTTTTCGCTTTCCCTCTGCGCCCCCTGCGAAGGAGTATAGATGGAACAGGCGATTTCGAGCGTAGGCAAGCAGGTTAGCGAAGCAACGGTGCGGGTACGCTACGCTGAGACTGACCGCATGGGCCGTGTCTACCAGGCCAACTACTTCATCTGGTTCGAGGTGGGGCGTAGTGCGTTGATCCGCGACTTTGGTGGCGTGTCCTACGGTGTGCTAGAGGAACGCGGCCTCCTGCTGCCCGCCACCGAGTGCTATTGCCACTATATTCTCCCCTGTACCTACGAGGACGAACTGACGGTGCGTACCTGGGTGGCTGAGATGGGCCGCGTGCGCCTGCGGATGGAGTATGAGATCATCAACCAGGCTAGCGGCCAAAGGGTGGCCGAGGGCTTCACCGTCCACGCCTTCGCCGACAAGCAGGGGCGACCCCTGCGCCTGCGCGATCACCCAGAACTTTATGAGCCGATGGCAAGGGCAGCAGGTCTGCTGTAGGTCAGTATTCCAGGTAGGCGGGGGTGCGGCGATCCCAATCGCGCAACTGCGTATCCAGCACGCAGGTAGCCTGCGACAGACTGGCAACCGGGCAGATCGCGTTGAAGCGGTTGATCTTCTCGTTCAGGTTGACAAGGCGGGTGCGGTAGTTGGTTGTAGCGGCGGCATGGCTGCGCTTGAGGCTATCCACCTCGTTCCGCATCTTGAGGATTGGTAGGCGGCTAAGGTTCGCCAGCCGCTGACGGAGCATGGCGAAGTGATCGTCGGCGAAGCTGGTGGCTGCCTCACGGTCGCGCTCGATCTCCTGGGCAAGCTGTACCCAGTCGGGAACAACCCCGTTGTTGCGGAGCAGAGAGAAGGCCATCTTCTGGTCGTCAGGGCAGAGTGGGTTGTCATACTCGCTGGGTGGCAGCGGCGCGCCTTCACCCTTCAGCTTGTTGAACGCGCCCGCCTCTATTGCGTCGTGGATGCGCTTCTCCGCAAGGCTGCCCCAGCGTTCGGTTGCGTTGGTGCCAAGTAGGATACCCTGGCGCAGGGCTTCCTGCTGCTCGTGCTGGCGTTGCGCCCGTCGCTCCTCTGGCGTATTGATCGTCAGTCGCTCTACGTCAAGCGGCTGGTTACTCTGTTCATCAGCCATTGTTCGTCTCCTACCCCTGGCTCACTCCTCGGCTGAGCGACAAACAGTGCGTCTGGGTTACAAAGAGCGGGGCGGGTTGGCTCCCCACTTCTGTGCGTCTTTGGATGACCGGGGCCAATCACCGCTGGAACTAGCCGCGATTGCCGTTCGCGCTGGCCTTGGCGGTGCGGGCAGTCTCGTGTTTCTCCTCGCGCTCGCGCATCTCCTCCAGCTTGATCTTCTCCTCCCACTCGGCGCGCATCTGTTGTTCCTTCTCCAGTTGCGCCTGGCGGAAGCTATCGCCTAGTTCTGAGAGGCGGCCCTTCACCGTGTCGCGGGTCTCGTCGCCACTGGCGGGGGCGAGCAGCATGGCAGTCGCCACCCCGATCCCTCCACCAATCACCACACCGAGCGTAAAGCGGATGAGCTTACCAAACATCGTTGTTTCTCCTCATAAAGTGCTGAGTAGCGGTGGGGGCGGTCTAACCCCCACCACAGCCTGCTCAGCTAGTTGTGCTTACGTTCGCGTACTTCCTGGGTCATCCGTTCGATCAGTTGGTCGAGAGGGACGGGGCCGAGATCTTCGCCACTGCGAAGGCGCACCGCCACAGCGTTAGCATCCCGCTCCTTGTCACCCATTATAAGCATATAGGGAACCTTCTGCAACTGCGCGTCACGGATTCTAGCTTGCATCCGCTCCTTACGGTCATCCACCTCGGCCCGGAAGCCCACTTGCAGCATCCTCTCGGCCACCTCGCGGGCGTAGTCGCCATGCTTGAGGTCGGAGATGGGGATCAGCACTGCTTGCACCGGGGCTAGCCAGAGGGGGAACGCCCCGGCGTAATGCTCGATCAGCATCGCCATCGTGCGCTCCTCCGAGCCGGTCACCGCACTGTGGATCACCACCGGGATGTGCGGCTGCCCATCCTCGCCGATATACTCCATATTGAAGCGGCGTGGCTGCACCAGGTCAAGCTGGATGGTTGACATCTGCCACTCCCTACCAAGCACATCACGTACCATCAAGTCCATCTTCGGGCCATAGAAGGCCGCCTCGCCCTCAACCGCGATGTACTGGATACCCAGGCGATCCATCACCTCGCGCAAGGTGTCCTCGGCCTGCTGCCAGACTGTGGTATCGCCGTACTTGTTGGCATCCTTCGGGTCGTGCAGGCTGAGGCGCAGCCAGTAGTCGTAGAGGCCGTAGGTCGCCAGCACTTCACGCACCACCTTCAGCCGCCGCTCGAACTCGGCAGCCACCTGGTCTTCGCGGCAGATGATGTGCGCGTCATCCTGGGTGAGGCTGCGAACGCGAGCCATGCCAGTCAACTGCCCGCTCCGCTCGTAGCGGTAGAGGGTGCTGAACTCGGCGTAGCGCACTGGCAGGTCGCGGTAGCTGTGCAGGCTCGACTTGTAGAGGACGAAGTGGTGAGGGCAGTTCATCGGCTTGAGTGCGTAGGACTCATCCGGGTCTTCTGGGTCCTCCATCAGCGGGTACATACTATCCTTGTAATGCTCAAGATGGCCCGACTGGATGTAAAGCTCCTTGCGGCCAATGTTGTTGGTACGCACGAACTGATAGCCATACTTGCGCTGTACCTCGCGCACATACTGCTCCATCTCGTAGCGGATCGCCTCGCCCTTCGGCAGCAGCAGCGGCAGGCCTGGCCCCGTCAAGTCGCTGATGATAAAGAGGCCAAGCTCCTTACCCAGCTTGCGGTGGTCGCGCCGCTTCGCTTCCTCAATGCGGTAGAGGTACTGGTCAAGCTCCTCCTGCGCCCGCCAGGCGGTGCCGTAGAGCCGTTGCAGCATTGGTCGCTTCTCGTCGCCGCGCCAGTATGCGCCCGCCACGCTCATCAACTTGACTACCCCGATGCCGCCAGTGGTGGCAGTGTGGCCGCCCCGACAGAGGTCTTCAAAGTTGTAGTGGTGGTAGACGCGCAACTCTGCGTCGGCGGGCAGGTCGTTGATGATCTCCAGTTTGTAGGGGGCGTGCTTGAACAGTTCCAACGCCTCGGCTCGGCTGACCACGCGCCCCTCAAAGGGGTAGTCCCCAGCGATCACCTCGCGCATCCGACCCTCGATAGCGGCAAAGTCCTCCTCGGTGAAGCGGTGTTCCAAATCTACGTCGTAGTAGAAGCCGTTCTCGATAGCTGGACCAATCGCCAGTTGAATGTCGGGGTACAACTCCTTCAGCACGCCCGCCAGCACGTGGGCCGCCGAGTGGCGCAGCTTGCCTAGCTCGTCCTTTGCGTAATCGGCCACATCCTCACTAGCTAGCGGGTCAAGATGCTTGTTCTCCATATCCTGGGCGTTGAGGCCACCCACCTGTTGTGCGTTCATCCTCTAGTTCCTTCCTGGTTGTTGCGGAGCAAACAAAAAGCTCCCGTCCTCGCCTGTTGGCAAGGGACGAAAGCTGCTAGCTGACGTGGTTCCACCCTCGTTCGGGCGCACCCTGCTGCTCCTGACAGGAGTGGACAGAAGTGGCCCCTCAAATGTGACCTCTATCGGGGTCAAGGCGGTGAAAGTAGTAGCACCCTCTGTACCGCGCAAGGGCAAGGCGGTTGGAGTAGTGGGTTCATCTCACTGCTGGCCGGTGGTTTTGGCGGCTACTCTCGCGGGGGCAGCTTACAGCCAATGGCTGCCCCTCTCTGACGCGGGTGGTGCGGCTACTCGTCCGACGTGATCGCTTACTTATTGCCAACATTATAGCACACCGCCCCCGCTTGCGTCAATGGCCGAGTGGTTGAGTAAGGAACTCGCAAAGTTCTTCTTGTACCTGTCGTCGGGAAGTCTGATTTGTGCTATAATTGCGCCATCTTCTCCACAGTGGAGCGAAGGTGGGAGCTGCGATGGAACTGCATTACCTGCGCTACTTTGAGACGGTCGCCCGGCTGGGCAGCTTCACGCGGGCGGGTGAGGAACTGGGGCTGGCCCAGCCGTCGCTCAGCCAGCAGGTGCGTGCGTTGGAGGCGCGGTTGGGGGTGCCACTGTTCGAGCGGCGTGGGCGGCTGACTAGCCTTACTGCGGCGGGTGAAGCCCTGCTGCCCTATGCCCGCCGCATCCTCGCCCTGGTCGCCGAGGCAGAGCAGGCAGTCAGTGAGCGGGAGGGGGAGCCGCGTGGCCGGGTGGCGATTGGTGCGCCCCCGACGGTTGGCAGCCACCTGTTGCCGCGCACTCTCGCCCAGTTCAACCGCCAGTACCCAGCTGTCGAACTGCAACTCTACGAGGCTGGAGCGCAACGTCTGCAGCGCATGGTGCAGGAGCGCAGTCTCGATCTTGCGGTCGTTACCCGCCCCGGCCCACCCCCACCCGGTGAGGAAGATGCCAGCCTCGAAGTTGCCAGCCTGTTCAGCGAAGAACTGGTGATTGCCGTCAGCCGCGAACACCCACTTGCTGCTCAGCCGGGGGTGGCGATGACCGATCTGCGCCAGGAGTCGTTCATTCTCTTTCCAGTCGGCTACGAACTGCGGGCCGCTACCCTGGATGCTTGCCGCAAGGCTGGATTCAGCCCCCACATCTCGCTTGATGGAGCAGAGACTGACACGGCATTGCGCTCGGCAGCAGCGGGGTTGGGCATCGCCCTCGTTCCCCGCCTGGCCCTCACTGGCGTGGGCGACCTTGCCCCCCTCAGCGTCAGCGACCAACGCCTGAGCCGCGAAGTCGTATTGCTCTGGCGGCGCGACCACTACCTTAGCCGAGCAGGTCGCGCCCTCCGCTCCTTCCTGCTCACCCACCTGCCAGTGACAGTCAACGTGCCATTAGCCGAGATTGCAGTACGAAGAAGGGGCAGTAGCCTTCAGGCCACTGCCCCGCGCCAACCACGGTGCGCCTACGCGGAGAGGTTACTCCTTCTCGCTGCTGTGGCCGGGGAAGATGCTGGACTTAGGATCGATGTAGTTCTTGGCGATGCACACCGCCGTCGCTGCCTGGCCGAAGCCAGTGGCGATCAGGTTGAGCTTGACACTGGAGCCTGCGATGTCGCCCGCCGCGTACACGCCAGGGATGTTGGTCTCCATCCGCTCGTTGACCCGGATTGCCCGCTTCTCAAGCTCCAAACCCCACTCTTTGATCGGGCCGAGGTCGGCCTTGAAACCGAGGTTGAGCAGCACCACTTCGCACGGGATGGTCATCGTCTCCTGGGTCTGGTTGTTGAGCAGCACCACTTCGGTGATCCGCTCGCCGTCGCCATGTACTTCCTTCAGTTCGTGGAAGGTGCGGATGTCCAGTTCGCCCGCCTCCTTCGCTGCCGCCATTGCGCGCACACTGGTTTCGTGGGCGCGAAAGTGGTCGCGGCGGTGGATCAACGTTACCTTCGCAATGTCCTTGAAGGCCAGCGACCAGTCTGCTGCCGAGTCGCCGCCACCGACGATCAGCACCTCTTTACCCGCGAAAGGAGCCTTCTCCTTGACGAAGAAGTAGACACCCTTGCCCTCATAGTCGCCCACCCCCGGCGCGTCCAGGCGAGTAGGAGAAAATGCACCCACGCCCCCAGCGATCACCACTGTTTTGGCGTAGTGGACGGCCTTATCGGTGGTCAGCACCACAAGGTTGTTCGCCTCATCGCGCTCCAGCTTGATCGCGCGCTCGCCGACGCAAACGGTCTGGTCGAACTGCAAAGTCTGCTCAACCAACTGGGCTACAAGGTCACGGGCCAGCACCTTCGGGTAGCCCGGCACGTCGTAGATGAACTTCTCTGGGTAGAGCGCGGTAAGCTGGCCGCCCAACTCTGGCAGCCCCTCAACGATCTTGGTCTTCATCTCGCGCAGGCCCGCGTAGAACGCGCCAAAGAGGCCGGTCGGCCCGCCGCCCAGGATGATGATGTCGTAAACGTCTCGCTCGGTGGCAGGCTGCGTCGCCTGCTGTTCGACCACTGCTGTGTCCAACCCGCTTCCTCCTCTGGTCTGTTAAAGCCTTCACAATCGTGCCTTTATTATACCACATCCTCTCTCTGCCCTCCAAAGCCAGCCGCCGTGGGTGAGGGTTCACGGTCGCGCTCAGGCCGGGGCTAGCGGCGTGCGCGGCTGCATGGGCTACGGCTGATCGGCGATTAGCTGCGCCCCACCGGACGGATTGGCTAGCTGGCTGCAATATGCCCACTGCCTCCACGCCCCACAAGCTGCAACCGTTGCTGCAATCTTGGACAATTCACCCAAATAGGCCATTGCACTCAGGTCTGCCAGCGGCTATAATCAAACTTGGCAGACGTTAATTGCCCCTTTTACCTACAGAAGGGGCTTACAGAAAGGAATAGTACCATGTCCCATAAGAGCAAGCTGCGGGCTACTCTGCTGTTCATCGTCCTGACCCTTGTGTTCGTTCCGGCCCTGGCTTCGGCCTACGACTGGACGCAGTTTAACGGTGACGCGACCAAGCGTGGCAACAACACGCTGGAAACCACGCTAACCACCGCCAATGTCAGCCAGTTGCAGCAACGCTTCCAGGTGACGCTGCCCGATGTGGCCGACGGTAGTGCGCCTGTCTTCCTTGAGGCCGCCAATACGATCAGCGGTACCCGCAACATCCTGTTCCTGACAGTCAGTAGCGATAGCACCCACCGCTCCCAACTGCTGGCCCTTGATGCCAGCAATGGTCAGCAAGTTTGGGCGGCGGCCTCGCAGACTGGGCCGCGCTACACCACCTCACAGCCCGCTGTTGACCCCAACCGCCAATTTGTCTACAGCTATGGCGTAGACGGCAAGGTACACAAGCACAACGTCTTCAACGGTGTAGAGATCACCACCACTGGCACGATCACCAACTCCTGGCCCCAGGTTGCCACCCTCAAGCCGGGCGTGGAAAAGAGTGCTTCGGCTCTGGCAGTCAACACGATCAGTGGCACCAGCTACCTCTACGTGGTCAACGGTGGATACCCTGGTGACGGTGGCGACTACCAGGGCCACGTGACAACGATCAACCTCAACACAGGGGTGCAGAAGGTCTTCAACGCCAATTGCAGCAACCTGACCATCCACTTCGTTGAGAATGGCATCCCTGGGGTGAACGACTGCGCTAGCGTGCAGACAGCAATCTGGGCGCGGCCTGGTGTGGTTTACAGCCCTGCTACTGGCAAAGTCTACATGACCACTGGCAACGGCCCCTTCAGCCCTGGTGCAAGCAACCGCGACTGGGCTGACACCGTGTTTGCGCTCAACCCAGATGGCACAGGCAACAGCAGCAGCCAGCCGCTAGACACCTACACGCCTAGCAACTACGTCTACCTCAACAACACCGACAAAGACCTGGGTAGTACCGCTCCCTCCATCGTCGCCGCCCCTGCTGGTAGCACTTACCAGAACCTGGTAGTGCAGGGTGGCAAAGAGGGCTACGTGATGCTGCTCAACCTCGACAACCTTAGTGGGCAGGGTGGCCCCGGCAATGTCGGTGGCGAACTCTACCGTATGGCCTTGCCGCAGGGTACGGGCGTAGTTCTCAGCCAGCCCGCAAGCTGGGTCAACCCGGCTAACAACGATAGCTGGGTCTTCGTTGCCAACACCAACGGCCTCAGCGGCCTGAAGGTCGTCCTCAGCGGAACGGTGCCAATCCTGGCGACTGGTTGGACTACCAGCACTGCTGGCTTCACCCCGCTCGTTGCCAACAACGTCCTCTACTACGCTCGCAGCAACAGCGTCTACGCCCTCAATCCAATCACCGGCCAGCGGCTGTGGACGGGTAGCATCGGCGGCATCCACTGGCAGTCACCGCTGGTAGTCAATGGCACCGTCTACATGACCGACGGCTCGGCCAATAGTGGCGGCACCTCGCGCCTGACTGCCTTCACTCTCAACGGCGGGCCGATCCCCACCCCTGTTCCCAGCACTCCCACGGCAAGCCCCGCCAGCCCGACTGCGACCGCTGCCGCCTCCACCGCGACTGCAACCGCTGCCGCCTCCACTGCAACCGCGACCGCTGCCGCTGGTAGCCCGACCGCGACCGCTGCCGCTGGTAGCCCAACCGCGACCACTGCCCCTGGTAGCCCAACCGCGACCACTGCCCCTGGTAGCCCGACCGCCACTGCTCCTGCTGGTAGCCCAACTGCGACTGCGGCTGCTGGTAGCCCAACCCCTTGCGCGATCAGTTTCACCGATGTGCCAACTAGCAACATCTTCTATGGCGACATCCAGTTCCTTGCCTGTCGCGGGGTGGTCAGCGGCTTCCCCAATGGCAGCTTCCAGCCAAATGCCAGCGTGCGGCGCGGTGAGTTGTCGAAGATCGTCGTCCTGGGTCTAGGCATCGCAGCCTTCACCCCGACCTCACCAACCTTCGCCGATGTGCCGCCCAGCAGCCCCTTCTACGGCTACATTGAGACGCTTTATCACGCTGGGGTGATCAGCGGCTTTGGTTGCAACCCCACCTGCTCCTTCGCCCCCAACAGCACGGCTAGTCGCGGCCAGATCGCTAAGATCGTGGTGATCAGTGCGGCGGTGCCAGCCTTCACCCCGACCTCACCAACCTTCGCCGACGTGCCGAGCAACAGCACCTTCTACTCGTATATCGAGGCAGCTAACCATGCGGGCATCATCAACGGTGCAGCTTGCGGCACGAGCCTCTGCTACCGACCTAACGACAATGTGAAGCGTGGCGAGACGGCCAAGATCGTCCACAGGGCGATCATCGGCCAATAGTCTTAGCCACAAGCAAGTAAAGGGGCTGGATGGCACGCCGTCCGGCCCTTTGCTTGTGCCTGCCAGCCACCATATGCTACAATACGCCCAGCACAATATAGGACAGAGCGAGGGTCAGTATGGACGAGCAGAAGGATCAGCATGAGATTGAGATGACGCGCATTGCCGACGCGCAAGTGGCGAAGGTGCGCCTGCCCGCTGCGCCCACCGCGCCCACCAGCAGCATTGCCGACCTCGGTCAGCACGTTGGCGCAGAAGTAACGCTGCGGGGCTGGCTCTACAACAAGCGCGGTAAGGGGAAGCTCACCTTCCTGATCGTCCGCGATGGTAGTGGTCTGGCTCAGGCGGTGGCCTACAAGCCCGACCTGCCAGAAGAAGTCTGGGCCGCCACCGAGCAGGCGAGTGACGAGACCTCTATCATAGTGCGCGGTCTGGTCAAAGAAGACAGTCGGGCGGTGGGCGGCTACGAACTGGCGGTCAAGGACTTCCAGATCGTGCAGCAGGCTGCTGACTACCCAATCAGCGCAAAGAAGCATAGCGTAGCCTTCCTGATGGACGAACGCCATCTCTGGCTGCGGAGTCGTCGCCAGCGGGCGTTGCTCCGCGTGCGGGCGACCGTGGAGTGGGCAATCCAGGACTTCCTCAACGGGCAGGGCTACACCCGCGTGGACTCGCCGATCATTACCCCCACCGCCGCCGAGGGTAGCGGCAACCTCTTTACCGTAGACTACTTTGGTGCGCCTGCCTACCTTGCCCAGACGGGGCAACTCTACATCGAAGCGGCGATGATGTCGCTGGGTAAGGTCTACTCCTTCGGCCCCACCTTCCGCGCTGAAAAGAGCAAGACCCGCCGCCACCTGGCCGAGTTCTGGATGGTTGAGCCAGAGGCTGCCTACATGGAGTTCGACCAACTGTTGGAGCTTGAGGAGAACTTTGTCAGCTACGTGGTGCAGACTACGCTCGACAAGTGTGAGGCCGAGTTGGATGCGCTGGTGCAGGTGGCGAAGCTGGACGAGGACGCGGCCCAGGCGGAGCGGTTGGAGCAGCACTTCGCAGTGCTACGTAATGTCAAGGCTCCCTTCCCGCGCCTGGCCTACGACGAGGCGATCAAGGTGCTGCAAGCGGCGGGCAACCCAGCAATCTGGGGCGACGACATTGGTGGCGATGAGGAGACGATCCTTGCCAGCCAATACGACCGCCCGGTATTTGTCACCCGCTATCCCGCCAGCATCAAGGCCTTCTATATGCAGCCTGACCCTGACCGCCCCGAACTGGCTTTGGCCGCCGACCTGCTCGCCCCAGAGGGCTATGGCGAGATTATTGGCGGCAGCCAGCGCATCCACGACTTCGACCTGCTCCTACAGCGGATGGCCGAACACAAGTTGCCCCGCGAAGCCTACGAGTGGTACCTCGACCTACGTCGCTACGGCAGCGTCCCCCACAGCGGCTTTGGCATGGGCCTCGAACGCTGCGTAGCCTGGATTACCCAGGCACCACACCTGCGCGAGACGATCCCTTTCCCGCGGATGATGGAGCGGATGTACCCATAGCCGTTGGCGGCTCTGCAAGCACAACGCAAAGAGGGGATCGCGTGATAGCGATACCCTCTCCTCTTGCCCGCAGTGGCTACGGTTGCGGTTGCTCCTGGGGCTGCGGTTGCGGTTGCTCCTGGGGTTGCGGTTGTGGCTGCTCAACAGGGGTAGGAAGCAGGGGTGGGGCTGCTGGTTGCGGCGCACCAGTGCTACTGCCGTTGACGGTGCCGCCCGTGCTGCCACTGCTATTGCCGTAGACGGTGCCACCGCTATTGTTGCTGTCACCATTGCCGACGGTGCTGCCGCCAGTAGTACTGCCACCGGCTGGAGTTGGCGTGGCGGTTGGTTTGCGGCGGGTAGTCGTGCCAGTGGTGGTCTTGCTGCCGTCACCGCTGCCTGCGTCACCCATAACCTTGTTGTCTGGCGGGTCCTTGTAGCCCTTGCAGCCGGTAGGCACCCGACCCTTGATCGCAATATCGGTGATCGTCCCCTTCGAGACGGTGCAGATCGAGGTGGTGACTATGTTGGCAGGGCGGCTGAAGTCGCTAGCCAGCGTGTTACCAGGCAGGTTGTAGGCGATCATGGCCCGCAAGTCGGCCCGCTTGTAGACTGCCTCCATGAAGTCGTGCCAAATGAAGGCGGCACCCTTCGCGCCAGTAACTGCCTGCATCTGCTTGTTGTTGCTGTTGCCCACCCAGACACCAACTGCAAAGTTGGGGGTGTAGCCCATCGTCCAGCTATCGCGGTTGTTGTCGGTCGTGCCGGTCTTGACCGCAGCGGGAAAGATGAGGCGCAGGGGGCTGTTCGCACCGAACATCCGAGTGCGTGCGTCATTGTCCTTCAGTACGTCGGCGATCAGGTAGCTGACTTCGGGGCTGACAGCTTGCTTGCTCTCTGGCTTCGGGTTCAACTCCTCCACTACACTGCCCAGGCTGTCGGTGATCTTGAGGATCGGGTTGGCATCCACCTCGCGGCCCATGTTGGCGAAGGTGGAGTAGATGTTGGTCATATTAAGCAGCGTCACCTCACCGCCACCCAGTGTCAGGCTGAGGCCATAGTATTCGGGTGGGTTGGGGAAGGCATCCTTGCCGCCCATCGCACGAGCCAGCGCAATCGTCTCCTTGATCCCAGCGTATTGCAGGGCTTTGACAGCAGGGATGTTGAAGCTGTTCGCCAAAGCCACCCGCGCTGTCACCCAGCCGTGATCGTCCTTGTCGTAGTTCTTTGGGCGGTAAGATTTGGCCGCCTTGTAGCCAAAGATCGTATCCACGTCGAGGATCGAGGTGGCGGGCAGCCAGCCTTTGGTGAACGCCTGGGCGTAAGTGACTGGCTTGATCGAGCTACCGGGCTGGCGCAGCGAAGTGGCGACGTTCACCTGTCCGTCGATCTTGTCGTCGTTGTAGTCCACACTGCCGAGCATCGCCAGGATTTCGCCAGTGTCTGGCTTCATAGCGACCAGAGCGGCGTTAGTGGCTGATAGTTCGCGCAGGGCATCAATACGATTGCGGGCGATGTTCTCTGCCTCCTGCTGCATACGCAGGTCGAGGGTAGTCGTGACCGTCCAACCCTTGCGGATGTAGTCGCTCCCATACTTAGTCTCCAGATACTCTTTCACGTACTGGGTGAAGTGGGGAGCCTTAACCTCGGCTCGCGCCTCTTTGAAGATCAGTTCGGTGTTGAAAGCCTGGTCGGCTTGCGTTGAACTGATCTTGCCAGTCTTAGCCATCAGGTCAAGGACGATGCGCTGGCGGTCTTTAGCCACGTCGGGGTGGTTGGCGTAGTAGTCAGGTAGCTGACCGAGGCCAGCGATGTAGGCGGCCTCTGGTAGGCTAAGTTCGTTGGCGTGCTTGCCAAAGTAGGTCAGCGACCCGGCTTCGATACCGTATGCCAGCTTGCCGTAGTAGATTTCGTTGAGGTACATTTCCAAAATCTGGTCTTTGGTATAGGCCCGGTTTAGCTGGATCGCCAGGATCGCTTCCTTGATCTTGCGGTCGTAGCTCTGCTTGTACTTCTCCTCTGGGATGATCACCATGCGGACAACCTGCTGGGTGATCGTACTCGCGCCCGAACTGCCTTTGCCGCTGAAGTTGATGAAGACGGCACGCACCAGGGCGGTAGGGTCAATGCCAATGTTGTCGTAGAAGTTGGCATCTTCAGTCGAGATCGTTGCTGAGATCAGGTTCTTGGAGACGTTTGCCAGCGGCACGTAGGTACGCCGCCCTTCATCGAACTGTTCGGAGAGCAGCACGCCATTGCGGTCATAGATGCGCGTGGTCTCAAAACCGAGGCTCTTGAGCTTCTCCACCGAGGGTAGGGTATTGGCGTAGGCCATGAAGCCGCCGACGCTGCCACCAATCATGCCAATGCCGCCCACGCCACCGAGTAGCAGTAGGATGATGAAGATGCGGAGGCCAACTGCGCCCCCGCCCTTGTGTGCGCCACGCCGGTTGCTAGCCGTGGCTCGCCCGCGTAGGAGAAAGAGTGGATAGTTGTGGCCGCTGCTGCGCTGCTTGCTGCTCTGCGGGCGGGGGCTGTACTGGCGGCTGCCGCTACCGTTCGGCCCGCGGCCACCAGCCCCCGCCAGCGGTGCGGCCTGCTGGCCGTCGTCCAGGGACAGGCGGGCGTAGGCACCCTCCAACCGCTGCTCAAGGTGGGGGTGGCGCGCAGTAGTCAGCCGCCCGCCGCGGCTGCGCCCAACCTGCGGACGCATGGGCCGACGTGCGGGCAGGTAGGTGAGCGTCTCTACCCCAGCTTCGCGGGCGGCAGCCTGGATTTCGGGCTGAGCAGCAAGGTTGGCGGCATCGTGGTGGCCGTTGCCGTTCACGCTGTTGCTGCTAACCCCCTCAGGGGCGGCATCGTGGTGGCCGTTCACGCCCTTGCTGTCAACCCCGTTGGAGGGGACATCGTGGTGGCCGTTACCATTGGTCGCCGCGAAGGTAGGGCTGGGGTGAGCGGCGGTGATCGGCTGGGTGAGGGCGCGCTTACTCTGGCTGCTACCCTTCTTGTTGCTTGCTTTGCTCATCAATTAACCTTTTCTGCTCTGCTCTGCTCAATTTGCACGGCCCGACAGCACTAAACAGCATCGTCTATTTTAGCTGACTAGCTACTGGCAACCAATCTGCTACTTTGTGGCGCACGTTTGCCCCTACACTGAAGCAAAGCGCAGCTAATTATACCCGCCCCACCTGCGCCTGGTCAAGTTGCGGTAGGTTAGAAGTCGGTTAGGGGTGCTGAGTGCAAGGGCTAGTGGCTCGGCGGCTAGAGATCATGCGGTACTTGCTGCCACTCAGCAGGCTGATAGCCAGGTGGAGAGGGGACGCACTGCGGCGTGCGGGTTGGGGCGGCGACGCTCCAGGGGAAGATAGGGGAGTTACTGCGGGGTTTCGACGGGGGTGGCTTGGTAGGGGCGCAATACCAGGCGGCCAGCTTCGGCGGTCAGGTAGGGCGCGACCTCGCATACCCCAGCATCGGAGACGGCTACGCTGTCGGCAGCCCAACCGTAGCGCAAGAGGTGGTGGCCCCCACTGCACTCGTTGATCGCTGCCAGCAGAGCGCGCCGCGATGGGCGGGCCGGGTTGTCATTATATTCACCTACGTAGCTGAAGTAGAGACGCAGGGCCAGCGTTGCGCCCTCCTCCACCATCCGCGCTGCCGCACTGCCCTTGCGCCACTTGAACGGAGCCTTGCTCTGCTTGTCCTGACCTGCGTCCTTAGCGGGGCTGGCTGGCACGGCATTGAAGGGGATGAAGGGGTAGCGGGTGATCGCCCCATGCTGTTCCTCCTCCAACTCGGCGGCTACCTCGTCGCCGACGAAGTGGCGGGCCTTGACTGGCGAGTGGTCAAGGGCTACATAGTCGGGGTCGTCGTCCTGGGCGATCAGTTGAGCGATCATGCTGGCTGGGCGATTGTCTAGCTTCGCCTCTTGCCGCAACAGGTAGACGAGGTAGCCCCCGACGATCACATCTTCGAGGCAAATCTTGCTGCCATGTTCGCGCCCACTGGCAACCACTGTGACGTGGCAGCCCCGCTCGCGGGCCGCCTGGAGAGCCGCCGCCGCGACCGCAGGGCCGTTCCGCACGCAGCCCGAAAAGACGACTGGCGCACCGGCGCGGTAGAGTTCGACCATCGCTCGCGTGCCGTTCGTGGTGCTGAAGGCCGCACTGAGGCCAGTCAGGTCAAGCTGGCTAGCCAGAATCTGCGTCGGCGAGTTGGAGAATTGGAAGCCGGGCGGGGCCATCCCCCCGCGCTCACCCCCCTTGACGCAGCCAGGGATGCTATCTGCTATCGCTGCCACCTCGTCCAGGTCGCTGCCAATGTAGACCTCGCTGATGCCACGCTCGAAGAAGGCGGAGATGGTGCTGGTCGCTCGCAGTACATCTACTACGATGCAAACCTGCTGGTCGGCCTCGCGTACCAGACTGGGGAGCAGGGCCATTTCGATGTTCAAGCTAGATACTCCTTTCTCATACTATGGCGCATTATAGCACACCACCCAGCTTTTTGGCCGCCCGTTCGTAGCACCTTGGCCCCACGCCGCCGCTGAGCTGTGGTATAATGCGCCATCTTGGAGGTAGTGTGGACGATGCAACCATTGGTGATCGGGGTAGCGGGTGGCAGTGGCAGCGGCAAGACAACGGTGAGCCGGGCCATCGTTGCTGCCGTCGGCGAGACGAACGTCGCCTTGCTACCCCACGACCTCTACTACCGCGACTACAGCCACCTGCCCCTGGACGAGCGACGCAATATCAACTATGACCACCCCTCGGCGTTGGAGACTGACCTCTTGGCCGCTCATGTGCGCGCCCTGCAAGCGGGGGCGACCATAGAGCGACCACGCTATGACTACACCAACTACACTAGGCTAGAGCAGAGCGAACGGATCGAGTCGCGCCCGGTGATCCTGGTAGAGGGTATCCTGATCTTCGCTGATCCCGCTCTGCGCGACCTGTTTGCGATCAAGGTGTTCGTAGATACCGACGCAGGCCTGCGCTTCATCCGCCGCCTGCAACGCGATTTGCGCGAGCGAGGGCGCGACCCGGAGCAGGTGATAGAGCAATATCTCAAGACAGTGCGCCCAATGTACCTGGACTTTGTGGAGCCGAGCAAACGCTACGCTGACGTGATCATCCCTCGTGGCGGCCACAATCGGGTGGCAATCGAGATGGTCGTCGCCCGCGTCCTGGCTGCCTTCAGCCGCCGGGTGGGGGAATAGCGGTGGCTAACCTGCTGCTGGCTATCACCTTGCTGCTGCTGGCCGCCGCCCTCTACTTCGCCCTGCGGACGGGGCTGGGGCAGCGGGCGAGCGGTCTGCCGGTTGGCGCGGTCATCTATCAGGACACAGTGCGCGCGGGAGAGCAAGCCGCTCCCCCCCTCGTTTCCCGCCGCTACGGTCTGAGTGGCAAGCCAGACTACCTGGTGCGCGACGGCGCAACGATCATCCCGGTGGAGGTCAAGACGGGCCGCACTCCCCGCGAACCTTACGACAGCCAGCGCATCCAGTTGTTCGTCTACTGCCTGTTGGTGGAGGAGGAGTACGGTGTGACCCCACCATACGGCATCCTGCGCTATCCAGAGCGGACTTTCGAGCTAGAATATGGCGCAGCAGAGCGCGAGTGGGTGCTTGAGACCCTGGCTGACTTGCGGGCTGAGCAGCACGCCGTCGACGTGGCCCCCAACCATGATGCGCCCGCCCGCTGCCGTGGCTGCGAGTATCTGGACCTCTGCGGACAGGATCGCTTGCGCGGAGGATTATCTTTGTTGCTAGTATGCTGTTGAAAGGAAGGGGAGGATGAACGAACTTGCTGGCAAGATAGCCCTGGTTACTGGCGCGTCGCGGGGAATCGGGGCAGAGGTGGCTCGCCTGCTCGCGGGGCGTGGTGCAGATGTGGTGGTCAACTACCGCAGCAAGCGGGCGCGGGCTGAGGAGGTGGCTGGCGAGATAGAGGCCGCTGGTCGCCGTGCGCTCGTCGTCAGGGCCGACCTGACCGCTGCGGGCGAGATGGCCGCCATGTACGCCGCCGTTGCCGCCCAGTTTGGCCGCCTTGATCTGCTGATCCTCAACGCCAGCGGTGGCCTGGAGAAGGATAAGGGGGCAGATTACGCGATGAAGCTGAACGTGGTGGGGCAGATGCGGGCGGTTGACCTCGCTCTGCCACTGCTGGTCGCAGGTAGCACCATCATCTTCGTCACCAGCCACCTGGCTCACTTCTACGGCGAGAAGCCAGTCTACCCTGGCTACGAGGCGGTGGCCGAGAGCAAGCAGGCGGGCGAACGCGCCCTGCAAGCGCGCCTGGGCGAGTTCAGCAGCCTTGGCCTGCGTCTGCTCTTTGTCAGTGGCGACCTGATCGAGGGGACTATTACCCCCAAGCTGATGCAACGCCAGAATCCCGGCCTGATCGCCGCCCGCAAGGAGCAGGCTGGCGGCCTGCCCACTGTCGCCCAGTTCGCCGAGGCGATAGTCGCTGCCGCTGCCAACCCCAGCCTAGCTAACGGCGAATTCGTCTTCGTGGGCAGCACAGACTGGGTGGTGGAGTTATGGGCGCACAACAGCCCCGCAGGTGGGGGAGTGCCGCTTCCACACCTGGTGCGCCAAAAGTAGTATAATGAGGCTACGTTGTGCGGAGCGAAAGGGCAGGGGGTGGAAGCTGATGGAAGTGGAACGCATCACTTTGGTGGCGGCTTATCTGAAGCGGCTGGTAGATGATACCGGGGCCAGCCACGTGATGCTGCTAGATGGGGAGGGCCAGGTAGTCTCCTCGCAGGGCGACGACTACCGCCAGGAGGTCGCCAGTCTGGCGGCTCTGCTCGCCTCGACAGTTGCTAGTTCGCAGGCGGTGGGGCGGCTGTTGAAGGAGAAGGATTTTCGTGTCCTCTTTCAGCATGGCGCAGAGGAGAACATCATCGCCGAGCCGGTTGGCGGCCAGTGGACGCTGATCGTGATGTCTAGCAAGCGCACCCACATTGGCTTGCTCAAGACGCTGCTGCGCCAGGCCGTAGACGAACTGAGCCACTTGCTGACGGCAGAGGGCCGCAGGCTGCCTGCCAATTACAAGGCCACGCGAGAGTTGGCGGCGGGCTAACAGGCTTGACAGCCAGTAGCCAGATTGTATATCATTGCCGCATTGTTGCGATTGCAGCCCAACAACGCTGCTATTTTCATGATTGCAAAGAGGAGCGAAGCCGCTGATGCGTCTATCTATCGTCATCCCCTGCTACAACGAGAGAGATACTATCGAGCAGATTATCCAGCGGGTCAAAGATACCCCGTTCGAGAAGGAAATCATCATCGTAGATGATTGTTCGACCGACGGCACCCGCGACATCCTGCGTAATCTCCCCCTTGACGACGCGACCCCCGTGCGTATCTTCTTCCAGGCCCGCAATCGCGGCAAAGGGGCGGCTCTGCGTACCGGCTTCAAGTACGCGAGCAACGAGATCGTGATCGTGCAGGATGCCGACCTTGAGTACGACCCCGCCGACTACCCCCAGTTGATCGCCCCGATTATGCGCGGCAATGCCCAGGTAGTCTATGGTTCGCGCTTCCTCGGCACCCACCGCGCCTTCGCCTTCGCCAACTATATGGGCAACAAGGTGTTGAACCTGATCACCAACATCCTCTACAATACGATCCTCACCGACATGGAGACTGGCTACAAGGCATTCCGCCGCGAGGTGATCCAGGGGATCGACATTCAGTGCGAACGCTTCAACTTCGAGCCGGAGATCACTGCCAAGCTGCTCAAGCGTGGCTACCGCATCTACGAGGTGCCGATCTCCTACTATGGCCGCGATATTCAGGAGGGCAAGAAGCTGAACATCTGGCGCGACGGCCCGCAGGCTTTGTGGGCGTTGGTCAAGTACCGCTTCGTCGGTTGAGCCAGACAACTGGCGGAGAGGAGCGATCAACAGTGAAGATGCGGGCCTTGCGTGCTTATCTGCGCGAACAGGAGCGAGCGGAGGAACTGCGGGCGCGGCGACTGCGCGAAGGGAAGTCGGTTGCCGATCTTCAGGTTGGCTCAGAGACGCTGCGGCGTATGGCCTCGGTCAGCCGCTACAACGATTTCATTTGGCAGCGGCTGCGCCCATATGCAGGGCAGCGCATCCTTGAAGTGGGCTGCGGCATCGGTAATTTCACCTACTACTTTGTAGACCGCGAGAAGGTGGTGGCGGTTGACCCGGTGCCAGAGGCCATCGAGTCGCTGCAAACCCGCTATTTGCATACCGACCACGTGCTACCCGCTGTTGGAGACATCCTCAACCCAGAACTCGTCGCCAGCCTCAAGCCCTTGCGCTTCGATACGGTGATCTGCGTCAACGTCCTGGAACACATCCCCGACGACGAACTAGCCCTGCGCCATATGTATGAGGTGCTGGAGCCGGGTGGCCGCCTGCTACTGCTCGTCCCCGCTGGCCGCTGGCTCTATGGCACGTTGGACTACTACCTTGACCACTATCGTCGCTACAAGTACAGCGAGGTGGTTGCTTTGATGGAGCGGGCAGGTTTCCGCATCGAAACCTCGTGGCGGATGAACCTCCCTGGTATCCTTGGTTGGTGGCTGAACGCGCGCATCTTGCGCCGTCCCTTGCTGCCTAGCGGTCAGTTGCGCCTCTTTAACTTCTTGATGCCTATCTTCCGCCTGGAGGAGAAGCTCAACCTGCCGCTGGGCCTCTCCATCGTAGCTATCGGCAAGAAGGACTAGCGAGTGATTGCGGTCAACCTGTCGCCGTCCAGCCGATAGCTGGGCCAGCCGGGGAGGGCGCGGGCGGCGGCCTGGTTCTGCTCGTCACCCAGGTCGCGCAGGTAGATCACTGCGTCGCCCCCCTTGTTCAGCAGCGGGTCGTTGAGCCAAAACACCTTGCTGTAATCCTTGCGCGGCGCATCACGGTCGAGGGTGACGAAGACTATTGCGCGGCGCAGCCCTGCCCTTTGCACTGTATCGCGTGCCAGCCCGCTTAGGTCATTGTAGCCCCGGTAGCCCTCCAGGTAAGTAGGCAAATAGCCACTCAGGTTGTAGCTGATCAGCAGGGCCAGCAGCAGCCCTGCTGCCCAGGCTGTCCCCCTCCCCCTCTGCGCCGGGAACAGGGCGGCCAGCTTGCATACGCCGAGGGCGGTGAGGATGCAGAGGAAGGGTAGCATCTCGTACCAGTAGCGGGGGCCGAACACCCGCGCTGCTGCCCACCAGAAGTAGTAGCCACTTGCCAGGCTGAGGATCGGGGCGAACAGCAGGATTTCGGGTCGCACCAGGCTGCATTGCGACCTACTTGCTCTGCTTGCCAGTGGGGGCAGGCAGAGACCCAGCAGCGCAAAGCTGAAAGTGAAGGGAGCGGGCCAGCCAAAAAGTACCTCGGCTAGCGTCCGCAGGTAGGTGGCGGCGTTGACCAGGCCGAGGGCGGGGGTGTGGCCCCCAGCGGTGCCGCCGATGCCAGGGCCGAAGCCGAGCTTGTCGAAGTCGCCCTGCAAGTCGTGGGGAAAGGTTAGGAAGCCGCCGGTCAATACCCGGTTGTCAAGCAGGAGGAAGATGATTGGTGGCAACGCGCCCGCCACCATCAACAGGTAGCGGCGTAGGGTCAGTCCATCGCGCTGGCGCAAGAGGTCGGCGACGGCGTAGACGACGAACGGCGCAGCGACACCAACCGCTGTCAGTTCGCGGGTGATCGCCAGCCAGCCTATGCTGAGGCCAGCGAGTAGTGGGTAGAGGGCTGGTTGCAGCCTGGGCCAGGCCCTCCGCCCACCTTGCAGGGTTGTTGGCTGGTCAATCACCGTGCCTGCACCCAGGTGCGTTGCCTGGATGAAGAAGTAGAGGAAGGCAGCAGTACAGAGCAAGCCCAGGCTGTGGGAGAGGAAGGAGCCAGACATGGTGAGTAGAAAGGGTGAGGTCAGGCCCAACCCCGTTGCCAGCAGCCCCACCCTTACCCCCACCAAGCTCTTGCCGCTGAGGTAGACGAAGACCAGGGCGGCGGCAGTGCAGAACGGATCGACAATCGCGGGTTGGCCCAGCAGGGTGCCGACCGCCAGTACCAGTGGGTAGCCGGGCGGGTACTTGCTGAACCACGCGCCGTCGTAGAACAGGACGTAGGCGTGGTCGAGGGCAGCGTGCAGTGGCAGGCCGGGGTCAGGAACGCGCAGGCGGCCCTCAGCGAAGATGCGGCTCTGGAACAGGTAGGCTGCACCGTCTTGCACGTGTGGCACCGCCTCCAGTACGTTGTATGCGACATAGCCCGTAGCTAGCAAGGCGACGGCGAAGATGAGCAATGGCACAAGCCACGCCCACTGCTGCCATTGTGGTTTAGCCGCTAGCGACCAACTCCCCGCCCCAGCCAACCGCAGCAGCCCACCGACTAGCAACACTAGCAGCAGCAGCAGGCAGGCGTAGAGGCCGACCAGGGCCACTTCGCCCAGCAGCGTTTGTAGGGCCAGCAGAAAGTTAGGGGTGTAGGTTGCGCTGGCTAGCTGCTCCGCAGGCTTACCATTGACCAGTGACCACCAGGCGACACTGCGATCATCCGGTTGCAGCAGCAGCAAGTACTGGCGACCGTCCAGTCCAGCGTACACCAGCCCAGTCGCTACCCCCCCGCCTGCGAGATCGACCCCGCTCACCTCAGCCAGCCCGGCCCCGCGATCTTGCCAGGCGAGGCTGGGGCGTAGTGCCTGCGCCCGTGCCAGCCAGCCGAGCCAGCCACTGCCGTGTAGCAGTGCGTCAGCCTGATAGAGGACGGGCGGCTGGCCCAGGTCGAGGCTGGCAGCGAGGCCAACCTTCTGGTCAAGGATGCGCGCACTGCTGCCCGCTGACCCGCTGGCTACGCGCAGTACTGTGCTGCCAGTGCCTGCCCACCAGAGCAGGAGTAGGAGCAGTAGCGGGACGAGTAGCAGGAGCAAGCGACGATCTCTCATGTGCTGATTATACCATTTGGGTAAAAGAACACCCCCCTCCTGCAAGCAGGAGGGGGGCGCGCTCAGGCTTGCTGCTTACTGCATAGCGGTGAAGCGGATCACCCCCTGCTGTGTCGTATCCACCACGTAGATGTTGCCAGCCTTGTCTAGGACGATGCCAGTTGGAGTCTTGAGGCTGACCCCTGCCTCCTTCGCCTTCTTGCTTGCCACTGTGCCGTCGGGCCGGAACTTGACTACCTGGGCGTTGCTGGGATCGGTAGTGTAGATGTTGCCCGCCGCGTCGAGGGCGATCTGCGGCTCCATGTAGGCACCCGGCTGCCAGCCGTTGTCGGGCAGCCGCCAGGCGGCCTGCTTGTTGCCAGCCGCGTCGAACTTGACGATGCTCTGTGTGCGGGTGCTGCCAACGTAGACGTTACCTGCCTGGTCAACTGCAACCCCGATTGGTTCGTCAATCGTCTCTACCCCGCCGATAGTGCGAAGGAACTTGCCCGTGCCGTCGAAGATTTGCACGCGCTTGTTGCCAGTGTCGGTCACGTAGACGCTGCCCTGCGCGTCGGTCGCCACGCCACGTGGCCCCCAGAACTTGCCAGGCGCGTTGTTGTTGTCGCTCGTCTTGCCGCCAGTGGCCGCGAAGCCACCAAAGCTGAGGACGAACTTGCCGTCTTTGTCGAACTTCTGCACGCGATGGAACCAGGTGTCGGCGATGTAAATGTTGCCATCCTTGTCCACCGCCATCCCATTCGGGCCGCCGCCACCGTTCGCCAGCACACCGAGGGTGTCGCCATCGGCGGTACCAGGGTCGGCATCCTTCGGCTCACCACTGGCCGTCCCCTTCTTGCCAAACTGGCCGATGTACTTGTAGTCGGCGGTGAAGTGTTCAACCCGGCCATTGTTGGTATCCAACACGTAGTAGGTGCCATCGGGGGCAAGAGCGATCTGGCGCGGCTGGCTGAATGCGCCATTGTCGCTACCCTCCGCCCCCAGATCGAGCATCCCGTAGGTCTTGCCGGTCGGCGGCTTGACACCCCCTGTGTCGCTGGTTACGGGTGAACTGGCTACAGTACCCTCTGGCACGAAGCCGATCATCTGGGCGTAGTCGTTCTTGACAAACAGGTAGAAGTCAGTGCTACCCAGTTGGAACTGGGGGTCGCGGTAGAAGAAGTATTTGGCGAACTTGGGCAGGTTCTCACCCTTGAACAACTCGCCCGCTACACTGCCGAGATCGCGGGGCTTGTAGTTAGCGTCGCGGTAGAGTTCCTCTGGGAACCACCAGCGCAGGGGGTAGCGGCGCACCACGTACTCCGTGCCGAGGCGGGTTTTGAGGTCGGCCACCATCTTGTCACCAGCCACATCTGCCCCATTCGTCTCCACGCGGGATAGGATCACGCTAGTATTGCGGGCCAGCGGCGAACGCTCGTTGAAGTAGGAGAGGCCACGCTGGTCGCGGAAGTACCAGTCGAAGGGCCATTCCACCGAGTTGTCGATAGCGATGTCCAAGCTGCGGCCACCAAGCGGATCGTCTGGGCCGCGCTTGGTGAAGGCGGTCACGTCGCGGCTGAGGCGGCTGATCTGCCCGGCTACTTGGCCGGTACTGGGCGAGGACTGGGTGTAGATCAACATCTCCACAGGTGTAGCGGTGTTGTAGAAGTTGAGGTTGATCGTCGAGTGGACGGTATAGACCAATAGCACCCCGCAGAGGGCGTAGCTGAAGGCCAGCACGCTCTGCTTCAGCCCCAGGCGGCTGCTGAAGCTGAGGATCAGGGCGACGAGGGCAACAATGAAGGCAGCAGTGAGTAGTGATCGCCACAGCTTGGCTGCCTGCGCCGCCTGATCGGTCACGGTGCCGCTCGCGTCTACTGGCACTACCACCCGCAACGCGTCGCCAAAGGCAATGAAGGCGAAGGCAAGAGCGATGAAGACGAGGCCCAGCCACAGGCCGCCCGCGTTGAAGAAGCCGCGCCAATCCATCCCCTTGAGCAGACGACCAATCGCCATACCCGCCATCAGGCAGAGCGGCAAGGCAATCTGCATGGTCAGCCAGGGCATCTTCTCGCCCGCGAGCGTGTAGACGATCAGTGCGCTCAAGCTCCAGTAGCCGAGGGCAGGTAGTACCAGTTCGATTACCGAGCGCGGGGTGGGCAGGTTGGGGCCGGTTGCCACGTCGGGGTCGGTCAGATTGGGGTAGCTGTCGTCTGGCTCAACCTGGTGCCGCAATTGGCGAATGAGCAGGTAGACCCCACCAGCAATGCCAAATGTGAGCGGCAGGATTTCGTAGATGAACAGGAGCATGAAGTAGTAGTACCAGGGCTGGCCGCCTCGCGCTTCCACCTGCTGCCCATTCCAGTAAGTTAGGCCGCTGAAGAACTTGCCCAGGCTATCGAAGTTGGTCAGCAGGTTGCTGAAGAACAGGACGATCAGGGTAACGAAGGTGATTACCGCCCCGGCGATCATGCGTGGTTGGCGCAGCAATGCCTGCCCAGCGAGCAATAGCGGGCGTTGCTCCACTGGCTTGCGGCTGTTGTAAACCATCTCGAAGATCGCAGCGAAGGCGAAGAAGCTGACGAAGATGAAGCCGTTGAGCCACATCATCTCATGGCTGCTGATGCCCACCGCCGCCCCGATTGCTGCCCAGTAGATGTAGCGGCTCTGATGGGTGCGGATGAAGTTGAAGATCGCCAGGATCAGTACGGCAGTGGCGACGGTAGCGAAGATATCGTGGCGCAGCGAGCGCGAGTAGTAGCTGATGCTGGGGCTGAAGGTGACCAGCGTTGCGGCAGCCAAAGCTCCCCACTTACCGATGAAGATGCGGAACTGCCAGACCAGCAGCACCAGGATGATGCCGAAGATGGCTGGAGCCAGGCGCATTGTGTAGTCAGATGCACCGAAGAAAAGGAACGCAATCTGGGTCATCAGGTAGAGGAACGGCCCATGATAGACTGGGTCGTAGGTGTAAGGTGCATGGCCCGTGAATGCGCCGTAGCTGTAGACAGCGTGGATGCCTTCGTCGTGGTGCGGCGCACGGTTGTCAAGGGCTAGCAGGCGGGTGAGTACCACCACTACCAGCAGCGCGACAAAGTAGACGACCTCCCAATTGACGCGGGCGAGACTGAGGTAACGGTCGAGCAGCGCAGGCTCGGCAGTAGGCTGCTGCCCATCATCGTGCGGCTGGCCGCCACCGGGCCGGGGGCTGGTAATGTCCAAAACTAGCTCTCCTTGCTTCCTGTTTGGTGAAATATATCTGCGTTACGCACTCACTGTTGCTTTGCTGCTGCCAGCCTCCCCACTGTGGAGGAGGCAGGCTGGCATGGTCTGGTTTAGTTGTTGCCTCTGGCTAGCTCGTTGTAGCTGGCGTAGATGTCGCGGCGGACGAGTAGCTGGAAGTCGAAGCTGCCACCGCTGCCGACAATCGGCGCGTCGCGGTAGAGCAGGTAACGCCACAGCTTGCTTTGGTACTCCGGGTCTTTGAGGGTCGAGACCGTCCCCCACATCGCGTTGATCGTCTGGGTTGGGGTGGCATTGTCGGGGGCGAACACGCGGTAGAACGACTCGTCGAACCACCAGCGCAGCACGTACTTCTGCTTGATGTAGTTCGCGTCTATCGAGAGGTCGGCCCCCTTGCCCAGCGCAGGGTCGGCGTAGGAGGAACCGACGATAATGAACTCTGGTAGCTTGGCGTTGCTAGCTTTCGCGTCGGCCAGGCTGCTGGGGCCACTGGGCATGAAGCGGGCGTTGGGGAACTTCCGCATATACCAGGTCATCGGCCAGGAAGTGTCGCTGTCGTAGATGATGCGAACCGAGTTGTCGCCAAAAGCATAGCGGCTGTACTGCTCGATCTGATTGACCACGTGGGTTACGTCGGGCGAAGACTGGGTGTAAACTGCCATCTCCTTTGGAGCCACATCGTTGTTCTGGAAGCTGAGGGCGACTGCGCTGCGAACCGAGTAGATGGTCAGCACCAGGAAGATACCCATCAGCAAGGCTTGCAGGGCTGGCTTGACCCCGCGCCAGATTGCGTAGGCAACAGTCAGCACCAAAATCAGGGCTGGGAAGACAATGGTCCCGCCCCACTCTGGGGTCTGGCGATCCACCGTCAGGCTGTAGCTGCGGGCGGCCATTGTCACCCCGAAGCCGAAGACCAGGATGGTAAAGAGGAAGACGTAGGCGACCAGAGGGCGGTAGGAGCCAGGGGCTAGCCAGGCGTAGAGGACGCGGCTCTCCTCATCATCGTCTGCCATCAACTGGCGTGGGCGGCTGATCGCTTTTGGCATAGCCGCTGCGAAACCGAGGGCAGCCTTGGGACGGCGGCCACCGAGTGCATCTGTGGGAGTAGCTATGGGTTCTGCCAGCGGCACTTGCTGGGCGGCCTGCACCTTGTGCCAGGCGTAGATGCTAAGGAACAGGCCACCGAGGAAGCTGCCACCGGCGATGATCGCGGGCTGGGCAATGTGAACCAACAGCCAGGGCATCTTCTCTCCAGCCCAACTGTAGATGGCGAAGGTGCCGAGGAACCAGACGAAGGAGAGCAGTACCAGGAACGAGCGGGTGTCGCTGAAGGGGACGTGTTGTGGCACGATGCTGGCACGATCACCCCGATTGGCGCGCCATTCGCTATACCAGGTGTAAGCAAAGAGGCCGAAACCCGCCACCAGCAGTGCAGCAGCGAGACCAAGCAGCAGTTTGCCGCCCGTATTGCTCGAACCCTGGGCGACGGCGAAGAAAAGAACTGGCAAGGCGGCGACCCAAAGGATCAGCCCTGCCTTGATGAAGCGGTCGCGGCGGCCCTTGATCCCAACGTAGCTGGCCCAGAAAATAGACACGACGGTGAAGAAGACGGCCAGCATTTCGTAGAGTGGCACCAGGAGCAGGTAGTAGAACCAGGGTTGGTTGCCGCGCCGTATATCGTGCTGTGATAGCCAGTAGCCAATCAGCCCAAAGCTGCCGGTGCCGAGACCCTGTGGGATGTTTTCGTACATACTGGTGAACAGGAACGACCAGATCAGGAAGAAGGCGGCCAGCCCAGTGTAGAGCAGGTGCAGGCGGCTGGTGATCGAACCGACTACGTTGGGGATGCTGCCAGTGGGGTATTGCAGCAGGATGCTCTGCTGCTCCTCACCTGCTACGCTCGCTCGCCGCGAGAGGAAATGGGCCAGCCAGATGCCGAAGAACAGGCCGACCACCCCGCCAATCACGTAGTTGAACACTTCGCCCCCAGCGATCTGCAACGGGGTGAAGGCTTTCATGATGTTGCCGAGGACTACTACGCCGACCAGTGCGCCCCCGAAGATGGCTGCCACGCTAAAGCCGATCCGCTTGAGGAAGGCGTTGTTGGGGTCGCCGAAGTAGGCGCGTCGCTTCTGGTAGACGAGGCCACCCATGACTACCAGGAACAGGCCGAACAGCCCAAACTGGACCAGGGCAAGGGGGGAGCTAAAGAGGCTGCCGAAGTAGCCGAGGATTAGCTGAATGGTCGGGTTCGAGCCAGAAGGGAGCGGGGGCAGGGCGTACTTGAACTCCTCCTTGCCAGTTGCGACGTTGAGGAAGGTCTGCCCTTGCATCCACTTGAAGACCACAGCAGCGAAGCCCAGGTAGGCTGCACCCGCGAAGAACAACCGCTTGCTGAACTGCCAGGCAAATAGCCCGACCAGCACGATGATGAAAATCAGGGTGGTGATGTAAGCGGTCGCCTTAATCGAGAACAACAGGCTGAGGGCGACGATGAAGGTGTAGAAGTAGGGAGTCTTGCGGCTGGCGATGTAGCCGATCAAGCCGACTAGCAGCAGAGCCTCGGCGAACATCAGGAAGGCATCCTCGCGGGCAAAGCGGCCAAAGTATAGGAAGCCAGGGGAGACAAGAAAGAGGAAGGTCGTCGCCAATGCTGGCAGCCGCCCAATATAGCGGCGTAGAAAGAAGGGCGACATGACCACGAAGATAGCGAGAGTGGCCGAAACAGAGCGCACCGCGGCCTCGCTGCTACCAAACATATACTGGAACAGCCCCCAGAGGTGGAACTGGAAGGGGCCGTGCATCATCGGATCGTGGGTGTAGCCGTTGCCCTTGAAGAAGTACCAACTGTAGGTAGCGTGTAGGCTCTCGTCATGGTGCAAAGCCATGCGGCCCAAATCCCAAAAGCGGCTAAACAAGGTCAGGATCAGGAAAAGAAGGTAGAGACAGTTCTCCACCGTCAACCAGGACTGCCCACTGACTGGCTGGACCAGTGCGACGCTGCTGCCCTGTGGCACCGGGCCACCGTCCAACAGCAGATCGTCCTTAGCACGAGCTACGCGCACGCGGCGGCGGATGAGGCTGGCATCATCCTTCGCCAACTCTACGCTCTCTACCTGGGTGCTGCTGCCTGCGCCACTATGGCGGGTACGCACCGTGCCAAAGCTACGTTGGGGGGTGGCCTCTGCTACTTGCTCTGCACCATGTTGCTTATCACCTTGTGTGTTCATCTTTTCTCCCTGGATCGCACATTGCTATCTACAAATTACTATCCGCTGGCCTGCGCTCTTGTTGGGCCAACTCTATGCCATTCTGCGCCGAGTTGTGGGCATCGGCAAACCTGTTTGCAATTGCGGGCGTGGCAAGGCTGCGCTCACTACGCTTTGGCCGTATTGTACAATATACGCTCGCCTGCTGCAAGAAGGCTGTACTGCTCTAGTAGCAGCGGTAAGGTACTGGTAGGGTGGCTGTGCTAAGGCTTGACAAGCGGCCAACTCAGCGGGTATAATACAGCACGTTATGGCGCATTCGTCTAGCGGCCTAGGACACATCCCTCTCAAGGATGAGACCAGGGGTTCGAATCCCCTATGCGCTACCACTTCACCGCCAAGTCTAACCGCTTCGGCGGTTTTGCTTTGCTGCCAGTAATACTCTGCTCGGCCCAGGTTGGATTTACGCTTGACGATCTGCAAGCGGTGGCATGATCGTTGCATCAAGATGCTGATCCTGCTATAATAGACGCAGCTTGCAGAAAGGTCGTAACTACGAATGAGGCTCAAGATCGTTGGCGCACACCAGGGTGAGGCAAAGGGCTGTCGCTTCCTCTCTGTTCTTGTAGACGACCATATCGCCCTTGATGCAGGTAGCATCGCTTCTGGCTTGACCCTGGCCGAGCAGGAGCAGGTACGCTACATCTTCCTCAGCCACTACCATTACGATCACATAAAGGATGTGCCGATTATCGGCTTCAACACTCTCTACAGCACCACGATTGACGTGTACTGCCTGCCAGTGGTCAAAGATGTGATGATGGCTCACATCTTCAACGAGTCGGTTTGGCCTAAGCTGGTTGAGATACCTTCGCCAAAGTCTCCTAGCCTGATCTTCCACGACCTGGAACCCTACCAGTCAGTTGAGTTTGACGGCTACCGCATCACTTCCTACCCTACCATCCATGCAGTGCCGAGTACCGGCTTCTTCGTCGAGTACGGCGAACACAACGTCTTCTTCAGCAGCGATACGGCGGGCTACATGGCCCCGATCTGGGAGCGGATCAGGCCGCAGATGGTGATCACCGAATGTACTTACCCCAACCGCATGGAGGGGTCGGCGGTTGCCTTTTGCCACCTCACCCCCACCTTTGTGCGCCGCGAGATGGAGGAGTTCAAGCGGGTGGTCGGTCACTACGTTCCCTTCGTGATCACCCACATCAACCCGCATTATGAGGACGAGATTCGAGCTGAGCTAGCCCCCCATATCGAGGAGCTTGGCGCAGATATGCTGATCATCAGCCACGAGGACATGGAGTTGGATGTGTAGGTGCGGCTTTTGGCCCATCGCAGCCGCCCTGCAACATCGGGGCGGCTTTTGCGTCTGGCACGTTCCCTGCATATTGTCATCAGTTGGCTGCTAGCTGGCGGTACCAATGCGCTATTGTCAAGATTTGCAGCGTATGGTAAGATAAGAGTAACGTAGGCAGTCCCTAAGCTGCCCCCTTGCCAAAGAATGGGTAAAAGAGCCAGATGATCTTAACCTTGAAACACAGCAGTGGCAGCTAGAAGGGCAAAGCGTATGCGCCCGCAAGATCGCTGTATAGTAGTTTGGTAAGGAGGGCAGTGTCGCCAACCGACGGTTCGCAAGAGCCGCTCAGTGGCGCGGCAGTGTCCTCTTTCTGTACCTGGTCAAGGCAATTCTAACCTGATCTTTAACTTCGTGGCATTGTTGGTAGGCAGTGTTGTGCAACCCCGGTCGGCAAGCTGGCGTATAATTATTATACCGTTCAGCGGGGCCGTCCCCAACAGTCAAGGCAGGTGAGCGCGGCGGTTTTGGGCAACCGTCCCGCTTGCGAAGGAGACAGAGCAATGGACATCATCAAGAAGCTGGAAGAGTTCCGGGCGATCGAGAAGGCTCTAAACTGGGAGGGAACGTTCTCCGAATACTTCGAGGTTGTCACCAAAAACCCACGTGCTGCGCAACTTTCGCACGCCCGCATCTACGACATGATCATCAACGGTGGGGTGGAGACCAACAAGCGGGGTGAAGCGCACTACAAGTTCTTCGACGACGAAATCTTCGGCCTGGACAAGTCGTTGCAGCAGGTCGTGGAATACTTCAGCAGCGGCGCGCAACGGCTAGAAGTGCGTAAGCGCATCCTCCTGTTGATGGGGCCGGTGGGCGGCGGCAAGTCTACCCTGGTCAGCCTGCTCAAGCGTGGGCTGGAGAGCTATACCCGCAGCGAGCAGGGGTCGGTCTATGCCATCCGCGATTGCCCGATGCACGAGGAGCCGCTGCACCTGATCCCGCGCGAACTGCGCGCCGACATCGAGCGCGAGTATGGGGTTTACATCGAGGGCGATCTCTGCCCCCGCTGCGCCTACGACCTGGAACATACCTACGAGGGACGCATGGAGAAGGTGCCAGTACGCCGCCTCTCCTTCAGCGAGAAGGCACGCATTGGCATCGGCACCTTCACCCCCTCCGATCCGAAGTCGCAGGACATTTCCGAACTGGTCGGTTCGATTGACCTCAGCACCATTGGTGAGGTGGGCAGTGAGAGCGACCCTCGCGCCTATCGCTTCGACGGTGAACTGAACATTGCCAACCGGGGCATGATGGAGTTCATCGAAATCCTTAAGAGCGATGAGAAGTTTCTCTACGTGCTGCTAACTTTGTCGCAGGAGCAGAACATCAAGACGGGTCGTTTCAGTATGATCTACGCTGATGAAGTAGTGGTCAGCCACACTAATGAGAGCGAGTACAGCAGCTTCGTTGGCAACCGCAAGAGCGAAGCGTTGCAAGACCGCATCATCCTGGTCAAGGTGCCATACAACTTGCGAGTCAGCGACGAGGTGCGTATCTACGAGAAGCTGATCCAGCAGAGCGCACTCAAAGGTGTGCATATCGCCCCACACACGCTGCGGGTCGCCAGCATCTTCGCGGTGCTGACCAGGCTTGAGCCATCGAAGAAGAATGGTATGAGCCTGATGAAGAAGCTCAAGCTGTATGATGGTGAGGAGCTTGATGACTTCAAGGGCAAGGATGTGCGCGAGTTGCAGGAGGAGGCCCAACGCGAGGGGATGAGCGGTATCAGCCCGCGCTACGTGATCAACCGCCTGAGTAGCGCGCTAGTCAAGGAGGGGATCGAGTTCATCACCCCGATTGACGCTCTGCGTGCCTTGCGTGACGGCTTCGAGCAGCACACTAGCATTAACAAGGAAGAACGCGAGCAGTACCTCAACTTCATCGCCGAGGCCCGCAAGGAGTACGACGAGATCGCCAAGAAGGAAGTGCAGAAGGCTTTCGTCTACTCGTTCGAGGAGTCGGCCAAGACGGTGCTGAACAACTACCTGGACAACGTAGAGGCATATTGCAACAAGCAGAAGCTCAAGGACCCGATCACCGAGGAGGAGATGGATGCCGACGAGCAACTGATGCGGAGCATCGAGGAGCAGATCGGGGTGAGCGAGAACGCGAAGAAGGCGTTCCGCGAAGAAATCCTGATCCGTATCTCCACCCTGGCGCGGCGTGGGCAGAGCTTCGACTACACCTCGCACGAGCGGCTGAAGGAAGCGATTGAGCGCAAGCTGTTCGCCGATCTGCGCGACATCGTGAAGATCACCACCAACAGTCGCACGCCCGACCCAGAGCAACTGAAGCGCGTCAACGAGGTAGTTAGCCGTCTGGTCGAGCAGCACGGCTACACCCCCGCCAGCGCGAACGAACTGCTCAAGTACGTTGGCAGCCTGCTGAACCGCTAGCTGGGCAGCCACCAGAGCTTGGCAGTACCCTCTGTCAAACGCAACTTCTACGTGGGGTGGGTGGCTACTCGCCCCTTTGCAAGGCAGGTATGTTATGAGCAACAACCTTCTCCCCCCTGGCAGCACCAGTATTTCGCAGCACGACTGGTCGCTGCATCGCAAGGGGCCGATTGATCAGCAACGCCACAAGGAGAAGATCAAGGAGGCTCTGAAGAAGAACCTCGGCAATATTGTCTCCAACGAAAGTATCATCCTCAGCGACGGCAAGAAGACGGTCAAGGTGCCGATCCGCAGCCTCGACGAGTATCGCTTCCGCTACGACCCAGGCACGGGTCAGCACGCGGGTGGTGGAGAGGGCGAGTCCCGCGTCGGCGATGTGATCGGGCAGGCGGGCGATAAGAAGGGCAAGGGCGCAGGCAAGGGTCAGGGCGAAGCGGGTGACCAGCCAGGCTACGACTACTTTGAGGCCGAAGTTAGCCTCGATGAACTGGCGGCCCTGCTCTTTGCCGACCTCGGCCTCCCCTACCTGGAGGAGCGCAAGCAGCAGGAGATGGAGTCGGAGACGATCAAGTTTACCGACGTGCGACGCACTGGCATGATGCCTAATCTCGACAAGCGGCGTACGATCCGCGAGAATATCAAGCGCAACGCCGCACATGGTGATGCCCACTTTCATGACGTGCGTAAGGAGGATCTGCGCTTCAAGACCTGGGAGCAGCAAGTGCGCTACCAGTCCAACGCGGTGGTAATCGCCATGATGGACGTGAGCGGCAGCATGGGCGAGTTCGAGAAGTACATTGCCCGCAGCTTCTACTTCTGGATGGTGCGCTTCTTGCGAACCAAGTACAATAACGTGCGTGTCGTCTTCATCAGCCACCACACCGAAGCGCATGAAGTTAGCGAGGATGACTTCTTCCACAAGGGTGAGAGCGGCGGCACCCAGGTCTCCTCGGCCTACGAACTGGCCCTCAAGGTGATTGCCGACCGTTATCCACCACAAGACTGGAACATCTACCCCTTCCACTTCAGTGACGGTGACAACCTACCCTGGGACAACGAACTGTGTGTGCAGCAGGTCAACAAGCTACTCGAAATCTGCAACATCTTCGGCTATGGCGAGATACGTGAAGGCTACCGGGGCAGCAGCAGCACGCTGATGTCGGCCTTCAGTAAGTTGCAGAACAAGCACTTCATCAACGTGACGATCACCGACAAGCGCGATGTCTACCCCGCCCTCAAGAAGTTCTTCGACCCCACGCTGGGGATGCCGGAGGCTGCCCAAAGATGATCGCTAATCCACTACCACGCTTGGACAAGGAGCAGGAGCTACGCATCCGCTTGCTCGACTTCTGCCGTCTGCGTCCGGGCGAGGTGTGGGTGGATGCCGTTGGCGGCCACCGCGTTGGCTGCCTGGATGCCGCATCCGCCGCTGATGTTAGTAAGCTGTGCGGCAACGACAAAGCGGCTCTGGCGGTGCAGGACCTACCCTACAACCTCGTTGCCTTCGCCAGCCGTTCAGCCGACGAGTACGCTGCATGGTGTCGGCAGTGGGTGGACAACACCGCTGCTGTGCTGCTGCCTACTAGCAGCCTCTATGTTTGGCTGGGGGCGGATCAGGACAACCACTATCAGCCGTTGCCGCAGTTTATGCTGATGATGAGCAACACGCCGTTTTCTTCACGCAGCTTCATCACCATGCGTAACCAGCGTGGCTACGGCACGCAACACAACTGGATGGCTGTTCGGCAGGAGTTGCTTTACTACACGCTGGGCAAGCCCTTCTTCACGCCGCAGTACACCGAGATACCGAAGGCAGTCAAGGGTTACTACAAGGAAGTTGAAGGCGAACTGACCGAGAACACCGAGCGTGGCAAGTCGCCTTACATCCGGGCAGGCAACGTCTGGTTCGATGTCCAGCAGGTCTTCTACCGGCTGGAAGAAAACGTCAACGGTTGCTACGCACAGAAGCCGCTCAAGGCTATCGAGCGGATCATCAACGCCAGTTCGCAGCCAGGCGACACCGTGCTGGACTTCTTCGCTCACTCTGGCACGACCCTGCTGCAAGCTGAACTATCGGGCCGCCGCTGCTTCACGATGGACAACGATGCGGTCTTCTGCGAGATCACGATCCGCAGGTTGGAACGCTGGCGAGCTAGCGGCAAGCGCGGCTGGCAGAACAGTAATCCGTTTGCGGCTGAACTTGACGGCACCATTGACAGCATTGTGGATGATAGTGGGCAGCTATCATTGTTCGATTGAGGCAAGCACTTGACGATTGACGAACTGTGGCAAAGGCTGGATGCGCTGTTTGAGCAACTGGCTGATCCAGCGGTCATAGCGGCGTATGAGCGGCTGAAGCAGGAGTACATGGCTGATCAAAGTCAGACCTACGCTCACGTTTTTGCGTTCTCCGCTCCAACCGACACTGGCAAGTGGGGGTTATGCAAGTAATGAGCAACGTTCCTGGCATGACACCACCTTTGGGCAACAGCTACGATACTACTCTAGATAATATTAAAGTAGAAGTCAAAACCAGTAGAGCATGGGGCAAGCCCCGCAAGGGGATAAAGGTGCGAGTGTTCCACTCCTGTCAACTTCTGGCTATTACTTCGACATGAACTTTCAGCAATTGAAGGTTGCACAGGCTTCAGTTTTTGTCTTTATAGCTGTCTGGCTTGATGTTGCCCGGTTCTGGGTGATCAAGGCAGATGAGCTAACCCAGATTAGAGGCTACTCAAAAGGTCAGCACCGAGGTAACGTAGGCGAAGGCCAGATTCACATGAAGCCAGACAACATACAAAACTTTGCTCGCTACGAAGTTCAAGCTAGCGAACTAGAAGTAGCAGTTCGTGCCGCCTACCAGAGGCTAACCAGAGGGTAAACCATTGAACGAACAAGACTACGAGCAGCTAACCAAAGATATTGAGGTGATCGTCGAGATGGCGAAAGCCAACGGGCTGGACTTCTACCCCGTCCACTTCGAGGTGGTGCCTGCCAGCATCATGTACGAGTTCGGTGCATATGGCATTCCCGGTCGCTTCAGCCACTGGACGCATGGCAAGGCGTACAACAAGATGAAGATGCAGTACGACTTTGGTCTGAGCATCATCTACGAGATGGTGATCAACACTAACCCTGCCTACGCCTTCCTCTTGGAGAACAACAGCCTGACCGCCAACCGACTGGTTGCCGCCCATGTCCTCGGCCATGTGGACTTCTTTAAGAACAACATCTACTTCCAGCGCACCAACCGCCACATGATCGAGACCGCCAGCCTCAATGCCGAGCGTATCCGCCAATATGAGTACCAGCATGGCAGCAAGAAGGTGGAGGAGTTCCTGGACGCGGTACTCTCGATCTCCGAACACATCGATCCGCACCAGAGCTTCGCCACAGCGGGTGAGGAGAGCGAGGGCAACCGCCGCGAGCAGGTGAAGCCGCACGTGGCTGAGTCTGCTTACGACGACCTCTGGTCGCTACCAGGGCTGCCGACTGAGGCAGAGGCGGCCCAGCAAGCCGCTTTGCCGCTCAAGAGTGAGAAGGAGAAAGAGAAGGAGAAGAAGGAGAGCGAGCGTCGCCGCTTCCCGGCCCAGCCAGAGAAGGACTTGCTCCTCTTTCTCCAGCAGCACGCCCGCCACCTTGAGGATTGGCAGCGTGACGTGATCGGCATCGTGCATCAGGAGATGCTCTACTTTGTGCCGCAGATGCAGACCAAGATTATGAACGAGGGCTGGGCCGCTTACCACCACCAGAGCATCATGCGCGAGTTTGAGATGAGTAGCGACGACTACACTGAGTACGCCAAAGTTAATGCGGGCGTGATGCATCACTCGCGCTTCCAACTCAACCCCTACTACCTGGGCCTCAAACTCTACGAGTCCATCGAACGCCGCTGGGACGCACCGACCGAGGAGGAGCGTGACCGCCTCAAGCGCGTTCCCGGCCAGGGTCGGGCCAAGATATTCGAGGTGCGCGAGATGGACAATGATGTATCCTTCCTCCGCAACTACCTGACCAAAGAACTGATCGCCGAGCTAGACCTCTACCTCTACGCCAAGCAGGGCAACGAGTGGGTGATCGTCGAGAAGAACTGGGAGAAGGTGCGCGATGGCATCGTTGCTAGCATGACCAACTTCGGCCAGCCCTACATCACCGTTGACGATGGCGACTACAACCGCAACCACGAACTCTACCTGCGCCACCACTACGAGGGCCAGGAATTGGATGCGAGCTATGCGGAGAAGGTCTTGCAGTACATCCACCAACTGTGGGGGCGGCCTGTGCATCTAGAGACTGTGGTTGGCGACGAGCGCATACTACTCTCGCACGACGGTAGCCGCGCCCAGCGCGTCAGCCTCGGCCCCAACAAGGTAGGTCGCTAGCCAGAAAGCAGCCACCCACTAACTAGTTGCGCTGAGGCTGCCGCTTGCTTGGCCCAGCCCAAATCGCCTTACCAACCCCTTACCAAACCCCATTTGTCCTCTTATCCTGCATTAGCGGTAGTACGACAGGACTCGGCTTCTAGCGGGCTAGTGTGCTATAATATTATCGCTAGGGCTTGAGGCTTCATCTCACTCTGGCCTTGTGCTGTTGGTTATTGGTCATCGGCCAGCAGCCCATAGCCCCATGCCATCGGTGCTTCGCGGACTAGCGTGAGGATTTTGCCAGAATGAGTGTTTCGCAAGAGAGCAGCATAACCATCATGGCCGCTCCCAGCCCACCTGCTGCGCGCTCCCACCCCACCGCGACGAGTGCCAGCCCCAGCTTCGTGGAGATGGCTATCGTCTTTCTAATCGCCCTTGCCCTCTTTGCCGCTCTCACCCCCCGCCTCACTACCATCCTCGACCCGGTTTCTGGCGACGAGCCAACCTACCTGATGACTACGATCAGCCTGCTCAAGGATGGTGATTTCAACGAGTGCAATAACTTCCGCCAGCGCGACGAGCAAGGCTTCTATCCTCCCTCCTACTGGCAGCAAGGTGTGGCCCGTCCGCAGGGCTACCAGGGCTGGCCGAACATGACCTACCCACTGCCAGTGCAATGGGAGCAGATTGAGCCGCTCAGTCGCCGTTGCATCAGCACCGACCCTGCCACGCCGCTGCCTGCCGATGGTAGCCAGAACGAGGCTTACACCTGGCATGGCCTTGGCCTTAGCATCCTGATCGCCCCTGCCTATGCCCTGGGTGGGCGGCTGGCGGTAGTCTTCTTCCTCAACCTGCTCGGCGCACTGCTGGCCGCCAACATCTACCTGCTGGTGCGCGAAACGGTCAACAAGCGATGGATCGCTATCCTCACTGTTGCTACCTTCATGCTTACCCTGCCCATCTTCCCCTTCATCTACCTGATCTTCACCGAACTGCCCGCCGCCCTGCTGGTGATCTACGCCTTTCGTCGCATCCGCCTCTGGCAAAACACCGGGGTGCAGACTGCACTGGTCGCCCTCAGCATTGCTTCACTGCCCTGGCTACACTATCGCTACATTCCGCTTGCTGGCATCCTCACCCTATTCTACTTCTACATGAGCGTGCGTGGCAAGCCAAAGCTAGCTACCTGGTTGCGCCACTATGCTACCCTGCCGCTGGTGCTGCTCGTCTCTGCCCTGGGCATCTTCGGTTGGAGCTACACTCTCTTTCACGAGTTCACGATCAAGGCGGGCTATCTAGAACGCAATGATGCGACCGATACCATCCTCTCTGGCCTCGGCCTGTTCATCGACCAGCGTTTCGGCTTCCTCACCACCGCCCCGGTCTTCCTGCTTGCTGGGGTAGGGCTAATCATCATGGGCCTGGAGAAGCGGTGGCGGCTAGACCTGATCGTGATCCTGGCGGTAGCCATTCCCTACCTCGGCCTGCTCGCCAATTTCAAGTACTGGTGGGGCATCTGGGCTCCACCAGCCCGCTATTTCATTGCTATCCTGCCGCTGTTCGCCCTACCCTTCGCCCTCGGCTTCGCCCGCATTAGCACTCTACTCCCCTCGCTGATCTACAAGCTGACCTATGCTGGCTTGCTGGCAGTCAGCCTGGTACAAACCGCCGCCTTCATTTTCAACCCCCAGGATTCGTTTAGCTTCGCCCTCAACGGCTTCGACCTGTTTAAGAGCCTACTGCTGCGCATCCCCAACCCAGGGCTACAGCAGTGGATCGAGACGATCCCCAGCAACGGCCTGCTGCCCGATTTTGTGTTCGCCCGCAGCAAGGCGGGTTTCCTCAGTCAGGGTTACTCGGCCCGCAATGCCGTGCAGGAGAGCGTTCCTGCCCTCACCTCGATTGCGGCGGTGCTGCTACTGGGGTTGCTACTCTACTGGTGGGCGCAACGCAGCTACCGTCCGCAACTCGCTTCCAGTAGGGTGGCTAGTGCTGGGAGCCTGCCTGATGTGCCAGCCGCCACCCAGCTAGTGCCGATGGTTCAGCCGGGGGTAGCAGCCAGCCTGGGCGAAACAGCAGGGGCAGCGGGGGCAGCGGTGGTGGAGGCTGAACCAGCGACCTACGTGCTGCCTGCGACCATCCCAATCCCACCACGCTGGGGGCTGCGCCACTCGCTGATCAGCCTGCTGGCTGGGCTAGGGCTGCTGATCGGCAGCTACCTGTTCTACAGCTACACCTTCGGCCTGAAGGATGCCTACGCCCAGATCAGCGAGGTGCCGCCCGCGCAGTTTGTGCCGCTGACCACCACCGTCCCTCAAGGTGACTACGCGATCCCGATCCCGCTGGCGATTGCCGCCGACGATCAGGGTAACGCCTACACTGCTGACCGCGAGAACTTCACTGTGACGCGCATCAACGTTGACGGCAAGCCAGCAGCCCACTGGCGGCTGTTCGCCGAGTTGAGTGAGAGCGAGCGCGGACGGCTGGTGTCGCTGCTCTTTACCCAGGGCCACCTGATCGCCCTCAACACCAACGGTGGCATGGCTGTCTACGACCCAGACGGCAAGCTGCTGGGCAACCTCAACCTCAACAACGCCGCCCAGAGTTACGGCTCACGTGGCCTCTGCGCTGACCCAACAGGTAACATCTACCTGGCCGACACCGGCGGCAATCGGGTGATCAAGTTGGACAACACTGGCAAGTTGATCGCTCAGTTCGGCAACGATAACCTGGAACGCACGGTGCCAAAGCAACTCTACCAGCCGATAGATTGCGCGGTTGGTAGCAACGGCCAAATCTACGTCAGCGACCTCAAGCGGCGGATCGCTCAGTTCGACAGGGCGGGCAATTTTCAGCGCGAGTGGCCCCTGCTCGGCTTCGAGCAGGAGACCAGCCTACACCTAGCCGCCCACGGCAACATCCTCTACGTCACCAGTTCAGAGCGCAACAGACTGATAGCGATCAATACCGACAATGGTAACGCCCGCATCCTCGGCCTGCCTGGTGGCGGGGCCGGGCAGTTCCAGGGCCTGGTCGACGTGGCTACCGATCCAGGCGGCAAGGTTTATACCCTGGAGTCGGACAGCCGCCGCGTCCAGGTCTTCCCTCCACAATAGGCTTCGGCCTTGCGCAGAAAGGACACAGTTTGCAGCCCATGAACAGCAACAAGCTCAAAGTCGTCGTCGTGATGCCCGCTTACAACGCAGAGAAGACGTTGGAGCGCACTGTCGCCGACATCCCCCCCGATGTGGTGGACGAGATCATCCTGGTGGACGATGTAAGTAGCGACGAGACGGTAGAAATCGCCCGCCGCCTCAGCCTCAAGGTGATCACCCACATCCAGAATCGGGGCTACGGCGGCAACCAGAAGACCTGCTACTTCGAGGCTCTGCGTGATGGGGCAGACATCATAGTGATGCTGCATCCTGACAACCAGTACGCCGCCGACCTGGTGCCGCAGATGATCCAGCCGCTGCTGGAGGGGCGCGCCGACATGGTGCTGGGTTCGCGCCTGCTCAGTGGCGAGGCTCTGGCCGGGGGAATGCCAATTTGGAAGTACATCTCCAATCGCTTCCTAACCACTACCGAGAACCTGGTGATGGGTACTAGTCTCTCCGAGGCGCACACCGGCTTCCGCGCCTACACTCGCCAGATGTTGCAGACGATCCCCTTCCTGCTCAACTCCGACGACTTTGTGTTTGATAGTGAGGTGATCGCCCAGGCCCGCGCCTTCGACTTCCGTATCGCCGAAATCGCAGTGCCGACCCGCTACTTCAAGGAAGCCTCCTCGGTCAACTTCCGCCGCAGCGTAGTTTACGGTCTGGCAACCCTGGACGTGATGCGTAAGTTTCTGCTGCACAAGCGGCTGCACCTGATGCGCTACCCGATCTTCAGCAAGAAGCTCTCACAGATCGTCAGTCGCTATCATAGTGTGGGCCTCTTTACCCCCGGTGGCACCGCCACCCCCCCTGGTGATGACTTGAACAAGGTGGAGGGGCGCGATACCGCCGCCATCAGCCAATAATGATCAGTAGCATACCAGAGGAAGCAACGATGAACCTAAGTGAAGCGGATGCGGCTAGCCCAGAGAGCAGCGGTGCCAGGCAAGAGGCCAGCCAGCCGCAGACCCCCAGCCCGCGGCGGCTGTTCGCTGCCACCGACTACATCACTCACGAGCAGTTCGAGATCGTGGTCAATGCGGAGCATGGCTGGGCGCAGACTCAGCCCACCCCTGCGCCGAAAGAACTGGCCGCCTACTACCCGGCTGGCTACTACGGCACCCACCGCGACAAACGCTTCCCCAGCGTGATCGAGCGGCTGCAAGATGCCCTCTATCGCTACCGCGCGCGCCAGTTGACGCTGATGAACGGCGGCCAGCCAGGGCGGGTGCTAGATGTCGGCTGCGGGCGTGGTCTCTTGCTCGCCCAATTGCAGAAGCTGGGCTGGGATGTTGTGGGAACGGAGTTGAGCGAGGGATCAGCTAGCTACCCCCGCGAGGTGCTGGGCCTGCCAGTGCAGGTTGGCGACCTTGCCGATCAGCACTTCCCTAGCGGCCACTTTGACGCGGTAGTAATGTGGCACGTGCTGGAACACGTGATCGACCCCGCCGCCACCATGCGCGAGGTCAACCGACTGCTGCGCCCTGGCGGTATCTTCCTGATCGGTGTGCCGAACTTCGCCAGCCTCGAAGCGCGGGTCAGCGGCGACAAGTGGTTCCACCTGGATGTGCCGCGCCACCTCAACCACTTCACCCCCCACTCGCTGCGACGCGCCCTCAAGCGCACGGGCCTGCGGGTACGAAGGATGCAGTTCTTCGCCCCGGAGTTTGATAGCTTCAGCTTTGTGCAATCGACCCTCAACCGCCTCGGCCTACGCCCTAATCTGCTCTACAATCTCCTGCGTGGGCGTACCGCAAAGGTGATCGGGGCCGACGAGGGGGCTGGCAACCTTGCGCCCCAGGTGGCCGCTACCATCCTGCTCGGTGGCCTGCTAGGCGTGGTCAGCATACCAGCAACCCTACTGGCCGCTGCCCTGCGCCAGGGTGCGACGCTCACCATCTACGCGGAGAAGCAGACGGAGCGTGAGGCTTAGTAGCGGCAAGCGAAACCCCGTTCCCTGGTTGAGGGACGGGGTTTCTTTTTGCTAGTTGCGCGCTGCGGTTCAGGGCAAGTCGAATAGCAAAACCCGCTGCTCCTTCGGGTAAGCGACGGCAAAGCCGCTGCCAGTGGCGGTGATCGCGCTCGGTTGTGCGCTCTTGCCGCTCGGCTGCCAGGTCACTGGCCCCTTGCCTTCGTGGTCATAGCCGACGATCATGCTCTGGCCTGGGGCGGTAACAAAGATGTACTTGTCGTTGCCGCTGATGCGCGTCCCGTTTAGCGGTGGGCTGGGGTAGAAGGGCCACTGGGCTAGGAAGTGACCGCTACGGTCGAAGCGTTGCAGCCGCTTGTTGCCACTGTCGTAGCTGTAGAGGTTGCCCTCCCTGTCTTGCCAGACGGCGGCTGGTTCGAGCAACTGGCCGCCCTCACTCCCCTGTTGGCCGACAACGCCAAGCTCCTTGCCCTGGTTGTCCACGTGGATCAGGCGGTTGAGGCCGGTGTCCGCCAGCCAGTAGCTACCGTCCACCAGGGCGATCATGTCGCGCGGGTTGAAGCAGGCGCAGGCTTGCACCACCGAAAGCGGCTTGCCGTTCAGGTCGTAGCTGAGGAGGTTGGCGGTCGCTGCGTCCAGCACCACCACGCGCTCGCCAGCAATGGAGATAGCTGTGGGGTCTTTAGCCACCTGCCCTCCTTTCTCCACCGTCCAGGAGGTTAGCTCCTTGCCACCAGCGTCGTACTTGTGTATCTTGCTCTCGCCACCAGCTAGCACATAGATGTTACCCTTCGTGTCAGCCGCCACCCCACGCACGGGAGCTTCTCCCTCAAGATTGATCGTGGCCCGCGCAGTAAGGACAGTGGCGGCGGGTAGATCGAGCTTCTCGCCCGCTGGCGGCTGGGTTGGCTGTCCGCTGGGCTGCTGGGGCTGTTGGGCTGGCTGCGGCACAGGGGTAGGTGCGGGCGGCATATCCTTCGCCAGCTTGTCCTGGGGCAGGCGGCCAGTAGCCTCGGCCAGCGTCGGCAACCCTGGTGCATCCAGCGCAGGGTAGCTGCCTTGCACCGGCCAGAGGAAGGCCGAAGGGATGATCGTCCGTTCGCCGCTGGGCGGTGTCCAGTAGAGGAACATATGCGAACCACCATCTGTGTCGTAGAAGGTTAGGCGAATGTCGTGGAAGCCGCGCTTGAGAGTAAAGGACTGTTCGGCCAGGCTGTTGAAGGCGTTGTTGGTGATACCCAGTTGTCCATCCACTTCGAGGGTCGAGCGGCTGATCTGCTCAGTGGCGATGTTGTAGCTGCCGTCGGTTGGGATGTACAGCTTACCCGTCCACTGGATGGCGTAGGGTCGGCCCATCGGGGTCAGGTGATAGTAGAAGGAGATAAACGGGTCAATCCGCGCTAGCGTCGGCGGGCCAGCCACGTTGCCGCCAGCGTAGTAGTTGCCGGTCAGGCCACGAACTTCCACCGACGGCTTGAACAGGCTTTCCGGGGCTATCTCCAGGCCAACGCTGCCGTTCGCATCCATCAGCAAGTGCGTCTGACCACCCGCCGCCGCTACCGTCTGCTCGACCACAACAGTGTGCAAGCCAGCCGCGACGTAGCGAGCAGTCCCCCCAGGGAAGCCATCCACCGTCACTGTCGCGCTGACCGGCGCACCTTCCAGATAGAAGCTGGCGGTGCTGCTGTTCGCCAGGCGCATAGTGGCCTCAAAGCGCGCGCGCAGGGGGAACTTACCGTCTGCCGCTAGCCACTGGTGCTTCAGGCTCGGCTCGTACTTGTCGCTAGTAGGTTTAGGGTCTGCGCCCGCGTCGGCAGCGTAGGTAAGCAGATGAACACCCCTGATCGCGTTCAGGTCGCTCTCCTTGAGCAGGGTCACGTACTGCACTGGGTTCTGGTCGCTGGGTGGGTAGATGACGGTGTAGCTGGCGTTGGGGTAGAGTTTGTACATCCGGGCCATGTCCGCCGAGCTTTCCAAGTCGGCAATGATGCCTACATCGCGGCCTGTGATATCGAAGGGCAAGGCCCAAGCACCATCGTAGGTACGCGGCGGGTTGATATTTGGAGCAAGGAAGGCTTGCGGTGGCAGGCCGATGTAGCGGGGCGAAACGTAGAACTCATAAGCCTTGTCGTACTTGAGCAGCAAGCGGGCGACACTCAACTGGGTGCCATACATCTCAAGCCAGGTAGGGGTTGCGCGCGATTGGCGATCGTAACGGGCGAGGGCAGTACCCGCCAGTTGCACCGCCATCACCAGCACCAACACTGCTGCCACCCCCTGCCCGATCCGCAGGCGCAGACGGCGTGGCTGGTCAACGACCACCACTGGCGGAACGGCGGCAACCCGCTTGAGGCTGAGGTCTGCTGGTTGTGGCGTGCGAAGACGGGCCAGCCAGGGGCTACGCAGCGCATTGAGGGCGGCACCAGCGGCAATGCCCGCCAGGAGCGCAGTTGTCACCATATTCTCCATCGTGCGGTGGCCTTGCGGGGCCTCGAAGGAGACCGAGAGGATACCACCCAGCATCTCAGTGCCAAGCCAAACGACAGGGAAGAAGTACTGCCACCGCCAGAAGTGGGCGACGCAGTAGCCGAGGCCGAGTAGGAACAGGCCCGCCACCACTGTGTCCAGCATCGGTAGCCCTGCGAAGTTGTGGCGTGGGTTCGCGTCGCCGACCCAGTTGAACATCAGCAGATGCTTCTGCAAGCTCATCTGCACGTCAGGAGTCTGGAAGCTGGCGAAGATGCCTGCCGCTCCCGAACCACCCCCCGCGACCACGGTGTTGATGCGCCCCCAGAACTCGCCAGGGTGTTGCAGGGCGTAGAGGCCCATTGGGGCGAAGCCTAGCAGCGCGCCGATCACGAACAGCGGCACCCCATAGCGGATGCCCTTGATGAACCGCCACCGTTCGCTGACTAGCTTGTGGGCAAAGACGGCGACGATCACCAGCGGCAGCACCCGTGCGCCATAGTACATATGCAGGTTGAGGCCCAGCAGCAGCCCCGCCAGCCCATACCAGCCCAGCCGCCCGCTGCGGAGGGCCAGCACCAGGCAGGTGATCACCGCCAGGTCGAGAGTGGTGGTGACGATGGTGGCGACCCCAAAGCGGCTCATGGTGATGCTCCAGATGCTGAAGCAAAGGAAGGCGGCGGCAGCGAGGCCTGTCCGCCAGCCGTAGAGCCGCGAGGCCAGCACGTAGATGATTGGCACGGCGATTGCACCAGCGAAGGCAGGCAACACCCGCAGCAGGTAAATCTGCGCACCAAAGAACTTGAGCAGCAACCCTTGCAGGTAGAAGAACAACGCGCCCATCTGCGTGTAGCCGGTGATGAACAGCGGGTGGGGCGCGGCGGCCCCAGCCACGATCTGCTGGCCCACGATGCCGTTCTGCGCCTCGTCAAACCAGAGGCCAGGGGGGGCATTGTCCAGGTTGTTGAAGCGCACAAAGAGGGCAGCAAGGAAGAAGCCTGCCAGCACCAACCCTTCTAGCCAGCGCGGTAGCTGATCAGGGCCGGGGTCGGCGGAGAGTGCGCCACCGCGCCGCCCCGCCCCGATCTCCCAGATGATCAGGGCCAGGCCAAAGCAGGCAAGACCCGCCAGGAAGAACAGCCAGGCGGGAGTGCCAGGGTCGCTGTCGATTGGAGTCTGCACTGGGTCGGCGGTGATGGTGTTCAGCTTGTTGAAGAAGACCAGGCTGTTGCCAACGAAGGCAATCGCGGCGACCAGCATCACGCCCGCCAGCCACCAGAGGCTATTGCCGCCAAAGAGGGTGCGGGCGGGGGCTGGCACTGCGGTTAGCAGCGTGGGCGTGTTCCAGGCACCGAGGACGAGCAGCACCGCCCCAGCGATGAAGGGCAGCCAGGCGTTCTCTGGCAGCACCGAAGCGACGGCCCGCGCCTGCTCCAAGCGTAGCTGGCCGAAGATGCCAAGCCCAATCCCACTCGCGACCAGCAGCAGACGCACTACCCAGAGCGGCCAGGTGAATTGGGCGGGGATGACGATAGCCGGTAGCAAGGAGCGATGCACTTGCTCGGCGGTGACCTCAGCCCCAAGCGACTCGCTGGTGGGTGTGGTCTCGACCTCAACCAGTTCGGGGCTGGCAACCTGCTCGGCGACTGTGGCAGTGGTTGCATCCAGGTCAGCGTGCGCAGCGGGCTGATTAGCTTCGCTAGCCGCATTGCTAGCTTCTAGCTCGCTGACGGGTGGGCCAGCCTCTATTGGCAGGACAGCTAGCTCCTCCTCATCTGTTGGGTCGGGGCTGGCGGGGTCATAATGTTTGACCGCTGAGACGCGGACACGTTGGCTCATCTACAATCATCTCCTTCAAGCTGCTCGTGCCATGCTCAACCATACTGATCCCACTCCTGGGGAGGCTAAGCCTGCCTCTACAAACTGCCATCATCTTGCCGCCATTATACCACATCCATCACCGCTTACCGTTCGGCCACTACCTGTTCTAGCAGGGAGGTCAACTCGGCGGCCTGCGCCTGCCGCGAATAGTGGGCAGTGACTGCGGCGCGGCCCCTTGCGCCCATCAAGCGCGCCTCGTTCGGGTGGGCTTGCAGCCAGCGAATCGCCTCGACGATCTGGGCTGCGCTCTCTGGCTCAACTGCGATCCCCGCCTGCATCTCCCCCAGCACGCGAGTAGCCTCGCCACCTACGCTGAGGATGACTGGGGTGGAGCAGGCCAGTGCCTCGAACATCTTGCTCGGCAAGGCTCCCTCGAACAAGGCTACTTTCTTTAGCGGCACCAGGCTGCTGTCAGCCAGGCTAAGGTAGGCTGCCATCTGCTCACGCGGACGTTCGCCCACCAGAGTGACATTGGGTAGGGCCAGGGCGCGTACCAGGGCGGTAGTTTCCTCCTTCTTCGGCCCCTCACCAACAAAAAGAAAGTGGATGCTGCTTTCATCGCGCAGTAGCCGTGCAACCTCTACTAGCGTCTCCATGCCCTGTGCAATGCCGTGGATGCCCGCATAGAGGACAACGAACTTACCCTCCAGCCCCAACTTGTGGCGTAGGACGGCGGCTTGCTCTGGCTGCGGCTGGAACTGGCTGACGTTTGCGCCATTCATGATCAGGTGCAGCTTCTTTGCCGACAGGCCACGTGCAATGAGACGCTGGCGGATGCCCTCGGTGACGACTACGATCTGGCGGGCGCGGCGGTAGCACCATTGCTCGATAGCTTCGGACAGCTTGATCGCTCGTGGGTTGTTCAGTTCCCCCAGGATCACCGCCGACTCCGGCCAGATGTCGCGCACCTCAAAAACCAGCTTCGTCCGCTTCAGGTAGCTGACCAGCACCCCCGCCAGCCCGACAAACAGGGGCGGTGAGGTTGCCACGATCACGTCGTACTTGCCGCGCAGGAACAGGCTAGCCCAGGTCGCCATGGCGGTGTAACTGAGATAGAAGCTGATGCGGCGCAAGAAGCTCTTTTTGGGGCTGGCTAGCACCCAGAGGCGCACTACGCGGATGCCTTCTAGCGTGCTGAAGTCGGCTACCGTCCGCCGATACTCTGCTGGGATGATGCCGCTGGGGTGGTTCGGCACCTCGGTGAGCATCGTCACCTGATGCCCCTGTGCGGCCAGGTAGCGAGCCATCTCGTAGGCACGGGTTTGGGTCGCCCCCACTTCGGGCGGGAAGTACTGGCTGAGGTAAAGGATTTTCATCGCGCAGCAGTCATCCTCTCCTCTCCTTCAAAGGGGTAGCTCTCTTCTTGCCCCCCCTTCGTCGGGAGCAAAGTGGGGCTGAATGGCACAAAGTCGTCTATAAACTGGCGGCACCAGGCGTTGATGCTGAGGGCCATCCAGAGGGCGCGGCTGTGGTCATGCTGCTGCTGCTCACGTAGGAGTTGGCGCAAGTGCTGCTGGTCGAGCAACGCGGCGGCGGTGGGGCTGAGGTCGGTTAGCTGGTCGCATACCCACTCGTAGAGCGGGCCGCTGAACCAAAGATCAATCGGGGTGGGGAAGCCCTTCTTATCGCGCCGCTGTACGATCTGCGGGGGGAGTAGGGGAGCGACCGCTCGCCGCATGATCCGCTTCGTCTCCAAACCTTTGAGCTTGAGCGCAGCAGGGATGCGTGCTGCCAACTCTACGATGCGGTAGTCGAGCAGCGGTACCCGACTCTCAAGCGAAACACTCATGCTGGTGCGATCCTCTACGTGCAAGAGAGCGGGCAGGTAGTTACGCATATCCCAATAAAGGGCGCGTTGCAGCGGGTTGCTGCCAGGGTTGCTGCCAGGGTCGCGCTCTGGCAAGGCTGCCTGGGCCTCGGCGACCAGCAGGGCCATATTGCCCTCATTCACTATCTTGCGTCGAGTGCGATTGAGGGCCAGGTCGCGCAGTGCTGCGCGGCTGGCGATGCGGCCCGCGTCGGCTAGCAAGCCGGCGGCAGCAGCGGGATGTTGGCGCAGGGTTGCTAGCTTGCCGCGCAGGTAGGGTGGCACGTAGCGGAAGTAGCCTGCGAACAACTCGTCACCGCCCTGCCCACCGTTGACCACGATTACCCCGTTCTCCGCCGTCAGTTTGCAGACGAAGTATTGGGGCAGCAGTCCTGGGCCGACAGTCGGGTAGTCCATGTGCCAGATCAGCTTGTCGAACACAGCGGGCAGGTCGGCTGCGCTGGGGATGGTCTCGTGGTGGTCGGTCTGGTAACGGTTGGCAACCAGGTTGATGTAAGCTCGCTCGTCGTAGGCTGCTCCCTCGGCGAAGGCACCAGAGAAGGTCTTGAGCGGCCCAGCCCCACTTGCCTGCAACTGGTTGCTGACCAGGGCGACGATGCTGCTGCTGTCCAGCCCGCCGCTGAGGTGCGCGCCCACTGGCACGTCACTCCGCAGGTGCAACTTCACCGCGTCGCGTAGGAGAGCGCGCAGGTCGGTGATGTACTCATCCTCGCTTCGTAGATTTTGCCCGTCCTCCTCGCTCGGCAAGTCCCACCAGCGGCGCACCTGCAAGCCCTCGGTCTCCGGCCCCAGTTCGAGGTAGCAACCGGGCGGCAACTGGCGGATGCCCGCGAACCAGGTGCGGTCGCTAGTAACATACATGAAGCGGGCGTACTCGGCAATGGCGGCGGGGTCAGGCTCGCGTGGCACGCGGCAATCTTGCAGGATCGCCTTGATCTCGCTGCCGAAGACCAATGATTGGCTGGCCGCGTCGTACCAGTAGTAGAGTGGCTTGATGCCCATGCGGTCACGGGCGATCAGCAGATGCTGCCGCTGCTCGTCCCAGAGGGCGAACGCGAACATCCCGTTCAGGCGGCTGAGACAGGCTGGCCCCCACTCGGCATAGGCGTTGACCAGCACCTCGGTGTCGCCAGTGGAGCGGAAGCTATAGCCCTTGCGCGCAAGTTCAGCGGCAACCTCCTTGTAGTTGTAAAACTCTCCATTGAAGATGATCCGATAGCGACCACCTGCGGCGGCCATTGGTTGGTGGCCGCTGGGCGAAAGGTCAAGGATCGCCAGCCGCCGAAAGGCAAAGCCTAGCCGCCCTTCAGCAGACTGGTAGAAGCCCTCGTCGTCCGGCCCCCGGTGGCGGATCACCCCGCTCATTGCTGCCAGTTGCGCGGCTGTCGCCTGCCCGCCGCCCAAGTTGTAGACCCCCGCAATGCCACACATCGCCTTGCTCCTCTCAGCTAAAGAAAGCCTGCCAAAGTGTACCCTCAACCATCAAAGCTGTCAAGCAAAGTGCGGCCTCATACCTATTGACATGGTGGCCTGTTCTCTGCTACAATCATCTCTGATAGACATAACATGGCAGCAGGTGGGATCGTTACCAATTGTGAGCAGACGCGACCCGATCTAGAGGAGCAAGGCAATGGCTGAACATGGCGGCGGTGGCGGCGGCAAGCCCAAGTCAAAGAGAAAGAGTCTACTGAGTAGCTGCCTCGGCAACGTCGCAGTGCTATCTATCCTGCTGGTAGTTGGCACCATCGCGGTGACGACCGTGATCAGCAACTGGGGCAAGGGGCTGCAAATCGTCACCGTCGGCCAGGCAGCTACGGTGGCTAACCGGCCAGCAGCAAAGGTAACTGCCACCCCGCAAAGGCAGGCAGCGGTAGTGCCTCTCGCTGGGGTCAGCGTCAATCCACAGCCTAGCAGCAATGCCACTGGTGGAGGTGGGGCGGAGACTACTGCCTACATTGCTGGTCAAGAGCCAATCTTGATCTACCCCTCTACCCTGCTTTACGTTGTCGAGCAAGGCGACACGCTGGCAAGTATTGCCGCAAACCTGGGGACGACTCCCGCCGACATCCTGGCGGTTAACCCGCAGCTTGACCGCAACAACCCCGCGATCTACCCTGGCCTGATCTTGCAGGTGCCACTAACCAACGGCCCACCGCAGCCTACACCTGGCCTACCATCCACTGGCGAATACTCTAGCGAGCATTGAGGCACAGCGTGACCCGCAAGAAGACACCTTTGGGCTGGCAACCCCCCCTCGCCCTCCTGCTCTGCCTGCTGCTGGCGGGTTGCAGCGGCGGCAGTGGCCCCGGCCCTGGCACGCCCGCCAACTACGTACAGGTCAACGAGGTTAATCCGCTACCTACGCCAACTACCAGCCCGGTCTCTGCACCAACCATCGCCGCCACCTACTACACGGTGCAGGCGGGCGACACGCTCGGTGCAATTGCGCTCAAGTTCGATGTGACGGTTGACGATCTGGTGGCTGCCAATAACCTGAGTGACCCCAATAACCTGAGCATCGGCCAGAAGCTGATCATCCCCCCACGGCGGGGCAACAACCCGGTCAAGCCTACTGCTGCCCCCGCTGGCCCGACTGCAACCCGTATCCCCTAAACTATAGAACGTAGGATTAAACGAAGATTAGAGCCTGCGGATCGGCCTAAAGATGTAGAGCGCAACTGTTGACAGCGGGCCAGGAGTGTTGTATAATCACAACAGGTTAGCGAGTGGTTAACGCCGCCCGCGAGCCAATACAACGAAATCCTCTAGAGCCGTATAGGATAAAGGAGGTGATGCCAATGGACAGTAGTAAGCAACAGGGCATCACAGAGGTCGTCAGCCTCTAAGGCTGCCGCCCGTGATGCCCTCCGAGAAGCCCCTGCACCAGCGGGGGCTTTTTCTTTTGCCTGCCAACTTCTCTTGCCGCCAACAAAAAGCCCCCGCTCCGATAGAAAGAGCAGGGGCAGTCTATGCTACTAACCTGAAGCGTACTTCTTGGAAGCCAAGCCGTAGCAACAGCAACTCCACGTCGCGGCGGGCGTTGTCATTGGCCGTGCTGAGGATACCATCCTCAATAGCAGCCTGCTTGATCGCTGTCTCCGCCTCCCGCCGCACGTAGTCGTAGAGTTCTGGGATCGGGCTGGCGAGGAATGGCAGGAGGCTGTCTGTCTTTACGTCGAAGACGTGACTTTTCTGCTCATCCAGCTTGAAGGAGATGATCTCGGCGGGTGGCAGGTGAATAGTGGCGACGTTCAGCGAGGTAGTGCCACTCACTGATCGGCTAACTACCACGTCATTCTCCTTTAGCTTGCTCAAGTCTACGCCCGCCTGCACTTCTCCCCGCGCAATGAACAGCACCTCGGCATTGCGCAAGCCACCCAGCATCCCATCGCCTGTCTGTGTGCCAGTGACTACCTTCTCCAGGGTCATCTTAACGCTGACTAGCTGGTTCTGGGCGGCCAACCCTCGTACTACAGTCTGGCTGCTGAGGTCAACACCAGTCGTCACTTTGGTGTTGAAGGCACTGCCGAAGAAGCTGCCGATGCTGCTTACGATGTTGACCCCGGTTGCCGCAGTGACGGCGATCAGGATGATCACCGCTACCATCACGCCAAAGCAGCCAACCCCTACCAGCGACCAGCCACTGAAGCGGGCTGCCGCTGGCTGCGCCCCAGCATAAGGGCGGTCGTAGTTGGCGGGGCGGCGGGGCGGCGGCGTAGCATAGCCGCGCTCCAACTCAGGCTCCTCATCCAGGCTGCGCGAGCGGCTAGCGCGGCGGGGTTGCGGCTCGTAGTCGTCGTACTCGTCGGGGCCACGTCTGCGCGGTTGGCGGGGGCGCACTGTTGCCAGGTCATCGTACTGCTCGGCAGTGGCCGGGTGGGGGCGCGTGCTGGGGCGGGCATACTGGGGGTTGCGCGTAGGCTCTGGGTCAGCCCGCCCTTCGCTGATCACCCGGTACTCGCCATCCTGCACCTCATTGCTGGTGCGGCGGATCGCCCGCTGCCCACGGGTGGTGCGGCGGCTTTCGTACTCGCTGCTGTAGCGATCCTGTTCCACCGTGCCATCATCGCGCTCCGAGTCGCGCAGGTCAACATCCTCATCGTCGCGCTGCTCGCCCATCGCTATCTCCTTCTCTAAACCCATCTCTACATATATACGGGGGCAGCCACCAAAAGTTACGGTTGGCACGCTTGTTCTTGCCCTGCTACTAGCTCAATTATGCACGCCGCTGCAACAAAAGTCAAAATTAGCGGAACCATCATCCGCCCCCCGCCCCCCGATACACCAGGCGCAGTCGGTCGCCCGCCAGCAGTTGGCCGAGGGCGGGCCAGCTTGTCGGGTGGACGACAGCGACGAGCGGGTAGCCACCGCTGGTTTGCTGGTCGGGGCCGAGGATGATCGGCTGGCCGCCAGGGGGCAACTGGATGCCGCCGCGCAGGGTTGGGGCCGAGATCATCTCTCCGCCCCCGGCCCGCTGGGGGATAGCGAGCGGGGCCGCCAGCCGCCAACCCATGCGGTTGCCTTCTGCTACTGTATACTCGCTGGCAAGCAATGCCGCCCGTCCCTTGCGCCCCAGCAGCCCCGCGTGTGGCCCCCATTCGACAGCGAGGCTGGCAGGGCCAGGGTAGATTTCGTGCCATGCTGCCGCCCGCCGTCCCGCTTGAGCCGAGCCGCTGCTAGCGCAGGCTAGTTCGTCGCCTGGGCGCAGCAACCGCCCACAGAGACCCGGCAATGCCCCAGCCGCCCCCACGTATGTACTCTGGGAACCGCAGTAAGGGGGGCATTGGAGGCCACCAGCGACTGCCAGGTAAGCTACCCCACCGTTGCCAGCCAGCCTGCGCCGTCCCCGCAGTTCCAGCACACTGCCAGGACGTAGGAAGATGCTGTACCAGGCTGGCAACGGACGACCTTCCACCCACAGTTGTAGGTCGGCCCCTGTTACTGCCAGCACGCACTTCGTCGCTACGCGCAAGCTGAAGGCAGCCACGCCAATCACCTCCAGCGCGGCGGCTCCAGTGGGGTTGTCGAGCAGCCGATTAGCGGCGGCGTGGGCGTAGGGATCGAGCGGACCACTGGCGGGCAGACCGAGAGCAGCGTAGCCGGGCCGCCCGCTATCCTGCACGCTGGCCCAGCCGGAAAGGATGGTTAGCATGGTAGCTGATTTTACCACAAACGGCTGACCTGCAACCTGTTGGCGGCTGATCCGTTATAATAGTTGCATCCTGCCCGAAAGGAGTGCTGCGTGAAGCGCACCATCCCCCTCCTGCTTGCCATCTGCTGCTTGCTGACTGGCTGCGGCACCCCACCACCTGCCAGTCTGGCTACTCAAACAGCGATGGTGCAGGTCGCCTATATTACCCCCTCGCTGGCAGTGCTGACCGAGTTGGCTGCCCCACGGCCAACCTATACGCCAGTGCCGCCAACCGCCAGCCCCACCATCACCCCGACCGCTACCATCACCCCGACGGTGACGCTGACCCCCACCATGCGGGCAACTGCGACCGCCACCCCTACCCCGCGCCCGACAGTCACTGCCACCCCAGCAGGGTTGCCAACCCCTGCCGCACAGATCGAAGGCTGGGGTGAGCAGTTCGCCGATTGGAGCTATGCTGCCGCAGTGACCAGCGATAGCCTCTCGATCAGCATCAACTGGCTGGCCTCGGACATCAGCAGCGGTGGGCTGGCCGACCTCAACGCCTTCGCTAGCCGCAACCTCAAGCTGCTGGATCAGGTAAAGGGCAGCACACCGATGCAGATCGTCTTCGCCCAGCCCCTCACCGTGCGCGACTACACCGCCTTTGTGCAGAGCTACAGGCTCAGCGTCAACGCCTGCTTCCTGCGCTACCTGCGCCAAGATGTAGGCGAAGGGCAGGATCGGCGGCTGCAAGCCACCCTCTGCTCTGCGGGGGCTGCGCTGACCACTACAGCCCCAATGCTGCCCTTCGCTGGCACGCCGACCGCCCAGCAGCCGACATTCCGAGGGGTGATCGAGGTGGAGGTAGTGCTGAACGCGGCCCAGGCAAAGCGTGTGTTTGCCGACAAGCGTGTTTTTGCAGTGGATGCCACCCTACCCCTGGCAATCCAGGCGGCACGGGCGCACCTCGCCCGCAGCCACCCAGAGCTAGCCAGTCTGCCAGTCCCCTCGCGGGGGCCACGCCTGTTCTGGGCGTTGGAGGATGTTGGCCTCGTCCAGTATTTAGCTTCATAAACCAGATTGTGCAACCTTGTCGCTGATCGAGTCGTATGTTCTTTGGTTGATCTAAACAAAGGCTATCTGTTACAATGAGGCTAGCCGCTCCTGAACCACTGTAGCTACCAACCAGGCGGGCAGCCACTTGCTGCGCTGGCAGCAGCAGTCAACCAGTCAGTATAGAGCAAGCGGTGGTGTCCGCCCACTCTGTACCCTACCATCCGTCCCCACTCCGGCGATGAGCCACCGTGGGTCAGCCACCCTCATCTTTAAGAAGGAGTATAGAGGTACAGATGGGTAAACGTATTAGTGCTATATTGGTAGCTATTCTGCTCTGCGCGATGATCGCGCCTGGCTACAACGTGCAGGCCCAGGCTCAGGCCACCTTTGCCAACGACGCTTTCAAGGCCACCTGGCAGCGCACCGACTCGCTGGTAGGCCAGCCTGGGGTCAATCGTGGCTACTACTGGGGGCCGGTCGAGAACAGCCGCGTGGTCAAGGAGACCTACAATGGGGTCGCTCGCGACGTACAATACTTCGACAAGAGCCGCATGGAGATCAATGCCAGCGAACAGGCCGGCAGCAAGTTCTACGTAGTTAATGGCCGTCTGGCCGCCGAGATGGTTGAGGGCCGCCAGCAGATTGGTGACGGCAACTTCAAGACGATCTACCCGGCTAACATCCCGCTCGCCTCCGACGGCAACGACGCAAATGCCCCCACCTACGCCAGCTTCAACACTCTGACTGGCAAGGTTGGCGACCGCAGCGGCGGCTATGCCGTACAGACGATCAGCAAGGATGCGAAGGTGGGTGCCAATCTCGCCTATGACAACATGACTGCCACTAAGTACGTCCACTTCGCTAGCGAGACCGGCCACAACATCCCCTCCGTAATCTGGGACTTCCTCAACCAGAGCGGCCCGGTTTCCGAGGGCGGCAAGACGGTCAATGGCCGCCTCAGCGACCCCTGGTTCTACACCACTGGCTTCCCGATCAGCGAGCCTTACTGGGCCAACGTCAAGATCGGCGGCACCCAAAGCGACGTGCTGATCCAGGTCTTCGAGCGGCGCGTGGTCACCTACGTACCTGGTGAGCAGGCAGCCTACCGCGTGCAGATGGGCAACATCGGCGGCCACTACTACGACTGGGTGTACAACGGCGCAGGCAAGCCGAGCAATCCGCCCACCCAGGCTGGTAGCACAACCACCCCCGGTTCTACCCCGATCCCTCCTACCCCGGTCGCTCAGCAGCCTGATTGCAGCGGCATCCCCGCCAGCGAGAATGCAACCGTGAGTCCCAACTGCGCCCGCCAGGGTACGACGATCCAGGTCAGCTTCTACGGCTTCAAGGGCGGTGAGGACATTTCCTTCTGGATCACCACGCCCGACGGCGACGTAGTTGGCACCTCCCGCCCGGTTCCTGGTGGAGCACCCGCCAGCGGGCGCATCAGCGGTGAACTGCCGCTCGACCCCGCCATCTTCGACGTTACCGGCGTGTGGGCTTACACCTTCTATGGCTCAAGCAGCAAGGTGACGGCTATCGCTCGCTTCAAGGTACTACCAGCCAGCGGCAGCGGTGGCGGGGCAGGCCAGCCAACCCCCGTCCCTGGGGCGAACACCGACGTGTGTAGCCAGGTGCCGAAGCCAAGCGGCAATAACACCAACGCCACCCCGCCTTGCGCCGATCCCGGCGTTGCCGTCGCCTTCGTTGGCATTGGCTTCGCCCCCGGTGACGATGTGCGCTTCTACCTCACGGCCCCCGATCAGAGCGTGGTTTCTGCCCGCGACCTGTTCGGCACTGACGAGGAGCCTACCCTCTCGGTGGATAGCAGCGGGCGGGTTGGCCTGCGCGCCACCAGGGGTCTCAGCAGCCGTGCGCCAAAGGGGGTCTACGCCATGACCTTCCAGACCCCCGACGGTAGCAAAAAGAGCATCTGTTACTTCGGCCTGAAGTAAGCAAGCAGCAGCGCAGCCTTCTCCCGCAAGGGGGGAGGCTGTTTTGCTTTGCAGCCAGGGCCAACAAGGTTTATAATGCAGCAGTGTTGCTAGGGAGGGGGAGCGAGATTGAACGGACAGGCAGAGCCGCTGATTCGAGTGGTAGACCTGGTGCGCCGCTACAAGATGGGGAACAACGTTGTCGCGGCAGTGAATGGCATCAGCTTTGTGATCGAGCGTGGCTGCTTCGCCGCAATCATCGGCGCGAGTGGCAGCGGCAAGAGTACGCTGCTCAATCTACTCGGCGGCCTGGAACGCCCGACCAGCGGCCAGTTGTGGGTGGCAGGCCAGGACATTGCCAGGGCCAGGAGCGGCGCGCTCAACCACTATCGCCAACGGGTGATCGGCTTCATCTTCCAGAGCTTCAACCTGCTCTCCACCCGTACTGCCTGGGAGAACGTCGAACTGCCGCTGATGATTGCGGGCAGCAATGCGGCCCAGCGACGGCTGCGCGCCCGCGAACTGCTCACCCAGGTTGGCCTCAGCCACCGCCTCGATCATCGGCCCAACATCCTCTCTGGCGGCGAACAGCAGCGCGTTGCCATCGCCCGCGCCCTTGCCAACCAACCCGCCATTTTGCTTGCCGATGAACCGACCGGCAACCTGGACAGTAAGACTGGGGCGGAGGTGCTGGCCCTCTTGCGCGGCCTCAACCGCGAGCAGAACCTGACCATGATCCTCGTCACCCACGACCCCAAGGTTGCCAGCTATGCCGATCAGGTGATCCAGATGCGTGACGGCTCTATCGTCGAAGGGGTGGCTTCATGAAGCTGCGCGACATGATCGGCAGTGCCTTCGCCAACCTGGGGCGGCGCAAGGTGCGAACCGGCCTCACCTCCGTTGGCGTGTTCATTGGCATCGTCACGATTGTGACCATGGTTAGCCTCGGTGTGGGCGTGCAGGCAGAGATCAGCCGCACGGTTAGCAACCTCGGTCTGGAGACGATCTACGTTAACCCGACGACGAGCAACGGCGGCGTGTTCGGTAGTCAGCGGCCTCGCACTAACCAGAGCGACGCACGCCCCCAAAACACCCTGCTCACCCCGCCAGTGATCGTCCAGATCGCCGCCCTACCAGGTGTAGTCAGCGTCACCCGGCAGTTCAATCTCCCCAGCGGTATCCCCGCTGACGGCTTGCTGCTAGAGGTGCAGGGCCACCGCTCCCCGTTCAACGGGACTAGCGATGCGGGGGCGGGCAACCTCAACCTCGCCAACCTCTTTTCTGGCGATAGTGGGGAGAGCAAATCGCCGCTCGTTGCCGGGCGCGATCTCGGCCCCGACGAGGACGGGCTGGTGATCAGCGTCAGCGGCCTGCGCCAATTGGGGGTGATCAGCAGCACGCTGGTGGACAACTCAGCCGCCTTTGCCGCCCTGATCGGCCAAGCAGCGAGCCTCAGTGTCACCGACCCTCGTGGTGAGCAGCAGCAGTTTGCCAGCCGCATCGTGGGCGTGACCAGCGTAGCAGTGCCAGGGCGCGGAGTTAGCGCACAATTGGGCAACGGCCTCAAGCTGCGGGTCAAGCAGTGGTGGTTCCACGAGCCAGACTACCTGGTGAAGTACGGCTACGACGCATTGGCGGTCAAGGCAGCCAGCATCAGCGACGCGACCCGACTCAGCACGCAGATCGACAGCCTCGGCCTGCGAAGCAACACGGTGCAGGCTCTGCTCGACGCGCTGAACCGCATCTTCACCATTTTGCAGGTTATGGCAAGCAGCGTGGGGCTGCTGGCCCTGTTCGTTGCCAGCGTGGGCATCGTCAACACTATGATCATGGCGATCTACGAGCGCACGCGGGAGATCGGCGTGCTAAAGGCTCTAGGGGCGAACCGGGGCGACATTCTTGGCCTCTTTATGCTGGAAGCAAGCATGATCGGGCTGCTAGGTGGGCTGGTTGGGGTGCTGGGTGGCTGGCTGCTCAACGAGGTACTCAACGCCGTCGCCCGCGACTACTTGCGGAAGCAGGCCTTCCCCCTGTCCGAGGGGCTGGTCGGCAAGCTCTCTCTCTTTCAGCTAAACCCAGCGTTGGTGATCGGGGCTGTGGCCTTTGCTGCCCTGATCGGCCTGCTGGCGGGCCTCTACCCCGCCTTCCGAGCGGCCAGCCTCGACCCGGTAGCAGCACTGCGCCACGATTGAGCTTGCCAGTCGGTGTTATAATGATCAGGTGCAGTATTGTAGCTCTACTCGCTCCTGTTGTGCAGTTAGATTGGAGATGCTATGGCAATGGCGATTAAGGTTCTCAGTCAAGGCCAACTGCTGGTAGGCGACGAGGCCCAGCAGTGGGTGGCTCAGCGGCAGGCGGGTGTTCCCTTCTGGCTCGACCTGACCGAACCCGGCCCCCAGGATGTGGCCTGGCTGGGCCAACTGTTCCACTTCCACCCCCTCGCCCTGGAAGACCTGCTCGGCGAGAACCAGCGGCCCAAGCTCGACGAGTATGAGGGCTACATCTTCTTGGTCACCCGTGAACTGCGCTTGCAGGCTGACAAGGGCGAGTCTGAGGTTAGCGTCCCCTGCCTGGAAGCGTCGGAGGTTCACTTCTTCCTTGCCCCCGACTACCTGATCACCGTCCACGATCTGGATTGCAATGTCGTAGCCCGCACTTTCGACCAGGCGGTGCAGCGCAGCCAGCAAGCCAGCCCTGCGCCAGCCAGTAGCAAGGGCAACGGCAGCAGCAACGGCAGCGGCCACCGCAACAACCACGTGAGCAAGGTCAACCTGCTCGACACCCGTAGTGGTGAGGTGCAAGATAACCTTTGGCTCAGCAGCCCCCCAAAGGGGGAGCAGGTGGCGGACGAGCCAGCCGACCTCCCGGCCCCGCAGCAGCCCAACAAGCCGAAGAAGGAGAGCAAGGTGAGCGTGGCCCCGATGCCCACCCTGATCAAGTTCAAGCCGAAGGTAGGCATTATCGACGGCCCGCGCCCAGATGCGAACCTGCTGGCGAACCTGCCTGCTGGCGAACCCGCCTTTAGTCGCGGCCTCGACTTTCTGCTCTACTCGATGCTCGACGACATTGCCGACTCCTACTTTGAGACGCTTGACGCTCTGGAAGGAGAGATCGACCAGATGGAGGACGTGGTGATCGAACGCCCCCGCCGCGAGGTGTTGGATGGTATCTTCACCCTGAAGAACAACTTGATGGCGATGCGTAAGCTAACCAACCCGATGCGCGAAGTGCTGAACATGATCATCAGCCACCAGTACCCCGGTATCCACGAGCAGAACCTGATCTACTTTCGTGATGTATACAGCCTGATGGTCTCTGTCTACGAGATGGTAGACACCGAGCGCGACAGTGCCAGCAACGTGATGAGTGCCTACCTCAGCAGCGTCAGCAATGACCTCAACGTGGTGATGAAGCGGCTGACGGTAATTACCACCCTGGCCCTACCGATCACCGCAATCACTGGCTTCGCGGGCATGAACCTCGCCAGCCTGCCCAACGACGCAGCCTGGTACAGCCTCCTGATCTATGCTACGCTGATCGGAGTGCCGCTGGGGATGTACATCTTCTTCAAGCGACGGGGCTGGGTTTAAGCCTGAGTTGCTGTTCATCTGACACACAAGAGGGGCTGGACGCAAGCCCAGCCCCTTCTTTGTACTTGCGGTCAAAGACTCTACGCCGCCGCTGTAGCTTCGGGCTGCACTGGCTCCTGAACGCGGGCTACTGGCTGGCGGTTGCCACCCAGCCGCTGCTTCAGCCCCTCGATCAGGCTGTAGACGACTGGTACGACGAGTAGGGTGAGCAGGGTTGAGGTAAGCAGGCCGCCGATTACCACGGTCGCCAGTTCAGCCGCGATCAACGACCCCTGGTTGAAGCCGAGGGCCAGCGGTAGCAGAGCGAGGATGGTAGCTACCGCAGTCATCAGGATCGGGCGCACGCGAGTGCGGGCCGCCTGGGTTAGCGCATCGCTGACCCGCATCCCCTGGCCGCGCAACTGCTCTACGCGGTCGATCAGCACGATTGCGTTGGTTACTACGATGCCGATCAGCAGCAGCAGGCCGATCAGGGCCGAGATGCCAATTGGTCGCCTAGTGATAAACAGTGCGACGAACGCGCCGACGCTGGCTAGTGGTAGCGAGAACAGGATGATGAACGGGGTGAGTAGGCTGCCGAAGGTAATCACCATCACCAGGTAGACCAGCAGGATGGCAATCGGTAGGGCGAGGACGAGGTTGTTGAAGCTGCTGCTATTTTGGGCGAACGAGCCACCCACCTCGCGGGTCACGCCAGCAGGCAGGGCGAGCGCGTTGAGCCGCTTGTTTACGTCAAGGGTGAGCGGGCCGGTCGCTTCGGCGATGATGTCTGCCGAGATGGTGGCCGCCAGCCGCTGGTTGTAGCGCGTAACCTGGGTCGGGCCACTGGCCGTGCTGACCGTTGCCACGTCGCCCAGCAACACTGGCTGGCCGGTTGGCCCGGTGCCAATCGGCAAACTACGCAGGGCGGCTTCGCTGCCGAGCGTGTCGGCGGGAAAGAGCAGGCGCACGTTGAGCGGGCTGCCGCTCCCCTCTAGCCGCACCGTCGTGGCTGTACTACCAGCGAGGATTTGGCGGATGTTGAGAGCAAGCTGGATCGTAGTCTGGCCGCTGAGGATCGCTTTGTTGGGGTCAACCTGCACTGCGATCTCTGGGCGTGCGCTCTGCACGTCGCTGCTGAGGTTCGCCAGCCCCTTGACCTCGGCTAGCGTCTTGGTCACCTGTTCGCCAGCTTGGCGCAACTCATCCTGGGTCTGGCCGCTGAGGATCACTGACAGGCGCGAGGTTGGTGGGCCGCCGGTGAGGACGTTGACCGCGATCCGCGAGCCGTCCTTGCTCAAGTCAGTGGCGGTTGCGCGCAGGTCGCGGATGCGGGCATCGAGGTCGGCCTCATCCTTAAAGCGTACCTGGATCGAGGCAGTCGTTGTTCCCTGCCCCTGGCTGGCTGCCTGCAACGAGGCCGACGAGCTTGAGCCAGTGCTGATCGTGCTTTGAATTGTAGCAACCTGCGTCTTGGGGTCGGCCAGTACCGCCTCCATCTGCGCAGTCTTGGCACTCAAGGTGGCGAAGCTGCCACCTGGCGGCGGGCTGACGCTGATTGTCGCTAGCTTACTGCCCTGGTTGGGCAAGAAGCTGGTGGGGATGAAAGGAACGAGCGCGGACGAAGCGAAGAACAGCAGCACTGCAAGCAACAAGGTCAGCTTGCGGTGGCGCAATGCCAGGCTGAGAGCAGGCGCGTACAACTTCTGTACGGCACTGTCGCCCTCCTCGTGGCGCACAGTGCGGGCGTTGATGAAGAACATTGCCAGCACTGGGATTACAGTCAGGGCGATCACCAGGCTGGAGAGCAGGGCGTAGGTGACGGTCAAGGCGAAGGGAAGGAAGATTTCGCCGATGATGCCACCGACCAGGCCGAGTGGCAGGAAGACCGCCACCGTGGTGATCGTGCTGCTGGTGATCGCCGAGGCCACTTCTTTGGTGCCGTTGAAGGCCGCCTCACGGGGCGACTCGCCCATCTGCACGTGGCGATAGATGTTCTCCAAGACCACAATACTGTCATCTACCACCCGACCTACCGCGATGGCGATGCCGCCGAGGGTGAAGATGTTGAGGTTCAGCCCTTGCCAGCCCATGATTAGCAGGGTGGCGATGATGCTGAGCGGCAGGCTGATCGCCGTAACCAGCGTGCTACGCACTGAGCGTAGGAAGATGAAGATGACCAGGATAGCGAACAGTGCGCCAACCAGCCCCTCCTTCAGCAGCCCGTCGATAGACTCCTCAATGGTCGGAGCCTGATCCTGGATCGTCTCCACCTTGATCTGCTGGTTGGCGAAGTCAGGAGCGAGGCGAGCGACTGTATCGCGTATCTTGTGCGAAATCTCAACCGTGTTGCCCTCCCGCGCCTTGCTGACCGAGATGCCAACGGCGGTCTGGCCGTTCGTCCGCACGATAGTGCTGGCCGCCGAGTCGGTGACGACCACGCTGGCGATATCCTTGAGCAGGATCGGCTTGGGCTGGAAGGCTGCCGCCCCAGTCGCAGTGCCACTGATCGGCAAGCTGCCCGTGATCGCCTGGCTGCCGCTGAAGCCGCTGCCAGTGGATACGCCGCCTGGTGCGCCACTTGGTGCGCCGCTTGCGCCGCCAAAGCCGCTGCCACTTGGTGCGCCGCCCGGTGCGCCGCTTGCGCCGCCAAAGCCGCTACCTGCACCGGTTGCACCCGCGGGCAGTTCTACCCCGACGATCAGGTTCTCAAGCTGGGCTGTGCTGGTGAACTGGTTGGTGGTGCGGATTGGTACGCTGGTGCCATTCTGTTCAATCGTGCCACTGGGGAAGGAGAGGTTGTTGGCCTGCAAGATGCCGCTCACCTGCCCAGCAGTCAGCTTCTTCTGGCGCAGTTTGGCCGCGTCGAAGACAACCTGCACCTCGCGGGTGGTGCCACCCGTTACCTCTACGTTGAATACACCGTCAATCTTCGCCAACTCTGGAACGAGCCGGTCGCGGGCGATCTGCTCAAGCTGGTTGGGGGTCAACTTGCTGTCGGTGCTGAGCAGGCTCAACTGCACGACTGGGAAGCTGTTGAAGTCGAAGCGTAGCACGCGGGCTGCGACTGCGTTCTGGGGCAGCACTACCGACTTGAGGCTGTTCTCTACCGTGCTGGCTGCTTCCTTCATGTCAGTGCCGAAGGCGAAGCTGGCACTGATCAGGCTGAGATTCTCGCCGCTGGTAGATTGCAGGGTTTGCAGTTTGGCCGTGTTGCCCATCGCCTGCTCTAGTGGCCTGGTCACGCCCTCGGCCACATCGCTGGGGCTGGCCCCAGGGTAGATAGTGATCACCGATAGTACCGGGAAGGTGATATCGGGCAGCAACTCGGTACGCAGGCGGGTGGTTGTGTATGCGCCACCGGCCACCACTGCAAGGATCAGCAGGATGATTACCGAAGCGCGTTTGAGCGAGAAATCGGTTAGTTTGGACAAGGGGACTCCCTCCTATGCTAAGCTACTTGTTTGCGGTGGGTTGCTGGTCGTTTGACCAGCGTTCGAGGGCAGCCCGCAACAGGTTGAGGCCCTCGGCCACCTGCGCGATCTGCTCATCAGTCAAGTTGTCGAGGGCAGTACCCCATACTGCCTTATCGGTCTGGTACATCGCCTCTAGCTGGGCAATGCCAGTGGGCGATAGGCGGATGCGAACCAGGCGGCGGTCGCTGGGGTCAGGGTGACGCTCAACGAAGTCATGTTCGATCAGCCGATCTACCAGCCCGGTGATTGCGGAGAGGCTGGCGACCCCAACCTGCTCGCGCAGGCTACCCATCGTCGCGCCAGCCTCGCCCGCATCGCGGATCACCAGCAGCATCCGCATCTGGTTGAAGGTCAAGTCAACCCGCTGCATCCAACTCTCAACCTGCTTTCGGGCGATGATCGTCATCACCGTTTCGCCGAAGCCGAGGATCACCCGTGCTTGTGCCTCCCGATCCGTCAATTACCGCCTCCATCCCATGTCAACCAATATGTCTGCCAACTACTTACTGCCACAGTGATACTTCGTAACTCGTTAATGCTTCACGTACCGAGAACCATTCTACCAAATAAAGATCAGAGTTGCAAGGAAACTGACCATCATTTGCGGGCAAAAAAAGAGGCGGATCAGCGATCCGCCCGCAAAACCTTGTGGTTGTGGCTTGCTAGTCGCCAACGAGAGCGGGCAGCCAGCCTGGTAGGACGGCTAGCGCACTCGCGGCGGCGTAGAGGTCGGGCCAGAGCGTGGCGGCGGTCTGCTGGTAGAGATCAACGATCCGCCCACTACTGGCCGCCGCCTGGGGGTCGCTGGTTGCTTCGCGCAGAGTTTGCGCCTTGATGTAGCAAGCGACGGCCTCGCGCGGGGCAGGTAGGGTGGCGAACAGGTCGGCCAGGTAGTGCCAGCACTGTCCCTCATTGCGGCGGTTGCCAGTGCGCTGCACAATCTGCAAAGCATCATGCAGCAGCCGATGAGCCTGTTGTTGCTGCCCGACAAGGGTGTAGGTGTGGCCCAGGTGAGCCAGGGCTTTGGCCTTGCCTTCCTCATTCTTTGCTTCGCTGGCGCAGGTGAGAGCCTGGTTGCCCCAGTCGATGGCTTGTTGGTAGTCGCCCAGGTCTGCATATACGAGCGTCAGGTTATTGGCGGCACTGGTCATCCCTAGCGGGTATTGCAGCTCCTCAGCCAGGTTCCAGGCCCGCTCATTGCAGGCCACCGCCGCTGCCAGGTCGCCGAGACCGCGGTATGCACTACCCTGGTTGGCCTGGGCCAGGCACGCACTGCGCCGAATGCCGCTCTGGGTGGCAACCAGGAAGGCTTGCGCGTAGTACATCTCTGCCTGCTGGTAGGAGCCAAGCTGCTCGTGGGCGTAGCCGAGGTTGTTGAGGTTGATGGCTTGGGAGCGTAGGTTGACGCGTTGCTCGTCCAGCGCAATCGCCCGCTCGTAGCGATCAACTGCCTGCCGATAGTCGCCCAAAGCCATCTGGGTGAGGCCAAGGTTGCCAAGCAAGCCCGCCTTGCACTCTGTGTAGTTAATCACTTCGGCCACCGCCAGGGCTTCGGCATAGCAAGTGACCGCTGCCTGCTGCGCCCCTTGCTTGTAATGGATCGAGCCGAGGTTGGCAAGATAGCTGGCAATGCCGCGCTCGTCACCGCTCGCCCGCGCCAGCAGCAAGGCCGCTTCCAGTTGGGCCAGCGACTCGCCATAAAGGGCAAGATCGCCATAGACCATCGCCTGGTTGCCGAGGCACTGGGCCTGGATGCGGCGGTCGCCTGCGGCTTCGGCGTGGGCTCGGGCTTGCTCGTGCTGGCTGAGGGCGAGGTCGGGCTGACCACGCCGATTGTTGGCCTGGCCCAGCCTGGTCAGGCAGATCGCCAATTGCCGCTCATCGCTCGGCTGGGCGGCCAATGCCCGCTGTTGGTAATCCCCTGCGTCCTCTACCTGGCCGAGTAGGTAGCAGGCCAAGCCCGCGTTGCTCATAGCCGCGGCCCTCTGCTCCACCGCCAAATCGTTCTCGCCCACCAACACCTGGTCGCAGAGGCTGGCAAGCAACTGGTACTCCCCCCAGCGGTGCAGCAACTCGACCAGGTTGAGCGGACTACCATCGCTCAAGTAGGCGATGGGCCGCTCGTCCAACAGGTGGTGGGCGGCCTGGTAGTCGGCAGCGGCGCAGAACTGCTCGAAGGCGCGCAGCAGTGGGCGAGCCTCTGCCAGCGTGCGGGCAGGGTTGCTGGGATTAGGGGCGCAACTAAGCAGGTAGCGGGCGGCAGCGGCGTGGTAGCGTGGGGCGTGGGCTAGCTGTTCATAACTAAACTGGCACACCAGAGGCAGGAGATAGTAGCTGTCCTGTTCGATGCTGACCAGCGCACGGCGGCGCAGCACCAGGGCGTGCCGCTCGATGCTGGCGAGCGACCACTTATCTGGCGGTGGGCTGAGTTGGGCTAGCATCCCGGCTACGTCGGCCCTGGTGACCGGCTGTTGGCCGAATACGGCAATGAATTGTAGCAGTTGCTGTTCATGGGGGGTTAGCTGGGCGTAGACCGAACCAAGCAGGTTCTGCCCGATCTCGCCCCGCCACAACTGCTCGTCGGCCAGCAAGCGAGTGAGGGTGTAGCCCTTCCGCAGCAACTGCACCAGGTAGATCAGGGCGAGAGGGTGGCCGCTGGCTCTGGTACTGACCGTCGCCAGCAGTGCGTCCAGGTCGCCCACTTCGGCACCTAGCAGTTCGCCGATCTGCTGATCGCGCAGCAGCAAGGCTCCCTCCTCTGCGTCCAGCCCTGTGAGGCATAGCTCGAGCGGTTCGCGCCCCTGGTTGGTGCGTGGCAGGTAGCGGCTGGTAAGGATCGCTTCGCTATTGCCACTCTGCTCGATCAAACCCGTCAGCAGGCGGTCGAAACCTTCGCGGCGGAAGACACTGTTTTTGTTCAGCAAGGCTTCGCAATTATCCAGCACCAAGAGGTACCGTTCGGGCTGCTGGCGCAACCAGTTGAGCAGGGTAATTGCCTGCTGGTCGGCGGTTAGCCGCCCCAGGTCGCGAGGCTGCCCAATAGCGTCGAAGAAGCCGCCAGCCAAATCGCGCATTGTTGTATGCTCATCTATCAGTTGCCAGTAGCAGCGACCGCCTTCCTGCTCAAACTGGGTGTAGTAGAGGGTGGCGAGCGTAGACTTGCCTAGCCCATGCAGACCAGTGATCGCCAGGCAGCGTTGCTGGCGGAGCAAGCGGCGCAAGCGGCCCAGTTCTGCCACCCTACCCCGCACCCGCAGCGGCGCAGTGGGGCGGTAGATCAGCGCAGCAGGGCTGGTGGCTGGCGCAGGGGCTGGTGGCGCAGCCAGGTCGGGAACAAGATCGCAGAGCGGGGCGGCCTGCCACTCGGCGGCGGTGAAGTCGGGGCAATCTACCAGGTCGAGCAACGCCCGCGCTTCAGCCTGACTGCTAACCGTCTCCCAGCCCGCCAGGGTACGCACTATCGCCCTTGCATTCTCGTGGCTGAGGTGGTGGCCGTCCTTGTTGTGCAGCCGCTTGTTGAGGGCGGTGAGGCTGATGTTGATCGCGTCAGCCAGGTCTTGCTGCCGGGCCTTCTTGCCGTCAAACACCCGCGCTTGATGGCAGTGGGCTGTCACCGCCTCGCAGAAGCGGTCAAGGTTGTACATCGCCTGTTCCCCCTCTGTTGCGTCTCCATATCTTCCCCACCTATATCTTAGATCAGAAATCGAGCTTTGTCAAGTTTTAGTGCTGACACAGAATGACATAGCCAGCCACAGGCTTGCGGGTACGATGCTCTTGCAGTTCTGAAACGAACGGCAAGGAGTGGCCTGATGAAAAAGCAAGTTGTGTACATCGTTGATCTGCTGGGTGACAACCGCTTTGAGGTACTGCTACCCAGTGACGCGCGGTTGGCTGCGCTGCTGCCACCGCTGCTACCCAGCCTGGGGGTGACAGCTCCGGTTGAGGCTCGCCTGCTCCTGCGCCGTAGCGGTCAGCTTCTGGCTGGCGACACGACGCTGCGGGCGGCTGGGGTGGTTGACCATGACACCCTGCGCCTGCTGACGACCCCGCTTGCCGAGGGCAGCAGGCCTGTCGCTGCGGCCTCCAGCAGCACAGGGCGTGTGCTTGAGCAAACCGCTTGCATCCCTTACCTACCCGCTAGCCCCTTCTGCTTCCCTGAGCAACACGCTATTTGGGGCGAACCAGAGCAAGCTAGCGTACAAGTTTCCTTTAGCCAGAGCAGCTACGCAAAGGTGATGGCCCAGGCGCGGGCTAGCCGGGTCGAGGTCGGGGGGCTGCTGCTCGGCCAGATATACGCTGCCAACAGCCGCCAGCACCTATGGGTCGCCGACGCGCTGCCCTACCCCCTGGCGATGGCAGGCCATTTCGTTTTCAGTCACGAGGGCTGGGCGACCCTACTTGCCCAGGCCGCACAGCACTTGAATATGCGGATCGTCGGTTGGTACCACTCACGGCCCAATGGCGGCACCGAGTTCACGGCTAACGACCAGAACATCCAGCGATTGGGCTTTGGCAGTCCCAGAGTGGGACTGGTCATTGACCAGGTTCGCAACGAAGCCAACTTCTATGTAATACAGGCAAAGGGCGAGGTGTCGGCCCTGCCGGGGTTCTATGAGCGGCTAAAGGGAGGCGCATCCTCAACAGTGCGCTGGCGCAATTTTGCCTCATCTCTCCTGCCATGGTCCTCCGACCCTGTTCTGCTGCAGTCCTCCCCCCCAGGTAGCAACCCTGGGCGGGGGCGGACCGCCCTGACTGTTCACCAGCGCGCGCTAGCCGCTGGGCTGGCCTCTCTCCAGCGGCTGACCACGCCGCCACAGGTAGGTGGTAGCCAACATGAGTTGCTCCGCTCTGCCCTCCTTGCCACCCGCCTCAGCACCGTAGAGCAACGCCTGGCCGAGTTGGAGCGCAGGCTGAGCGGGGCTAACGAGTCCGGATAGTAGCTAACCCCACCCCGTCCAACCAGCCACCAATCAACCAAAACGAAGCTGATTACTGCCCGTCCGCTGGGCATCTATAAAGAAAGATACTAAGATGACCAAGAAGATTGTGGCTGGCGCAGTTGTCGCTTTGTGGCTAGTAGTGTCGAGTGCCTGCTTCGTGGGTGGCTATGCACCCTTTAACTTGACCACCAACCAGGTTCAGACGGTAGCTGGCGACCCAGACACACACTGGATCGAGGGGATCAGCCCGAAGGCAGTAGCCTAAGCCGCTAGCTTCCTCTCCCTTCCCGTAGCAATGGCCCTACAGCCGTCTGGCTGAGGGCCATTCTGCTATCCAGCGACACCTATAACCGTCGCGTCACGCGCATCAGCAGCTTGCCCTTTGGGCGCAGGGTGATCAGTGGCTCTGGCTCAACCTGCTGGCCTGGCTCCAGGCTGAAGCGGATGCGCTGGGCAAGAGCAGCAAGGACGATCTGTATCTCCATCATAGCGAAGTTGTTGCCAATGCAGATGCGTGGCCCTGCCCCAAAGGGGATGTAAGCATAGGCGGGCAGCCGCTTCTCGTTTGCCGGGGTAAACCGTTCAGGGTCAAACCGCAGTGGCTGCGGGTAGTAGTCGGCGCGGCGATGCAGGAAGTAGGGGCTGATGATCACCCAGGTGCCAGCGGGGATGCGGTAGCCGTCCAGGTTGAGGTCGTGGCTGGTCTCCCGCTCGATCACGTAGAAAGGCGGGTAGAGGCGGATCGCCTCCTTGTGTACCTGCATGGTGTAGGTCAGCTTGGGCAGGTCGGCCATCACTGGCGACCGCCCGCCCAATACTGCGTCGGCCTCGGCTGCCACCCTCTCGTACATCTCAGGATGCTGGGTGAGCAGGTACCAGGTCCAGGCCAGCGAGTTTGCGGTGTTCTCGTAGCCAGCCAGCAGGATAGTCATCGCCTCGTCGTGCAACTGGCTGTCGTCCAGACTACCATCCGTCTCGTCCTGGGCGGCGATCAGCATAGAGAGGAGGTCGCCTTTGTCCTCACCGCTGCGCCGTCGTTCGGTGATCAGGCGGTAGATCGTCGCGTCCAAGCGGGCTACTGCCTGGCGCACTGCCCCATGCCGCAAAGTCGGCCAATGCAGTGGCACCCTTACCAGCGCAGTGATCTGGGTGTTGGCGTGATGTAGCACCGTGGTCAGGGCGCGGCCAAGTTCGTCCGCCTCATCCAGCACATCAGTGTCGAACAGCGTCTTGCCGACGATACCTAGCGCGATGCGGGTCATCTCCTGTTGCACATCCACCACCTGCCCTGTCACCCACTGTCGTTGGGCGCGTTCGGCGTGGTCGGCCATTGTGGTTGCGTAGCCCGCGATCCGCTTCATGTGGAAGGCGGGCGAGGCCAGCTTCCGCAAGCGGCGGTGCTTGACGTTGAGGCTGTTGAGCATCCCATCACCGAGGATTGGGCGCAGGTAGCGGCGTAGCACCATGCCCTTCTCGTACTCAGCCGCGTCAGTGACCAACACATGGCGCGCATACTCGGCGGAGTTGATCATCACGCCGTGCCAGCCCAGCAGTTGGAAGCCACCAATGTCGCCGCACTGCTCCTTCACCTGATCGAGCATACCAACGCGGTCGCGCAGGAAAGTGTGCAGGTTGCCGATCACTGGCAGCCCGGCCAGCCGGGGGAACGTTCGCCCTGTCGTTTGCGTCACCATCCGCTTACCCTCCTTTAGCTAAAGTAATCTTGGCTCCAGCCATTATAGCACGCAGCGGGCAAGCGCGGGGCAGCGTGCTAGGAGCGCAAAGTTGGCGCATCTGCCCCCCGCAGCCCGATCACCGCCACGAACCTGCCCGCCAAGCCACCATCGGCGCGAGCAGAGAAGAACTGGTCTGCATTGGTCAGGGTGCTGATGCCAGCCACTTCGATGTTGGCGGCTGGCACGCCCACGGCAAGCAGGGTGCTGCGGTTAGCCTGCCACAGGTCGAGCAGGGCGTGGCCCGCTGGTTGCCCGCTAAAGTTCAGCAGGGTCTCCCCTTGGTGGGGGAAGGCAGCTAGCACTGCTGCGATCACCTCCTCGCTCACCTGGTAGCTCTCTGGCCCAGCGGCGGGGCCGATGCCACAGAGGATGTCGGCGGGATCGCTGCTGAAGGTGGCGGCCATCTGGCGCACCATCTCCGCGCCAATACCGGCTACCGTCCCGCGCCAGCCCGCGTGGGCCAGGCCAACAGCCCGTTGGCGGGGGTCGTATGCCAGCAGTGGCGCACAGTCAGCGTAGGCGCAGAGCAGCCAGGTGTACGGCACCGCCGTCACCAGCCCGTCAGCGTTGGCAACGGCGGGCTGCTCTGGTGGCTGATCCACCACGTCTGCGCCCTCTACGCTGGTGGCAAAGGCTTGCAGCCGAATACCTGCCCCCCAATTGGCGCGGCCAACCGGGGCAACAACGCCGCCATGCACCTGCTGCGCCCCCACGATCTGCGCTGGCTCGATCTCCAACTCGGCGGCCAGGTATCGCCAGTTGGCGGCGGTGTCCTCTAGGCGATGGGCGGCGGAGCGGTAGCCGAGGTTGAACTCGACCAGCGTGCCGTCGGGCTGTGGTCGCCAGCGTCGGGTGATTGCGTGGCGCAAGCCAGCCTGGGCAGCGAGGTTGCGGAACTGGAAGAAGGGACTCATAGTTCAACCCTCCCAACAAAGATGAAGGGCGCACTGCTGTGCGCCCCTGCCTGATCTGCGGTTGTGCGTGCCATGCGCCCCAGGTCTACTTGTTGCTGTCGGTGTTGGCGTTGGCCTGCCGGGTGGTGGGGTCGCTGGTGTTGCTCTCATCCGCCTCGTCGGCCTCCTCATCGCCGTAGATGTCATCGCTGTCGTACATCTCGTCAAAGTCGTCGTCAATATTGCTGACAAACTGGCGGCTGTCGCGGTTGCAGAGGTAGTACTCGATGTCATACTCGGCAGGTACGCCCAGCGGCTCGGAGATTTCCTCCAAGATTTCGTCCACTACCGCCTGCAAGTCCAGGCTTGCGCCCACGCCCTCTTGCCAATCTTGCCAGAGCAAGAGGGTACCGACGATCTGATCTTCGGTGTAGTGCAAGTCCATCTTGCCGATATCCAGCGGTTCGCCCGCGTCATCCTTCTCATCCAGGTCGTAGACGTAAATCTCCTCGGAGTGCGGCGTGCGGACTGTGCGGTGCAGCTTGAGCTTCATAGCAGGTCTCCTCTCCAGTTGTGGTTTGGTTCGGTTGTACCTGTGTGATTATACACGATCTGTGGCGTTCAGGGGAAAGAGGTTTGCGGAGAGTAGCGGTTCACAATCGCTAAGCGCGAACATCTAGCCGCTCAACTGCGCTGCTGCACGTCGGCGAGGGTGAGGATCGTCTCGTGGAGAGGCAGTGGACTGCTGGCTAGCAGGGCGGCGAGGGCGATGCTGGTCAGCTTGGTTTCCGGCGGGTCGGCCCGGCTGGTGATCACGATGGGAGCGCGTGCGCCTGCGACTATCACTGCGCTGGCTGCCCCAGCGAAGTAAGTTAGCCCCTTGACTAGCACGTTACCCGCCTCAATATCTGGCACGATCAAGATATCAGCCTGACCAGCAACTGGTCCGCGCAAGCCATGCGCCAGGGCAGCGGCTGGCGAAATCGCAGTATCAAAGCCCAGCGGCCCATCCACATAACCCCCAGTAATCTGGCCGCGATCCGCCATCTTGCTCAAGTTGGCTGCATCCACCGTGGTTGGGATCGTCGGGCTGACCATATCCAGCGCAGCCAGCACCGCCACCTTCGGCTCAATCAGCCCCAGGCGCAGAGCGACATTGATCGCGTTCTGTACAATATCTACCTTCTGGTCAATCGTCGGCCTGATCACCACGCCAGGGTCGCTGATGAACAGCAGGCGGCCAAAGCCCGGTATCTCACCTACCCACACCACCGTCAGCAGCGCGCCAGCCCGCAGCCCCGCCTCCTTGTTGAGAGCGGCGCGCAGCAGGTCTGCCGTCTCCAGCTTGCCCTTCATTAGGATTTGGGCGGTGCCGTCGTGGACGAGGCGCACGGCCTCCCGCGCCGCCTCGTGTACCTCTGGCACGTCTATGACGCGCAAGCCATCCAGACTGACCGCGTTCTCCGCCGCGATCTTGCGGATTTGCTCCTCGTCACCAACCAGGATCGCATTGGCGATCCCTGCGTCGCAGGCTTCGCGGGCCGCCTCAATGCTCGAATACTGCTGAGCAGCGGCGACTGCCACCGTCAGCGGCCCGCGCCGCTTCGCCTCCGCCCGCAACTGCTCAAAGTTGGTGATTGCTGCCATGCTGCTCCTGTGTCTGGTGAAGGGCTACCGCTACTAGTCCGCGACCGGCTGGCGTTCGATCCGCGCACCCAGGGCTTGCAGCCGCTCCTCGATCCGCTCGTAGCCCCGGTCGATCTGCTGCACGTTGAAGATCGTACTCGTCCCCTCGGCTGAGAGGGCAGCCAGCAGCAAGGCCATGCCGGCACGGATGTCGGGGCTGGATAGCTCCTCCCCGTGCAGGCGGGCTGGGCCGATCACCACCGCCCGATGGGGGTCGCAGAGGATGATCCGTGCGCCCATGCTGTTCAGCTTGTCCACAAAGAACAGGCGGGCATCAAACATCTTCTCGAAGATCAAGATCGTCCCCTCAGCTTGGGTCGCCACCGTCAGCGCGATGCTCATCACGTCGGCGGGGAAGCCAGGCCAGGGTGCGTCGTCGATGTAGGCCACCCCACCATGCACGTCGTAGCTGACCCTCAACTGCTGACCGCCAGGCACAAACAGATCGCCGCCGCGCACCTCGCTACGAACCCCCAACCGCTCGAACATCAGCCGCGTCATCCGCATATGCTGTGGCACCGCATCCTTGATCAGCAGTTCGCTGCCCGTGATCGCCGCCAGCCCGATGTAGCTGCCCACCTCGATGTAGTCGCTCTCGATGGTATGCTCGCCGCCACTCAGGCGGGCCACACCGTCAATGGTTAGCTGGTTGCTGCCCACACCCGTGATTTGCGCCCCCAGCTTGTTGAGGAAGTGACAGAGTTCCTGTACGTGCGGTTCGCTGGCTGCATTGAGGATAGTAGTACGCCCAGCCGCCAGCACTGCCGCCATGATCGCGTTTTCTGTGCCAGTCACGCTGGCCTGCACCAGGAAGATGTCGGCTCCATGCAAGCCCTGGGCTGCACTGAGCGTGTACGTGGTGCGGCCCACCTCCCAGGCTGCACCGAGCGCGCCGAGTGCCTGAAAGTGGGTATCCACTGGCCTGCTGCCAATCGGGTCGCCTCCTGGGTGGCCCATCTTCACCTGCCCCAGGCGGGCTAGCATCGGCCCCATCAGCACCAGGGAAGCGCGTATCTTGCGGGCTAGAGTGGGGTCTGGCTCGCTCTTGCGGATTTCGGCAGCGGTGAGGCTGACCACCCCTTCGCCTCGCCAGCGGTCGGTGTTGACCGTCACGCCGAGATCGTCGAGGATTGCCAGCATCGTATGCACGTCACCGATCTGTGGCATATTGTGGAAGGTAATCGTCTCCTCGCTGAGGAGGCAAGCGGCTAGCAAGGGTAGGGCTGCGTTCTTGTTCCCCGCCGGGCGGATCGTGCCGCTGAGGTGGTGGCCGCCTTCGATGATGAACTTCTCCATAACTTCGCCGCATCCTCCTGTTCGATGGTGATCACGTCGCTGGCCGTGTGTGCTGTGCTGCCCATTCGTCCCGAAACGGTGGCGGGGGGGGCGATGAAGATTCCATAGCTGCTGGCCTGGGCCAGGTAGGTGAAGCGGTAGCTGACCCCCGGCCCTGCCTCCACCTCCGGCAGATAGTAGCTAACCTGCCCTTGCTCTGCGCCAAACCCCTGCGGCGTAGTGGCGGGCTGGTCACTAGCCACCTCGTCCTCGCCAAAAGCACCGGCCTGCCGCCGGGGAGTGGGCGCAGGCCACTCTGGGCCAGAGAGGGTCAGGCCCGCTGGCAGGTAGTCGTTGACCATCAGCCCGCTCAGGGGGATGCCAGCCGTCACCGTCAGGGCTACACGCACGAGATCACCCGGCTTGAGCGGGCCACTACCAGCCAGGCGGCTGTAGCTGCGTTCCAGGCGCAGGTCGCTCCCTTCGCTGGCCGAGACGGTGCGGGGGTTGCCTGCGAACTGGCCTGCCTGCTCGTCACTCGCGCCAAAGCTGGCGTTGATCGCTGGGTAAGCGACCAGGATCAGGGCATAGTAGAGCGGCACCCCTTCCTGCGTTGCCAGGCGAAGGACGTTCGCGCCGCTGTGTAGCTGATCGAGGGGCAACTTGAGGCGGGTACGGTCGTCGAGCGGGCTGGAGGTCAGCTTGCCATCCGCCTCGTTGAGCAGCGTGCCATTCAGGTAGGCCCGGTAGCTGCGTGCCTGGTTGGCTGGGCGCGATCCACCAACGGCAGGGCCATCGCCCTCGGCAGGTCGATTAGCCAGGCTGATGATCTGGCCGTCGTTGGTCGCCGCTGCATAGTTGCTAAGAGCTTCGAGGGCGGCTGCGTCGCTACGTGGCGAACCCCAGCCCCCAGCCACCCGCTGGGCTGCCAGCCAGCGTACCCCTCGCCCAATATTCGGGTCATCGCTGAGGCTGCCACTGAGGGCAAGCAGCACGGTTGCGCTGGTAAGATTGGCCGGGGCAGAGGCGGCCAGCCAGTGCGCCCCCTGTGCGTCGAGCATCGCCTGACTACTGAGCAGGCGAGCGAGCAGGCGGGCAGCAGAGCGGTCGCCCAGCTTGTCGAGGGCAAGGATCAGGGCGGCCTGCCCGAAGGAGTCGAGCGGGGCGGCGAGCAGCGGGCGCACCTCATCAAGGTCGGCGGCCCCGTAGAGAGCCAGCACGTAGTAAGCGTAGGCCAGGTCTTCTCCCTGCAAGGTGGGTAGTTGCGACCGCAGGTAGGCAACCGCGTGGCTGCTAACCCTGTTGTCGGGTGGCACACCGCTGTCACGCAGCCGCGCAAGGTTGTGCAGGGTGAGGGCTGTCGTGCTGAAGTCCGACTTACCAGCCAGCAGCCAGCTACCATCTGCCTGCTGGCTGGCGTAGACTAGCGGCAAGGTGCGGGCTAGCATGGCACTGGCGGGGGCAAGGGTCAGCCTACTGTAGCGCAACTGGCGCAGGGCGAGATCGAGGCTAGCGACGCTGGCCGCCTGGCTGCTGATCTGCTCCACCCCCGTGGCTGGCGCGTCCGTCATCGCCTCTATGCTGCCAAGCAGGAAGGCGGCTAGTGACGGCGCGACTTCTAGCTCCACCCGACTGAGATCGCTGGCGAGATTGCTAGCGATGGTGAAGGTGAGCGGCTGCCCCTCCTCGGCCACGCCCGCGAGTGCGCTAACGATGGGTGGGCTGACTGGGCGCACGAGGACGCGCAACTCGCGGGAGCTATCCAGCAGCAGGCCCAACTCGCGGCTACCGTCGCTGTTAGCCGCAAAGTCGAACACTAGGTCAACATTGCCGCTGCGCCGCATCTCGACCCTCCACTGTACATCGCGGTCGCTGAAGGGAGCGATCAGCACGTCCTGAGCGGCGGGGAGGGTATTGAGTTTGAGGAAGGTGAGGCCGTCCGAACTAAGAGTGACGCGGCCCTTGAGCGGCAGCCCGGTGCTATTGTGCAGCCGCACGCCAACGGTAGCACGATCCCCCTGCACAAAATAGGTGGGGGTGAGCGGGCGCAGGCTGAGCGGCTCGACCGCTGTCAGGCGGCTAACCGTCTCGCCTACTGCCCCGTCGTCCCCAATAGCCCGCGCCGTTAGCCACCAGCCCCCTGCCGCGTCGTTGGGTAGCACGAAGGGGACAGTCAGCACACCACTCTCGCTGACCACCAGGTTGGCGTTCCAGTAAGCGACGCTACCCGGCTCGCTCTGTCCCACCAGCCCCAGGCTGAAGGGGGGGTAGAAGTAAGAGGGTAGGCTGTCAGCGGCAGGCTGGCTGCTGATCGCCAGGCTGACGCTGCCCCGCTTCGGCTGGCCGCCATTACTCAGGGCGAGGGTGAGGGTAGTTGGCGTGCCAGGATGGATGTTGGCGGGCAGGCCCAGCCGCACGTCTAGCAATGGGTTGCGCGCCCCTACCTGCACTGGCACTCGCAGGCTGCCGCTGCCATCCGCCAGCAGTAGTTCTGCTACCGCCAGTGGCTGGGCAGCAGTGGGCAGCGGCAAGCTGAAACTACTCTCCGCCGCCGTGATCACCACTGGCTGGCGGCTGATCATCCCATCACGGCGCAGCAGCAGCAGCCCCGCCATTGGGGTGGTCGGTGCCGTTGGTAGGGTGAGGGTGAGGGCGGCGGTCTCGCCCACCTGGTAGCTGCGGGCTGCTGCCGTGAAGCGGCTGTTGTTGGCAGGCTCGTCGCTGCGGGGGGGGGGTAGCGGAGCGGCATTCGCTAGCTGCTCTGCGCTCTGCCAGCCGAAGCCGCCCTGCACGTAGAGGGGTTGGCTGTACTGTTGGTCGAGGGCGGTCGCCTTCAGGCTGTACCAGCCCCCCAGCAGGCCCGTCAACAGTGGAAAGGAGCCGCTGACCGCGCCAAAGTCGTCGGGCCGCAAGGCAGTGCTGGCAATCTGTGCGCCCGCCGCATCTTCTAGGGCGACGTTGATCGTGGTCTCGCCCACAGCAGGTTTATAGCCTGCGCTGTCACCGAGAAAAAGGATCGCCTTGAAGTTGATCTTGCTCTCCCCATGCTGGTAGCTGCGCTGGTCGCTGTAGGCATAGAGGCGAGCGGTACTGGCGGGGGCAGGCTGGCCGTCGAGCGGCAGCACTGCGCGTATCTGGTCTCCTACTCGCAGGGCAGCAAAGGCGGGCCGCACGCCGGGAGCAAGGGTGGTCAGGTAGCTACCAGTTGCATCGGTTGGGCCGCTGTCCAGCAGCACCCCTTGCGCGTCGTAGAACTGGGCCAGCCCTGCTACCACTGCCCCCCCACTAGTAGCCCAGAGGATCACCTGTGCGCCAACCTGTTCCACCCGCACCTGTTCTGCCCCGACGATCAGCAGGCAGCCCTGCACCGTGCGGTTGAACAGGTCGTCCCCCTCGATTTGGGGCAACAGGAGATAGTCACCCACTGCTGGCAGGTCGAAGGCGAGGATGGCGGTCAAGGAGCTACTGCCCTCGGCGGGGGCGGCGAAGCTGGCAAGCAGGGTGCGCTGATCGGCGCGGCTGCCAAAGGCGACCGCAGTGGGGATCACATGGTAGAGGTCGAAGCGCAAGTTGGTGGCAGTCAGGGTTGGGCGGGTGAGGGTGTAGGTGAGGCTGTAGCTCGCAGCCGGGCTATAGGCGAGGGGTAGTACTATGTTGCCCGCCAGGGTGGTCGCAGCAAACGTCAGCTGGGCCAGGCTTGCTGTGCTGAACCGCCAGGCCTGGTCGCGGCCAATGCTAACCCCACTGCTGTCGAGGGCAGCATGGCCGAGGGTAGCCACGTAGGCCAGGTTGGGATTGAGGGGTGTGGTCGGCTGCACTGTCGCACTCTGGCTGTCTGCCGCCCATGTCCACTCAAGCTGCTGGCTGGGGCTGAGGCTGAAGGCGGCCTGCACAGCAGCGTGCTGCATCGAGCGATCAAAGCGCAGGGTAAGTGGGGCGGTCAGCGGCGTGCTGCTGGCGAACTCGGCTGGCTCGTGGCTAAGCAGGCGGGGTGCTGGCCGTGTCATCCAACTGTAGACGACCGGGGTGATCAGTGCGCCGTTGGTGCTGCCATGCGCGGTGTTGCTGATCGTCAGGGTATAGGTGATGCCGGGCAGATAGCCGAGGCTGTAGGGCTGGAAAGTTAGCTCGTTGTCGGCTGTCCAGAGGAAGCTACCAGGGACAGGCGGCGCGATCTGCCAGGCTTCCTCCACTGAGGTCTGCATCATCGCCACGTCGAAGCGGGCAACAATCGGCTGGTCGAGAGCCAGCGGGCTGGTGGTTGGCTGCACGCTGACCACATGGGCGGGCGGTAGGGCAGCGACCGAGGTAGCAGTAGCTGCCTTGCTGACCAGCGCAGTAGCACCAAAGTCGGGTGTGCTGCTCGGCTTGGGCGGGCTGGTCAGCAAGTTGGTGAGAAACCCCGTCTGGCTTTGGGCCAGCAGTACGGTGAAGATGAAGGTTGCGCTGGTCAGGGCAAGCAGTCCCACCCAGCGCAGGCGGCCCCGGTGGGCGGGGAGGCGCAGGGGGCGGGGAGGCTGCTGGCTGGCGGGACGGATTGCCTCCAACACGCGGTCGCGCACCGCTGGGTTCGGCCTCGTTTCCTCGCGGCCAGGTTGGGCCAGCAGGCTCTCCACTTGCCGGTACTTTGCCAGGGCGTGGCTGCACTTGCTACAATGTTGCAGGTGTGCAAGTAGTTCTTCGCGCTCACGCTTACTTAGTTCATTATCTATGTAGCGAGAGAGGAGGTCTTTGTAGCCGGAACAACCCAACTCTATCTGCCTCCCAGTTCGTGGCTCACCTGGTTGTAGCTAGCAACGAACAGTTCGCGGGCGCGGGCCAGCCGACTCCAGACGGTGCCACGTGGTATCTTGAGGATGTCGGCGATCTCCTCGCAGGAGAAGCCTTCGACGGTACGTAGCACCAGGCAGGTGGCTAGCGGGGGGGGTAGCAGAGCGAGAGCCTTGTGGACAAGATCGGACTCGGCGTACTGGATGCTGAAATCAGGGGTAGGTGGCACCTGGGCATCCTGCTCATTGCGGCTACCGTGCTGCTCGTCGTCGTCATTATCATGACGCAGCGGCAGCCAGGAGATAATGCGGCGGCGGCGCAGGCTGTCCATGCAGATGTTGGAGGCGATGCGGTAGAGCCAGGCTTGCAGCCCCGCCTCGTCGCGTAGCTCGCGCAGGTGTTGGTAGGCGCGAATGAAGCTCTCCTGGGTTACATCGTCGGCCTGCTCCTGGTTGCCCAGCAGCCGATAGGCGTAATTGTGGATTGCCAGATGATACTGCTCGTAGATCACAGCGAATGCGTCGGCATCGCCCTGCTTCGCTTGTTCCAGTACGGCTGCATCCATTGCCCTACCTCCGTCGCTCTCTGTCGCGCCGCTTCGTTGCCAAACGTGCTGGCCTACCCCCATTATAGGCAGCCAGGCGGTTTTCGTCAAGTCGCCAAAAGAGCGCGCAAAACTGGCCCCCGCTGGAGAAGCGGGGGCCAGTTGACTGGTAGTTGTTCTACGTGGTCGGTGGTTAGCGGCTCATATCCATGTCGGGCATCTTGGCCTTCAGGTCGGCCTTGCCGTGATCGACTGCCGCTGGGCGGGCCGCCAGGTCAGCACCAACTACGTGGACAA